>JACAFB010000008.1 GCA_013388545.1 Ignavibacteriaceae bacterium
CCTCAGAACAGTCTTGTGTCACTCAAAGTATATGATGTACTTGGAAATGAAGTAGCAAATCTTGTCGATGCACAGCAGTCAGCCGGCAGATATGAAGTAACATTTGACGGATCAAATCTAGCAAGTGGAATTTATCTCTATAAAATAAAAGCAGGAAATTTTACTTCAACTAAAAAGCTTGTGCTGATGAAGTAAATAATTGTTTATAAGTTTAGCGGACAAGGCAAGCCTTGTCCCTACAAAAGGAATAAATTGTGATATTAGCTTTAAAACCCTCGCAGAGATGCGGGGGTTATTTGGTTTAGCATCAAACTGATCAAAGTGAATAGGTCATTAACTAATTTGGATTTTTCCAAATTGGTATGAATCCCGATTGTGAGATAACGTTTTGCCCGTCTGCACTTAAAACCCAATCGATAAATTTTTTTAACTTACCCTCGGGATTCGAGAGCGTAAAAAAGTAAAGATATCTTGTAATTGGATAGATTCCTGCCTGAACATTTTGCACTGTAGGAGCAATTCCGTCAACATTCGCGTGAAATATATCACCATTAAATCCAATACCTCCGTAGCCAACAGCATACTTGTTCTCTTCCACTGCCCTGATAATTTCACTTGTGGTGTTACAGGTTATTGAGCTTTCTGAATATTCTTCACCTCCCAGTATATGCTCTTTAAAGTAAAGATATGTTCCCGAATTAATGTTCCTTATTACAGGAATGATTTGGGCATCAGTCCCTTGTAACTCTTTCCAGTTTTTTATTTTTCCTGAAAAGATATTTTTAAGTTCACCCGATGTAAATGATCTTACAGAATTATTCTGATTCACAAATATGCTTAAAGCATCTTTGGCAATTAATGTTGAAACTCCAAGTATACCGAATTTTTCAGCAAGCAGCTTCACTTCATCTGATTTTAGAGTTCGTGATGCGGTACAAATATCTACCTCACCGCGTGCAAGTGATTTAATACCTGTAGCGGTTCCTCCGCCTTCAACATAAACAGATACGCCCGGGTTTTTTTTCATATATTCTTCAGCAAGTCGTGATACAAGATTATACATCGTATCCGAACCTTTGATTTTTATTATAGCAACTTCAAGCGGAGCTGTAGTGCATCCAGACAAAATAAAAAATAAAATGACAGGTAAATACAACAGTAATTTTTTCATCTTTTTTCTGCAATTGATCTTAAACGTGCATTGATAAATTGTGTTCCGGGTTTCCATCCGGGTTCAGTTTCAGAATTAGCAATTTCAATTAAAAAATTATAAATCAAATCAAGATGTTGTACCATTGCCTTTGTACTGATTTTAATATTGAGATCATCAAAAGGAGTATGATAAAAATTTTCACTGTATTCAATAAATCTTTCAGTAATAAATTCGGTTGAGTAATTTTTGTTTGTGGGGCCCTCAAGAATCAGGATTGATGGAATTCCTGCTTGTGCAAAAGCCACCTGATCGGATTTGCTGAAAGCTTCAAAATTTCTGAATTCCTTTGGGATCGAAACCAGTTCTATATTCAACTTATCAGTAGTCTTTTTCAGAATTTCCTGAAGGTCAGAGAGTTCTGCACCGACACCAATCACGCTTGCAAAATCTTCAAACAATGCCATCCCGTCAATATTTATGTTTGTTACGGTTTTGTACAAGGGTACTGCAGGGTTCTGAACATAAAATGTTGAGCCAAGTAATCCTTTTTCTTCACCTGTAAGTGCAATGAAAATAACTGACCGCTTCAATGATTTTTGCTCATTCGATATTCTTCTTGCAAGTTCAAGCAAACCGGCAACACCCATTGCATTATCGAGCAAGCCATTATAAATCGAGTCGCCGTTTATTGTCGGTCCAATTCCAAGATGATCGTAATGTGCAGAGACGATTATGTAGCTTTCACTTAATTTGGGATCATTTCCTTTTACCATTCCGATTATATTTGGTGAGAGAAAATCTCTTTCTTTGAACAATCCTTTGAATGAAAGTGTGGCATTCATTTCAAAACTTTCAACGCCGCCGGATTGTAACCTGTGATAAATGTTTTTTAATCCGAATCCGGAGCCGGTAAAAAGTTTTTCTGCAAACTTCGGATTCAGAATTATATTCAGATTATTGGCAACTGAATAAGCAAGGTAGACATCTTCAAATGAAAACTCTCTGCTGAGATTCTGCCAGTATTTATCATCATTTACCAGGGGGATCAATATACTTCCAGCTGCACCTCTTGAAATTGCAATTCTTTGTTTTGACTCGGGCAGACTGTAAATGGTGGGGTTCCCTCCGTCGAAGTAGGAGTCATCAGATGAATAAGGTTCGCCTTCAAGAAAGACCGCAATTTTACCTTCAACATCAACTGATTGATAATCATTGTAATCAAATTCAGGTGCAATTATTCCGAATCCAACAAACACCAGCGGAATTGAAGATGGAATAAATGTCTGTTCCCCTGTTGAATAAAGAAGATAATCATCTTTCAATTTTAGCCTGAAAGTATCTTCCTGAATACTCATCTGAAGTTCTGACGCCGGTAAAGGAATACTGCCGTGCATAGGAACATATTGATAATAAGTTTCAGAACTTCCAAATGGCAGGAGTTTATAATTGGTAAATTCAAGCGCAATATACTTTGCTGCAAGGTTGCCGCCCATTGTTCCTGTTCCTCTTCCTTCAAAAAGATCGCTTGCAAGAAATTGAAGATGACGGGATAAATATTTTTCATTGAAGCTCTCTTCATTCTGGCAAAAGGCAAGCTGCTGATAACTGAGCAGACTCAGAAGCAGAACTGAAAGAAGATGTTGCAGCAAAATATTTACTGAAAGAATTCTATTCATTTTGACGACTTAAATTAGCTACAATACTTTTTACAATGAAATGCAAAATTAGTCAACCGGGCACTATGTCTTCACTCGGGAAATACAAATGTGGTTCTTATCTCCCTTATGATTAATTTTATAATGTCATTCTAAAATTACTGGCGCAGAAATGAATAATTATTTTGAAAAATTCTTCTATCCCAAATCCATTTGCATTGTTGGAGCATCTTCAAAACCGAAAAGTCTTGGATATGAATTGACTAAATCAGTTAAAAAATATGGCTACACCGGTGAACTTATGCTTGTTAATCCGAAGTCTGAAGAAATTCTGGGTTACAAATGCTATCCTTCAATAAAAGACATTGATAAAGCGATCGATCTTGCTATAGTTATGGTTCCCAAACAATTTGTTGAAGATTCGATAAAAGATCTTATTGAAAAAAACGTCAGGGCAATTATTCTTATAACAGCAGGGTTTAAAGAAACGGGTGAATCGGGGGCACAAGCTGAAAAAAATTTATCAATACTTATTAAAAAATCCGGTGCAAGAATGGTTGGCCCAAATTGCATGGGGATAATCAACACTCTTTCTACCGTAAAAATGAATGCTACTTTTGTTGCTGAAGAACCCCGGACAGGAAATATGGCATTTTGTTCTCAGAGTGGTGCAATTGGTGCTGCTGTTCTGAATTCTCTGAGAGAAACTGATATCAGGTTCGGGCAATTTATCTCGGTGGGTAATAAAGCTGACGTGAATGAAAATGATTTGCTTGAATACTGGCAGGGCTGTGATGATGTCGGAGTATTAACTTTTTACCTCGAGAGTTTTGTTGATGGAGAGAAATTCATCGAATATTTTATCAATGAAAAAGTTAACAAACCGGTAATCGTTCTTAAGGGAGGTAGGACAAGCAGTGGAATTAAAGCTGCATCATCACATACCGGTGCTCTCGGCAGCAGTGATAAAGTTGTTGATGCAGTTCTTTGCCAGTTTGGAATTATCCGTGCTGATGATCTGAATGATATGTTCAACACAGCAAAAGGTTTTGAAGACTTTCCGTCTCCTTACGGAAACAGAGTTGCAGTTGTTACAAACGCGGGTGGCCCTGCAATTCTTACTGTGGATACTCTGGAGAAAAATAATCTCGCGCTTGCTGAGCTGAGTTCAAAAACAAAAACGAAGCTGAAAGAAATAGTTCACCCTGAAGGAAGCGTTAATAATCCTGTTGATCTTCTTCCGGGTGGAACTGCAGAGCAATTTAAAGCTGTAAATGAAATTCTGATTGAGGATGAAAATGTTGATGCTGTCTTTTCAGTTTTTGTAGAACCAATTATGGTAAAGGCTTTCCCGGTAATTGAAGGAATAAATGACATTAAAACTAATAAGCCGATTTTCCAGGTTGTGCTGCCGCTTCCTGAATTCTGGCAGGAATACAGAACTCAATCAAAAACAAAACGTTCGCTTTTCAGAAGACCCGAGGATCCTGCAGTGGTTTTAAGAAATATGCTGTTTCATAAAAACAAAAAGTCAAATTCCGGGCGGCTTAAAATTGATTCTGTTCATCAGAAAAATTTTCAACTAAAAAACAAGTTGAATAAATTTTTGCTTCCTTCTGAAGTTGCAGAACTTTGCAGTCATTATGATTTGCCGCTCGTTCAGGATAGAATTTATTCTTTTGATGAACTGGAAAAATGCGATTTAGAATTCCCATTAGTAATCAAAGCAGTCGGTGAAAAGATCATTCATAAGACTGATTTGAAGGGAGTAGTATTAAACATCCAGAGCAGAGATGAAATGATCAGTGCTGCATTAGGCATGATTTCTAATTTTAAAGACAAGGAAATCAAACTGGATTCATTTTTAGTTCAGCCGTATTTAACTGCAAAATATGAATTGCTGGTCGGAGCTTTTCGCGATCCAAGCTTTGGCCCGATGATTATGTTTGGCTCCGGTGGAAAATATGTTGAGTATATTGATGATACAGTTATTCGATCAGCGTATCTTACCGATTATGATATTGATGAAATGATTCACTCAACAAAGATTGGGAAAATAATTCAAGGTGTTCGTGGCGAGGTGCCGGCAGATTTGGCGAGAATAAAATCTACTGTGAAAAATCTTGCCCAAATGATGCTTAATCATTCCGAAATTAAAGAAGTTGATTTGAATCCTTTGCTTGTAACGTCTGAAAATAGAATCTTTGCAGTGGATGTAAGGATTAAATGCTGAAATTTTAACCAGCAGCTTTATTCTTCCGTTTTTATTTGAATGAAAATTCATTCACTTTGCATTTTAATTTACAAGATAACATTTACTTTATTATGAACCGGAAAAAATTTATCACATCTTTTTCTGCTCTGACTTTTACATCCCTGACTACGGCTCCTTTCCGTATTTCAACTACCCGTTGGCTTGACGAACCGGTGATTTTAAAGCCGCCAAGGTTAAAGGCCGGAGATAAACTTGCAATTGTTGCCCCGGGAAGTTATATCTCAGAGGAAGAGCTTCAGGATTCAATAAAAAATCTCAATCAGCTTGGCTTCGACACAACTTACTCTGAAAGAGTACTAATGCAAAAAGGTTATTTTGCCGGGTCTGATAAAGATCGTGCTGAGGATTTAATGGAAAAATTCAAAGACAAAACAGTTAAAGGAATCGTCTGTGCCCGCGGTGGTTATGGCTGTGCACGCATACTTCCTTTGCTTGACTTTAATGTTATCAGAACTAATCCCAAAGTCTTGATCGGCTATAGTGATGTTACTGCTTTGTTGTATGGAATATATCAGAAAGCCGGGGTTGTGACTTTTCACGGTCCGGTTGCTACTTCAACTTATAATGATTTCTCGGTTGATAATTTCAGAAGAGTGCTGGAAAATCCTGAAAGAAAAACTTTGCTGACAAATTCACAAAGCGGAGAAGATGAAAATGCTTACGGTGTTACTACAATTGTCAGTGGCAGGGCTAAAGGAAGGCTTGCCGGCGGTAATCTTGCTATTATGGTTTCATTGATTGGTACTGAGTACGACATTGATTATTCCGGTAAAATTATTTTTATTGAAGAAGTTGGTGAAGAGCCGTATCGAATTGACAGAATGCTGACCCAGATGCTCCAGTCCGGAAAATTTAAAAATGCCTCAGGTATTATGATGGGCATTTTCCGCAAATGCGAAGTTGATGAAATAAATGCGGCGTTTTCAAAGTCATTTAATCTGATGGAAGTACTGCAGGATAGGCTTTCTCACCTAAAGATTCCTGTTGTTTATGGAATGTCGTTCGGGCATGTTAAGGATAAATTTACTTTACCATTTGGCATACTGGCAGAACTTGATGCCGATAAGCAGCAAATTTCGCTTCTTGAAAGATCTGTAACCTAAATAATTTCACATAAACTTATTTGGAAGTGATTATGAATAAAATATTGTCCTCGCTTTTAATACTTTTTCTTATGATTCAATTCTCGGGATGTCTGGTTTTCAATAATATCTATTATGATATTTCACTTAAACCTGATGGTTCGGGTTCGGCAACAGTTTTGATTGAAGACATTAACTCTGATGCATTAACTCCGGAAGAATTTACGAATGACAGCATTTACATTTTTGATTATGCGCATAAAAGTGAACAATTCATTCTTGATATGGATTATGAAGGGAAAAAAATCATCAGGCGTGAATTAAGTGTTGATGGAAATAAACTAAATGCTTTCGTAAGCTTTAATTTTGATTCCCTTAAGAATATTGAGGGTATTGGTTTTGATGATCCTTATTATTTTTTAACTCTTGAACCAACAGACAGCATAATTTATACAAATGGACAGGTCATCGAATCTGAGAATTATAAAAGAATAATCTGGGATAAATATTTCACCACCCTGAAGTTCAGAATATTTAGTTCTCATACAAACATCGACGGAATAAAATCTCTGGCTCCTTATTTAAAGAATTGATGAAAAATGTTTGTTGAAGTTGTATTTCCTTTACCATTCAGAAATACGTTTACTTATTCGGTGCCGGATGATCTTAAAAGATTAGCTAATCCGGGAGTAAGAGTTGTCGTCCCTTTTGGCAAAAGAACACTTACTGGTTTTGTAATTAATGTCTCTAAAAAAACCGAAGTTAAGGGTGAGATAAAACCGGTTCTCGACTTTCTGGATACGACAATAATTTTTAACAGTGAATTAATAAAATTTTATCAATGGATTGCCGATTACTATCTCTGCTCGCTGGGTGAAGCACTTAAGCTTGGCGTTCCGCCTGGTTCAGAAGTGGAATCTAAAAGAAGAATTATTAACAACAAAGAATTCTGTGCGGAGCTTTTAAATAAAGAAAAAAATAAGGATTCACTTAAAGCGAAGATTCTCACAATACTATCCGAGAAATCCGAAATAAATTTTTCTTCACTGCAATCTATTGTCAAGAAAAAAAATATTTATTCGATGATAAGAAATCTTGAGAACCAGGGTGCAGTAACTGTTCTTGATCAGGTTGATAAACCAAAGGTAAAAATCAAAAAATCCCGGTATGTAAAGCTTGCAGCATCGGTTTCATCTGTTTATTCAATTCTGCCTGAAATAGAAAGACGATCACCAAACCAGGTAAAGATTCTTCTTCAATTGATAAGTGCAAAAGGAAAATCGCTTCCGTTAAATGAACTTCTTCACCGCACAGAAACTTCATCTTCAGCGGCTGCTTCTCTTTATAAAAAACGACTAATTGAAATATTTGAAAAAGAAATTGACAGGAAATATGAAGATCAGTATTCTGAAAAATCCTCACAAATAATTTTAACAGCTCAGCAAGTCTCTGTCATTCAACAAATAGCAGAATCAATTGAAAGCTCTGCTTTTCAAACTTATCTTTTGCATGGAGTGACCGGAAGCGGAAAAACACAGGTTTACATTGAGCTCATTAAAAAAGTGATTGAAAAAGGGAAAAATGCAATAATTGTTGTTCCTGAAATTTCCCTTACTCCTCAAATAACCTCAAGAATGTACAATAACTTCGGCGATGTTGTAACAGTTCTTCACAGCCGTATGTCAGCCGGTGAAAGATTTGATGCCTGGAGAAGAATTCTTCGCGGAAATTGCAAAGTTGTAATTGGTGCACGGTCTGCACTTTTTGCGCCTTTGAAAGAAGTTGGAATTATCATTGTTGATGAAGAGCACGATCACAGTTTTAAGCAGACTGATTCAGTACCAAGATATAATGCGCGTGACGCAGCAATAATGCTTGGAAACATACTTAAGTGCCCGGTTGTCCTTGGTTCTGCAACTCCTTCCATCGAGAGCATGTACAATGCACAAACCGGGAAATACAAGCTTTTAAGTCTTCCTGAAAGAGTTGATGATGCTAAGCTCCCAATCATCAACTTAATTGATATAACCCTTGAAGCAAAAAAGAATCGGATGGAAAATGTGTTTTCAAAAACTTTGATTGATGATATTGCCTCCCGGCTGAAAAAAAAGGAAGGAGTTATCATTCTTCAGAACCGGAGAGGATTTTCAACAAATATCTACTGCAGCGATTGCGGCGAAGTTGAAACCTGCAAGAATTGTTCTGTTCCGATGGTTTATCACATAAACGGAAATTACATTGAATGTCATTACTGCTCGGATAGAAGGGAAGTGCCTCCGGCCTGTTCGCATTGCGGCTCGCTGTCTATTAAATATTTTGGAACAGGAACTGAAAGGGTAGAAGACGAACTTGCTTTCTATTTTCCAGCTTCGGTTTTACAAAGAGTCGATTCCGATTCAATTACAAGAAAAAAAACTATGGGTTCCGTTCTCAGCCAGTTCAGTAAAGGGGAAATTGATATACTGGTCGGGACTCAGATGGTTTCTAAAGGAATTGATTTTGCCAGGGTAACATTGGTTGGCGTTATTTCAGCCGAAACTACTTTGTGGATGCCCGACTTCAGAGCTGATGAAAGAACATTTCAACTGTTGACGCAGGTTGCAGGTCGTGCAGGTAGAAGCAAAGTAAAAGGTGAAGTAATAATTCAGACAAGAAATAAAAACAATGCCACACTTCAGTATGTTGTAGCTTATGATTACGAAGGATTCTATAAAAAAGAAATTACCCAGAGACAGCGGCTTGGTTATCCGCCTTTCAGTCATCTTTGTTTAATTGAAGCAAAGGACGAGGATGAAGGAAAAGTTAAAGCAGCCATGAAAGATTTTCATCATCAGCTTTCTAATTATAAAAAGTGGATTACAATTACAGATCCTTCACCCGCCGTTATTGCCAGAATTAAGGGCAGCTACAGGTATCAGATACTGATAAAAAGCCTAAAAACTGTCGATCCGGGAGGTAAAATTCTTAAAAAAGCTGTAATAGATTCATTTACCGAATTTAACCGGAAATCCAGGTTCCGCGATGTTAAATTGTTTTTTGATGTTGATCCGCAATCGATAATGTAATTTTTATACTTAAAAATAAATTTGAAATATTTTAGTGAAAATTAATTTGCTTCTGAAAAGTCCGTTTTTTAAACTGCCTTTGAAAAAATTTCTTTAGTGAGAGGAAATATGTTAAAAAGAGAATTTGATGTTGACGTAATTGCTTCTACAATTGGTAAGCTGCGCGGTGCAAAAGATAAAATTGAATATCTTGAGTCGTTATTAGTCAAGCTTGAAAGTGACCATTCTAAAACAAAATCGTTTCTGAATAAAAAGAAGAGTAAACTTGATCAGCTAAAAGAAAAAGTTGATTACCTCGAAAATCAAAATTTAAGGAATTTCCTTATCTCACAGATTGTAATACTGGATAATAAAGCACATCGCGGATGATTATTCCTTTAATGCAGGTAATGTAAAATAAAAAACCGTTCCTTTACCCTTTACACTTTCTACCCCGATCTTCCCGCCTTGTCTTTCAATAAGATCTTTGCAAAGAACCAATCCAAGTCCTGTTCCGCGTTCATTTTCAGTACCCGGAAGCGAAAAGCCCGAATCGACTTTAAAGAGCTTGCTCATTTCAGTTTCATCCATTCCAACACCAGTATCACGAACAAATATTTTAACAAAATCATTCTCTTCTGATACGTCAATTGTAATTGTTCCTCCCTGCGGAGTGAATTTAATTGCATTCGAAATCAGATTGCGAATTACAGTATAGGTCATACGGTCATCTGCATTTATCAGAATACTGGTGTTTGTTGGATAAATAAGCGTGATGTTTTTGTATTTAAGATTTTGCTGGTAGAGTAGTGATAAGTCGTGAAATAATGATCGTAAATAAATTTTAACAGGCTCAAATTTAATTCTTCCCGTTTGAATACGCGACCATTCAAGCAGGTTTTCTGTTAAATTGAAAAGGCTTCTCGCTGATTTGTTTGCTTCTGTAATCATATCCAGCATCTCACGATCGTTCATCTCATGAAAGTCCTCTTCAAGTATCTCAGTAATTCCGATTAAACCCGACAAAGGACTTCTGATATCGTGAGCAATTATCGAAAAGAATTTATCCCTTGTTTTTATGCTTTCGGAAAGTTCCTTGTTAAGGAATGTTACCCGTTCCTGATTTTCTTTTTGCTCAGTAATATCTGTACCTGTTCCGATAAACCCAACAAAGCTGCCCTCAGGTGTCATCCTGGGAATTCCACGAAGAAGAATCCAATGAAATTCATTATTGCGGTTCTTCAACCTGATTTCTTTTGAGAAAATTTTGCGGCTTTCAAAACAGGAATAATAATCTTTGATCAGGCTGTCCATATCATCCTGGTGAACATTTCTCAGCCAGTTCATGCCAAGTTCATCACCGATTTCTGAGCCTGTAAAATTAAGCCAGACCTTGTTTACAAAACTGAAAAGCCCGTCAATATCTGCAATCCAAATCATTACTGGTGCGTTATTAGCCAGATTCTGAAATCTTGCTTCACTTTCTTTGAGCAATTCTTCTTTTATTTTGTTCTGTGTGAAATCAACTATGCTGATTAAAATTGAGAGTTTGTCTGCCTCTTTAATGAGCTTGCCCTGTATTTTTGCCCAGAAGCTTTTACCTTCGCGGCAGGTGATTTTAGTTTCCAGATTAATATCTAAGCTTTTCGTGATCAAATCATTTATCAAATGCTTTAAGTTGTTTTCGGCAGCATTATCAAGAAAATTATAGATGGAATAGGAATAAATTTCCTGCTTCGCACAGCAAAGCATTCCAAGGGCATGGATGTTCGACTTTTTAATATTGCCCTGCAGGTCAATCAAAAGGATTCCTACAGGAAGGTTGTCGAGCAGATTTAATTCTTTTTGTGAAGTATCGAGCATCTCTTTTTCTTCAATTAACAATCTTTATCAATAGTTTTTACAAGCAATTTATCTGCCAGAATTATAAAAAATATAAAGCTCGATTTTCATTCATTTTAAGATACTTTACTAAGTTTCTATCTGAACTACGGAAAAAATTCACTGTATTTAACGGATGCTTTGCGTTGAATAAGGCGTGTATCAAATAGTGTTTTTTTTCGTTACATATTCTCAAAAGAAAGCATCTGAATATTTTCCTATCCCTAAAAAAGTTGAAAATTTGCCTAAAAATGAAATAAAAATGTATAAAGAGAATGGCAAGCTTTTAGAGTAAAGATATCAGGTTCTTTGACGCATTGTAAGTTCTTTCTCTTAAAGATAGAGTGATGTTAGGCTTAAATTATTTCAATTTTTAATCACTTAATCTTAGGAGACAAAATGCGAATCATACACTTAATCCTTCTACTGACTGCATTCATAGCTTTCAGCTGTATGGATTCGTCTGTAAATAATCAGATTGCGGACGAAAATGACTACCAGCTTCTTAAACTTCCTGCTAAATCCGAATTATCTGCTGAAACTGAATTTTCAGTAACTAAAAATATTAATGGTGATGAAGGCGGTTCAATTATCCTGAATAATGCTTACAAGAATGCTCAAGGAAAATGGGTAGTCATAGCGGCATATTTATATGTTCCGGCCGGTGCATTTAGTGGCTCGGAAAATATTACATTAAAAGTTGATGATGACTTTGCAGCAGTAAGTTGCTCCCCGGGCATGGTTTTTAATAAATCTCTTGAGTTAAGTTTAACTTTTACCGGTCTTAATTTACTTGAAATGGGCATAAATAATCAGAATGCAGATTTTGCATATATCAGCAATGATGGCTCATTAGAGTATTTAGAGTACAGCAATTTAACTGTAAATACGAATTTGGGTAAAATTTCTGTTAAAGATGCTAAACTGAATCATTTTTCAAGATTTGGCTTTATTAAAAAGCACGAATAATGAACTCATCTAAATTAAATCCAAGAAAAACAATGGGAACTAAAGAATTAAAAACAAAAGGTTATAAAATGAAAAACTTAATATTGCTTCCTCTTTTACTAGGTCTGTTTCTTTTCGGTTGTAGTCAGGAGGCTGAGATTCAGTCCCCGACTGACCCGGGAAGTCAGAACTTTAAGTGGATAGGTCTTCCGTCTCATTCAGTTGCCTCAACTGAAATGGAAGTAACTCAGTCCCAGGATATAAATGGTTCAAACGGCGGTACTTTGAATCTTAATTACTCATATGCCGGTGGTCCATTTGGAACAGTAAGTGTTACCTCTACCTTGCAATTTGTTCCTGGTGCATTTTCAGGAACTAAAACTATAACTGAAACCGTAGATGATTCATACTGCTATGTCAGCTTCGGTCCATCAATGAGTTTCAATTCACCTGCAATTTATAACATTACTTATACAGGTATTGATTTATCCGGAGTAAATCCGAATACAGTAGAGTTTGTCTATGCCGCACCGGATGGTTCAACTCAGGTAATTCCAAATGATGGAATTTCAATTGACCTGAATACCGGAACATTAACAGTATTAAATGCGAGGTTATCTCATTTTTCAAGATATGGCTTTATCAATAAAACGAATTAACCTGAAATCAATAAACTGAAAATGTTAAGAGATAAATAACAAAGTGTCCCGGGAAAAAAATGGAAATGATTAAAAGAAATTTCGAAAACGACCTTCAGCAGATTCTGCAAAACTATCTGAGAAAGGAAGAAATTTCAGAGCTTAATGGAAAGCTGAAAGTTTTCGGCGAAAATGGCAGAGACTTTAATAATAAGGTGAGCGAAATTTATAAAAGGCAGCTTGATCTCGATCTGTATGACTTTAGTGAACGGATTCAGATTGACCGGACCATTACCTATTCACAAAAGAGCTTATCGCCCGAAGACTTTAGCAGTCTTTTAATCAACCTGGGAAAACTTTGTATCTCTCACGGAAGACTAAACCTTGCTCACGAAGTTTTAACCAAGGCACGAAGATTTTCAATTGCAGCCACACTTAAAGCTGAATCTCTGCTTGCTCTATCCGATGTTTATAGCCGGCGTGCAAAATGGGAAGAAAGCATCTCCGTTTTACGTAATGCTCGTATTATTTACCGAAATGCAAATGATAGAACCGGGATTGCCAGATGTGATAATCTTATGGGTACAATCTATGGCGATCAGGGGGATTTTAATAGAGCAAAAAGATGTTTTCAATCAAGCCTTTCACGCCTGATGAAAAATGAGAATCCGGAGTTAGTTGCTACTTTGGAAAATAATCTTGGCATCGTTGAGATGATGCTTGGAGAAAAAGAAAATGCAGTTGATCACTTTAAGCGTGCACTTGAGTTATTTGATGAAATTCGGGAATTAAGGCGAGTTGCTGAAATAAAGTATAATATCGGTTTGTTGTATTATGAAATGCAGCAATTTAAATCGGCAATCATTTCGTTTGATGAAAGCATAGAGCTGTGCCTCAATGCACATTTTATTCCTACACTCTGCTTATCATACCTGGCAAAGGCAAATGTATTGGTAACCCTGTCTGAATTCAGCAACGCCCGTGAATTTGCAGATAAAGCTCTCGAGGTAAGTCATCATCTTGATGATAAGCTTACAATTGCAGATATCTACAGGATAAAAGGAACAATTGAAAGAAATCTAAAGAATTATAATTCAGCAGAGAACTATTTGCTTACCAGCCATAGGATAAATGTAAACCTGAAAAATGAGTTGAATATTGCTGAATCATCATTCGAACTAGCTAAACTTTATGCTGAGATTGGAAAACAAGAATTAAAAGAAATTTATTTGCGTGGTTCGATTAATTATTACAAACAAATAAATTCTACTGAAAGGGTAAAATTAGTTGAAGAGTTTTTTGGGGTAGAAAAAGTTTATTAACGAATATTTTTTCTGAGGTCAAAAATGAAAAACGAAAACAACAAAATGTTTGAAGAAATTAAAAAGTTACTTGAGAAACAACTGGGAAGCGATGATACAATGGAATTCTGCAAAGTGCTTATTGCCCAGGGCAGCCTTGTATCGGATGCAGAATTTAGCGAAAATGACAAAAAGCAAATCCAGTTTGTTATTCCCGCCGGAGCCGATTTGCGAATATTGGTTGATAAAATAATTACTCTCTTAAAACAAATTCTTCCGGCTGAAAAATATTTCAAACTACTCCTTGATTTTTCAGATCTGATGATCTATTACGGTCAGCTTGATTATGCAGCGCAGATTGTTGAAGAATTGATTGACAAGGTTAAATACAATACTCTTCATCTATCCTTAACTGCAGAAGCTTACCTGCTTATGTCAAAAATATGGTGGTCTCAGGCAAACTGGGAAGAAAGTCTGTATTATGTTCACAAAGCAGAAAGAATGTTCAGGCTGTTAAAAGATACTGCCGGGTCTGCAAGATGCGAGAATATGCTCGGAACTATATACGGCGAAAAAGGAGAAATGGACAAAGCATTGAAGCATTTTGAAGCCGCCTCTTCAATTCTTAATGATAACGGCGAAATTGCTACAAATGCAGCAATTGAATCTAACCTCGGTGTGATCTACACCATTCTTGGTGATTTCGACAAAGCAATTTGGAATTATAAGAACGCAAAAGAAAAATTTGAAAAGCTGAATGATCTTAGAAAACTTGCCCGCATCAAGCATAATCTTGGAATGATGTATACAAGAATGGAAGACTTTGAATCTGCTCTTGATGAATTTAACGGCTGTATCACTATTTCCATAGATAAGGGTTATCTTTCAAACTGTGCAATATCCTATATCTCAAAAGCTTACATCTACACGAAGTTGAATAATCCTGCTCTAGCAGATGCATTTACTGATAAAGCTATGGAAATTGCTTGCAGAATAAACGATAAGCTTACAGTTGCAGATGTTTATAAAATTAAAGGAATGATCTTTAATAATCTTCAAAACTTTGAGCTCTCTGAGGAATTCTTTGAAAACAGTTTAAGATTGAACAAGGATTTTGAAAACCAGTTAAATGAGGCTGAAGTTTCTATTGAGCTGGCAAAAACTCTACAATTAAAAAATCGCCAGGAAGAAGCAGAAGCTTATGTTAATTCAGCTAATAATTATTTTAAGAATATTAAATACAATTCCAGTTCAGATAAATAATATTAATCTTTATCTGGATATGAATTTTTAATAACTGGGGATTTCTGATTTTTAGCTCTTTTTCAAGTTTTTGTTTTAGGTTTTACTGGAAATTTTGATTTAAATTAGCATCGCTTTTCTAAAATTCTAAAGCGTGCTGATTATCAGAATAAAAAAAATATTACCGCTGATTTTCCTTTGGGTTTTGATATCCTGCTCATCTCTTTTTTCCCAATCTGTATTGAAAAGTTTTCATCCTCTTTCAGGTAAATTTGCTGTTTCGCTCGAAGGAGGATTATCTTTTTCCCGGACCGATTTTCGAATATCCAAATTTGACTCGCTTGCTAAACTATCGTTTGAATATTATTTCCCGACTTACAATCCTGGTGCTTTTGGTATTCATTTGTTTGGTGGAGTTGGGGATCTTTCCGGCGAAGGAGGTGCAAGCCTTCAGTATTTATTTGTGAAAAATTTTAATTCTGTAATCAGGTTTGCCGGTGCAGGTTTATCTTATAATTATCGGCTCTCCCGAATTTTCATTCCTTTCATTTCTCTTGGTGCTTCATACATTAAGTTTTATCCAAGAGACTATAGTGGAAACGAATTACCGGGCTTAGCTACCGGAAGATATAAAACCCATTCGGCATTGTATTCCGGTGAAATAGGCATTAAATATTTATTCGATCCCGCTTTATCTCTTAATCTGAGCTTTGGATTAAATTATTCGGGCTCAGATAATCTTGACGACATGCCTGATGAATTCACAGGAGACAGAGGGAATGATTTTTTCTACAGCTCGATGCTTGGAATTTCACTTCTTATAAATGGTGTATCAGATATTGATGACGATGGTATTCCCGATGAAATAGATCTTTGTGATAACACCCCGGTTGGAATTAATGTTGATGAATTTGGCTGTCCGATTGACTCTGACAAAGACGGAGTAGCTGATTACGTTGATAAATGCCCGGGAACATCCATTGGGACTTATGTTGATCCCGTTGGCTGCCCGATTGATTCAGATAAAGACGGTGTGGCAGATGATATTGATCTCTGCGAAAATACTCCACAAGGAGTAAAGGTTAATCTAAATGGCTGTCCGTTGGATTCAGATTACGACGGCGTTGCCGACTATCTTGATAAATGCCCTGATACCGGGAAAAACGTACTGGTTGATAATTACGGATGTCCCGTTGAAAAGGAAGAAGAAAAAATTAGTAGCCGTTCGGAAATTTTCATATTTGATATCCTGAATTTTGAGACTGGCAGTGCAAATCTTACTGAATCAGCAATTAAACATCTCGATAAGATAATCCGCATTATGAAAGATTATCCGGCTACTCGCTGGCTTATCGAAGGTCATACTGATAATTTGGGAGGATACAATTTTAATAAAGAGCTCTCTAATGAAAGGACAGCTTCTGTAGTTGATTATCTGCTGCAGAGCGGAGTTGAAAGCGGAAGACTAGTCGTAGCAGGAATGGGAGAAGAGTTCCCGCTTTATCCAAATGAAACAAGCACAGGCAAATCAATAAATCGAAGAGTTACGATAGAGCTTCTCGATGAATCCATTACACCGGAGGAGCTAAAAAAGGAAATAACCGAAGTGATAAATGAAATCCAGGGAGGCGAAATAGAAGTTCAACCGCTGATTTTCTTTGATGGAGCGAATTACACTTTTCAAATATCATCGTGGAAAAGTAAATATAAAGCACTCTCTGAGGTCCGAAAATATATTCAGAACGGATTTAACGCATTCATTTCCGAAGCAGAAGTGCCATTAAAAGGAGGCAAATGGTTCAGAGTTCGCATTGGATATTTTGACTCTGCAGGCGAAGCTGCTGAATACAGAGCAAGATTCTTTTCTCAATCAAACTAATCATTAATAAAAAATCTGTTTCAATCAGAATCACTTTCTGATTATCAGACATTATCAGAATAATCCTTTAAATAAAATCTTTCTATTCGGAAAAAAATTAGGGGATTTTTTCGGTTCCTTTTTGGCATTATTTTAAATAAATAATCTGAAATATTGAACGTGTCAGGCAGAAAGCCTGGCAAAGAGTAGTTGTGATGCTATAGCAAAAACTATTTCAAAGATAAATTACTAAGTATCGCGAAACTCTGGGTTCAAAATGAATAAATTTATTTTCTTATTTCTCTTACTTGGGCTTTTACTTTTTGGTTGTACACAAAATGAACAGCCGGTAATATCACCTCAGGATCAGTCAACTTATTCCCTAATTCAATTACCCCTTTCAGATAATTTTACCTTAGAGCAGTTGGTCAGCTTGGTTAAAAATATCGATGGATCTGTTGGAGGTATTATTAATGTTTCGCATAGCTACATAGATCTATCCGGAAACCTCGTTACAATGAATGCTGAACTAAGAATTCCATCTGGTGCTTTCAGTGATTCAATTAATATCCTGATGCAGATTGATGATGAATATGCAGCTGTACATTTTGAACCTGCAATGACTTTTAACAAAGCTCTGGAATTTGACTTAGAATTCACCGGACTAGATGTGGCTGGAATGGGATTGACGAGCGGAAACGTCGATTTTGTTTTTATAGATGACAGTGGCAACATTGAGTTGATTGATAAAAATGCGATTCACGTTATAAAATCACAAGGTATGCTTTCAGTCAAGTCAGCCCGGATTCCGCATTTTTCAAGATTTGGATTTATAAAGAAATCGAAGTAATAAATTTTTAATTAATTAAGTATATCTAATACTCTATCAAAATAAAAGGAACAAAAAATGAAAAAGATATTTTTCTTCCCGGTACTTTTAGGTCTCATTATGTTCGGATGTGGACAGGAAACCGAAATTCAGTCTCCCGATGGGTCCGGAAATCGGAATCATAAATGGATTGGGCTTCCCTCACGCGCTTCGGCTTCGACAGAGATGGAAGTAACCCAATCGCAGGTTATTAGCGGTGCAAACGGCGGTACTCTTAACCTCAATTACACATATTCAGGCGGACCTTTTGGAACTGTTGAAGTTACCTCGTCACTGGTTTTTCTTCCCGGCTCCTTTTCTGGAAATAAAACCATAACAGAAACAGTAGATGATGAATTTTGCTATGTAAATTTCGGCCCTGCAATGAATTTCAATTCACCGGCAATATATAATATTGAGTATAAAGGCGTTGATTTAACCGGAGTAGATCCAAACACGGTTCAGTTTGTTTATGCTGCATCAGACGGTTCGATTCAGGTTATACCTAATGATGGAATTACTATTAACTTTAACACAGGAACACTAAAAGTTCTTAATGCGAGATTATCTCATTTTTCAAGGTATGGATTTATTAATTAAATGAATTTATTAACCTTAAATTATTGGGATAACAATGGAGTACATATACAATAATTTTGCAGTCGATCTCCAGGAACTCCTGATGAAATATCTGAGTGCGCCTGAAATGTCATCATTGCTTTCAAAAGTTAGCTTGATGGATAAAACCGAAAAAGATGAAAGGTTAAATCTTAAAGAAATATACAGGCAGCAGCTCGATATAGAATTCGGGAACTTTAACGAAAGAATTCAACTCGACAGGACAGTAACTTATACCCAAAAAAATCTTTCCCCTGAAAAATTTTCCAAAATGCTAATCAATCTTGGAAAGCTTTGCATTTCTCACGGAAAATTAAGCATTGCCCACGAGCTATTAAACAAAGCAAACAGAAACAATGGAAATAAAGCTACTAAAGCTGAAACATTGCTTGCTATGGCTGATTTATATGCACGAAAAGCGAATTGGGATAGCAGCATTATAGCTGTCAGAAAAGCTCGCTTTATTTATTCTGCGTTAAAAGACTCAAATGGCATTGCTAAATGTGAAAACATAATCGGAACTATTTATGGTGATCAGGGCGAATTCCATGAAGCGAAAGCCTGTTTTGAGAAGTCGCTTTCAATATTAAATCCCTCGGATGATCCCGAACTTATTGCATCAATCCGGGCAAACCTCGGCGTAATTGAAGTTATTTTAGGTAATAAAGACAAAGCCATAAACTATCTTAACAATGCAATCGATAACTTTAAGTTAACCGGTAATTACAAGCGAATTGCTGAATTGAAACATAACATCGGTCTGCTTCATTATGAGTTGACTGATTACGAATCAGCATCGAAGTCATACGATGAGTGTATCGATATAGCATTAAAGAATAGTTTTATTCCTGTTCTTTGTCTGGCTTATCTGGGTAAAGCAAACTTATTTGTTTCAAGCAGCGAGTATCTTGCTGCTGAAATTTATGCCGATAAAGCGCTCGAGCTTAGTCATTATCTTGACGACAAATTAACAATTGCTGATATATATAAAACAAAAGGAATAATTGAAAGAAATCTTAAGAATTTTACTAATGCTGAAAATTATCTGCTTTCAAGCTTAAGATTAAATAACGAATTGAAAAATGATCTTAATATTGCTGAAACTTCATTTGAATTAGCTGTGCTATACGATGAAATTGAAAGACCCGATCAAAAAGAAGAGCATCTTAAAGATTCCCTTAATTATTATGCAAGGATGCAATCTGCAGACAGAATCAGGAAGATTGAAGAAATTTTCAGCATTAATAGAGCATATTCTTCAGCATCATAATAAATTATTAATTGCTGCAGGAAATAACCTGTGGTTTGATAATATTTTTAAGATAATAATGAATACATCACATTTCGATCAGACCGTAAACTGATCAACCACCCGCTGAGGCCGCTCTTTTAAAGGAGCGGCCTTTTTTTTAACTTTACAAAAAATAACAACCGGTTTTATTATGATTTACTCCGCAAAAAAAATCACCATCAATTTTATAATCGTTTCAATTATTGCCAGCGTTTTTTCAGTCCTGCAATTCAATTGTGAAAGAAGCGAAAAACCTGAAGCTAACAGAATAATTGTTGGAGCAGTTGCTGATGTTCAAACAATAAATCCTGCTTTTTCATTCTCAATACTCGAGGGAAATCTTGTTGAACTGCTCTTTTATAAACTGATTGATAATCGCTGGAATGCCGAAAAAGGCCTTATTGAGTTTATTCCAATGATTGCAGAAAAATGGGAATGGAACGGTGATTCAAGCCAGGTGACATTTTATTTGAGAAATGATGCTTTCTGGTCTGACGGGAAACCAATTACTGCTGAAGATGTCGTGTTCACTTTTGATGTTTATTCTGACCCTGTAGTTCAAAGCAGATTTTATGGTGAGTTTGATATTCTCGAGACCGGAAAAGATCTTCACATTAATTCAGAAAAAAGTTTTGAAATTATTTCTCCGCACGTTCTTAAAGTAAAACTTAAAAAAGATGTTGTCCCAACTCTCCTTGGACTTGATGTTCCGCTTATTCCTAAACATATCTGGAGTAAATATGATCGTAAAGAAATTGCAAATGCCAAAGAGAATTTTGAACCTGTAACAGGAGGGGCATTCAAGTTGGTAAAATGGGAAAGAGAATCAGGCATTTATCTTAAAGCTGATACAAGCTCATTTTTATTTAAGCCGGGAAGTATTGAAGATCTCATCATAAAAGTTATACCTGATTATCAGTCGCGTATCACTCAGTTGAAAAAAGGTGAGATAGACATCGTTGATGGAATTAAAAGCGAGGATGCAAAAGAGCTTGAAGAAATGGATAATTTAAATATTTTCTCTCTTGGCGGAAGAGAGTACGATTACATAGGCTGGAATCACATAGATCCGCTTCAGTTTACTGCAAATAAAAAGCAGTTACCTAATAAACTTTTTTCTTCACCTAAGGTCAGAAAAGCATTAACGATGTCGGTAAACAGGAAGGAGATTCTGCAATCATACATAGGAAAGTATGGACAGATTGCAAGAGGACCGGTTTCTCCGTTATTTAAAGTTTATTATGATTCAAACCTTCCGCTAGACGAATACAATCCCGAAAAAGCCCGTGCACTGCTTAAAGAAGAAGGATGGTTTGATCAGGATAACGACGGTATAATCGAAAAAGCAAACACTAAGTTTAGTTTTACGCTTTACACTAATTCGGGTAATCCTCGAAGGGAATATACTGCAACTATTATCAAGAATAATCTCAAGTCTGTCGGAATCGAAGTAAAAATCGAATTGCTTGAAACCGGTGCATTCATTGATCGGCTGTTAGCCCGCGAATTTGATGCCTGGTTATCAGGCTGGACAATTCCTATTCCGGCAAACTTAAATCCATACTGGAATTCAGACCAGGAAGAGGGAATATTTAATTTCTCGAGCTATTCAAACAGCTCGGTTGACAGCATACTTAAAAAACTTGAGACAAAGATTACAGAAGAGAAAAAAGCAGAACTATATAAAATCCTTCAATCAATCTTTTACAAAGATGAACCGGTTACATTTCTCTTTTGGGTTGATAATATAATTGCTTCCAATAAAAAAATTGAGAACGTAGAGTTCACACCATTAGGATATCTGGCTAAAGCCTGGAAATGGAAGGTCCTTTGAAATAATAATTAAATAAGAAGGCTCCTTTCGGAGCCTTTTTTTATCCCATAAACCAGCCTAAAAATGGGAAAGCTTTTGCCAGACCCCAGAAAAGCAAACTGCCTAAAATCCAGATTCCGAATACCATCAGGAAGTATTTCATCATCGATTTTGATCTGAACATTTTTGCAAGTCCGATTGATAGAACAACATTAGTCCAGATTGTTATAATGTCAAGTTTTCCTAAAACCCATCCCAGGAATTCTGACTTATCAGAATCAAAAAACGAAGCCACACTTAAATCAGGAAGCATTTTTCCTAAAACGAGCGAGAGTATTGCTCCAAGTATAACAGCAACTATCCCGATGTAAGCAGATAGTCCGTTAGCTACAAGCGATGATGCATAAACTCCCTCTCCTTTGAAAACAACTTTAGCAAAAAAGAAATGCAAGCCTGCCATAATAAAAAAGATAATAAACCCAATAACCAGGATTGAAACTGATTGAATTATCATTCCTACCGTCCCTCTTCCCTGATCCATCTGTTCGAGGATTCTATCCATTTGCTGCTCAGCTTGTTCTTGTGTCATCTGTCCGTTTTTTACTGCTTCACTAAAGTTTTGTTCAATTCTTTCCACAGCTTTTTGACGAACCTGATAAGCTATTTCGGGATTGTTAAGCAAAATTATCTGCGAAATTGCGACCAGAACAAGAAGAATCAGCATTGGGAGAAACCAGTCGATTGTGCGGGCAGGAAAGAGAGAGGTTTTCTCAAAAGTTTTTCCCGGCTCAGTAAAAACCCCGATCATTTTATCTGAATGACTTAATTCTTCTTCTTGAAGAGGAACTTGCTCATTGGGGATTGAAGAGGTTGTATCGTTAGTATCCATAGATAATCTCCTAGATGAATGGTTAATTTTCTTTGATGAAAAACTTATTCAATCTTTATCTGAAAGACAATTAAAAAATGACAAATGGTAGAATAATTATCACTATAAATCTAAGGAAATAACATTAAATGATTATTAACTTTGTACAAATCAAAATAAAAAGCTGGAAAATATATGAATCCCAAGACGATTATTGAGCCATTTAAGATTAAATCTGTTGAACCAATCCGTTTCACAACCCGCGAAGAACGAGAAAAAATATTGATTGAAGCTGGTTATAATCCCTTTATGATTCACGCTGATGATGTGCTGATTGATTTGTTGACTGACAGCGGAACTTCTGCAATGAGTTCAAAACAGTGGGCTGCAATTATGGAAGGTGATGAAGCTTATGCCGGGTCAAAAAGTTTTTATCGCTTTGAAGATGCAGTTAAAAAAATAACTCATATGAAGTACATCATTCCGACTCATCAGGGTAGAGCTGCAGAGAAAATACTATTCTCGATTGTTGGTGGACCGGGAAAATATTTCCCGAACAATACTCATTTCGACACAACAAGGGCTAACATTGAATTTACCGGTGCAGAAGCAGATGATTTTTTAACTGAAGTTGGAAAACATCCTGAGCAAAGAGCTGACTTCAAAGGAAATATGGATATAGAAAAACTGGAATCTTTCATTAAGGAAAAGGGTGTTGAAAATATTCCGCTTTGTATGATAACCGTTACAAACAATTCAGGCGGAGGTCAACCGGTTTCGATGCAAAACATAAGGGATGTTAAAAACCTTTGTAATAAATATGGAATTCCGCTTTTTATTGATGCTTGCCGCTTCGCAGAAAATGCTTATTTCATAAAGCTTCGGGAAAAGGGATACGAAAATAAAACCCCGCTCGAAATCGCTCAGGAAATGTTCTCTTATGCTGACGGTGTTACTATGAGCGCAAAAAAAGATGCTCTGGTAAATATCGGCGGATTCCTGGCAATGAACGATCAGGGGCTTGCAATGAAATGCCGTAATCTTTTGATTGTTACTGAAGGTTTTCCAACTTATGGCGGGCTTGCAGGTCGTGATCTTGAAGCTGTAGCGCAGGGTTTGACTGAAGTGCTTGATGAACATTATTTACAATATCGCTTAAGAAGTGTTGAATACCTTGGTGAAAAGCTGGTTGCTGAAGGTGTGCCGATTATTGAACCACCGGGTGGTCACGCAATTTACATCGATGCTAAAAGATTTGTCCCTCACATCAAAGCAGATAAATTCCCCGGACAGTCAATTGTTTGTGAATTATATCTTGAAGGAGGAATCCGTGCAGTTGAAATTGGAAGCGTAATGTTTGGAAAATATGACAAAAATAATAAACTTATCCCGCCGCCGATGGAATTAGTGAGACTTGCGATACCCAGAAGGGTTTATACTCAAAGTCACATTGATTTTCTGATTGAGATCATTATTGAAGTATTCAGGAACAGGAATAAGCTGAAAGGCTACAAAATAGTTTATGAAGCTCCTATACTTCGTCATTTCACGGCAAGGTTTGAACCTGTTTGATTTAATAACTTTTTTTAACCTGATTTGAAAAAAAATATTTCTTTTATTTTCCTGCTTTTTTCAATAAGCAGCGTAAATATTTACGCCCAGGAATTTTCTATTTCAATTTTTCCTGAAGAAAAGCTTTTTTCTACATACTATGCAGATGCAGTGGCTCATCAGTTTTCTCTTTCTAAAAGCTTTAAGACAAGTGAGTGGTATGGAAACATCGGCGCACTAATTCCTTTTTTAAATGTTTCGTTATTAAAACAGAATTTTCAGATTTCTGCTGGAGCTACTGCATTTAACACGCTCATTAAAACACCGGGTCATATAACTGTATTTACTGTTGATTATCTTGTTGATTTTTTTGTTGATTCAAGAATAGCCGAAAACTTTACCGGAAGATTTATCTGGGGTCATCTTAGTGCCCATTTTGCCGATGACGGGATAACTATTCTAAATGCTAATCCGGTAAGTTATGTCAGAGATTACGCCGGACTTCATTTTCAGCATTCGTTTAACAATGTTAACGGGAAAATTTATTCAGGTGTTTTTTACAATTTTCATAATGAACCGGTGCTCGATCAGCATTTTACTTTTCAGATTGGTGGAGATGCCGGCGTTCAAATGGTTAATAAAATCATTGCTTATGCTTCATTGGATATTAAGTTCAAATCCGAAGTTAATTACGGTACCACACAAAGTTATCAGGTTGGATTAATATATCCCTCTTTTTCAAACCGGTCGCTTAGGTTTGCAATCACACACAGAAGAGGATTTGAAGAACGCGGCCAGCTTTTTAATCTAAAAGATAATAAAACTATGGCTGGAATTTATTTCGATTTTTAACTATGAAAAGAATAATATTTCTTCTTCTGATTACAGCGGTTTTTATTTCTGCACAGGTTAAAGATACACTTGTCCAGCAAGAAGAACCCTTTTTCAACAGGAAAAATATTTCAATAATCGGTGTATCAGGATTCTTTACATTCAGTCTCGTTCAATCCTATTTGATGTGGTGGAAAGATGACCACAGAACTTTTCATTTTCTTAACCCTCCGGCAAATCAATCGTGGTTTGATTCACCCGGGCAGCGTGGTATTGACAAAGCAGGACATTTTTATACTTCCTACTTTTTATACAAAGCTCAAAAAAATATTTTAACCTGGGGAGGATATTCTGAAAAAACCTCCAGTCTTATTTCACTTTTATTTGATGTGAGCTTCTCAATATTGATTGAAGTCGGAGATGGTTTTTCTTCTTACGGTTTTGATTACCAGGACCTTGTTTTTAATCTTGGCGGCGCAGGCTTTGGGTTGCTTCAGGATAAGCTGTCGGTTTTCAGGAATATTAATTTTAAATGGAGTTATTTTCCGGATAAACTTGCTTTTCCTCCTGAATTTACTGAGCACTATGATTCGCATATTTACTGGATGACATTTAACCTGCACAACCTGCTGCCTGACGGAGTAAATAATTACTGGCCTGCATTTTTACAACCGGCAATTGGTTTCAGTGTTGCCGGAAAGGGAAGCCGAAGAGAACTTATTGTTGGTGTTGATTTGAACTTACTTGAAATTTTTAAGACCGATGATGAAAACTGGAATCTTTTTATTTCAACTGCAGAATTATTTCATTTACCTTTACCGGCAATCAAATATTCAAAAGATAAAATTCCCGAATACAGATTATTTATGTTGAATTAGGAAAATGGCTTCAATCAAAAAACTTTATAATTATTCAAATCAGAAACAAATCTGGCGAATTATTCCGGATTTAAAGAACAGAGTCCTGATTGAAGAGCGGGATTTGCAGCAGAAGCAGGTTTATTTTCAATGCATTGATTTGATCACAGGAAAATTTTTGATCAAAGATTTACAGTTTGAAGAAAAATTCTGGATTGGCGTTGAGGAAATTTGTGAATATATAGTGCTTTTTCATAAGTATTCAAAACCGGATATGCCCGGGCACAAATCTATAATTGCTTACGATCTTATTAGTCAGAAAATTTTATGGGAGAATGATCATTACTCTTTTTTTCAGGTTCTGAATGACCTGGTATATTGCTTTAGTCAGTCTTTTGAAAAAAGAAAATATTTTGCAGTCGATTTATTTACCGGCAAACTAAAGTATGAACTGGAGGATGAATCCACTGAAATCATTGAGTTGAAAAATAAGACTAGTGCTGAAGAAAATATTTCAAGATATTCTTTCCCGTCAGTTTTTGACGTAAAGCTAAATCCTGATCCGTTGATAGAAGAATATTTTTCTGAATTCAGAGAGAGTAATCTCATCTCTGGAAGGATTGAATTTGTCCACAAAGATGATTTGCTCTTCTTCAGTTTCCATGAAATTGAAGACGGGGAATTTCTGAATAATAAATTCAGGGTAGTTGATTTTTCCACAAAAAAAATTATTTTTGAGCAAACGCTGATTTCACATACTCAATTACTTGTTACTGATTCCTTTTTCCTTATTGACAACTTACTTTTTCTGCTGGAAGGCAAGACACAATTCAGCGTCTGGAAAATTTTTTAATAAAGGAAAATCAAATTGGAAATTAGCGAAGAAGAAAAAAAAGTGCTTCTCAACGCCGCTAGACATTCTATTAAATCAAAATTTACGAACGAAGCATTACCGGCCTGTGACTATGAAAAATTTCCAAACCTGGCAATCAATGCAGGTGCTTTTGTAACATTAAGTGTTGGAAACCAGCTCAGAGGCTGCATCGGGTATATTGTATCTGACAAGCCTTTATTTCAAACAGTGGTTGATGCAGCAAGGCAGGCAGCCTTTAAGGATCCACGGTTTTTACCTTTAAATAAAGCTGAGCTTGATCTGATTGAAATTGAAATATCTGTTCTTTCACCGCCATTTGATTTAAATGATTACAATGAAATTGAAATTGGCAAACATGGATTAATTCTCGATGAACTTCAGCGGGCTCTTTTATTACCACAGGTTCCTGTTGAACATAATATGAATCTTGAGGAATTTCTGACTGCTCTATGCCGTAAAGCCGGTTTACCCGGAAATACCTGGAGAGAAAGGCAAATTAAATTGAAAGCATTTACTGCAAATGTCTTTTCTGAAGAAACAAATGGAGGAAGAAATGAATAAAATCAGAAAACCTGCCGTCGCCGGATTTTTTTATCCATCCTCACCGGATTCTCTTTCTAATCAGATAGAAGAATTTCTTGTTCGGGTTGATAACAAACTGAATCCTTCACAAATAACTGGTATAGTTTCACCACACGCCGGCTATACTTATTCCGGTTTAACTGCCGCACATGGTTTTAGCTTGTTAAAAGGGAAAAACATTGAAACTGTAATTATCATATGTCCCAGTCATAGAGAATATTTTCCCGGCATTTCCATTTATAATGGCGATGCATATCAAACCCCTCTTGGCCTGGTAGAAATTAACAAAACTATGGCTGAAAAAATTATTGAAGGAAGCCGATCGATATTTTTTGGTGAGCAGGGACATCATCAGGAACATGCAATTGAAGTACAGCTTCCCTTCATTCAGGAAGTTCTTCCTTACTTTAAACTGGTGCCCGTTGTCATGGGAGATCAGGGTAAGGATTTTGTTGATGATTTAGCCGAAAGACTTTCAAAAGTAATTGATGAAAGAACTGTTATTGTTGCAAGCTCAGATTTATCACACTACTTTTCAAGCGATGTAGCTGATAAGATGGATTCACTGGTTGCAAAAAGAATTTCACAATTTGATTATGAGGGATTATGGTATGATCTTGAACAGCACAATTGTGAAGCTTGCGGCGGCGGTCCTATTGTTGCTTTGATGAAAGCAGCTTCAATTGCAGGAAGAAAAAATTCCGCAGTCCTGAACAGATCTGATTCGGGAGATGCTTCGGGTGACAAGTCTGAGGTTGTAGGATATATTTCAGCAATTGTTTATTGAGCTTGCTTTTATTTAATTACTTAGAAATTTTGTTACGCTTTAATATAATCTCAGAAAAATAAAGCAATCACCATTCTGATAACCGGTGCAGGAGTAGTCCCGGCAACCGCCTTGAAATGAATCAGAACTCTTGATATAGTGCTGAGAAACATATCGCTTATAAAGTAAAGTCTTTTTATTTGCGCAAGAATTTTTTCAGTATGTATAGGCATTCTCTAAATGAAAGAAATTATTCATCTGAAATCTTCGAAGAACTTTTTTTCTTTTGACGACAACTTTTTTTAAGATTTCTTTCTCCGTAATTAAAAACTGAATTTCTCCTGGAAACATTATTATCAATTAAACCAAATATGAAATAATGTTTTTACCACCGGAAATAGAGGGAAATTAGCACGGATTTGCTATATTTCGCTTCAATTTTTCAGGAACTATTGAAAGCTTAGTATGGAAAAGCAGAATGATGTTGATAAAATTGTTTCTCTGGCAAAACGGAGAGGCTTCGTATTTCAATCGAGCGAGATTTACGGCGGATTGAACGGGTGCTGGGATTACGGTCCGCTCGGCGTTGAACTGCTGAAGAACATTAAAGAGGAATGGTGGAAAAGCATGACCTACCGTGAAGACGTTGAAGGAGTTGATGCATCAATCCTTATGCATCCTAAAGTTTGGGAAGCATCGGGACACGTTGCCAATTTTACTGATCCGATGATCGACTGCAAACAATGCAAAGCCCGTTTCAGACTTGATGTTTTGGGTGATTCCATAAATCAAAAGAAAAAAGATAAAGCTGTTATCGAGACCAAAACAGAATTCAAAGCCAATGCACAGGTGCTGGAAAGAATCGAAAATAAGCTGAGTAATCCCGGAGACGAAGATCCTTTCAACCTTTTGCTTGAAGATGCAGAAATATCCAAAGTTTTACTCAGCAAGCTGAATTGTCCGCAATGCGGAAATCCAAATACATTTACCGATGCACGTAAGTTTAATCTTATGTTCAAAACTTTTATCGGTCCTGTTGAAGACAATAGCGCTGTGGTTTATCTTCGCCCCGAAACAGCACAGGGAATATTTGTGAATTTTCTTAACGTTCAGGGTTCGGCGCGCCAGAAACTTCCATTCGGGATTGCCCAGATTGGAAAAGCTTTCAGGAATGAAATTAATACTAAAAACTTTTTGTTTCGTACCCGTGAGTTCGAGCAAATGGAAATGCAGTTTTTTGTTAAACCTGCCGATGATAAAAAGTGGTATGACTACTGGAAAGCAGAAAGACTTGAATGGTTCAAATCGCTTGGGATGACCCCCTCGAAATTAAGATATCACGATCACCCTCAGAATAAACTTGCTCACTATGCAAAAGAAGCTACCGACATTGAATACGAGTTCCCGTTTGGCTGGGGTGAAATAGAAGGTATTCATAATCGTACTGATTTCGATCTCAGTCAGCATGAAAAATTCTCAGGTAAATCTCTGAAATATTTTGATGAAGAAAGCAAAGAAAAATTTGTTCCTTATATAATAGAAACTTCTGCCGGAGCGAGTCGTTCGTTTATGGCATTCCTGACTGATGCCTATTATGAAGAAGAAGTAAAAGGAGAGATTAGATCAGTTCTTAAATTTCATCCAAGGCTCGCTCCTTTGAAAGCTGCAATACTTCCTCTTGTTAACAAAGATGGCATGCCCGAAATATCAAGAGAAATTGAAAAAACGCTCAGGAAGAATTTCAAAGTATTTTATGATGATAAAGGTGCGATCGGACGAAGATACAGGAGAATGGATGAAGCCGGTACGCCGTATTCAATTACTGTTGATACTCAAACTTTAGAAGACCGCACTGTTACTGTTCGTGAAAGAGATTCGATGGAACAGGTGAGAGTTTCAATTGACCAGCTTACAAATTATCTCTCCGATAAGCTGCTGAACTCCTAATAAAATTTTACGGAAGAGCGGGTGAAAAATGAATAATTTCTTCATCCGCTTTTTTATTTGAAACAATTATATTTCGAAACAGGTTTAATACTTCAAATTTTCTGGAGTAATGTTTTGAAAAAATTGTTGATAATTGGTTCCTTTTTTCTTTTCACAATTAATTTGTCCGCTCAGTCAGCTGGTTTTGATTCACTTGTAACCACAGGCATTCGCCAGATTTATAATATTAAATTCAAAGACGCTGAAACCACTTTTAGAAAACTTATTGCAGACTATCCGGATCATCCGGCGGGAAGATTCTTTCTTGCAATGATTGACTGGTGGAAAATACTTGTTAATCCCGATAATGAATCCTACGACGATATCTTTTTTCAAAAACTTGAAGATGTAATTTATCAATGCGATCAGATTCTTGATAAGAATACTGAAAACGTGGATGCATTGTTCTTTAAAGGCGGTGCTATTGGTTTCAGAGGAAGGCTGAGAGCTTACCGTGAAAGCTGGCTGAAAGCTGCCGATGACGGTCGTGAAGCTTTGCCAATCGTTGAAAGAGCAGCTAACCTCGATCCGGGAAATCTTGATGTGCAGCTTGGCTTTGGCATTTATAATTATTATGCCGCAGTAATTCCAGACGAATATCCGCTGGTAAAACCTCTAATGCTCTTTTTCCCTTCGGGCGATAAGCAGAAAGGAATTGAGCAGCTAACTAACACAGCTTATAACGGTAAGTATGCAAAATATGAAGCCCGTTATTTCCTTATGACTCTCTATTACAACTTTGAAAATAATTCTAACAAAGCCGATGAATTTTCGAAACTGCTTTACGAGGAGTTTCCTGATAATCCTGTGTTTCAAAGATGGCGCGGTAGAATTGCAGTCAGGCGCGGAGATATGTCACTTGCAGATTCATTATTCAAAGATGTGCTTCGCAAAGCAGATATAAATATGTTTGGATATAATTTTCCGAAAGTAATCAGGGAAGCTGCTTATTATGTGGGTGCGCAATACAGGAATCTGAACCAGGTTGACTCAGCAATTGTCTATTTCGAGAGGTGTGTATCTGTATCGCGCGAGATTGAAAAGGAAGAAGAATCAGGTTTCCAGATAAACGCCACTTTGTATCTCGGTATGCTCTTTGAAGCTAAAATGAATAAAACAAAGGCGATTGAGTATTACGAAAGAGTTCTTGAAATGAAAGAATACGGAAGTTCGCATGCTATTGCCGAAGAGAGCTTGAAAAGGTTGAAGCTTTAATTGTAGTATCTTAAGCTTGCTTGTTTTATTGTCAGTAATTATTTTTGTGTTGCAAGATCAGTTTCACTAATTTTTTAGGGAGTTCACAATGAAAAAAATTAGTACTTTAATTGTTCTCTCTCTCTCTCTCTCTCTCTGTAGTAATGCCCAAACGCGCATAAACCTTGGGGAAAAATTTTATGAAAAATTTGGAGCCGCCTGGTTTCTATGTAAAGAGAAGACAAATTCACATTTTGAGTTAATCGAAAGTTCTGCTACTGTGAAATTAAAACCTCAGGTTAGCAAAGTTTCCTTCTACGAATTTGCAGAGAAGTTTGGGATTATAATAGAACGTGAAAATGTGCTGGGGTATATTGATATTAAACTTCCCTTGAACAAAAACTATATTCAATCATATACTGAATTAAAAGAAACAAATCTCTTCGATTACATTGAACCCCACACAATTGGTAAACCGAATGTTGTCCCTAATGATCCCGATTTTCCTTTGCAGTACTATCTCCGAGCCAATCATAGCTGGCCACATATAAATGCCGAATTGGTTTGGGAAGATGAGGTTGGCGATCCCTCCATAACTGTTGCTATTATTGATAATGGAATTCAAAGTGATCCTGCAGTTCAACACCCGGATTTCAATTATGATTATATAACTGGATTTAGTCTTATCCCGGGTGTTGAGGATTTTAATGATCCAGCCTATCCAGAATGTCATGGAACAGCAGTATCAGGAATAATTGGAGCAAAAACCAATAGCCTTTTTGGAATTGCAGGTATTGCCGGTGGATGGTATCCATCAACTCCCGGGGTGAGTTTGATGATATTAAAGACAGATTATATTGATGGATATATAGATGACGCGATAATTTTTGCAGCCGAGCACGGTGCCAAAATAATTAATATGAGCTTTTATTGTGCTGAAACAGCAATGATCAAAGATGCAATTGATTATGCTTACTGTAAGTACGGTTGTTTATTAGTAGCTGCGGCAGGGAATCCGGTGGCTGGCGAAGCTCCTGATCCCGTTTTGTTCCCCGCTAATTACTATCGAGTAATGGCAATTAATGGAATACACACAAACTGGCAAGCCTGGGGAAGAACAGGACCGGAAATTGAATTAGTTGCTCCATCATACAATATCAGGACTTCTAGAACATGGGACTTAAACACTCAAACTCCATCAGCATACTGGACGGGTACTTCATTTTCATCTCCACAAGTTGCTGGTGTTGCAGCATTATTATACAGTCATAGACCTGAATTGATTAATTGGGATGTAAGACATCTATTAAACGCATCAGCATTATATCTTGGTGGGGACCCAAACAAATTCGGAAATGGATTATTACAGGCTGACCAATCTCTGCATGCTATGTATCCTGAGTTTGGCATTATTCCCCCAACACCATCAAATCTGACTGTGAGTACTCCTGTGGGAGGCCATCCAATTTTTAACTGGAATACAGTTTTTTCAACTCCGTCAATCAGTCATTATAATATTTATAGAGCTAATGGTGATTGGCCGGGCAGATTTGGATTCTTCAAAGTTGCAGAAGTAATTCATAATAATTCGTTAAATACTCACACATGGACGGATAACAATGTTGTTGTTGCTCCACCAAATAGTGTTAACAATTATTTTTATTATAGAGTTACTGCCGTTAATAATTATGGAAAAGAATCTATTACATCGAATGAAGTAAATGTCGGCGAGCATAATGCTGGTTATGAAAAGACAATGTCGAATATGAAAGAAAGTAATATTGAATATTCATTACATCAGAATTATCCAAATCCTTTTAATCCAAGCACTAAAATAAGGTATTCTGTAAAAAGCCCAGGATTTGTCTCACTGATAGTATCTGACATATTAGGGAATCAGATATGTGAATTAGTGGGTAAAGATCAACAGCCTGGATATTATACGGTTGATTTTAATGCGTCAGCTTTATCCTCTGGTGTGTATCTTTATCAGATAAAGGTAAATGGCTTCATTGCTTCGGATAAAATGTTATTGATAAAATAATTTAATCAATAAATAGTAACTGATATTTTATTAACAGGTGAAACTGGTCTTGCAATTATTAGAGGAGATAAATAAATGATAAAGAGAATTTTATTTTTAATTCTTGTTTTCAATCTGCTTGCATTTGCACAGGTATTCCCTCCTGAATTTATCGACATAAGTTTTCCCGGCGGTTATCAAGACCTTGCTTTTACAAAGGGTGGTAGGGATGTATTAATAACAGGAGGTGCGTTAATCAACTATGAAATTGATAAGAAATCCAAGACTTTGATAAATTGGCTTCCTGAAAATGGTTCGGCGGAGATTTATTTTGACACTGTTGATAATAAAACTCTAATGGTTTGTGGTGGGCGATATACTTGGCATAAACCTCGATATAAGTCAACTGATTTAGGAATATCTTGGCAGGAAATGCCGGACTCACAAACTATTTGTACCTCCAATCCTCTTAATCCGAATATATTGTGGGGCTGTAAAGTCATTTATAATTCTGATAATGAGCTTTATAAGTCTTATGATAAAGGAGAGAGCTGGAATTATGTAAGATCATTTTCATCTTATATTTATAAGTTTGGATTATCATATGCACTAACAGATACTTCCTGGATATATTTTAATGCAGATGATGGAATATATTTATCAAGGGATGGGGGCAATAATTGGGTGTTCAGAGACTTAACTATGTATCCATATGGAGGGAAAATTTGGGTAAATCCATACAATAAACGATCAATCATATTCGCTCGTGATGGTCGGCTCTTTAAATCTAAAGACGCAGGTATAACTATAAAGTTGATCTGGGCTTCAGAATTAGCCGATTTTGTAGTATCATTAACTGATACAAATACCATAGTGTTATGTCAAGCTGCATATCCCGCTGTCAACAAATCAACTGATGAAGGTAATTCCTGGCATCCAATCAGTCCAGAGACTTTACTGGGAGGCGGGCGTCTCTATGCTAATCCATATAAACCAAACGAATTGTTTATGGGAATATTATTTAGTACTGATTTTGGAGATACTTGGGAAGTTGTTAATTGCAGCTCTGGTCCTAGCGATATGGTTTATGCTGATTTTCCTGTTGCAGGAAAAGTATTTGCATCAACTACCTCTTACAGGGCAGGAATGTTTGCAAGCACCAATTATGGAGCCAGTTGGTTCCGGCCAATGGATTTTTTTGCTGATTCGGTCAAAGCATACATACCAAGCGTTTCGATGAATCCTTTTAATCCGGATGATGGATTGCTTGTAGATCATTTTCAGCTTTACCGCACTGTTGATGCAGGAATCAGCTGGGATAAAATCAGGGATTTTAATTACTCTCGTTATGTAGTTCATCATCCATTAGTTGAAAACCTCATTTATCTTAGCACCATCGATATGCCAGCAGGTTCTTCGGTAATTCATGTAAGTGATGATAAAGGAGAAACCTGGAGTATGACAAACATATTACCGTGGTATGAAGGTATTTGGGAATTACAATTTCATAATTACAATCCCGATATAATTTACGGAAGGAGATATCAATCTGTTGTTAAAACTACCGATAGAGGAAACAGCTGGATAAAAATTAACAATGGCTTGCTTAAGGTCGATGGGGCAACCATGCCACCAAAGAAAATAACTATGCGTAAGGATTCATCAAATGTTTTATATTGTATTCAGATTGCAACAATGATACCTGGAAGATTAAGCAAGACAACTGATGGCGGAAATACCTGGTTTCAAATTGATCAGTCGTTGCTGGAAATGGATGGTATGTGTGATTATAGAACTATGTGGCTTGATCCAAGAAAACCCGGAAGAATGTATGTAGGACTGATGAGTTATAAAGATAAATCGAACATTGCGGGAAGGTGTGGTGGCCTGTACCTGACAGAAGATGATGGTAAAAGTTGGCGAAGGATTTTTGCAGGGTCAGTTAATATGATTGTCGCTGACAACTCAGAACCTGCAAATATTTACGTTAGCACATCCTGTGGTTTAGTCAGGTTTATAGATACTCTTACAGTTACTGGTGTGGATGAAAAAGAAAGAAACCATACTCCTCAGGGTTTTGCTTTAATGCAGAATTATCCAAATCCTTTTAATCCAGGCACTAAAATTTTGTATTCACTGGAAAACGAAGCACTGGTTAGGCTAAAAGTATTTGATGTCCTTGGAAATGAGGTTTCTACGCTGGTAAACGAATATAAGAGTGCTGGAAGTTATGAGTATGATTTCAATGCTCAAGAGCTATCAAGCGGGGTTTATTTTTATCAATTACAAGTTTGTCCGGGGCAAAGCGGAAAAAATTCTTTCATTGAAACCCGGAAGATGATTCTCTTGAGATAGCGGATTATTGTTTTTCCGAGTATTAGATTCAGATTCACAGCCTGGTTGAAATGCTGACTCTGTGCAATCCGCCGATTAATCCTAATGAGGAATATCCATAATCAAAATTATAACCGGATATAATTGCACCAAGCCCCACATTAAAACCGGCAATTCCCGATGTAGTGCCAACTTTAAGTTCAGAGCGCTTTTCGTTGTCATATCCGAACCTGAGCCTGAGTACTTTGCTTAATGTAAATTCCGCGCCCACAGTGAAAGCTTTAAATTTCTTTAAGAAATCATCGCGGTCTTCATTCAATTTATGAAAGTCTAAAGATAATCTAAGAGGCAAGTATTCAAGTCTTTTCGAAACACCGATAACAATATCAAGAGGAAGATCTTCTTTAGAGTCATAGTAACTTGAAATCTGTGAGCCGAGATTAAGCACTGCTATTCCAATATTCAGCATTTGTTCGGGAAACTGATAGTGAAGCCCGAAGTCAACGCCAAGTGCGCTGGAAGAACGATCAGCAATTTTTGAGTAAATTACTTTTGCGTTCGCACCGTAAAAGAAATTTTCGTCTAAAGCGTTTGCATATCCAAGAACGAAAGCAACTTCGCCGGCGCCAAATTCACCGGTTTTTGCCCCGAATTCATTAGCTTCCGTAAAGTCACCGTAATTAATATACTTGATTGCAGCACCAAATCTTCCAATGCTCTCAAACTCGCGCGAATATGAAAGACTTGCAAGATTTATATCCAGCAAATGTTTCACAAATGAAAAGGAAATCGGTTCTTCGGTTAATAGTTTCAAGCCTGAAGGATTATAAAAAATTACGTCCGGATCGTCATTGTTTGAAACAAAGCTTCCGGCAAGCGCTCCGGCTCTTGCACTCATATCAACACGCAAAAATTCATAAGTGGATTGTGCATTAAGACTGTTAATAGCGAACAATATTATGAAAAAAGGAAATAACAGAATTCTCGACATAAAATTTCTCCATTTACGGTCGCTTATTTAAATATATTATTTAATAAAGGCAAGGGAAATTCTTTGAACAAAATTGTTAAATGTGGAATTAGTATTGCATTTGAAAATTAAACTCTTTTTAATTTCTTTGTGTTGAAAATGCATGAACCTAATATTAAAAACGAATATCTTACATTGTGTCAAATTTGTGCTTTAATACTTAAGCTTAATAAAAAATAAAATGGAGAATGAATAGAAAATGAACACCCTGAAAACTGTATTCTTAATGACTTTAATGATGGTTCTCTTCCTGCTTGTCGGCTATCTTATCGGCGGAAAATCAGGAATGACTATCGCATTTATTTTTTCACTAATTATGAATTTTGGAGCTTATTGGTTTTCGGACAAAATGGTTTTAGCGATGTACAGGGCCAAGCAGGTCACGCGTGAAACTGCACCCAGGTTTTATGCTATGGTAGAACAGCTTTCGAAAAATGCAAACCTGCCAATGCCTCGTGTTTACATTATTGAAGACCCGACACCAAATGCATTTGCAACTGGAAGAAATCCTCAGAATGCCGCAGTTGCCGCCACAACAGGAATTCTTCAGGGATTAAACAATGAAGAGCTTGCCGGTGTTATGGCTCACGAACTGGCGCATATCAAGCACAGAGATATTTTAACCGGAACTATTGCAGCCACGCTTGTTGGCACAATAACCTATATTGCTCAGATGGCTGGCTGGGCTATGATGTTTGGCAGAAGCGATGATGATGAGGGAGGCAATCCCCTTGCTTCACTGCTGATGCTGATACTTGCACCAATTGCTGCAACTCTTCTTCAACTTGCAATTTCGCGGTCGCGGGAATATGCTGCTGATGCCGGTGGCGCACAAATAAGCGGAAATCCAATGGCTCTGGCTTCTGCTCTTGGAAAGATTTCCAGGGCAAACCTTGTAAAACCGGTTGATCATGTTAATCCATCTTCAGCTCATATGTTTATAGTAAACCCACTGAGTGGTAAGGGATTTGCAAGCTTGTTTTCAACGCATCCTCCGGTTGAGGAAAGGATTAAAAGACTTCAGGAAATTTCATCCGGAAGAAGAATGGCTTAATTTTTTGCAGCAATCTTCAGCTTGATTAAGTTGAAGATTCTTTGAATATTAGCATCAGCTATGTTGAATAAGTTATTTAATATCAAAGCCGGAGCCGGAATGATTTCCCTCCGGCTTATTTTTTTTATTTTTTTATCCACAGTTACTTTTTCTCAATCAAAAACCAACCTTCAGCTTTTTTATGAATCTGTTGACTCGGTGGTTGACAGCATTTCTAAAGAACTGAACTTCACGAAACAACCGGTTCAGTTGAATCTTAATCTCGGACTGGAATATTCATTGTTCTCAAACAGCATTTACAATTCGTTACAAGAAAATGGAATAAATTTTTCTGAGAACCGTAGTTCAGGTCTCTCTGAGATTATTGTAAATATAGTTCTTGAAAAGTGCGAAGTTGATTACGGTGAGCCATTCAAAGACGGTTTATTCGGCAGTTACTTTCTTCAGAGGAATATAAGGCTTAGCGGAAACTACTCGGTCCGCGATTTCGATTTCAGATTAAAGCAGTTTTCAATATTAAAGAGCGACACTGTTGCAGTTGATGAAATAAAAAAATTAGAAAACCCCTCCTTTCCTTTTACAGAAGGTAAAGTTCCGGAAGAATCTTTTTTTTCGGGAATTACGGAACCTTTAATTGCAGTTGGATCTGCGGCAATAGCTGTTATTTTGTTCTTCTCAATACGATCAAAGTAGCAGGAAATACCTTTGAAGCCTTGACCAATTTCTTTATTATTGTATCCCAAATCAATGAGTAATTATAAAGATGAAACTATTTTATCACTTGTTCATATTGCTTTTGTTTTTTTTATGGGGGTGTTCAGGTTCAATCGATACGGCAAATCTTTCTGCTGAAGAAAAGCTTGCCAACGCAATAAAGCTTTATGAAGATGAAGATTATGAAGAAGCTGTAAATGAATTTCAGGCAATATTGCTTCAGTATCCCGGCAATGAGGTGATTGATGATGCACAATACTACCTGGCAAAGTGCAGATTTGCCCGCGGAGAATATATTCTTGCAGCTTATGAGTTCAGTAAGCTTATTAAAACTATGCCTGCAAGTCCTTTTCTTTCAGAATCACAATTCATGCTTGGAGAAAGTTATTTTGAATTATCACCCAATTACTCATTAGATCAGCGTTATACAAAAAAAGCAATTGAAGAATATCAGGCATTTATAGATTTCTTTCCTCTCGATAAAAAAGTTGCCGAAGCAGAACAAAAGATTCATGACTTGAATGAAAAACTTGCCGAGAAAGAATTCAACTCCGCACGAATCTATGAAAAGATGGAATACTCAAATGCAGCTATATTTTATTACAACCAGGTTCTTGAAAAATTTCATGATTCAAAATTTGCTCCGCTTGCATCATACAGGAAAATTCTGCTTTTAATTTCAAAAGGTAAAAACACCGAAGCCTTAAAAGAAATAAACAATTTCCTTGTTAAATACCCGATGGATATAAACTACCCTGAAGTTGAAAACCTCAGAGTTACGTTAGAATCAAATCTCTCGGCTTCAAAATGATAAACTCAAAACCTGTCAGTGAATCCGTAATCACTATGACCGAGCTGGTTCTGCCGAACCATACTAATCAGCTTGGTAAGCTGCTTGGCGGTCAGTTGATGCATTGGATAGATATTTGTGCTGCGCTGAGTGCCGCCAAACATAACCAGCGTGTCTGCGTTACCGCATCAGTTGACAGAATTGATTTTCATCACCCCATTTCATTGGGAGATGCAGTAACACTGGTTGCCTCTGTGAACAGAGTTTTCAATACTTCGATGGAAGTTGGAGTAAAAGTTTTTGCTGAGAATTTCAGAGAAGGCAAAAGAATTCATACTAATACAGCGTATCTTACATTTGTAAGTGTGGATTCTCAGGGAACTCCTGTTAAAGCAGTTGAAATTATCCCTCAATCAGAAGAAGAAAAGCGCAGATATGACGAAGCTTTAATCAGAAGACAAAACAGACTTAGCAGCCGTGTTAAGAAGGATTAAAGCACTTTTACTATTTCTTATAGTTTCCTCATCTTCATTTCCACAAATTCCGATAAATGGTTTTTGTAAACTAACCTCATATGAAATTGAAAAAAATCTGACTCTTATTTCTACTTTAAATTTTAATGATGATTTTTACACTGATCTTGCATTTGTTGAACGGGGAACAAAAAATTTTTTTCTGCTTGAAGGCCTTCCTAATGGCAGGTTCAGAAATATTCCTGAATTTAAATTACCTTATGAAGTTGCTCAGATAGCTCCAATCTTAAGTCCTGATGGACGAGTTTATCAATATGGATTTACTTCAAGAAGCGGAAGACTATTTGGTCTGATAAATTTTACGAAAACAGGTAAACCCTCTGCAGCTTCAACTTATAGTTTTAAATCTTTTCCTGAAAATATCAGCACCGGTGATGTTAATGGCGATAATTTACAGGAAGTCTTAATTTCAGGAAGAGCATTTGAAGGATTAAGTGTTCTTTTTATCGATGGACTAAAAATTTCTGAAAGCAAGATTGAATCAAAAGTAAGTTACTCACATTCAATTTTAATTGATCTTACCAGCAATGGTTTTCCCGATATTGCAGCATATTGTTTGAACAACAGCTCACTTATATTTTTTCATAACAACGGAATCGGAAGATTTAATAAAGTAAGAGAGATTAAAGTATTGAATGGGCTTTTCTCTTTAACCGCATTTGATCAGAATCTTGATGGCTTTGCAGATATTATTTTCTCATCGGGTCAGTCAATTAAAATTCTCTTTGGTGATGAAATCTCATCATATGATAAATCTGTTACGTTGAAGACAAAATATATTCCTCACAAAGTAGTTGTAGGCGATTTTAATAAGGATGGTACAATCGAGATTGCTTATGCGGATACTGTTAGTGGTTTCGTTTCTGTTTTTTTCAGTAAGAATGAGTCGGGGTTTTATAATGAAGTGGTTTATTCAAGTAAAGAAAATGTTAGCGGTCTGCTTCCATTTTACAGCCGTTTCATTGATGGATTCGTTTTTTCAACCAGAAACGGTGAGGTTTTCACTTTAACGGTTCTTAACAGTATACTTTCAGAGGTTAACCTTGCCGCCGGGATTAGTCCCGGTGCAATAAATACTTTTGACAAAGATAATAACGGCATAAACGATATTTGCTTTATTGATGAATATGAAAAGACATTAAAATTAATTCTAAGGGATAATGCAGGAATTCCTTCCCGGCTTTTTTCAGTTTCAATTTATGAAAACGCTGAAAAAATCGTTGTTAATGATAAAGACCCTTTGATTAAAACTTTCTATTTGTTTTCATACGACAAAAAATTTATTGAAATAATCAGGTATGATTTTTCAAATACCAAATTTACAAGAGATGCTATTTACGTTCCCGGCCCGATAAGTGATTTAAGAATCATCCCGGGTGTTGAAAATGATGAAGTATTCACGGCTTACCGGAAAAATAACAAGCTCGAAATTGCTTCATTGCAATTGGTTGACAGAAGAACACATATCAAAAAATCATATTCGTTTAATGATGATTTCATTTCAGTGAATCTTGTTCCCGGTGAATTTCTATCAGCATTTTACTGGACAAAAAAAGCTAATGAATACTTGTTAATGAGTTTTGCGGAAAATCGGAATAACAAAATTGCTTCAGAGGTTTTCAGATTTAGAGATTCGTCAGATGTTTCAATCAAATCGATTGAAGGTGATTTCTTTAATTCAGATAAAGTATCTCTTACCAGTTTTGTTTACAGCGAGAAAAATTCTTACGTTATTTTTCATCAGGGTAAAGAAAATTACATATCAAAAAATACAAAGCTCATAAATGAACTTAGGATAACGAATCAAAAACAATTATTTTTTGGTGAGCTAAAGAATAACGGTATAAAGAAACTCTGCATTTATATTCCCGGGCAGAAAAGTTTGTATGTAATAAACTTTCTGAGGGAAGGAAACAAACTTTTTAAGACTAAAATTGCGTCCGATGTAAAGATCAACAATTTTGTTATTAAGAATCTCGACTTTAACAATTATCATCTAATTTATACTGATCCGGAAAAGGGATTTATAGGAATTAAAAAATTATAAATGAAATTTTCTTTAATAAATATTCTGCTGCTTTTTCTGATTCTGGAAATCAATGCTCAGACGCTGTCAAATCGGGAGCTTGATTCTTTATATTCAGATTTTATAAAAATCAAATCATATCATACTATTGCTGATATTTCTCAGCCTCTCAGGCCAGATTCCGGAACAGTTAAATGCGGGTTTTCAGAAGTGAATTCCGTAATTCCCTTTTTATCTCAGTTTTCAACCGAAAAGCAAAAAACCATATATAAGCTTTTACAAAGACCTCAAAAGCAAACGAGCTTTGTAACGCCCGGAGGATTTTTCAGAGTTCATTTCGATACCTCAGGTATTGAAAAACCAGAATATGATCTAGGTTTGCTTGCCGAAGCTCTTGATTCAGCTTACAGGTTCGAAATTAATTACTTGAATTATGCGGTTCCGGTCAGCGACAATGGCGAAGGTGGAGATGCTCTTTACGATGTTTATATTCTTGATTTAGGAACAGGACAGGGTGGTCTCTACGGTTATACTCAATACAGTGACCAGGAAATAGTTCCCGGTTCAGGAAGATATACTTCTTATATGGTTATTGACGAAGATTATCTCGGCTTTAAGTCTGCCGGAATTCAAGGAGCAAGAGTAACAGTTGCTCACGAATTTCATCACGCCATACAGGGATCTGGTTATATATTCAGACAACAAGATACTTTCTTTCATGAACTTTCTTCTACTGCTATGGAAGAATTCGTGTTTGATTCGATCAATGATTATTATGGCTATATGCTAAGTTATTTCAGAAGTCCCGAAAATCCATTTGCTCAGAACAATGGATACAATCTTGCAATCTGGAATATTTTTATTCATAAAAATTTTGGATTTGAAATTCTGAAAAGACAATGGGAGTTAATGCCGGGCTTAAGAGCTTTAAACGCAATCAATCTTAGTTTAAATGAATTAGGAACTACTTTCGCTAAACAGTTGAACAAGTTTGGTGTCTGGACATACTTCACAAAATTCCGTGCCCAGCCAAACAACTATTTTGAAGAAGGTGAGTTTTATCCTTTGATAGATATTGGTGCGGTAATTAATTTTTCACCTCCATCAAGAGAAGTGAATCTTAATGTTAAATCCACATCAAATAATTTTATTACGCTTAAAGATCAGTCAACCGGCGATACCCTGATAGCAATTATTACTAACGGCGATTACATTAGTGGTATAGATAGTATTAATAAATCATTTCCTCTTGAATATATTTTATTTACCGATCCGAATTCCGGCGAGCGAAAATTAACTTCCCATTATTCCTCGGATTTTAATGTGAATAATAACAGGTTTTTATGGTCTGCTTCGGAGTTGTTGAATGGAATTCTTGTAAGAGAAGACAGTGCACAAATTCCTCTGCCCGAAAAAGTTTTAGAATATGCCTTTCCCAATCCTTTTTATTATATGAGAGGACTATCTGATATTAACTTGCCTGTTGCAACAAGCAATTCGGGTACAGCAATATTTAATATTTACACCATCGCAATGGAACTGGTTTTTACCGGAGAAGGAAGAATAATCAATAATAATGGTAAAGCCGTTGTCCTCTGGGACGGATTTGATGATAAAAAAAATAAACTGCCATCAGGAGTTTATATTTACGTTACCAAAGCCGATGATGAAATTACTAAAGGAAAAATTGTAATTTTTAATGAGTAACTATTCAGTAAGCGGTAAATCGATTGGCAAATCTTTCGGCAGAAGATTGATCTTTGAAAATCTTGATTTCGAATTTCTGAATTATGGTGTATTCGGAATTTCAGGGCCCAATGGTTCCGGCAAATCAACATTAGTGAAAATTATTGCCGGACTTACATCTGCTACAAAAGGAAGAGTAGTCCACAAATTCAACGGCAAAGAAGTAATTCCCGAGAAACTTTTTGAGAACATCGGTTTCGTTTCACCTTACCTTGTTTTGTATGAAGAGTTTTCAGCTGTTGAAAACCTGAAGTTCTTTTCCGAAATAAGAAAGATTGAATATCCAAAGGAAATTATTGATAATCTTCTGAACCGGTTTTTACTTTTCAACCGTAAAGATGATCTTGTTAAAACTTATTCGTCGGGAATGAAGCAAAGATTAAAATTCATTTTCGCTTTAATGCATTCACCTTCGCTGCTGATCTTTGATGAACCAACATCAAACCTGGATGATGAAGGAAAGGAATCGGTTTACAAGATTATTATTGAAGAGAGCAAAAGCAAAATTGTTATCGTTGCCTCAAATGAAAATACCGACCTGGAATTATGTTCATCGAAAATTCTTCTGGAAAAATATAAGTAACCCGGAAAGATGATTTGAAAGCTGTTGCATTATTTAAAAAAGATTTAAACTCGGAACTGAGAACCCGATATGCAGTCAACTCGCTGGCAATGTTCATTATCGTTGCACTGAGTGTAATTCTGTTTTCTGTAGGAAATGAAAAAATATCCGAAAGCTTAACCGGCGGACTTTACTGGGTTGTGATTTTTTTTACTGCAATGTCAGGTCTCTCAAGAGCATTTGTTTCAGAAGAGGAAAGAGGAACAACTCTCACCCTTCAGCTTGTCAGCTCACCGGCAACAGTTTTTTCGGGCAAACTGATTTTTAATCTTATTCTTGTCTTTGTAATGAATTCCGCCATTACAATTTTTTATTCAATGCTTTTTGAAGCATTTATAATTAAGAATTTTTTTCTTTTTCTTTCTGCATTTATTTTTGGAAACATAGGGCTGGCGGTTTCATCTACTATTATTGCAGCAATAATCGCAAAAGCTGGAGCAAAAGGTACCTTGTATCCTGTTTTATCATTTCCGATATTGCTGCCGCTGATTTTGACCTGTGTTAATCTGACTATTTTTTCAATTGACGGAATGTCATTTGAAAATTCAAAATATGAGCTGGCAATTATAATCAGCTATGATGTGATAATGACCACGGCATCTTATATGCTTTTCGATTTTATATGGAAAGAATAAAAAAATTAATAATTAACTGAATTGAATATGATCTGGAAAATATTTCTCTTACTGCTTCTTTCGTTTGTTTCTGTTGCCGGAATCGCTTTTCCGATTGTTCAAAAACCATCTGCCTGGTATGAATTTCCATTTATTCCCGGTCTTGAAGAAAATGCAAAAATAATTTTCTTTCATGTTCCAACCGCCTGGCTTACTGTACTTGCTTTTCTGATGTCGACTATATACAGCTTCAAATATCTTCGTAAAAAAAATCCTGACGATGATGCAAAATCTTATTCAGCAGCGCAGCTGGGAATGATTTTCTGTATTCTTGCAACTGTAACAGGGGCAGTTTGGGCTAAATTTGCCTGGGGATCATTCTGGAGCTGGGATCCAAGGCAGACAAGTATCTTTGCATTGCTTTTAATTTATGGCGCATGGTTTGCACTAAGATCTGCAATTGAATCGGAAGAAAAACGTGCAACCTTATCTTCTGTTTATTCAATTATTGCATTTGTTACTGTACCGTTTTTCATTTTTGTTATGCCAAGAATAATGACCGGTTTGCATCCTGGTTCTGCAGATGATACAAATGCAGGTCCGGTTGTGGATTTTAAGATGAACAGCAATATGCAATTGATTTTTTTTCTTTCAATGGCTGGATTTACAATACTCTATTTCTGGATGTGGAAGCTCGGTTATAAGTCCTATATCTTAAAAGATAAAATAAACAAACAAATTCTCAGAGGTTAAGTTTGGAAGGATTATACAATTTCTTGTCAGCCAACGCAATTTACATCGTAATGATAGTGGTGCTGATTGTTTGGCTCGGTATATTTTTGTTCTTAATTAATTTAGACAAGCGATTGAAGAATTTTGAAAAAGAATTTAAGGAGAAAGTATAATGAAGAACAAATACATATTCGGTGGAATAATAATTGTCGTTTTTCTTGGTTTAATGGGTTACTTGTTCACTCAAAGCAATATTCAATACGAGAACAACTTTAGCAACGTAATGTCGAAAGATAAAACTGTTAAAGCTGCCGGTAGCTGGGTTAAAGAAAAAAGTTATCAGGTAGATCGGGAAAACAGGACTTTCACATTTTTTATGGTTGATGAAAACGGCACTGAAATGAAAGTTATTTATAAAGGGGCTATGCCAAACAATTTTGAAACCGCTACAAGTGTAGTTGTAACCGGGCAGTACCGCGACGGTTATTTCCACGCTAAAGATATACTTACAAAATGCCCGAGTAAGTATGAAGAACAAAATGTAAATTCATCAGGCATTTGATATAATAACATTTAGTCCTGCAACTCTTTTAGTAAATCATTTTATTTCAGATTTAATTTACAGGATAACAAACATTTAAAGTTTCAATTAGAAAGTTTTTGAGGAAATTATGATCGGCAGTATTGTTTTAACATTGGCGCTTGTGTCCAGCTTGCTGGCAATGATAATGTATTACCTGAGTTACCGCGGATATTCCAACACTCTTAATTATGGAAGAATTGCTTATCACGCAATGGCTATTCTGGTAATTGTTGCTTCTGCAATTCTATGGCAGGCAATCCTGACTCATCAGTTTCAGTATAAATATATTTACAGCTATAGCAGCACAAGCCTGTCAACAGGATTTTTAATAGCTTCTTTCTGGGGAGGGCAGGAAGGCAGTTTTATGCTCTGGCTTCTGCTTACAGCAATTGTTGGGATTATACTTCAGTCTTATAGCTCAAAACGTGGTGACCTTGAACCAAGAGTTATGGCTGTATTCACTCTTGCTACTTCGTTTTTACTGGTAATGGTTTCACCCTGGTTTAAAAATCCTTTCGAATACATTTGGACCGAGCCGGTCTTTATCGGTTTGAACAGTATAAATCCTGTTTACTTTAATTCTTCATTCATTCAGCCATTCTTGTTTAGCGATGAATCAACCGGACAAAATTTTATTAAGATGAGCAATGAGCTATATTCGCTTTTAACAGCTAACGGAATAGCAGTTAACAATTTCATTATTAATGGCAAGGGACTTAATCCACAGCTTCTCAATTTCTGGATGCAAATTCATCCTCCTATTCTGTTCATAGGATTTTCAATGTCAACTGTTCCGTTCGTTTTTGCAGTTGCAGCTATGCTTAAAAATGATTATTCCGAATTTGTTAAGCAATCATTCCCCTGGATGCTTGCCGGAATGGGAATATTGGGATTGGGAATTATGCTTGGCGGTTACTGGGCTTATGAGATGCTAGGTTGGGGTGGATACTGGGCCTGGGATCCCGTTGAGAATTCGAGTTTGATTCCATGGCTAATTGGCGTAGCCTCAATTCATACCTTACTTGTTCAGAAGAAAAGTCAGGCAAAAAGTGGCGGAATCGGAAGGTATGCAAAGACAAACTTAATTCTATCACTTCTTACATACATTCTTGTGCTTTACAGTACTTTCCTTACCCGAAGCGGAGTACTCGGAGACGCTTCGGTTCATTCCTTTGTCGATCCCGGAATGTTGGTTTATTTATTCCTTTTAATCTTCATCGGCACTTTTGTGCTATTAGGCTTTGGATTGCTCATCTATCGCTGGAAGAGTTTAAATGAGCAGCAGGTTTATGAAGAAAATATTCTCGCCAGAGAACTCGCTTTATTTACTGCGGCAATTGTTCTTAGCGCATCGGCAATTATTGTTTTGGTTGGAACTTCAGCCCCTCTTTTCGGCAGTTCTGTTGATACTGTTTTTTATAATGAAATGCATGTCCCGCTTGGAATTATTATTGGCCTTTTGAATGGAATCAGCTTGCTGATCAAATGGAAACAAACAAGAGGTCAGGAGCTATTGAAAAAATCTCTTCCCTCTCTTTTGGGCTCAGTGATTTTTACTTTGATATTAATTACTGTTGGAAAAGTAACTAACGTAATGATGATTCTGCTTGCATTTTCCGCGGCATTTTCTCTCGCTGTAAATCTTGAGATAGCTCTGAAAATTGTTAAAGGTAATTTGAAAATGCTCGGTGCTTATGTGGCACACACAGGCATTGCTCTGTTTATTCTTGGTGTTGTTGGTTCAGCCGGATATACTCAGAATGTTGATACTGATCTGGTTAAAAATGAACCTAAAGAAGTTTTTGGCTATGAAATGACTTTTACAGGATGGTCTCCAATCGAAAATAATACCAAGTATCAATTCAATATTGATTTAAAAAAAGATGGAAAGACTTATAAAGCTGCCCCGATAATGTATGTTAGTGAATTCAATAATAGTTTAGTTCGTGAGCCCGATATTCTCAGCTTCCTTACAAAGGATCTTTATCTTTCCCCAATGAGTTATGAAGAAGGAAGAATTACAAATTCGGGTGATGTAAATTCATTTTCGCTTAAGAAAGGAGACTCGCAGGAGGTAATGGGTGCTAAGCTGACTTTCGACCGTTTCAACATTTCTCCTGAAACGATGACAGCAATGCAAAGCGGCGGCGACTTTCAGATGGGAGCCGTTCTAATACTCGAAGCTAACGGCAAGCAGGAAGAATTCGAACTGCTCCGGAAGTTTGTCAGTGGAAATACTGAATTTACTGAATATGTCTCTGAGGCTATGAAACTTAAAGTTAAACTTCTTAATCTCTCAGCTCAATCTATTGATGTAGAAGTTTCATCAACAACCACAACGAATGTTGAAACTGTGAATGAAGAACCAAAAGAAGTACTGGTCGTTTCAGCAAGCATTAAGCCGTTTATAAGTCTTGTTTGGATTGGTGTTGTGGTAATGGTAGCAGGATTCTGTTTGTCAGTATTGCGCAGATTAAAAGAATCAATAACCTGAAAAAAATCTATTTGAAAAAATAAGCCCGGGAAACCGGGCTTTGTTATTTCTTCTATTTCATTCGGGTAATTACGGTTTCACGTTAAATAAATCTCAGAATTGCCAGAACCAAGTTTCATATGTTAATTCAAAATTTCTTTTGTTTGAAAAATAAAATACTGATTAAGCTTATTTAACAAATTCTTTAGATGATAAGAATTTAATTTCTGTTACTAAATTTTATTAAGTTTGGAGCGTAAGTTTTATAGCAAACCGGAGAAAGAAATGACTTCTAAAATTATTCCTGCAATAAGAACAGAAAATATTACTTATGCTGTCAGAGACATTGTTGTACTTGCAAATCAGGTCGCAAAAACGGGTAAGGAGATGCTTTATCTGAATATAGGCGATCCCAACTTATATGATTTTGCCCCGCCAAAGCATCTTCTCGAAGCTACTTATGAGGCTATGCTGAAAAACCTTAACGGCTATGCACCTTCATCCGGAATTAAAGAAGCAGTTGATTCAATTGAAAAAGAAGCTGAAAGAAAAGGCATCACAAATGTTCACGACATTTTTGTTACCACCGGGGCAAGTGAGGCAATTGATATTTGTTTAACTGCGCTGGTTAATGACGGAGAAAATGTTTTGACTCCAACTCCCGGTTATCCTCTTTATACAGCGATTGCAAGCAAGCTGCAAATGATAGAAAACCCATATTACCTTAATGAGGAAAACGGCTGGCTTCCGGATGTTGATGATATTAAATCTAAAATTAATAATAAAACCAAGGCTATAATTCTTATCAATCCCAATAATCCTACAGGCTCGTTATACACTGAAGAAAATCTTAGAGAGATTGTTGAACTTGCTCTTCAACATAACCTAGTCATTTTTGCTGATGAAATTTATGACAAGCTTTTATTCGACGGTAAAAAGCATATATCAATAGCATCATTGAATAAGGATGTCTCGTGCATAACTTTTGGTGGACTTTCAAAAAATTATATGGTTCCCGGCTTCAGAATCGGCTGGGGTATAGTCAGTGGGAGAAAAGAAATTCTTGCAGATTATATTGAAGCCATAAATAAAATTCTTCGTGCACGCCTTTCTGCTAATCATCCCGAACAATACGGAATAAAACCTTCACTTGAGGGGGATCAGTCCCATCTTACAGAAGCTATGAAAAAGCTTCAGGTCAGGCGAGATCTTACAGTTGAAATGTTGAACGAAATACCAGGCATAAGTTGTGTTAAGCCTGAGGGAGCTTTTTATGCTTTCCCAAGGCTTCATATGAAACAGCCCGATGCTCATTTTGTGTCCGAACTTATCAAAGAAACCGGTGTTGTAATTGTTCCGGGAAGCGGTTTTGGACAAGTACCGGGAACACAGCATTTCAGAGTTGTATTTTTACCAAATGAAGAAATCCTTAAAAAAGCGTATAAAGCCATTGGCAATTTCTACACTAAATACCTCGAAAGGTATCCTGACCTGGTGGAAGCTTGAGAAACTCCTTAAAAGTCAGATCAGTTTATTGAGGTTTAGTCTGCCTTGATTGGCTAAACCTCTTTATCTATATTTGAACCTCATTTAAGTAATCACTGGCAACTAATAATCTTGGAAAAGTACAATATTTCTGCACTTTCGAACGGAATTCAGTTAGTTTCTGAATACATTCCATATGTAAAATCATTTTCAATCGGATTTTGGTTTAATGTTGGCGCAAGAGATGAAAATGAGCGTAATAATGGGATTTCACATTTCATTGAACATATGGTTTTTAAGGGAACAAGAAAAAGAACTGCCAAACAGCTTTCAGATGCAATTGAATCTTACGGCGGCTATTTGAATGCTTTCACAGGAAAGGAACACACTTGCTATTACGGAAGAGGTCTTTCTGAAAATTTAAGGAGAACTTTCGATGTAATTTCTGACATGATTCAGAATCCTTTGTTCAGAGACTATCATATAAAGAAAGAAGCCGGGGTTGTAATAGATGAATTAAATGACATCAATGATAATCCTGAAGAATTAATTTTTGATAAGTTTGAAGAAATTCTTTTTTCCGGTAGTCCGTTAAGTCTTCCGATAATCGGCAGAGAAAATAATATCTTAAATTTCAATTCTCCTTCGCTTCATAAGTATCATAAAGAAAAATACCTTGGCAGCAATCTTTTAATTGTTGCAAGTGGAGACGTAAAGCACGAAAATTTATTGAAAACTGCAGAGAATTATCTTTATAATGAATTTACTTCAGCAGCTCCCCGTAAATTGAAAAAAGCAAATCCGGTCTCGGGCATACACCTTATCAACAAAGAAATTCAACAGGTTCATTCGATAATTGGTAGAGAGACTTTTGGATACAAAAGTGATAACAGATTGAAAATAAAAGTTCTTTCAACTTTACTTGGTGAAGGCAGCAGTTCCAGATTATTTCAATCTGTAAGAGAGAAGCTGGGAATCACCTATCAGATTAATTCATTTCTTAATTCATTTTACGACGTATCTGCATTTGGTGTATATTTTTCTACCAATGAAAAACATTTGGAAAAAGTTACTTCAATCATCTTAAAGGAGTTTAAAAGGCTCAGAGAAACTAAAGTTGGGGAAAAGGAATTGAACAGAGTAAAAGAATATTTGAAAGGAAGCATCATACTTAGTCTTGAAAACACAACTAACAGGATGATTAGAATTTCAAATTCTTTGCTTTATTTCAATAGGATTCTAAGTGCTGAAGAAGTGCTTAAGAAAATTGATGCCGTAACCGCCGAGGATATTTTGAACCTTGCCGGTGAGTTATTGGTTGAAAAAGAATTAGTAAGTGTAACTTTAAAACCGGCTGAACCGAAAAAAAATAAAGCAGCCTGAAATTATTTAGAGAAAAAATTATGCCCAAAATATTTATTGATGGAAAAGAGATAGAATTCAAACAAGGTCAAACTATCATTGAAGCAGCAAAAGATGCAGGTATTGACATTCCTCATTTTTGCTGGCATCCAAGCTTGTCCGTATCTGGCAATTGCCGGATATGCCTGGTTGAAGTTGAAAAGATGCCGAAGCTTGTAATAGCCTGTTCAACAATAGCTGCCGAAGGGATGGTTGTTTATACGCAGTCACAAAAAACACTTGCAGCCCGAAATGCAGTTATGGAATTTTTATTAATTAACCATCCGCTTGATTGCCCTATTTGCGATGAAGCCGGTGAATGTAAATTACAGGATTATGCTTATGAGCACAGTATTGGTGAAAGCCGCTTCGTTGAAGAAAAAGTGAAAAAAGAAAAAAGAGTACCCCTTGGCCCAAGAGTAATGTTTGACGGAGAAAGATGTATCTCCTGCTCGAGATGTATCAGGTTTTGTGATGAAATAGCTAAAGATCCTGAATTGACTTTTGTTCAACGTGGTGACAGAGTCACAATAACTACATATCCCGGCGAAGTTATGGATAATCCCTACTCTATGAATGTAGTTGATATTTGTCCTGTTGGCGCACTTACAAACACAGACTTCAGGTTTAAGGCACGGGTTTGGGAAATGTCTGCGACAAAATCAATTTGTAACGGATGTGCGCGAGGCTGTAACATAGACATTTGGGTTCGGAATAATGAAATACTCAGACTCACTCCCCGCCACAATGAATCTGTTAACAGCTATTGGATGTGTGATCACGGGCGATTAAATACCTTCAAATTTGTTAATGATTCTTCAAGAATTGATTCACCTCATATCAGAAAGGAAGGTCAATTAGTCAAAGTTGGTTGGGATGAAGCTTTTGCAGAAGCATCATCAAGATTAAAATCGTTTTCTAAAGATGAAATCGCAGTAATCGGTTCTGCATTTGCTACTTGCGAAGACAATTACCTTGTAGCCCGATTTGCTAAATCTGTTTTGGGAACTGGCCACCTTGATTTTATCCACCACAACGATCCTTCTTTTGAAGATGATATTCTTAGAAGATCAGATCGTACTCCAAATTCTTTGGGAGCTAAATTAGTTGGTGTTCGGCCATCTAAAAATGGTTTGGACTTCAACTCAATAATCAAAGCAATTTCTGAACGCAGAATAAAAGCATTGTATCTTGTTGAAGATGATACTATTCAAAACGATCCGGAAATTGAAAATATTCTCGCAAAGCTTGATTTGTTAGTTGTTCATTCGACAAATTATAATAAAACTACTGATATTGCTGATATTGTTTTTCCTGCTTCAACTTATGCCGAAAAGAACGGTACATTTGTCAATTTTGATGGAATGATTCAAAGAATTAAACCAGCAGTATCTACACTTGAAGCCGACCGAGCGCTCGAGGGAATGGCAATGAGCAGATTGGATAAGTTCGGGACAAGGTGGGACAGGTGGGCACAGGGAGTAAAATTTGATGCAAGACCTACCTGGCGTATAATTTCTGGTCTTTCATCGGTGATGGGTTATAAATTTAAATACAACATGGCTGAAGAAGTTTTTAAGGATATTGCTTCAGGAATAACTTCATTCAACCACCTTGATTACGATATAATCGGCGAGCAAGGATTTAAAATAAAAGCTTCTGTTTTAGAAAAAGAAATTTTAGAATAGCGGAGAATTCTTCCGATGTCGCTCATTGAAATACTAATAATTACTTTAATTAAAATTCTGATAATACTTACCCTTACTTTGCTCACGGTATCATATCTTGTTTATTTTGAGCGAAAAATAAGTGCATGGGCTCAAAACAGATTAGGTCCTAATCGTGTTGGCTGGGAAGGAATTCTGCAACCATTTGCCGATGTATTCAAATTACTTCTTAAAGAAGATATCGTGCCTAACAAAGCCAACAAAGTAATTCACAGTCTTGCACCAATGGTTGCATTGTTCGTTGCATTTACTACTTATGCAGTAATCCCCATTGGCCCAAACGTTCAAATTTTTGGCTACGACATTTCGCTTGTTGTTGCTGATATAAACATTGGAATTCTTTATGTTCTTGCTTTGACCTCTCTTGGAGTTTACGCAATTACTTTTGCAGGCTGGTCTTCCGGAAGTAAGTATTCATTGCTTGGCGGAATTAGATCTTCCGCCCAAATGATTTCATATGAAATTTCCATGGGATTTTCAATAGCGGGAGTGTTACTTCTTTCTGAATCACTAAGACCAATTGCTATTGTTGAATCACAAGCAGGATGGATGTGGAATGCTGTTGTCCAGCCAATCGGCTTCATTACTTTTTTTGTTTCGGCATTTGCTGAAACAAACCGCCTTCCATTTGATTTACCTGAAGCTGAACCTGAACTTGTCGGAGGTTTTCATACAGAGTATAGTTCAATGAAGTTTGCAGGTTTCTTTCTTGCCGAGTATGCAAATATGATTATTGCATCAGCTTTGATAACAACTTTGTACCTGGGTGGCTGGCAGATTCCCTATATTGAAAAACTTGGGTTAGCCGATTGGCTTGTTACTGTATTTCAGGTTGGATCATTCTTTATTAAAGTTGGTATGCTGTTATTCTTTTTTATTTGGATAAGATGGAGTATCCCAAGATTCAGATATGATCAGCTGATGAATATCGGCTGGAAAGTAATGTTTCCGCTTTCTTTAATTAACCTGGTCTGGGTTGCAGTTTTAATAATGATTTTTAATTAAGAAAATATTGAATAAGATAGAATAATTTCTTTTCTAAAGTTTGGAGAGATAATGGCAGAGAAAAAACGATTAAAGGATTTAAGCATTTGGCAAAAGATTTATATTCCCGAAATCTTTAAAGGATTAGCATTGACTTTTAAGAATATGTTAAAGCCAAAGTTTACTATGGAATATCCTGAGGAGAAATTTATTCCTCCGGCTTCATACCGGGGCAGACCCGTTCTTGTACAGGAGGAGAACGGCGAGGAAAGATGTGTCGCTTGTGGATTGTGTTCGCGAGTTTGTCCGGCATTAGCAATTGAAGTACAGGCAGCTGAAACTGAAAGAGAAAAAGAAAGGTATCCTGAAAGATTCGAAATCAATATGATCAGGTGTATCTTCTGCGGTTTCTGTGAAGAAGTTTGTCCCGAAGAAGCAATCGTGATGAGTAAAGATTATGAATTGGCATTTACAAACAGACAGGAAGCCATTTATGGAAAGGATAAACTTTTAGTTCCTGTATCCCAGCTCCAGGATAGAATTGAATTCCTCCGGAACTATAAATAATATCGCCGGATGATAATCAATATTGATAAATTTAATGTCTGGAAAGCTTTTAATATTATTTTCAATTGCTTTACTTCAAACCTATAGTTTCTCTCAAAGCTTTGAATACAAATTAATTTATCCGTCCCGTATCCCTCAAAATTCAAATTTTGAAATTGCTCTGCTGCTATCGGATTTCGATAGGAACTCGGACAAAGTGGAATTGTTTTTCATGCCAATGGATGGCATTTCGGTTCAGGGAGTTATTATTCGTTCACAATATATCAGTGAAAAAGTTAAAATATCTGAACTGTCTGCGGATAATTTTTCTCATAAGGTTTATAAAATCTCGCTGAATCTTCAAGACTCTCTATTCGTAAATAGCTCATCATTTCAGTTATTATTCAACTTCCAGTCAAAAGAAATCAGGAAATCAGGTTTTAAAGTATTTGGCAGGTTCCTGAAAAATAAAAATGTCGTCGATATTATTGGCGAGAGAAATCCTAACAGTCAGTTTGATGAAAAAGACTTCAAACTAATTGAGTTGAATTTTTATAAACCACAGAAAGTTGCTGGTAATGCGCTTCAATTAAGTAGAAGTTCTTTATTCTCTCTGAATATTTCCCCTGTTACTTTCTCAAATCTGTGGATCGACTTCTGGTTTAAATTTGTCGATCCAGATTTTTCATTCTTAAGATTAAGTAATTCTCAAACCGATGAAACAATATTTCAATTATCTGTTAATCCTTATCAAATGCTTTCAGCTGAAAACCATTTCTTTTCAAACTGGAGTTTGAATCCGACTTTTCTTACCAAAAAAAGCTGGCATTACTTTTCAATTGAAATCGTTCCTCAGGATGCAAAAATATTCGTTTATTGTGACGGTTTATTATTAGCTGAGATTAAATCAAATAACATTCTCTCATCAAAGCTTTTGTTGGAGTTTTCTTATTCAGGAAAGACGGGCTCTTATCAGATTGAAAAATTAAGAATGATTGATAAGAAAGATGACTACAAAGAAATTATCAAATCTGCCAATTACACATCTTTCAAATCTGATGGATCATCATTAATTGAGGAGTTATTATTTGATGACGAATCAGCGCTAAGCCATTCTCGTGAAAACATCAAAATTGATTACGAAAATATTAAACTAATAAAGTCAGATGCTCCAATATTTCTAAGAGCTCCTGAACTTAATACTTATCTGATTGCAAACTATATTCAATTAGAATGGGAGACGGGGGAAACCAGCTCAGCAGCAAAATACATTATCGAAAAATCCTACAATGGAAACGATTTTGAACCGATTCACGAAATAACAGTTAACCAGTCCCCGGAATCGAAATACACTTTCTTTGATGATTTATTAGGTAAGGAAGAAATAATCTTTTACAGGATAAGGCAAATTAATATTGACGGAAGCACCGTTTATTCCTCGGCTGTAAAAATAGGCCAGGGAGAAATTGATATTTTCAGGGTTGAACCGAATTATCCCAATCCATTCAATCCCAAAACAAGCATAATGGTAGAAATGTTTGAGGATAATGAAATTGAAATAAGTGTGTATAATTTGGAAGGCAAAGAAGTCGAAAAGCTCTTTAAGGGATTCCTGCTAAAAGGAAAACATCGTTTCGAATTTAATGCAGAAAAATATCCATCGGGGATTTATCTATATAAAGTTTCATCAGATGTCTTCTCGCAAACAGGCAAAATGATCTTAACCAAATAAATAAACAGGGCAAAGAGACGGAAATGATTTCAAAAGTTTATTCAAGCGCAACAATCGGAATAGATGCTTTTATTATTGAAATCGAGACCAATGTTGAGAAACAAATTCCTTCATTCACAATTGTCGGTTTGCCTGATAACGCTGTAAAAGAAAGCAGGGAAAGAGTACAAGCCGCAATCAAAAACAGCGGTATCTCTTTCCCTGCAAAAAAAATTACAGTGAATCTTGCTCCTGCAGATGTAAAAAAAGAAGGCAGCTCTTTTGATTTGCCTATTGCAATTGGATTACTTATAGCATTTGAACAAGTTAACAGCCCCTTAATTAATGAATCCATAATCCTTGGCGAGCTTGCTCTTGATGGAAAGCTAAGAGGAATTAAAGGTGCTTTACCAATTGCTGCAGAAGCGCGCAGAAAAGGTATTAAAAGAATTATATTGCCCGCCGATTCATCAAAAGAAGCCTCGATAGTCGATGATATTGAAGTATATGGAGTAAACGATTTATCAGAAGTAATCTCTTTTTTGAATGGAGATATTCAGCTTGAACCGGTAAAAACCGATAAAGACGAACTATTTTCACAAATAAATAAATATGTTTTAGATTTTTCAGACGTTAAGGGACAGGAAAACGTAAAGAGAGCTTTAGAAATTGCAGCAGCAGGTGGCCATAACATTCTAATGATTGGGCCTCCGGGTTCGGGGAAAACAATGTTAGCCAAAAGGTTGCCGTCCATTCTTCCGCCATTGACTTTTGACGAAGCATTGGAAACCACGAAAATTCATTCAGTTGCCGGAATATTACCTCGTGAGAAAGCATTAATAACAGAACGCCCATTTAGAAATCCTCACCATACAGTTTCAGATGCCGCGTTGGTAGGCGGTGGTTCATTCCCTCGTCCGGGTGAAGTTTCTTTTTCCCATTATGGAGTGCTTTTTCTTGATGAATTGCCCGAGTTTAAGAAAAATGTACTTGAAGTCTTAAGACAACCATTGGAAGATGCAAAAGTTACCGTAAGCAGATCAAAACACTCAGTTGAGTTTCCGGCCAACTTCATGTTAGCTGCCGCAATGAACCCTTGCCCGTGTGGATATTTCACGGACCCAAACAGAGAATGTACCTGCACACCTCAACAAATACAAAAGTATATGTCTAAAGTCTCCGGACCTCTTTTAGATAGAATTGATATTCACATCGAAGTTCCTGCCGTCAAATATAAAGAGCTATCGTCTGATGCTAAAAGCGAGCCTTCATCTGAAATACGAAAAAGGGTCATCAAATGCCGGAATACTCAATTGGCAAGATTTAAAGGTCTGAATAGAATATACAACAATGGTGATATGGGGACCAAAGAAATTAGGCATTTCTGCAAATTAGATACCTCGGGTGCGGAATTATTAAAAATCGCAATGAATAAGCTGGGATTATCAGCCAGGGCTTATGATCGGATTTTAAAAGTTAGCAGGACTATTGCGGATCTTGAAGAGTCTGAAAACATTTTACCACAACACATAAGTGAAGCCATTCAATATAGAAGCCTGGATAGGGAATTGTGGAATAAATAGTACTAATATTTTTATAGTAAATGAAATTGGATAAAATATTCTAAAATATTTCGATATTGAAGTATTTGCATTTTTAAAGATATAAAAATATATTTGTTGCTCGCTTATTGGATAAATGGGCGGACGCCGGAGTTGGAGAGCCGGGGCGGACTGTAAATCCGTTGGCAAACGCCTTTGGGGGTTCGAATCCCTCGCCGCCCACTCCTTGATAGTGGTATTAAACATAGGGAAACCATTTTGAAATTTCCCTATTTTTTTTAAGAAAAGCCCTGCGGGAGTAACTCAGTTGGCTAGAGTCACAGCCTTCCAAGCTGTTGGTCGCGGGTGCGAGTCCCGTCTCCCGCTCATTAAATCGGCTGACGTAGCTCAGTTGGTAGAGCACATCCTTGGTAAGGATGAGGTCACCGGTTCAATCCCGGTCGTCAGCTCAAACAGTTAAGGATAATCAAGTTATGAGAGAAATAATAACACTTGAATGTACTGAGTGTAAGAGAAGAAATTACACTACTACTAAAAACAAGAGACTTCATCCGGCAAGAGTTGAATATAAAAAGTATTGCCGCTGGGATAAGAAACACACTATTCATAAAGAAACAAAGTAAAAGTATAAACTGTTACGCCAGTAGCTCAATTGGTAGAGTGGCGGTCTCCAAAACCGTAGGTTGGGGGTTCGAGTCCCTCCTGGCGTGCATAAAATTTTCGGAATTTTTATGAAAGAAAAAATAATCAATTTCTTTAATGATATAATTAAGGAAATGAAAAAAGTAACCTGGCCTACTAAACAAGAATTGAAGGAATCCACAACTATTGTTATTGTAGTTTGTCTGGTAATAGCCGCGTTTACTTACGTTATAGATATGATAATTAACCAGGTATTAAAAGGAATATTTTGACAGAAACTAAAATGGAATTTAAGTGGTACGTGGTTAGGACTTATTCTGGTCATGAAAATAAGGTGAAGACACTTCTGGAAGCGGGCTTAAACGAAAATGAATCACTTAAACTGAAGATTCAAGAAGTCCTTGTTCCCATGGAAAAGGTTTTTGAAATTCGCGAAGGCAAAAAAAGAAGCAAAACTAAAAATTTCTTTCCTGGCTATATTTTAATTAATGCTGATTTAGATAATCAGGTTAAGGATTTCATTCTCAACACTCCATCTGTAATGGGTTTTCTTGGAACTAAGAATGTACCGAATCCACTTCAGCCGGAGGAGGTTAAAAGAATTGTTGGCAGAATAACTCAGGATGAAAATAGCGAACGAAGTGAAACAATATTTCGAAACGGCGACATCGTTAAAATAATTGATGGCCCGTTTAACAATTTTACCGGCACGGTACAGGAAGTAAATGAAGAAAAAATGAAAATAAAAGTTATGGTGTCAATCTTTGGAAGAAAAACTCCGGTTGAAATTGATTTCGTTCAAGCTGAATTAGAAAAATAAAAGATATTAAAATTTTTAAGGTAAAATCGTATGGCAAAAAAGGTAGTTGGATTTATAAAACTTCAGATTCCAGGTGGAAAAGCAAATCCTTCACCACCTGTTGGTCCGGCATTAGGGCAAAAAGGTGTTAATATTATGGAGTTTTGTAAACAGTTTAATGCTAAAACAAGCGATAAAGATGGACTTATTATTCCAGTTGTGATAACTGTTTACTCTGATAAATCGTTTACGTTTATTACCAAAACTCCGCCTGCAGCAGTATTATTAAAAAAAGCTATTAAATTGGAGAAGGGTTCGCCCGAGTCAAACAGAAATAAAGTTGGTAAAGTAACCAAACAACAGATTCGCGAAATCGCCCAAATTAAAATGCCTGACTTGAATGCTTTTAATATTGAACAAGCTATGAATATGATTGCCGGCACTGCTCGTAGCATGGGAATTACAGTTGAAGATTAATAAAATAACTGAAAATTGAAATTCTGGTGAAACCATGAAAAAATCTAAAAGAATTAATTCGTTGACAAAAACTATTGATAAATCAAAAGAGTATTCACTGATTGAAGCTATTAAGATTCTCAAGGAAAATTCAAAAGTTAAGTTCGTCGAATCTCTGGATTGTGCTATTAGACTTGGAGTAGACCCGAGACACGCAGATCAAATGGTCAGAGGTACGGTTAGTTTGCCAAACGGAACTGGTAAAAGTGTTAAGGTTTTGGTTATAGCTAAAGGTGCTAAAGCTCAGGAAGCGTTGGATGCGGGCGCTGATTTTGCTGGATTTGATGAATATCTTGAAAAGATTAAAGGCGGTTGGACAGATGTTGATGTAGTAGTAGCAACTCCGGATTCTATGGGTGAATTAGGAAAATTAGGTAAGATTCTCGGACCAAAAGGTTTAATGCCCAACCCTAAAAGCGGTACGGTTACAATGGATGTTGCCAAGGCAGTTAAAGAGGTTAAAGCCGGAAAGATTGAGTTTAGAGTTGAAAAAACCGGAATAGTTCACACTACCTTAGGGAAATTAAATTTTGAAGCAGAAAAATTAGAAGAAAACGCAAAGGCATTTCTTAACACTATTATTAAGCTTAAACCAGCAAGTGCTAAAGGCCAATACGTTAAAAGTCTTTTTCTTTCGAGCACTATGGGCCCCGGTTTGAAAATATCGAAAGACGAAATTTCTGTATCATAAAAGTTTTACGCACTCATTATTTATTAACGCTTCTAATCCAGTTTGGATTAATTTCAAATTTACTACGGGAGAAAAATGAACAAAACTGAGAAAGCCGAAGTCATTTCCGAAATTAAGGAGCTGATTTTGAACTCTTCTGCTATTTATTTGACTGATTATAACGGAATAAATGTAGAAGATATTAGTCAGGTAAGGAATGATTTCAGAAAAGATGGGGTTCAGTATAAAGTTATTAAAAACACTTTATTTAAAAGAGCCCTTGATGAATCAGGTAAGTTTCCAAAACTTTCCGACTATCTTGTTGGCATGACAGGGTATGTTTTTGCTTCAGAAAATCCTGTTGCGCCTGCAAAAATTATCAAAAAATATAATGATAAAATTCAGAAGCTGAATTTAAAAGCCTGTTATATTGAAAGTCAGTTTTACGATGGAAGCAAGCTTAATGAGTTAGCAAACCTGCCATCCAAAGCTGAAATTGTTGCCGGAATAATGGGTAGTTTGAATTCACCTGCATCTGGAATCGTCGGCGTTCTTAATGCAACAATACGAGATCTGGTTAGTGTTGTTGACGAAATTGCAAAGAAGAAAGCCGCATAATTTTTAATAAGAATGATTTAAGAAAAAATTCAGGAGTTATAAAAATGTCTGATAAAGTAACTGCGCTTGTAGAAAAAATTAAAGAACTTACATTGGTAGAAGCCGCCGAGCTCAAGAAAGCTTTGGAAGCAGAGTTTGGCGTAACAGCGGCAGCGCCAGTTGTTATGGCTGGTGGCCCGGTTGCAGGCGGGGGTGATTCTGCCCCGGTCGAAGAAAAGACCGAATTCGATGTGATATTAGTTTCAGCTGGCGAAAAGAAAATTAATGTTATTAAAGTTGTCAGAGCTCATACGGGGCTTGGATTGAAAGAAGCTAAAGATCTGGTAGATACTGCCCCGAAACCAGTTAAAGAAGGAATTTCTAAGGACGAAGCTCAGAAACTTAAGAAAGAATTCGAAGAAGCTGGCGCAACTGTAGAAATCAAATAAAAAATCATTTTAATCATTATTTCAAAAAGTGATAAGACGGTAATTTCCGGCTTATCGCTTTTTGCGTTATAGAAAACGTTGTTAAAGGTTGGTTGATCATTAAAGTTAATTATCCCAAGGAGGATTTAAATTGAGCAATAATCGAATTTCTTTTAGTAGAATACCTTCTATAATTCCGGCTCCGGACCTTCTTGCTATTCAAACCGAGACTTTTGAGGATTTTATTCAGATTAAAGTGCTTCCTCATAAAAGAGAGAACAAAGGTCTTCAGCAGGTATTCAATACTAACTTTCCGATATTTGATAATAAAGAACATTACAGGCTTGATTTTATTGAATACTACATTGAAAAACCCAGATTCAGTGTAGCCGAATGTCTTGAAAGAGGTTTAACCTATGCTGCGCCTCTTAAAGAAAAATTACGTCTGTCTCAGAAAGACGCCGATACCGAAGAGTTTATCAATAGTGTCGAGCAGGAAGTATATCTCGGCAACTTGCCGTTTATGACGGACAAAGGAACCTTTATTATAAATGGTGCTGAAAGAGTAATTGTTTCTCAACTTCACAGATCCCCGGGTGTTGCATTTGCCCAAACTATTCATCCGAATGGAACTCCTATATATTCTGCCAGGATTATTCCATTAAGAGGTTCGTGGGTTGAATTCGCTACCGATATCAACTTTGTGATGTATGTTTATATTGATCGAAGAAAGAAATTTCCTGCAACAACTCTTTTAAGAGCATTAGGTTATGTAAGCGATGATCAGATTTTATCTTTGTTTAATCTTGTCGAAGAAGTTGTTGTAAAAAAAGTAAAGATTGAAAACTATGTTGGAAGAACAATTGCAAGCGATGTTTTTGATCTTTCAACTGGCGAAATCTTCTTAACTCGTGACAGCGTTCTTACAGAAGAGGATATTGAACGACTTCAGGAAGCTGAAGTTGAAAAACTCAAATTCATTATTGCCGAGGCAAATCCTGATCTAGATTTGATTCTTAATACATTAAGAAAGGACACTGCTCATACTCAGGAGGAAGCATTATACTCAATTTATCGACAGCTACGCTCCGGTGAAGCTCCGGATTTAGATACCGCCCAGGCTTTGATTGACAAATTATTCTTCAACGATAAACGATATGACTTAGGTGATGTTGGCCGCCACAGAATGAATGATAAGCTCGATTTATCTATTCCGGAAACTACAACCGTATTAACCGTTGAAGACATTATAGCTATCATGAAGTATATAATAAAGCTCAGGAATGGCGAAGAGAATGTTGATGATATCGATCATTTGGGAAATCGACGAATAAGAACGGTTGGTGAACAACTCAGCCAGCAATTCAATGTAGGTATGGCAAGGATGGCTCGAACAATCAAAGAGCGCATGAATATGAGAGACTCTGAAAGTTTTACCCCGCAAGATTTGGTTAATGCCAGAACAATCAGCAGCGTTATAAATGCTTTCTTTGGAACAAACCAGCTCTCTCAGTTTATGGATCAGACAAATCCGCTTGCAGAAATGACTCACAAGAGAAGAATGTCTGCTTTAGGCCCCGGAGGTTTAACCCGTGAGCGTGCAGGCTTTGAAGTGAGAGACGTTCATTATACTCATTATGGTCGCTTATGCCCGATTGAAACACCTGAGGGACCTAACATCGGTTTGATTTCGTCGCTTACAATTTATTCTCGGGTAAACAGGTACGGATTCCTTGAAACACCTTACCGTAAAGTTGAAAGAGGTAAGGTCACAAATAATGTTGAGTACTTATCTGCCGAGCAGGAAGACCTGTTTACAATAGCTCAGGCCAACGCTCCATTAAATGAACAGTCCAGGTTTATAAATGAGAGAGTAAAGTCACGTAACAAAGGTGAATTTCCAATCGTTACACCTGATCATGTTCAGTTTATGGATGTAGCTCCTGCTCAAATAGTTAGTGCGGCAGCTGCTCTGATCCCATTTCTTGAACACGATGATGCTAACAGAGCCTTGATGGGATCTAACATGCAGCGTCAGGCAGTTCCATTACTTAAACCCGAAACTCCATTAGTTGGTACCGGTATGGAAAAGAAAGTTGCTGAAGACTCTCGCGCAATGTTAATGGCCGAAGATAACGGTGTTGTTGAATATGTTGATGCAAATCAGATTACAGTAAAGTATGATATTAATCCTAACAGCGTTGAAGCATTAACAAGTTTCAACGATTCACGCAGAGTAACCTATAAACTCACCAAATTTCATGGGACTAACCAGGAAACTTGTATAAATCAGATTCCGATTGTGCGCGAAGGTCAAAGAATCAAAAAGAATGATGTTCTTGCTGACGGTGCTTCTACTGATCAGGGTGAGTTGGCACTTGGAAGAAATATACTAGTTGCTTTCATGCCTTGGAGAGGTTATAACTTTGAAGATGCAATAATTATTAGTGAAAAGATTGTAAGTGAAGATGCATTTACTTCGATTCACATTGAAGAATTTGAACTTCAGGTTAGAGAGACCAAACGCGGAGAAGAAGAACTTACCCGTGAAATTCCAAACGTAAGTGAAGAAGCAGTAAAAAACCTTGACGAATATGGAATTGTTAGAGAGGGTGCAGAGGTTAAAGAGGGTGATATTCTGATTGGTAAAATCACTCCTAAAGGTGAATCAGATCCTACACCCGAAGAGAAACTTCTTCGTGCTATCTTCGGAGATAAGGCCGGAGATGTTAAAGATGCCTCGTTAAAAGCGCCTCCTGGTTTAAGAGGCACAGTAATAAAAACAAGATTGTTCAGCCGCAAAAAACGCGATACTGAAAGCAAGAGAATTGAAAAAAAGCAGCTTGAAAATGTTGATATAGAAATTAATAATAAACTTAAAGCTCACTACGATAAGCTTGTAGAAAAGCTAACAAGGATTTGTCTTGGTGAAACTACCACCGGTATTAGAGATCTGGATGGAAGTGTTGTTCTAAGAAGTGGAACTTCGATTAAAGACAATACTTTTTCATCCATGGAAGATGTGACGAAGTTAGACTACACTCAGGATTGGTTTGAAGGTAAAAAGCTTAATAACCTGGTTGGTCTCTTATTTAAAAACTACTTTGAGGTAAAATCCGACATTGAAGAAGAAGGCAAAAGAGAAAAAATTAAAATAACCAGCGGAGATGAATTACCTCCTGGAATTGTTCAGCTTGCTAAAGTTTATGTTGCTAAAAAACGTAAGCTTTCTGTTGGTGATAAAATGGCGGGAAGACACGGAAACAAAGGTGTCGTGGCTAAAATAGTTCCTGTAGAAGATATGCCTTTCTTGCCGGATGGCACTGCGGTAGATATTATTCTCAATCCACTCGGAGTTCCTTCGCGTATGAATCTTGGGCAATTGTATGAAACAGCTTTAGGCTGGGTTGGAAAAAAACTCGGATTGAAATTTGCGACGCCAATATTTGACGGTGCCAAGATTGAAGACGTTGAAAGCTGGTTAGAAAAAGCCGGATTAAATACCGGAAGCAAAACTGATTTGTATGATGGAAGAACCGGTGAAAAATTCCATCAGAAAGTAACCTGCGGATATATTTATATGATGAAACTCAGTCATTTAGTTGATGATAAAATTCATGCTCGTTCGATTGGTCCATATTCTTTAATCACTCAGCAGCCACTTGGCGGTAAAGCTCAGTTTGGTGGTCAGAGATTCGGAGAAATGGAAGTATGGGCTCTCGAAGGTTACGGTGCAGCACATATTCTTCAGGAAATATTAACAGTAAAAAGTGACGATGTTACAGGAAGAGCAAAGGTTTACGAGGCAATAGTGAAAGGTGAAAATTTGCCTGAACCTAATATTCCTGAAGCATTTAATGTAATGATTAAAGAACTCCAGGGATTAGGCCTGGATATAAAAATCAATTAACTGATTGAATAAATAAAAATTAGAAGTTAGGAGATTTTAATATGGCTTTTAGACCTCAGGAAAATTCGATGCGAGATATAAATAGTATTACTATAAGTCTTGCTAGCCCCGATGATATTTTATCCAGATCCTATGGTGAGGTAACAAAACCTGAAACTATTAATTACAGGTCATTCAGACCTGAAAAGGATGGTTTGTTCTGTGAAAAGATTTTTGGACCCACCAGGGACTGGGAATGTTTTTGCGGTAAGTACAAACGCATAAGATACAAAGGAATTATTTGCGATCGTTGCGGTGTTGAGGTTACTCAAAGAAGTGTCAGACGAGAAAGAATGGGTCATATCGGGCTTGCTGTTCCTGTTGTTCATATATGGTTTTTCAGAGCACAGCCTTCAAAGATTGGAAACATTCTTGGTCTTAGTTTAAAAGAACTTGAAAAAGTAGTTTACTATGAATCTTATGTTGTCATCAATCCAGGTCCAACTGGTTTGAACAAAAAAGATCTTATCTCTGAAGATCAGTATTTTGAAGTATTAAACTCCTTACCTGCTGGTAATGAAAAGCTTGACGATACTGATCCCAACAAATTCATTGCAAAAATTGGCGGAGATGCAATTAAGGAAATGCTTAAGAACATCAATGTTGAGAAGCTTTCAAAAGAGCTCAGAGATCAGGTAAAGATTGAAACCTCACAACAGAAAAAACAGGATCTTCTGAAAAGACTTAGAGTTATTGAATCATTCAAAGAAGAAGATTCCAAAGTTCAGAACAAACCTGAGTGGATGGTGCTTAGTTACATTCCTGTTATTCCTCCTGAATTAAGGCCATTGGTTCCTCTTGAAGGCGGGAGATTTGCAACTTCAGATTTAAATGATCTGTATCGCAGAGTTATAATTAGAAATAATCGTTTGAAAAGACTTATTGACATAAAAGCTCCTGAAGTAATTTTAAGAAATGAAAAACGAATGCTGCAGGAAGCTGTTGATGCTTTGTTTGACAATTCACGAAGAGGAAGCGCTGTAAGAAGCGACAACAATCGCCCGCTTAAATCATTGAGCGATATGTTGAAAGGTAAGCAAGGAAGATTCAGACAAAACCTTCTTGGAAAAAGAGTTGATTATTCAGGCCGATCAGTTATCGTGGTTGGCCCCGAATTGAAACTGCATCAGTGCGGGTTGCCAAAAGATATGGCAGTTGAACTCTTCAAGCCGATGATTATTAGAAAATTAATCGAAAGAGGACATAATAAAACAGTAAAAAGTGCCAGAAAAGTAGTAGACAGAAAAGACCCGATAATTTGGGATATATTAGCTAACATTATTGACGGTCATCCGGTTTTATTGAACCGGGCTCCTACTCTTCACAGATTAGGAATACAGGCTTTTCAGCCGGTTCTTATCGATGGTAGAGCAATTCAATTGCATCCGATGGTTTGTACTGCATTTAATGCTGACTTTGACGGAGATCAAATGGCAGTTCACGTTCCTCTTTCACATGAAGCTCAGTTGGAAGCAGCGCTCTTAATGTTAAGCAGTCATAATATTTTGTCGCCGCAAAACGGAAGTCCTATCGTCGTACCAACACAGGACATTGTTTTGGGATGTTATTATTTAACCAAAGTTGGTGAGGGTGAAAAAGGCGAGGGATTGTCCTTCGGTTCTTCGGAAGAAGTAATAGTTGCTTATAATTCAGGAATAGTCGGGCTTCATGCGAAAATTAAAGTGCGCATCGAAGGTAAAATGATTGAAACAACAACTGGCAGAGTAATTTTCAATCAGATTGTACCCAAAGAGATGGGTTACTATAATCAGCTTCTAATCAAGAAAACTTTTGGCGGATTCATCGGACAGATGTTCATCAAAATGGGAAATAAAGTTACTGCTAAATTTCTTGATGATCTGAAAGATCTTGGCTTTAAGTACGCCACTGCTGGTGGAATATCGATTAGCTATACGGATATGATTATTCCTGAAGAAAAAGATAATCTTATTTCCAAAGCTAATGGCAGAGTTGAATCTATTCTGAACGAACACGAACAGGGTGTTATTACAGATGCAGAACGTTATAATAAGATAATTGACGTGTGGACTCATACAACAAATGATGTTGCGCGTGTGCTGATGGAAAAATTGAAAAGCAGCAATCACGGATTCAATTCACTTTATATGATGGTTGATTCGGGTGCAAGAGGTTCTCAGGATCAGGTAAAACAGCTTGCCGGTATGAGAGGATTGATGATGAAACCTCAAAAAACTCTGTCCGGACAAGCAGGCGAAATCATTGAAAACCCTATTATTGCAAACTTTAAAGAGGGTTTATCTGTATTAGAATACTTTATTTCTACACACGGTGCCAGAAAAGGTCTGGCTGATACAGCCTTAAAAACAGCAGACGCAGGTTATCTGACAAGAAGACTTGTTGATGTTGCACAAGATGTAATTATCTCAGAAGTCGACTGCGGAACTATTCTTGGAATAGAAATCACTGCATTGAAAGACGTTGAGCAGGAAAGAGAACCACTGGCTGAACGTATAACAGGAAGAGTTGCTCAGGAAGATGTTTATGATCCGAGAACTGATGAGCTGATTGTTGAAGCAGGAACATTAATCAACGAATCAATTGCTGAAAAAATCGAAGATGCTAATATTGACTCTGTCTATATCCGCACTGTGCTAACTTGCGAATCTAAGCGTGGAGTATGTGCAAAATGTTATGGACGCAACTTAACCACTGGAAAAATTGTAGAGATTGGTGAAGCGGTTGGCATAATAGCGGCTCAGTCAATAGGTGAACCCGGAACACAACTTACACTTAGAACTTTTCATCTTGGTGGTACTTCATCCCGTATTGCAAGTCAGTCGCAGGTTGAATCCAATGTCGAAGGTATCATTCGTTATGAAAAGATTTCCTTTGTTGAAAAATCCGATTACCTGGGTAAGACAAAAGTTGTAACTGGACGAAGAGGAATTCTTGGAATATACGATGAAGATAACAGACAAATAAAGAAATATGAAGTTCCTTATGGTGCTGAGCTCTTAATCGATGATGGTACGAATATAAAGAAGAGACAACCTTTATATAATCATGATCCTTATAATTCTGTGATTCTGTCAGATGTTTCCGGAAGAGTTCGTTATGTTGATCTCATTGATGGAATAACTTTGCAGCAAGTTACCGACGAGCAAACGGGACACGTACAAAAAGTTGTTATGGAATCAAAAGATAAAAACCTTTCTCCCAGCATAATAGTTGAACTTGAGGATGGCGAAAAGAAATCTTTCAACCTTCCTACACGTTCCTACCTCTCGGTTGAAGAGGGCGAAAGAATTTCAGCAGGGACTATCCTTGCCAAGATTTCTAAACAGACTACCAAGAGTAGAGACATTACAGGCGGCCTTCCAAGGGTTACCGAACTATTCGAAGCCAGAAGTCCTCAGGAACCCGCAATTGTCTCAGAAATCGAAGGTATTGTAAAATTCGGTTCCCGTAAAAAAGGTTCTCGTGAAATAATAGTAACAGCTCATGATGGCTCAGATGAGAAAAAATACAACGTACCTTTGATAAAGCACATTCTTGTTCAGGAAAATGATGAAATTCCTGCCGGTGAGAAGATTACAGATGGTCCGATTAATCCTCACGACATTTTGAAGATTAAAGGAACAAGTGCAGTGCAGGAATATCTTGTAAACGAAATACAAGACGTATATCGACTTCAGGGTGTTAAAATCAATGATAAGCATATTGAAGTAATCGTGAAACAGATGCTGCAAAAAATTAAAATCGTTTCGCCCGGTGATACCAAATTTCTTGAAGAAGATATTGTTGATAGAAATGAATTTATTGAAGAGAATAACAAAATTCTAAATATGATGTTTATAGTTGATAAGGGTGATTCAAAGCTAAAAGATGGACAGCTTCTGCTTAAAACCAAATTACGCGAGATTAATGCTGACCTTAAGAAAAAAGGAAAGGAACTCGTTGATGCCAGAGATGCTGAACCAGCAACTTTTGAACACGTATTGTTGGGAATTACCCAAGCAGCGCTTTCAACAGAAAGCTTTGTATCAGCAGCTTCTTTCCAGGAAACGACTAAAGTATTGGCCAATGCTGCAGCAGAAGCAAAAATTGACAATTTGCAAGGTTTGAAAGAAAATGTAGTTATGGGGGGATTAATTCCAGCCGGTACAGGCCTTAAAAAATATCGGGATATTAATCTCGTTTCGGAAGAAATTACCGAAGCTGTCAGTGAGGAAATACAAGTTGAATGAAATCTGTTGAGCAAATATTATGATAAACTACTTAATATTTTAAGTTAATAATTTATTAATTCATTTTCTTGACAAATTTTTGACCAAAAACTATATTAAGAGTCTGAATTTTTTTTAATAAGGAGAAAGTGTGCCCACAATAAGTCAGCTGGTTAGAAAAGGCCGAAAACAAATAATTGCAAAGAAAAAGGCCCCTGCTTTGGATGCTTGCCCTCAAAAAAGAGGAGTATGCACAAGAGTATACACTACTACACCAAAGAAGCCTAATTCAGCATTAAGAAAAGTAGCCAGAGTGCGCCTTACTAATGGTATTGAAGTTACAGCTTACATACCGGGTGAAGGACATAATCTTCAAGAACACTCAATTGTACTTATTCGAGGTGGAAGAGTAAAAGATCTTCCCGGTGTAAGATATCATATAATCCGGGGCACGCTGGATACTAGTGGTGTTGAAGATAGAAAAAAAGGTCGTTCTAAATACGGCGCAAAAAAACCAAAAGCAAAATAGATTATGAGAAAAAAAAGAGCTGAAAAAAGAATAATTATTCCAGACCCGAAATTTGGCGATCTTCTGGTGGCGAAATTTATTAATACGTTGATTTACAATGGAAAGAAATCTGTGGCCAGAGAAATAGTTTATAAGTCATTCGAAATAATTGAAGAACGGACAAAAAAACCAGGATTAGAAACTTTTAAAAAAGCTATTAGCAATGTTCAACCGGTAATTGAAGTAAGAAGCAGAAGAGTTGGTGGTGCAACTTATCAGGTTCCCACTGAAGTCCGGCCTGAAAGAAGAATAGCTTTAGCTATGCGTTGGATTAAAAACTATGCCAGAAGTCGTGGCGAAAAGTCTATGTCACAAAAATTAGCTTCTGAATTGATATCTGCCGCCAATAATGAAGGATCTGCAGTGAAGAAGAAAGAGGATACACACAAAATGGCTGAAGCAAATAAAGCATTTGCTCACTTTAAATGGTAATTTTTCAATAAGAGATAATGACAGATAAAATAAAAATAGATAAAGTTCGTAATATTGGGATTATGGCACATATCGATGCCGGTAAAACCACTACAACGGAGAGAATCCTCTTTTATACCGGTCGTTTGCATCGAATGGGCGAAGTTCATGATGGCGCGGCTACTATGGATTGGATGGAACAGGAAAAAGAAAGAGGAATTACAATTACTAGTGCTGCAACAACTTGTTACTGGAATGATCATCAAATAAATATTATTGATACTCCGGGTCACGTTGATTTTACAGTTGAAGTCGAAAGATCTTTAAGAGTACTCGACGGTGCAGTGGCATTGTTCTGTGCAGTTGGCGGAGTTGAACCTCAGTCCGAAACAGTCTGGAGACAGGCAGATAAATACCGGGTGCCTCGTGTTGCTTTTGTAAATAAAATGGATAGAACAGGTGCAGATTTTTATCACGCAGTTGAGATGATGAGAGAAAGACTGGGTGCTAATGCTATACCTATTACTCTTCCAATTGGTGAAGGTGATATGTTTGCTGGAATTATTGATTTGATAACATTCAAAGCTAGAATGTATCACGAGGAATCATATGGCGCTACTTATGATGAAATGGATATTCCCAAAGATCTAATCGAATTAGCTAATAAATACAGAAAAGAAATGCTCGAAGCTGTTTCTGATATTGATGATTCTCTTCTGGAGAAATATTTGGCTGATGAACCGATTACCGGGGCTGAAGTTAAAAGTGTTTTAAGAAAAGCAACGATTGAATTAAAAATAATTCCTGTTCTCTGTGGATCAGCTTTTAAGAATAAAGGCGTTCAAAGACTGCTTGATGCGGTTGTTGATTTCCTTCCTTCACCAATCGATTTTGGTACAATTGATGCACATCATATTGGAATAAACGATGTTGTAACAAGAAAGATTGATGAAAAAGAAAAATTTACAGCACTTGCGTTTAAGATAATGAATGATCCTTATGTCGGTAAACTTACTTTTTTCAGAGTTTATGCGGGTACCTTAAAATCAGGTTCGTATATATTTAATGCTGTTAGCGGAAAGAAGGAAAGAATCAGCAGACTTCTTCAGATGCATGCAAATCATAGAGAAGAAATATCTGAAGTTAGAGCAGGTGATATTGCAGCTGCCGTAGGGCTAAAGTTTACTAAAACCGGTGATACTCTTTGCGATGAAAACGATCCGGTTGTACTTGAAAGAATAACATTTCCTGAACCGGTTATTCAAATTGCAATCGAACCTAAAACCAAAGCGGATCAGGATAAACTTTCTGATTCTCTGTCGAGGCTTTCGGATGAAGATCCAACTTTCAGAGTCAAGGTAGATGAAGAAACCGGACAAACTCTTATAAGTGGAATGGGTGAACTCCATCTTGAAATATTAGTAGACAGAATGAAACGCGAATTTAAAGTTGAAGCAAATATTGGTAAACCGCAGGTTGCCTATAGAGAAACAATAACTCATTCGGTAAATGCTGAAGGGAAATTCGTTAAGCAATCTGGCGGAAGAGGAAAGTATGGACATGTTTGGGTTGAGCTCTCACCTAATGAACCCGGTAAAGGTTTTGAATTCATAAATGGAATAGTTGGAGGAGTAATACCTAAAGAATATATTCCGGCAGTTTCGGCAGGGATTCAAGAATCAATGAGAAATGGAGTAATTGCCGGATTCCCGGTTGTTGATATTAAAGCAAAATTGTACGACGGCTCCTATCACGATGTAGATTCAGATGAAATATCCTTTAAAGTAGCCGGTTCAATCGCTTTTAAAGAAGGAGCTAAAAAAGCTGGCCCGGTTCTTCTTGAACCAATAATGGAAGTTGAAGTAGTTACACCAGAGGAGTATCTTGGCGATGTAATGGGTGATCTGAACTCACGGCGTGGAAAAATCGAGGGTTTTTCCGCAAGAAAAGATGCACAGGTTATTAAAGCTCGTGTTCCGCTATCTGAAATGTTCGGTTATGCTACAATCCTTAGATCAATGACTCAGGGCAGAGCAATATATTCTATGCAATTTGCATATTATTCCGAAGTTCCTAAGTCAATTGCAGATGAGATAGCAGAAAAGTCAGTTGGAAAAAAATCAATATCAACCACATAGCAAACAGAATTAATTAAAAGAAAAATAAAGGAGTAATTAAATGGCCAAAGAAAAATTTGATCGAAGTAAACCCCACGTGAATATCGGTACAATCGGACACGTTGATCATGGAAAAACCACTTTAACAGCAGCCATAACAATGGCTCTTGCTAAAAAAGGTTTATCACAGATTAGAACTTTTGATAGTATTGATAATGCTCCTGAAGAAAGAGAAAGAGGTATTACCATTGCAACAGCTCATGTTGAATACTCTACAGAAAACAGGCACTATGCTCACGTTGACTGTCCCGGCCACGCTGACTATGTTAAGAATATGATAACTGGTGCTGCTCAGATGGATGGTGCAATTCTCGTTGTTGCAGCTACTGATGGACCAATGCCTCAAACAAGAGAACACATTCTCCTTGCTCGTCAGGTTGGTGTTCCCAGAATTGTAGTTTTTCTAAATAAAGTTGATATGGTTGACGACCCAGAACTTTTAGAACTTGTTGATGTCGAATTGAGGGATCTCTTAAATTCTTACGAATTCCCCGGAGATGAAATTCCTATTATTCGTGGCTCTGCTTTACAAGCTTTGGAAGCCGGCGCTAGTAACGCTGCTATTGATGATCCCAGATATAACTGTATTTGGGAACTTATGAAAGCTGTTGATGAGTATATTCCGATTCCGCAAAGAGATACCGACAAGCCATTCCTGATGCCTGTTGAAGACGTTTTCACAATCACAGGACGTGGAACTGTTGCTACTGGCAGAGTTGAAAGAGGAACTGTAAAAATATCAGAAGAAGTTGAATTGATTGGTCTGGGTCAGCATAAAAAGACAGTTATTACTGGTATTGAAATGTTCAGGAAAGAATTAGATTCTGCTCTTGCCGGTGATAACGCTGGTTTGCTTTTAAGAAGTATTGATAAAAAGGAAATTGAAAGAGGAATGGTGCTTGCAAAGCCCGGGTCAATAACACCTCATAAGAAATTTGAAGGTGAAGTTTACATTCTTTCAAAAGAAGAAGGTGGAAGACATACGCCATTCTTTAATGGATATAGACCACAGTTTTATTTCAGAACAACAGATGTTACCGGTGTGGCTACTCTTCCTGAAGGAACTGAAATGGTTATGCCAGGTGACAAAATAAAGTTGAAAATTGAGTTGATCTCTGAAATAGCTATGGAAGAAGGTCTTAGATTTGCTATCCGTGAAGGTGGCAGAACCGTAGGTGCCGGAATAGTAACTAAAATATTTGAATAGTAATTAGTGTCCATTTAGAAAGGGAGATTATTATCTCCCTTTTTGTGTCTGAAATAACTAAAGGAGTTATAAGAATTGCCTGGTCAGAAAATTAGAATTAAACTGAAATCGTACGATCATATTTTGATTGATAAGTCGACTGAAAAGATTATTAAAACAGTTAGAAGCACTGGAGCAGTGGTATCAGGACCTATTCCTTTACCAACAAAAAGAACTGTTTATACTGTCTTAAGATCTCCACATGTTGACAAAAAATCACGGGAACAGTTTGAAACCAGGGCTCATAAAAGAATTATAGATATACATAACTCAAATAACAAAACCGTCGATGCGTTAAGCAAGCTTGACATACCGGCAGGTGTTGATATAGAGATTAAGCTTTAATGAATTCAGGAGTTCAGATGCTCGGTTTACTCGGAAAAAAAATAGGAATGTCTAACATTTATAATGCTGAGGGTAATATTATTCCTGTTACTGTAATTCAGGCAGGCCCTTGCACTATTGTTAATGTAAGAACTAAGGATAAGAATGGTTATAATGCACTTCAGCTTGCATTTTCTGTAAGAAAAGAAAAATCTTTAAGCAAGCCTGTTCTTGGTCAGTATAAAAAGAATAATCTTACTCCTGCTGAAGTTCTTAAAGAAATTCGGTTTGCTGATGTTGAAAATTATAAAATTGGTGATGAAGTTAAAGTTAGCATCTTCAAAGAAGGCGATAAAATAAAAGTTAAAAGCAAAAGTAAAGGAAAAGGTTTTCAGGGCGTAGTAAAAAGACATGGATTTGGCGGAGTTGGGTTAGTTACTCACGGCCAGAGTGACCGTGTAAGAGCCCCTGGATCAATCGGCGCAAGCTCCTATCCCTCACGCGTTTTTAAAGGACAGAAAATGGCTGGTAGACTTGGATACGAAAATGTTACAATATCAAATTTGAAAGTTGTTAAGATAATTCCCGAACAGAATTTAATACTTGTAAAAGGTGCTGTACCCGGCGCTAACAACTCTATAGTTGAATTAATTAAAAAGTAAACTATCAATTATGACATTAGAAGTTTTAAAAATAGATGGTAAAGATTCAGGCCAAAAGATTGATTTGCCTGAAGATATATTCGGAGTTGAACCGAACGATCACGCAATTTATCTAGCTGTTAAAACCTATCTTTCTAATCAGAGACAGGGAACACATAAATCTAAAGAAAGAGGAGAGGTCAGAGGAGGCGGAAAGAAACCCTGGAAACAAAAAGGAAGAGGGGGAGCCAGAGCTGGTACATCACGATCCCCATTATGGGTAGGCGGCGGTACTATTTTTGGCCCGCGGCCTCGAGATTATCGGCAAAAATTGCCCTTAAAAGTAAAAAGATTGGCCAGAAAATCGGCTCTTAGTTATAAAGTAAAAGATGAGCAAATCAAAATTGTTGAAGATTTTTCTTTTGATAAGCCAAGCACTAAAACTTTTTCACAAATGCTTCGGGATTTGAGTATCTATGGTAAAAAGGTTTTGCTTCTGACTAACGGAACTCAGGAAGTGGTTTACAAATCAGGAAGAAATATTCCTAAGGTTAAGGTGCTTGAAGCTGATAAAGCATCAACTTATGATATTCTTAACAATCAGATTCTGTTAATACAAAAAAGCGCAATTGATTTAATTAGTAAAACTTTCGGCAAAAAAGAAGAGGCAATGAATTAATTATGCATCAAATATTGGTAAAGCCTTTAATCACTGAAAAAATGTCAAATCTTTCTGCTGAACAAGGAAAGTATGGATTTCTTGTTACTCCGAAAGCTAACAAAATTGAAATAGCCCGTGCCGTTGAAAAGAAATTTAATGTTCACGTAGTTGATGTAAAAACGATCAGTCATCCTGGAAAGACTAAAACTCAATTCAGAAGAAGCGGAAGATTTACAGGTAAAACTCCAAGTTATAAAAAAGCAATTGTCACTCTGAAAAAAGGTGAGACAATAGAATTATTCGAGCAAGTATAAAGTTATCGATCACAGGTTAATTTATGGGTATTATTAAGTTAAAGCCGGTTACGCCGGGAACAAGATTCAGAACAAATTCAAGTTTTGAGGAAATCACTAAAAAGAAGTCCGAAAAATCTTTAACGGTTTTTATTAAAAAATCCGGTGGCCGGAATAATTTAGGCAGAGTTACTGTTCGATTCAGAGGCGGCGGTCACAAAAGAAAATACAGAATTATTGATTTCAAGCGTGATAAGCATGGCGTTCCTGCAAAAGTTTATTCAATTGAATATGATCCAAACCGAACCTGCAGAATAGCCTTGTTACACTATCTTGATGGTGAAAAAAGATATATCCTCGCTCCTGAAGGATTGAAAGTTGGTGACAAAATTCAGTCAGGTCCCGGAAGTGAGATTGTTGTTGGCAATGCCCTGCCTCTGAAAGAAATGCCTTTAGGAAGCTTTGTTCATAATGTTGAACTAAAACCCGGTAAAGGTGGGCAGCTCGGACGAAGCGCCGGTTGTTCGCTTCAACTGATGGCAAAAGAAAATAACTTCGCTCAGTTAAAAATGCCTTCGGGAGAAGTTAGAATGGTCAAGATAGATTGTATGGCGACTTATGGAGTTGTTGGTAATGCTGAACAGGAAAATATCAGTTTGGGTAAAGCCGGAAGAACACGCTGGTTAGGAAGAAGACCCCACGTTAGAGGTGTAGCTATGAATCCAGTTGATCACCCTATGGGTGGTGGTGAAGGTAAAACTTCGGGAGGCGGCCATCCGGTATCACCGTGGGGACAAAAAGCCAAAGGATTAAAAACCCGGAAGAGGAAAAAAGAATCTAACAAGTTCATTATCAAACGAAGGAAAAAGTAAGAGAATAGATTATGCCAAGATCTGTTAAAAAAGGACCATACGTTGAAGTTAAGCTTCTGAGAAAAATTGTAAAAATGAATGAATCAAATCAGAAGAAAATTGTAAAAACCTGGTCTCGCGCTTCAACCATAGTGCCTGATTTTGTCGGTCACACAATCGCTGTTCACAATGGCAATAAAATGATTCCGGTTTATATTACAGAAAATATGGTTGGTCATAAGTTAGGTGAGTTTGCACCTACCAGAATTTTCCGCGGGCATCCGGGAACTAAAGCAGAAAAAGCATCAAAGGCATCTTAAAGAATTAAGGATTTTTAGAATGGAATCTAAAGCTGTACATAGATATATCGGTTCGTCTCCTCGAAAGATGAGGCTTGTAATTGATATGATAAAAGGGATGCAGGTTGACAAAGCATTAGACGCGTTACACTTCTCTTCAAAGCATGCTTCAAAAGATGCTGAGAAGGTATTGAGATCTGCTGTGGCTAACCTGATGAATAAAGATGAAGCTACCAAGTATGAACCGAGTGATTTATTTATTAAAGAAGCTTTTGTTAATCAAGGTCCTACCATTAAGAGGATTTCGCCGGCTCCTATGGGAAGGGCTTATAGAATTAGAAAAAGATCTTGTCACTTAACTATAATTGTTGCTAGTAAAGCATAACTTAGGAGAATTTTTTGGGACAGAAGACAAATCCTGTTGGTTTAAGAGTTGGAATTATCAGAGGATGGGAATCTAACTGGTATGAGAATAAAAGTTATTCCCATAAAATTAAAGAAGATGATCATCTTCGCGGATATATCCGCAATAGGTTGAAAAAAGCAGGAATATCAAGAATTGTAATTGACAGAACGTCAAAAAATATTATTCTTAATATTTTTACTTCAAGACCTGGCGTGGTTATAGGTAAAAGCGGTAAAGAGATTACACAGCTTGAGCAGGAATTAAAGCAGCTTACTGATAAAGATGTTAAGGTCCAGATTTCTGAAATTAAACGCCCTGAATTGGATGCTTATCTGGTTGCTGAAAATATTGCTACTCAGCTTGAAGGAAGAGTCTCATTCCGTAGAGCAATGAAAATGGCAATTACTTCTGCTATGAGAATGGGCGCAGAAGGCATCAGAGTTATGTGTGCCGGAAGATTGGGTGGCGCAGAAATGGCCAGAACAGAGCAGTATAAAGAAGGCCGAATTCCTCTTCACACTTTAAGGGCCGATATCGATTATGCTTTAGGAAGAGCTGAAACGATTTATGGTTCTATAGGAATTAAAGTATGGATTTGCCGTGGAGAAATTCTCGGGAAAAGAGCTTCTGAATAAAATGTTGATGGAGATTTAATTTATGTTAATGCCTAAAAGAGTAAAATTCAGAAAAGCACAGCGTGGAAGAAGAAAGGGAAAAGCAAAGCGCGGCTCCTCTGTTGCTTTCGGTGATTTTGGTTTAAAAGCCTTGGAACCTGAATGGATTACCAGCAGGCAGATTGAGGCCTGTCGTGTTGCACTTTCAAGAAAAATGAAGAGAGACGGAAAAGTCTGGATAAGAATATTTCCTGATAAGCCTGTTTCTAAAAAACCTCTTGAAACCAGAATGGGTAAAGGAAAAGGTGCCCCTGAGTTTTGGGTAGCCGTTATTAAACCCGGAAGAATTCTCTTTGAAGTTTCCGGTGTTTCAAGAGAGCTTGCTCATGAAGCATTAACCCTTTGCTCGCACAAGCTCCCTATAAAAACGAAAGTGGTTGCAAGACCTGATTATGAATAAATAGTTCAAGGTGTTTTGATGAAAATCTATGAAATAAAAGAAATGAAAGACGACGAGCTGATTAAAAGAATTGAGGAAGAAGAGAAAAATCTCGTGGATTTAAATTTTGCTCATCATCTCAAGCAGCTTACTAACACATCCAAGATTCGTAACGTTAGAAAAGACATTGCAAGGATGAAAACAATCCTTAATCAAAGACTGATGGCGCAAAAAAAATCTGGCGCGGATGCAAATAAGAAAGGAGTTCAATAAATCAGATGGTTGTCAGACCGTTAAGAAAAACCAGGATAGGTGTAGTTGTAAGTAATAAAATGCAGAAGACAATTACTGTTGCAATTGAGCGTAGAGTACAGCATCCTATTTATAAAAAATATTTTAAGAAAACTACCAAGCTAATGGCTCACGACGAAAAGAACGAATGCGGTATTGGTGATAAGGTAAAGATTATGATGACAAGACCTTTAAGTGCCAGGAAAAGATGGCGGCTGGTTGAAATAATTGAAAAAGCCAAATAGCGTACCAAGGAGTGGATAATAATGATTCAAGAAGAAACTAATTTGGTTGTAGCCGATAACTCGGGTGCAAAACGAGTTAAATGCATCAGGGTTCTTGGAGGCAGCGGAAGAAAATACGCAAGCCTTGGGGATTTGATTGTTGTATCAGTCAAATCAGCAATTCCTAACGGTGCTGTTAAAAAAGGTGAAGTTTCAAGAGCAGTTATTGTTAGAACCAAGAAGGAAGTAAGAAGGAAAGATGGATCTTATATTCGTTTTGATGAAAATGCTGCCGTGCTTATTAATGCACAGAACGAACCGAGGGGAACTCGAATTTTTGGACCTGTTGCAAGGGAACTCAGAGAAAAACAATTCATGAAGATTGTATCATTGGCTCCAGAAGTATTATAAAGGGAATGAAAAAATGAGAATCAGAAAAAACGATAATGTGATTGTTATTTCCGGTAACGATAAAGGTAAAACCGGAAAAGTCCTGAAAGTATTTCCTAAGGAAAATCGGGTTATTGTAGAAGGAATTAATCTTAGGAAGCGGCATACTAAACCGAATCAGAAAAATCCTCAGGGAGGAATTCTTGAAAAAGAAGCTCCGATTAATGCTTCCAATGTAATGCTTTTAGATCCTAAGACCGGAGAAAAAACCCGTATCGGTTCAAAAATTATTCTTGATGAAAAAACCGGTAAAAAGAAAATAGCCCGTGTAAGCAGGGTTAGTGGCGAAATGTTATAATTAAAACTGAGTATTATTAAAAATGGTTGAAAAGAAAACGAAAAAAGAATCTGCTGAAAAAGAAACTAAAGAAACCAAACAGGTTAAAAAGAAAGAAACTTCTCAGGCAGCGTCTGTTGAACCCGAAGTTAAAATCAAACCTCGTCTGGCAGATTATTATAAATCAGAAATTATTGCTGAGTTATTAAAAAAGTTTCAATACAAAAATGTTATGCAGGTTCCGAAGCTTTCGAAGATAGTTGTCAATATGGGTGTTGGTGCAGCGGTTGGTGATCAGAAGATTCTTGAAGAAGCTGTTAAGGAATTGGAAACAATTACCGGGCAAAAGGCAAGCATATGCAAAGCAAAAAAAGCTATATCCAACTTTAAACTCAGAGAAGGCGTCAACATTGGAGCTATGGTCACCTTGAGAAAAGAAAAAATGTATGAATTTCTCGATAGACTTATAAACATTGCTTTACCCCGCGTTCGAGACTTCAGAGGTTTATCGGACAAATCGTTTGACGGACGCGGCAATTACACGCTGGGTGTTAAAGAACAAATCATATTTCCTGAAATTAATGTCGATAAAATATCCCGCGTTATGGGTATGGATATTACTTTTGTTACAACAGCTAAGTCAGATAATGAAGCTTACGAATTACTTGCGGCATTTGGAATGCCATTCAGAAAAAAAGAAGTAAAATAAATTAAAGGAATTTTAATGGCGCGTAAAAGTTTAATAGCACGGGAAGAAAAAAGGCTCAGATTATACGAGAAGTACAAGAAGATCCGTGAAGAGCTTAAAGCTAAAGGTGATTATGAAGCACTGCAGAAGCTTCCTAAAAATTCCTCACCTGTTAGACTAAAGAATAGATGTATTTTTACAGGCCGCTCCAGAAGTTACTATAGAAAGTTTGGTGTTTCTCGATTAGTATTACGAGAGATGGCACTACGGGGTGAAATTCCCGGATTAAAGAAGTCAAGTTGGTAAAGGAGATTATCGAATGCCAGTAACAGATCCGATTTCAGATTATTTGACCAGGATTAGAAATGCTTCTTCCGCAAGGAAGCAGCGGGTTGAAATTCCTTCTTCAAAGATGAAACTTAGCCTTACTGAAATATTGAAGCGGCAGGGTTATATAGAGGATTATAGAGTTTTGGAAGATAATAAACAGAATGTCATTCAGATTGTCTTAAAGTATAGAGGCGGTATGCCCGGAATAACCGGACTCAGAAGAATAAGCACACCCGGTTTAAGAATTTATAAAGCCGCAGATTCATTGCCGCGTGTATTAAATGGATTGGGTACTGCTATCATCTCTACTTCAAAAGGATTGTTAACAGATCGTGAAGCAAGACAAGCTTCAATTGGCGGCGAAGTTGTTTGTTATATTTGGTAAAAAGTTAAACGGAGTTTAAAGGTGTCCAGAATAGGTAAAAAGCCGATATTGATTCCCAAGGGCGTTACAGTAAACATTAAGGGTTCTACTATAAAAGTTAAAGGCCCTAAAGGTGAACTTGAAGCATCATTCAATCCTTCAATGAAAGTTGAACTTAAAGACAGTGAATTGATTGTTACCAGGCCTGATGATCTTAAATTAAGTAAATCGCTTCATGGACTGACAAGAGCATTAATTCAAAATATGGTAATTGGAGTAACCGATGCTTATCAAAAATCACTTGAGATTGTAGGCGTGGGGTACAGAGCTGAGCTGAAAGGTACTAATTTGCTTGTGAATATTGGATACAGTCATCCAATATATTTTTTACCGCCTCCCGGAGTAACATTGCAGACACCAACTCAAACTCAGGTAGTCATCAGCGGAATTGATAAGCAGTTAGTTGGACAGGTTGCAGCTAAAATCAGATCTTTCAGAAAACCCGAACCCTATAAAGGCAAGGGAATCAGGTATTCCGGTGAACAGATTATTAGAAAAGCTGGTAAGACCGCAGGTAAGTAAAAACGGAGATTGAATAAAATGTTTTCACGAAAAAGTAACTCAAGATCAAGATCAAAAATCAGAATCAGAAAAAAAATTTCAGGAACCACCGATAAGCCTCGGTTGACAGTTTATAGAAGCCTTAATAATGTCTATGCTCAGTTAATTGATGATTCAACAGGGAAGACCATTGCCGCAGCATCATCATTATCAAAGGAATTAGCCGAAAGCCTGAAAAACCAAAAAGGAAAAATTTCTAAATCAAAGCTTGTTGGAAATTTAATTGCTAAGAAAGCTAAAGAAAAAAACATAGAAGTTGTTGTATTTGACAGAAATGGTTACAGGTATCACGGAAGAATTCAGGCAATCGCTGAAGGTGCAAGAGAAGGTGGTCTTAAGTTTTAATTTCTTTTTAGTGCCGGGTCGTCTAATGGTAGGACAGCGGCCTTTGGAGCCGTATGTAGAGGTTCGAATCCTCTCCCGGCAGCAAAGTGCCCAATTATTTTAATGAAATTTAATTAGTTCTGGAGACTTAATTGAAAATTATAAAATCAAACGAAATCGAAGGCTTAAAAGAAAAAGTTGTTTATATCAACCGGGTAGCTAAAGTTGTTAAAGGCGGAAGAAGGTTCAGCTTTAATGCAATTGTAGTTGTTGGAAATGGGAACGGAACAGTTGGAGTTGGTCTGGGAAAAGCAAACGAAGTTACTGATGCTATCTCTAAAGGTGTAGACGATGCTAAAAAGAATTTAGTTAAAGTCTCAGTGATAAAAGGAACTGTAGCTCACGAAATATTAGGAAAGTATGGAGCCGGAAAAGTTCTTCTCAAACCTGCCTCACCGGGAACTGGTCTTATAGCCGGCGGTGGTGTTCGTGCTGTGCTCGAAGCTGCCGGAGTAACAGATGTTCTTACAAAGTCAATGGGTTCAAGTAACCCTCATAACCAGGTTAAAGCCACCTTAAATGCTCTCATATCACAGGTTGATGCAAGAAAAATGGCTTTGAAAAGAGGATTAACAACCAAAGAATTATTTAATGTTTGACAGAGGATGTGATGAGTAAGATTAAAATAATTCAAACAGCAAGTATAATTGACAGACCTGAAGATCAGAAAAGAACTATTAAAGCTTTAGGTTTGGGCAGACCTCGATGGGAAAAAATACATAACGATACACCTCAGTTAAGAGGTATGATAAATAAAGTTAAGCATTTGGTAAAAGTAGAAGTAGTTAAAGAATAAAAAGGACTCAATAATGGATCGATTAAGTAATCTTAAATATGCCAAAGGATCTGTAAAGAAAAGAAAGAGAGTTGGAAGGGGCGAAGGCTCGGGACACGGAAGCCAATCAACTCGTGGTATGAATGGTCAAAGATCTAGGTCGGGTTCAAAAAAGAGAAGCTGGTTTGAAGGCGGTCAGATGCCTCTCCAAAGAAGAATACCGAAATTCGGTTTCACAAGTCCCTTTAAAACTTATTTCCAGGTTGTAAATCTCGACAGGATTCAAAAATTATCTGATGAAAAAAAATTAAATATAGAACTTTTAACTCCTGAGTCGATGAAGAAGCTTGGATTAATTACCAGTGCAAAGCAGCCTGTTAAACTATTAGCAAACGGTGATTATAAATTAAAAATTAATTTTGAAGTAAATGCATTCAGCCAAAAAGCAAAAGAAAAAATTGAAGCTGCTGGTGGATCAATTAAAAAGATATAATCGATTAAGATGGCAAAACTAACCGAAACTTTCAGAAATATTTTTAAGATTCACGAACTAAGACAGCGAATTTTATACACTCTTGCTCTTTTAGTAATTGTTCGCTTTGGTTCGCATCTTACCATTCCGGGTGTTGATGCAGCTCTGCTGACCGAAAGCATGAAAAATCAAACCACCGATAACCTGTTCGGGCTTTATGATTTATTTGTCGGTGGAGCATTTTCGAATGCAGCAATTTTTGCACTCGGAATAATGCCATATATTTCTGCATCGATTATTCTTCAGCTCCTTGGTGCTGTTGTACCTTATTTTCAGAAGCTTCAACAGGAAGGCGAAGAAGGAAGGAAAAAAATAACACAATTAACCCGTTATGGCACTGTACTAATCTCCGCAATGCAGGCTTGGGGAATCACTGTTCGTTTATTGAACTTAAATGTAGGAGGAATGCCTATTGTTCCAGCCCCGGTTCAGGGCTTTGCCTGGGTTCTTTCTACTATAATAATTCTTACAGCCGGTACTGTTTTTATGATGTGGCTTGGTGAGCAAATAACTGAAAAGGGGATCGGAAATGGAATATCTCTGATAATTTTTATTGGAATTATCGCAAGACTTCCGTTTGCTATTCTAGACGAGATAAGATTGATTAACCAAGGATTAAGAAGCATTGTTATTGAAATTATAATTATTGCTTTCATAGTTTTGATTATTGCCGGAGTTGTGCTTGTAACTCAGGGAACCAGAAGAATTCCTGTACAATATGCAAAAAGAGTAGTGGGAAGAAAAGTTTATGGAGGAGTAACTCAATATATTCCTCTAAGAGTCAACACAGCAGGTGTAATGCCTATAATTTTTGCGCAGTCAATAATGTTTATTCCCAGCACCGTATTATCATTTTTCCCTGATAACGAATTTATTCAAACACTTGCCGGATGGTTTAATCATACCTCCGCATTTTATTCGATTGTTTATGCTTTGATGATTGTATTCTTTACATATTTTTATACTGCAATTGCCTTTAATCCCAAAGACGTTGCAGATAACATGAAAAAACAAGGGGGTTTTATTCCTGGTATCAGACCGGGTAAGCAAACATCGGATTTTATAGATAATATTTTAACGAAGATCACTTTACCCGGGTCAATATTCCTTGCAATAATTGCAATACTACCGGCGTTTGTTTCAGCGTGGGGTGTTTCTGGCACTTTCGCTCAGTTCTTTGGTGGTACAAGTTTATTAATAGTTGTTGGCGTTGCTCTTGATACTCTTCAGCAGATTGAATCTCATTTGCTTATGCGTCATTATGATGGTTTTATGAAATCTGGTAAGCTAAAAGGAAGAAGGTTCTAATTAAATTGTGATATTGATAAAATCAAAAAACGAAATTGATCTTATCAGAGAAAGTTGCAAAATAGTTGCTGAAGTTTTGTTAATACTTAAAAACCATGTTAAACCGGGGATTAAAACAATAGAATTAGATAAAATTGCCGAAGACTATATTCTATCCTGTAATGCAAAACCTGCTTTCAAGGGATATTCTCAGGGTGGAGCTAAAGGATTTCCGGGGTCAATCTGTTCCTCAGTTGATGAAGAAGTAGTTCACGGCATTCCCGGCAATAAAGTTCTTGAAAATGGGGAAATAATTTCTTTAGATATCGGAGTTGTTAAGAACGGATATTTTGGTGATGGTGCATTAACGGTTCCCGTAGGCAGCATCTCCGATCTGAAAGCAAAATTATTAGAAGTAACGGAAAAATCTCTGTACTTAGGAATCGAAAGTGCAGTTGAAGGTAATCGCGTTCATGATATCTCAGCTTCTGTTCAAAATTATGTTGAGAAGAATAACTTTTCGGTAGTAAGAGATTTATGTGGTCATGGCGTCGGCAAATATTTGCACGAAGAGCCTTCGATCCCGAATTTTGGTAAACAAGGAACCGGCCCGAAATTAAAAAATGGAATGACTTTAGCAATTGAACCTATGGTCAATGCCGGAGACTATAGAGTTAAAGTTGGTTTGGATGGATGGACGGTAATCACGGCAGATGGATTACCTTCAGCTCATTTTGAACATACAATTGCTATAATTAATGGAAAACCGGAAATATTAACTGTCTGCTGATGGCTAAGCAAGGTCCAATTAAAATAGATGGAATAGTTACTGAAACCTTACCCAATGCTCACTTCAGAGTTAAACTGGATAATGGGCATGAGATACTTGCGCACATTTCCGGGAAAATGCGAATGCATTTCATTAAAATTTTAGTTGGAGATAAAGTTTCGATTGAACTGTCACCTTATGACTTAAAAAAAGGTAGGATTACCTACCGGTACAAATAACGGAGAAATTATGAAAGTAAGATCGTCTGTAAAAAAGATTTGTGATAATTGTAAAATAATCAAACGCAAGGGTGTTGTTAGAGTTATCTGCAAGAACCCTAAGCATAAACAGCGGCAAGGTTAATTTAAAAAAGGAGTGATTAATTGGCTCGTATAGCTGGTGTTGATTTACCGAAAAACAAGAAAGTTTTATATGGTCTCCAGTACATTTATGGTATAGGAAGACAAACTTCTTGGGATATTCTTTCCAAAGCAAAAGTTAATCCTGATAAAAAAGTTGCAGATTTGAACGATCAGGAAGTTGCTGAAATCAGAGCTGTGATGACCGCAGATTATAAAGTTGAAGGTGCAGCTCGTTCAGAAGTTCAGCAGAATATAAAAAGATTGATGGATATTGGATCTTACCGGGGCCTCAGGCACAGAAAAAGTTTACCAACCCGCGGTCAGAGGACAAGAACAAATTCAAGAACCCGAAAAGGAAAGAGAAAAACTGTAGCCGGAAAGAAAAAGACACCGGCCAAGAAGTAATGATTTTTAATTTGGAGAATTAGATTGGCAAAAACAGCAAAAAAAACAAAGAAAAAATCACACGTTGATGCAAATGGCATTGCCCATATCAAAGCAACTTTCAACAATGTGATAGTATCAATTACCGATATTTATGGAAACACAATTTCCTGGTCATCAGCCGGAAAAAACGGATTTAAAGGTTCGAGAAAAAATACTCCGTTTGCTGCACAGGTTTCAGCTGAAGCAGCAGCCAAAGAAGCTTATGATTTGGGACTGAGGAAAGTTGAAGTATTAGTTAAAGGTCCCGGTTCCGGAAGAGAAGCGGCAATCAGAGCTTTACATACAGCCGGCCTGGAAATTAATGCGATTAAAGATGTAACGCCCATTCCTCATAACGGATGCCGGCCACCCAAGAGAAGAAGAGTTTAATTTAACGGAGAATTAATTAATGGCAAGATATACTGATTCAGTATGTAAACTATGCAGAAGAGAAAGACAGAAACTTTTTCTTAAAGGACAAAAATGTTTTACCGAAAAGTGCCCGATTGAAACCAGGAACTATCCTCCCGGTGAACACGGATTATCCCGCAGAGCAAAAGTTTCAGAGTATGGAATTCAGCTTCGCGAAAAGCAGAAAATTAAAAGAATTTATGGCTTACTTGAGACTCAATTCAGAAATTATTTCAAAAAAGCTATCAGTCAAAAAGGCATTACAGGTGAAAACCTGGTAAAAGTTCTTGAAAGTCGGCTCGATAATGTTGTTTATCGGTTAGGATTTGCCGGTTCAAGGAAACAGGCAAGACAGCTTATAAGACATAGGCATATAGCAGTAAATGATAGGTTGGTTGATATTCCTTCTTTCATTTTATCACCTGGTGATGTAATAAAGATTAAAGAGAAAAGTAAAAAACTGGATCTTATTCATAACTCTCTGAAGCGTGTAAAAGACACTACCTACCCCTGGCTGTCTGTTGATAAACCAGCCCTTACCGGTACTTTTGTGCAGATACCTGAAAGATCTGAAGTACCTCTAAATGCAAATGAACAACTGGTAGTTGAACTTTATTCAAAATAAAAATTATAAAGAAAAGTTTGAGAGGAAAAATATGAGTGGATTAACTTTAAGGATGCCTGAATCATTAGTACTTGATGAAGTTAGTTATAAAAATACTTATGGAAAATTTATTCTCCAGCCTTTAGAAAGAGGTTACGGAGTAACGCTGGGAAACTCCCTTCGCCGAACATTGATATCGTCATTACCCGGCGCTGCAATCACTTCTGTAAAATTCAGCGGAGTTCTGCATGAATTTACAACTATCGAAGGTGTTGTTGAAGATGTATCGGAAATAATTCTTAATCTAAAACAGGTTAGGATGAAATTGCTTAATAAGAAAGCAAATAAAATCGAGATTTCTTTCAATGGTGAAGGTGAATTTACTGCTGCTGATATTCAAAAACATAGCAATGAGATAGAAATTCTGAATCCGGAACTTCACATAGCTACTTTGAATAAAAGTGCAAAATTCGATATTGAATTAAGAGTAGGCAGAGGAACAGGATTTGTCCCGGCTATTGAAAATATTACTCCTGATCAAACCATTGGTGTAATCCCGATTGATTCAATATTTACACCAATTAAAAATGTTAAATATGAAATCGAAAATGTCAGGATCGGCGATAAAAATGATTATGAAAAGCTGGTGCTCGAAATTTTCACTGACGGTTCAATAACTCCTGATGATGCATTAACTCAGGCTGCTAAAATTTTAAGAGACCATATTCAACTCTTTATCAATTTTGATATTGAACAGGAAGAGGAGCAAACAGTCTCTCCCAAAGACAGCGAGTTTGAAAGAATGCGGAAAATTCTTACAACTCCCGTTGATGAGCTTGAATTGAGCGTTCGTTCACATAATTGTCTGAAAGCTGCAAATATCAGAACAATTGCCGATCTGGTTAAAAGAGATGAACAGGAAATGCTTAAATTCAGGAATTTCGGACGTAAATCATTAGCTGAACTAAATGAAATAGTTGAAAGCTTTGGTTTAGAGTTCGGAATGGATGTAGATAAATACATCAAAGATGGAAATGAAAATAGTTAATCCTTAAGAAAGTAAACTATGAGACATAAAGTTAAAGGCAGAAAACTTAAAAGAACATCGAGCCATCGTGCGGCATTGTTGAATAATCTCAGCACTTCATTATTAAAGCATAAGAGAATCAGAACTACTCTTGCCAAGGCTAAGGAAACCAGAAGTTTTATTGAACCCTTGCTGACAACAGCCAAAAGGAATGATCTCAGTGCTAAAAGACAGGTAATGAAATTCATCCACGATAAATTGGTTGTTAAAGAACTTTTTTCTGAAATAGTTCCCAAAATCAGCGAAAGACCTGGCGGTTATACCCGGGTTATAAAACTTGGCAACAGAACTGGTGATGCTGCATCAATGGCTATTATTGAACTGGTTGATTACAATGATGTAGTGAATAAACGTGCTGAAGAACAAAAAGTTAAACGTGAAGCCAAAGCGAAAGCCAAGAAAGAATCAAAAGAAAAAGAAGTTGAAGAAGCAAAAGTAATCGAAGAGACCCCCACTAAGAAAAAGAAATAGTTATAATTAATTTTTAAATTTAAAGAGTAATCAGAAGAACTGGTTACTCTTTTTTTATTATGTATAAAAATCCACGATTCATTAAATCAGTATATTCAGTTAAAGAACTTCCTGCAGAACAAAAACCCGAAATTATTCTTTGTGGCCGTTCGAATGTGGGAAAGTCAACTTTCATCAATTCAATACTCAACCGAAGAAATCTTGCGAAAACCAGCTCAACCCCCGGAAAAACAAGATGTATTAACTATTATGATATTGATGGCAGATTCTATTTAGTTGATTTACCCGGATATGGTTATGCAAAAGCAAGTGAGAGCGAGAGGCTGAAATGGGCTAAACTTGTAAACGAATTTATTTCATACTCAAAAAATATTGCCATGGCTTTTCATTTGATTGACAGCAGACATAATCCCACGTATTTGGATGTGAAGCTTAATCAAATGCTGATTTTGAATGAGATACCCTTTAAAATTATCCTCAATAAAATTGATAAACTTAATCAATCTGAGCTGGTCCACGCAAAAAGAAAAGCTGCAGAATTTTTTCCCGAATTAAATTTTCAGGATGATTTTTTGATTTACTCATCAGTAACTAAAACCGGCAAGAATCAAGTTCTTAAAGTTCTTTCGCAGTTTTAATAAGAATTCATTCAAATTTGTTATTATTATATCGTAATTTTATATTTATTTATATTTTAATCTCAGATTAACAAACCACTAATGGACAGACGACAACGAAATCGTTTGCTGATATTCCTGCTCGTTCCTGTGCTTGCAGCAATTTTATATTTTGCTGATGATCAGGTAATCAGGCTTATCACTTTGATTCTAATAGTTGTCTATATTGCTATAATAATTTTCCTTCGTGACTCTATCAGATTTGACAGCCGGTTTGGCTCAAGGTTTTCTGTCGATCGCTCCGAACCGGAGATTGATCTTTCTACGGAACCAGCCGCTGAAGATTTGGGGGACTCTTTTAAGATTATCTCAAAAAATAAAACACCTGAAATAATAACACAGGAAAACTTCAATTACGTTCGCGGTAAAGAGCCATCCACAGTCAAACCGACAGACTTAAGAGAGAGATTTGAAGAAATAGCTAATGAAGCTCTTCCTCCTGGTTTGAGCAGTGATGAACAATTTAAATTTGTGCTTGAAAAAATCCTTGCCGTTATTAAAGAAGTTTATATGGCTCATACTGCGGTTTTTTTCTGGTATAATAAAAAGAAAGACAAACTTCTTGTCGAGCGGTTTGTTTCTAACTCTGTTGATCTTGAAAGGCGCACATTTAATCTCGAGGATGATATTCTCAGTAATATTGTAAAAAAAGGCGAGCCTGAACTATTGAGCGATATTCCTCCAACTGCTGAAGCGGATGCAATACGATATTATAATTCTCCTCAGGGTATACGCAGTTTTGTAGGTGTACCGTTGTTTTATGATAAATCTCTCATTGCAATAATTGCTGTTGATTCAAAAGCTAATGATGCATTTGGAATCGAGACAATTTATGCGTTGGGCAGGTTCGTCAGAGTAATCACAATGATCATTGCAATTTTTGAAGAGAAACATTCTGACACAATTTCCCAGCAGCGTTTAAAGGGATTAGTTTCAATTATTGGTGAAGATGTCAATCTCAGCAATCCGGAAGAACTTTTTAACTCACTATTTAAATCACTTTCAATCACTATTAACTGGGATGCATTTGCATTCATTTTTTATGACCCTGTCAAGCAAAATTTTCAAACGCAGAAGGTAATAAATAATACCTCCCTAAAGTACATAGGCGAGAATCTGGAAATTGAGCTGTCAGGAACAATTACCGGAAAAGCTATCACCACAGGAATACCTATTAAGGTTGACGATACAGCAGCTGGTGAATTTATACGTTATTCAAAGATTGAAGACCTGCGTTTTGATGGTTCATTTCTAGCTCTGCCTTTGGTGTACAACAATCAAAATTTTGGAGTTTTGTGTTTTGATAGCCTGAAGAAAAATGCGTTTTCAAATTCTGATGTTCAGTTTCTTAAGAGCATCACAAATATTATCTCGTTCATCGTTTTTTCATACTCGAACCAAAAGCTTCTGAAAAGTTTGCTTGCCGTGGATCTTGAAACAAGAATTCTTAATGAAGTTACCTTTAAAGTCCGCATGAGCGAAGAACTTCAAAAAGCTAATCATCTTAAAATTCCCGGGGCAGTTGCCTTGATTCGGATTGATGATTTTCTTGAACAGGAATCTTTATTCGATGGAAATCCTCTGCCAAAAGTTCTTGTTGCGGTTGCAGAACTAATCAAAAGCGAACTGAACGCTTTTAACGTATTTGGAAGAATAGGCGAAAAGGAATTTGGAGTGTATTTTTTCAATCATACCACTAAAGAAGTCTTTCTCTGGGCTGAGAGGCTTAGAGTTAAAATTGCCAGGAAGCCAATTGCTGTAATGTCTAAGCAATCATCATACACGGTTTCAATTGGAGTAGCACCGGCTTCTAATAAGACGAATCCTGATGAAGTTTTGTACAATGCCGACCTTGCCTTAAAGAGGGCGCTTGAAAAGGGCGGTAATTCTGTCAGAGTTATTTAATCGCCATATCATTAAATCATTTTCTTTGCCTTTGAAGAATTTTGTAATAATTGTTTTAGATGGTGTCGGTATAGGTGAGCTTCCTGATGCTGCTGTTTATAACGATCAGGGAAGCAACACTCTGGTGAACATTGCAAAAGCTGTTGGCGGACTGGAATTGCCCAACCTGAGCAAGATGGGTTTGGGAAACATAGAAAAAATTCCCGGGCTAATTTATCAAAATAGTCCTCTTGCCTCTTTCGGAAAAATGAATGAAGCATCAAAAGGAAAAGACTCTACTACCGGTCATTGGGAGTTGAGCGGATTGTTTGTTGATCTTGAGTTCTCATATTTTCCTGATGGATTTCCAGTTGAAGTTTTAAGTCGGTTTCTCAGTTATACAGGTTGCAAAGGTTTTCTCGGAAACAAAGCTGCTTCCGGAACTGAAATAATAAATGAACTTGGTGATGACCATTTAAAGACAGGCTACCCTATCATTTACACTTCAGCCGATTCGGTTTTTCAAATTGCCGCACACGAAGAAGTTATTTCGTTAAAAAAGCTTTATGAAATTTGTGAAGTTACAAGGACAAAAGTTTTAACTTCACCTTACCACGTAGGAAGAGTTATTGCCAGACCATTCATAGGCACAAGTGGTAATTTTACCAGAACTACAAACAGAAAAGATTACTCTCTGGATCCTCCGGGTGAAACGATTCTTGACTTACTTTTTAAGAATGGTTTAAATACTATTGCCATTGGAAAAATCAACGACCTTTTTAATTTCAGGGGAATAAAATCTCAGGTAATGGCAAAGAGCAACAGAATTGTCAGCGAAAAAATTATCGAGTATTTAAAAGGCTCAAAAAATAGTTTGATATTTGCAAATCTTGTCGACTTTGATGTTTACTTTGGTCACCGCAACGATCCATTCGGATTCTATAATGCCTTAAAAGAATTTGACGATATTCTACCAGGCATTTTAACTGAATTAGATTCTGATGATGCTCTGGTTATCACTGCTGATCATGGAAATGATCCTACAACCATAAGTACAGATCACAGCAGGGAATTTGTGCCTTTACTTTTTTACAAGAAAAATAGTCCTTCAAAAAATCTCGGAATAAGAGATACCTTTGCAGATGTAGCAAAAACTGTAGCTGATTTTTTCGGAATAAAAGAATCATTGAAAGGTAAAAGTTTTCTGAATGAATGACGAAAATCTAATCCAAATTGACGAATTCAATGCTAAACTTGATGGCACTGAAGTTGAACTTGTTTCAGAAAGATTAAACCGGTTGAAATCACTGGGATTTACGGAAATCAACTTTGTTCTTTCTACTACTGATGAGAAACTTGCCGGAATTAATGGTATTGATACCGGGGTTTTTGAAAACATTCGAAAGATTCAATCGTTACCTGCAAAAGTTGTGATCGATTTTATGAAAATCAAAGGCAGTTGGATTAATAAAGCTTCGGAGTAAAATGGCATTCTCAGACGGGCATTTTTTTATTGAAAGTGATATAATAATTGAGCATTTAATCCATTCCCCTGACGGGACGCCTTCGGTTCTCGAAGAATTAATGCAGAAAAGCCTGTGTTTTACTTCGGCGATAAATGCATCTGAGATGTTATTCAATTCTAAAAACGAATCGGAGGCATTGAGTATAAAAGTTATACTAAATGCCCTTAAAGTTTTAGGAATAAATTCACGTTACAGTCTTGATGTTGGTTTTTATCGTGAAAAGGTTAGTTCTTCAAGAGATGCATTGATTTGTTCGCTGGTAAAAAGTAATAAGCTTACAATAGTAACTTTTGATGAAGGTAAGTATTCAAAAACGGGATTGAAAGTAATCATTCCATTAAGAAAGTGAGGAAACATGTTCCTTGGTAAAGTGATCGGCACTGTTTGGTCGACAAAAAAAGATGAAAATCTTGTTGGTGCAAAATTTCTTATTGTGCGCAAACTTGATCTTGAACTTAAAGATAAAAATGATTTTGTCGTGGCTGTTGATAGTGTAGGCGCTGGTGAGGGAGAAATTGTATTGGTTGCAACAGGAAGTTCATCAAGGCAAACTGAAATAACAAAAAACAAACCTGTTGATGCTGTAATAATGGCCATAGTTGATAAACTTGATGTATCATAAAACTAATAATACAATCCCAGCCAAAGGTTAAAATGTTTTTAGGAAAAGTTATCGGAAATGTTTGGGCTACGCGAAAATATGATTCGTTAAAAAGCCTTAAGCTTCTCATCGTTCAGCCTCTGAATTCAGAGATGAAGAACAACGGAGAACCATTTATAGCTGTAGATACAGTAGGTTCCGGTGTCGGAGAACTTATTTTTTATGTTACTGCCTCTGAAGCAGTTCTTGCATTACCGGTTGATTTCGCTCCGGTTGATGCCTCAATTGTAGGAATAATTGATACTTTAAATTCGGTTAAAAAACCTTGATCACTTTATGAAAATTATTAAACAGTTTACCAACAGAGAAAGCATGTCACTGGATAAGTATCTCCAGGAAATTGCCAAAGTTGAACTGCTTACTGCTGAACAGGAGATCGAATTAGCAATAAGAATCAGAAAGGGAGATCATTCAGCCCTTGAAACACTCACCAAAGCTAATTTGAGATTTGTTGTCAGCGTAGCTAAGCAGTATCAGAATCAGGGACTTTCTCTGGGTGATCTTATAAATGAAGGTAATCTTGGTTTGATCAAAGCTGCACGGCGATTTGATGAAACTCGCGGGTTTAAATTTATTTCTTATGCTGTTTGGTGGATCCGCCAATCAATTCTTCAGGCACTTGCCGAACAATCCCGTATTGTAAGGCTTCCACTTAACCGGGTTGGTGCGTTGAATAAAATCGGTAAAGCTTACAGTAATCTGGAGCAGGAATTTGAACGTGAACCAAATGCTGATGAAATTGCAAATGAATTAAAAATGGATGTAAGCGATATTACCGATACATTAAAAATTGCAAATCGTCACGTTTCAATGGATGCACCGTTCATTAACGGCGAAGATAACAGACTCATTGATACAATTGAGAACGACGAACATCCGTCACCTGATACCAAATTGATGAGTGAATCTTTAAAGATGGAAATTAGAACTGCACTTTCGACTTTGACTGAGAGAGAGGCCGAGGTAATAAGACTTTATTTTGGAATCGGGAATGATCATGCAATGACACTTGAAGAAATCGGCGAGAAATTTCACCTTACCAGAGAGAGAGTAAGACAGATTAAAGAAAAAGGGATCCGGCGTTTGAGACACGCTTCAAGAAGCAGAAATTTAAGAGAATATCTTGGATGAATTATGAAAAATTTATTTCTGGAAATGTTAAGCATTTCCTTTACTGCAATTTTACTGTTGGGATGTTCAGCCTCTTCAGGTACAATAAGGTATAGCGGCTCAAATGATCCTGACAGCCTTGACAAAATTGTAAGTTTGAATCAGGACCTGGAAGAGGGATCAAATACTCACACATTCACCAAGCAGGTTGTTATCGATACAGCTGAATTTGGACCTGAATTTGATTTCATAGATCCGGGTGATATGCCTGAAGAAAACGATCGGGTTGATTTAAGTGAAATTTTGAATAAATATCATTCCGGCAATTCGCCAAACTCAGAAGTTGTTACTTTGGTCAACAGCAATAAAGAAAAGTTGTTGATGTCAATTATAGAATATCTGGATACTCCATATAAGTATGGTGGTAATTCTAAAAAAGGGATTGACTGTTCTGCATTTACCCAAACTATTTATCAAAACACAATTTCGGTTTCATTGCTCAGATCCGCACGTGATCAATTTACTCAAGGTATTTCAATAAATAACCGGGATGATTTGAAGTTTGGTGATCTGGTATTTTTCGATACTAGAAAAAGAGTAAAACCCGGTCATGTTGGAATTTATATTGGAGATAATCTTTTTGCTCACGCAAGCACTAAACACGGTGTAATAATTTCATCACTTGACCACTCATACTATTCGAAAAGATTTATGGGCGGAAGGAGAATAGCTGATAATAATGCTTTTTAAATTATTCTCTGATATTTATTTAGGGAAAAAATAATTCCCGTCTTCTGCTCTTTCCCGCATTATGATTATTTTAGCCCTAAAGTAATTTAGCTATGCAAAAATATCTCATTAAAAATGTTGATTGTGCTTCTTGCGCTGCCAATATCGAACAGCATTTAAAAAATAATCTGAAACTAAATTTCATTAATATAAATCTTGCAACCTCAACATTAGAAACAGATTTCACCAATCTTGAACTTCTTAATTCAAAGATAAAGGAGATTGAACCCGAAGTCGAAGCAGTCCACTTTATAAAATCTAATTTAACTCAACGAATTAAATTTGCCGAGATAAAAAAAGAACTGCTCACAATTATTGCAGTGCTTGTTTTGTTCTTTGGAGGAATAATATTCAGAGAGCAGCTTAAAAGCACCCCATATTCAATAGGCGAATATTTTGTCTTCATTTTTGCTTACCTCATCAGCGGCTACTCTGTATTATTTAAAGCAATTAAAAATATAGTCCGCGGAAAAGTCTTTGACGAACATTTTTTAATGAGCATCGCTACACTTGGTGCATTAGCAATTGGTGAACTTCCTGAAGCGGTAGCTGTTATGCTTTTCTATAATGTAGGTGAGTTTATTCAAGGCTTAACTCTACGAAATTCACGCGCATCAATAAAAGCATTGTTGGAGATAAAACCAGATTTTGCTCTTGTAATTCAAAATGGGAAAGAACTCAAATCATCACCTGATGCTGTAAAGATTGGCGATATTATTAAAGTGAAAAGCGGAGACAAAATACCTCTTGATGGAGTAGTAATTGAAGGAGAGGCGCTTGTTGATACTTATCCTCTTACAGGTGAATCTATGCCCTCCTATGTTAAGGCTGAAAGCCAGGTGTTAGCCGGTACAATAAATAAGAATGGTTTATTGCTTGTCAGAGTTACCAAAAATTTTGAAGAATCAGCTGTGTCAAAACTTCTTGAACTGGTTGAAAATGCTGCATCGCGCAAAGCTGAAACCGAAAAGTTTATAACAACATTTGCAAAGTTTTACACGCCCATAATAGTTATTCTGGCATTTTTTATAGCAATCATCCCCCCGCTTGCGTTTGCAAATGCCAGTTTTGAAGAATGGATTTATAGAGCGCTGGTTATACTCGTTATTTCCTGTCCTTGTGCATTGGTGATTAGTATACCACTCGGTTACTTTGGTGGTATAGGTGCTGCTTCAAGGAAAGGAATTCTTGTTAAGGGATCAAACTATATTGATATATTAACGAAGGTAAAAACTGTTGTCTTCGATAAAACAGGTACACTAACAAAAGGTACATTTAAAGTAACTAACATTGAACCATCCAATGGTTTTTCGAAAGATGAGATTTTAATGTTCGCTGCAATTGCAGAGTATAATTCCAATCACCCGGTTGCAAGGTCAATTAAAGCAGAATTTAAAAATCATATCGATCAATCTTTGATTAAAAATTATATTGAAGTTATGGGGAAAGGAGTAATTGTGCAGCATAAAGGTCTCGAGATTCTTGCCGGTAATGATCCTTTATTGCATGAATATGAAATTGAACATCAGAATTGTACCAGCAATTCAACAGTTGTTAATGTAGCAATTAACAGAAAATATGCCGGCTTTATAATTGTATCAGATGAACTTAAAGAAGATTCCGGATTATGTATTGAAAAGTTAAAAAGTTATGGCATCGATGATATCAGAATGTTTACAGGTGATAACCATTCAGCTGCACAATATATTGCTCAGAAACTTGGGATAACTAAATATTATGCCGGGCTTTTACCTCAGGATAAAATTACTCGGATTGAAAGAATAATTGAAGAAAATGACAAACATAAAAAAGTTGCATTTGTTGGCGATGGAATCAATGATGCCCCCGTGCTTGCCCGTTCTGATGTAGGTTTTGCAATGGGTGCATTAGGTTCTGACGCTGCAATTGAAGCTGCCGATATTGTTTTGATGACTGATTCGCCATCAAAAGTTGCTGAAGCGGTATTAATAGCCAGAGATACTAGAAAAATTGTCTGGCAAAACATTCTTTTTGCTTTTGCCGTGAAGTTGTTTTTTATTCTTCTGGGCGGTATGGGAGAGGCAACTATGTGGGAAGCTGTCTTTGCAGATATGGGAGTCGCTATTCTTGCGATTCTTAATTCAACCCGCCTTTTAAGTAAACACAAATAAAAATGTTTATCCTGAAAGTTTCTACCAATCAGTCCAAGGTCTAATTATCCGGGAACCTTTTCTCCTTTTTGGTTTTCGGGTAATTTAATGCAATCAAAAAGACTATCGGAAAAAGAATATTACGAGACGGTCCGATAAAATAATTCAAACTGAATCAGATAATTAACTGCATCCTGAAGTAGACCCGCAAGTCATACATTTTAAGCAAGTTCCATTTCTTACCATAGTAAGGCTTTGGCATTCAGTGCAAATATCCCCGGTGTAACCTCTTTCCATAGCCTCTCGGATTTTGGCTGTCATACCGTTAACAGGATTAGAAGTGCTGCCACTGCCTGCGACTCTTGATCTATTTTCAAATGAAGTCCTGGGAGAACTATATGAATCCGATGAACCTTTATCAAGTTCAACCAATCTTTCACTGACAACCTCTTCACTAATATATTCAGGATCGGGTAATTTCTTTACGATTCCGGGTGACACTTTTGATTTTGATTCAACCGGTTCGATATGCGCCAGATCGTTTCTGCCAAGGTATGTTACGGCTAATTCCCTGAAAATATAATCTATAACAGAAGTAGCCATCTTGATTTTATCATTACCGGTTACAATTCCACTTGGTTCGAATCGAGTGAAGACAAACGCATCTACAAATTCCTCGAGAGGAACACCGTGCTGCAAACCGAGTGAGATGGAAATGGCAAAACAGTTTAGCAAGCTTCTGAAAGCCGCACCTTCGCGGTGCATATCTATAAAAATCTCACCGAGCTGTCCGTTTTCATATTCACCGGTGCGAATGTAAACCGATTGACCGTTGATTTTAGCTTTTTGAGTAAAGCCGGTGCGTCTGTCCGGAAGTCTTCTTCTCTTAGCAATATATCTGTGAATAATTCTCTCGGCAATTTTCACTATATCATTATTTTCCTTGTCCTCTAAAATTGCTTCCGCTTCCTCTTCTGAAATTGTATTCAATGGCTGTGAAAGTTTGGACCCATCTCTGTAGAGAGCATTTGCTTTAATTCCAAGCTTCCAGGAACTCATATAAGCTTCCTTAATGTCTTCAACTGAAGCCTGGTTGGGGAGGTTAATGGTTTTTGATATGGCTCCGGAAGTAAATGGTTGCGCAGCAGCCATCATTTTGATGTGAGCAGAAGTTCTGATAAACCTGGTTCCTTTCTTGCCGCACTTATTAGCGCAATCAAAAACAGGGTAATGTTCGTGTTTAAGGAAAGGTGCACCTTCAATGGTCATTGTTCCACAGACATAATCGTTTGCTGAAGCGATTTCCTGTTTTGAAAAACCTAGAGCATGTAAAAGATTAAAGTCAGGTGATTTAATCTGATCTTCTGTGAATCCAAGTTTCTTTACCAGAAACTCAGGGCTGATGGTGTATTTATTGAATATGAAACTAAGATCGAAAACAGTAGGCATTAATTTTTCAAGCTTTAATAAAACTTCATCAGTAAATCCTTTGGCTTTAAGAGATTCGGGATTTATATAAGGGCAACCTGATAAAGTATTTGCACCTCTGGCATACTTAACAATTTCGTGAATCTGATCCTGATTATATCCCAGTCTTTCTAATGCCGGAGGGATTGACTGGTTGATAATTTTAAAGTAACCGCCGCCAGCCAGTTTTTTGTATTTCACTAATGCATAATCGGGTTCAACGCCGGTGGTATCACAGTCCATTGCCAACGAAATAGTGCCTGTAGGAGCGATTGCAGTAACTTGTGCATTTCTGAAGCCATATTCAGTTCCTAACTCCAGAGCTTTGTCCGCATCTTCTCTGGCAGCTTTCAGTAAATCTGATGGGCAATGCTTTGGATCGATTCCTACCGGTTTAATTGTTAACCCTTCATATTCTTCATTAGGGACGTTATAAGCGGCTCTTCGGTGGTTTCTAATTACCCGCAGCATGTGTTCTTTATTTAACTGATATTTATTGAAGGCTCCAAGTTCTTTGGCCATTTGAGCTGATGTAGCATATGAGGTCATATGCATTATACAAGTAATTGCGCCACAAATAGCGAATGCTTCATTACTGTCATAAGGAATACCCTGCAACATTAGAAGTGAACCAAGATTGGCATATCCTAAACCTAATGTTCTGAAGTCATAACTAAGCTGTGCAATTTCTTTACTCGGGAATTGAGCCATCAAAACACTTATTTCAAGAACAATTGTCCAAAGCCTTGTGGCATGCCGGAATGAAGCAATATCATACTTTCTGGTTTTTTGATCGAAGAATTTTACAAGATTAAGCGACGCAAGGTTACAAGCAGTGTCATCAAGAAACATATATTCACTGCAGGGATTAGATGCTTTAATTTGACCACTTGCAGGGCAGGTGTGCCATTCATTGATTGTATCGTGGTATTGTATTCCCGGATCTGCACACGACCAAGCAGAGTAAGCTATTTGTTCCCACAATTCTCTGGCCTTAAGAGTTTTTGAGGGTTTTGGCTCTCTTTTTTCTTTTTGAGCTTTCCTTTTTTCAGTTCGCCAGTAAAGATTCCAGTCTCCATCATTCAATACAGCATTCATAAATTCATTGTTAACACGAACTGAATTGTTTGAATTCTGGCCTGATACGGTTGCGTAAGATTCAGAATTCCAATCAGTATCATAAACCGGAACTTCAATCGATTTAAAGCCAAGTTTGGCAAGATGAATAACTCTATCGATGTAATTATTTGGTATTTGAGCTTTTCTTGCTTCAAGAACAGCAAGCTTTAATTTTTTATTTAACTTTTTATTGAATCTGTCATTTTCCGGATGTTCATCGTAGCAAGCTTTCATTATTGAATTCAAGTGATGATTTAGAAGTCTGGAGCCAGCGACCAATGCGGCTACTTTTTGTTCTTCTATAACTTTCCAATTAATGAACTCTTCAATATCGGGATGATCTATATCAAGCGTAACCATTTTTGCAGCACGACGAGTTGTTCCGCCGGATTTAATAGCGCCTGCTGAGCGATCACCTATTTTTAGAAATGACATTAAACCTGAAGATTTGCCTCCACCGGAGAGAGCTTCGTTTGAGCCTCTTATTTCTGAAAAGTTTGATCCAGTTCCCGAACCATATTTGAATAATCTTGCTTCACGTACCCACAGATCCATTATTCCGCCTTCATTAACCAAATCATCTCTTACAGATTGGATAAAACAAGCATGGGGCTGAGGATGTGTATATGCATCATTTGAAACTGTAAGCTTACCGGTTTTATAATCTACATAATAATGTCCCTGAGATGGTCCGGAGATTCCATAAGCCCAATTCAATCCCGTATTAAACCACTGAGGACTATTTGGAGCGCACATCTGATTAGCAAGCATATATATTATTTCATCATAAAATGCTTTGGCATCCTCTTCAGTATTAAAGTAATTTCCTTTCCAGCCCCAGTAAGTCCAGCATCCGGCAAGTCTATGGAAAACCTGTTTTGCATCCATCTCTGGTCCTGATCTTTCCTTTTCAGGGAGCTGAGCAAGTTTTTCGGTATCAGCTGTTGAAGCCTGAAGCCATTCAGGGACACCTTCTTCATATACCTTTTTAAGAAGCCTGGGAACACCAGCTTTTCTGAAATATTTTTGTGCTAAGATATCTGTTGCAACTAATGACCAATGAGAGGGAACAGTTATATCTTCCATTCTGAAGATAATGGTGCCATCAGTATTTCTGATTTCTGAGGTTCGTTTTTCAAATTCGAAAAAGGATAAAGGATCCTTCCTGGTGTCAGTGAATAATCTTTTAATGTGCATTCATAACTCCAAAATTTAGGTTTAATAAATTTGTATAAACAATTTGGGAAGGGTTCTTAGCGAATCTTCAACAGATGAAGATTTAAGCGAAAATATTTTTGCTTTTAGTGTTTTGTTTAAGCAGAAAGTAAATAAAAAGAACTAAAAGAAAAAATATTTCCAAAATAATTTTCAAACTTTTTTTGTCTTCTAAAAACCAAAATAAAGTTTATGATATTTATCAAAAAAAACAAATCAATTTTTATCTAAAAAACAATTTGAAATTTTTGAGTTGAGATTAAAATAAAATTTGTGCGTTGTTGTAAAATTTTTTTTCAAAAAACTAAAAAAAATTTTTTTGAATGTTTTTCGCTTTTATCCTGATCAGTAAAAAAATGATGAAAAATAATTCCTTACATAAAATTTATCACAAGTTTGTCACTAATTTTATTTATTATAGAATGGAATCTAAAAAAACTTTTGCCCTGAAATCATCTGATAAGGTTATTCTGATTGGAAGAAAAAATTATTGAGATCAATAATCTCAGCAAACAGTTTAAAGATGTAAAAGCTGTTAACAATCTTAGTCTTAATGTCTATCGGGGAGATGTGTTTGGCTTTTTGGGGCCAAACGGAGCCGGTAAAAGCACCACCATAAGGATGCTTTTGTCTCTTGTTACTCCTGAAAGCGGTGATATTAAGATTTTTGGTAAAGCTCTGCACAGGCACAGGAAGCAGATCCTCACAAAGGTGGGAGCGATTGTCGAAAAACCTGACTTTTATAATTATCTCACTGCTTACAAAAACCTTGAGATACTAGGACGAATCTCCGGAAAGGAAATCTCAAAAAGCCGGATAATGGAGGTGCTTGACCTTGTTGGTTTGTCCCATCGATTCAAAAGCAAAGTAAAAACATATTCGCATGGAATGAAACAGAGACTTGGAATCGCTCAAGCTCTTCTGCACGATCCGGAACTAATAATACTTGATGAACCCACAACAGGACTTGATCCCCAGGGTATGAAGGAAATCAGAGACCTTATAGTATACCTGAGCAAGGAAAAGGGTAAAACGATTTTTTTATCATCACATATCCTCTACGAGGTTGAACTTGTCGCAAATAGAATGATAATTATAGATAAAGGTACCACCAGGGTTGAGGGTGCCGTGCAAGACTTACTGAAATCCGATTTGTTGAAGGTAACTTTTGAAGTTCTGGATTCTGTGAAGGCAATAAGAGTTATCAACGAATCCTCCTGGAGTGTAAATTTTGAATCGGTAATTAATGACAAGCTCTTTTTTAACCTTGGTCCCGCACAAATAGCGCAGCTAAATAAATTTTTTGTTGATAATGGTGTTGATGTGACAGCTATAATTCCTACCCGGTCACTGGAACAATATTTCCTCAACATAACAGAAAAGGTTCAAAGTTGATTACGCTTATCAGAATAGAGTTGTACAAAATTTACAAAAAGTGGCGAACCTATATTGGATTTATAGCAATTGGTGTGCTTGTTCCACTTATTCAGATTGCGATGTTAATCGAAGGGGAAAGATCTCTAAATTTTATGACCCGGAACTTACAGCAGTCGTTTGTGTTTGTGGGTAATTTATTAAACGGTTATCTCATATCATATATTGTGTTGAATAGTCTGGTAATTCACATTCCTTTTTTAATTGCGCTTGTAGCAGGTGATTTACTTGCCGGTGAAGCTACAGCCGGTACATACAGAATGTTAATCACCAGACCTGTTTCAAGAATGAAAATTGTTTCTTCTAAATTTCTTGCCGGAATAATTTATACCAACTCTCTTGTCCTTTGGCTTGCAGCGATAAGCCTTGGATTAGGAGTGATTCTTTTCGGAGTAGGTGAGTTGATAGTTATTAATAGTGCGCAGATAATTATTTTTGCAAAAGCTGATGTCTTATGGAGATTTTTGCTTGCTTACGGCTGCGCTTCTTTAAGTATGTCGGTAGTTGCATCGCTTGCTTTTCTTTTTTCATCTCTAGTTGAAAATGCAATTGGTCCCATTGTTACTACTATGGCGGTCATAATTATCTTTATAATCATTTCAGCTATTGATATCGATTTCTTTCAGAATATCAGACCGTATCTTTTTACTAATCATATGATGGTCTGGAGAAATTTTTTCAATGATCCGGTTGATGTTAAAGAAATAATTGATTCTTGCCTGGTTCTTCTGGGACACATTATTGGCTTCTTTGCTTTAACTGCCTTCATTTTCAAAAGGAAAGATATTCTAAGCTAAAAGGATTGTTTTGCTATGATTAAATTAAAAGTATTGCTTCTGGCATTTTCGATAACGATTCTGTCCGTTTCGCATTTTGCTCAGAGTAAAAATCCCGACACAATACTGGAGAATGTTAAGAGAAAATTCCAGGAGGTAAATGATTACCAGGTAGATGTTAAGGTGAAAGTTGATGTCAATTTTCTAAAAGTACCTGAGACAGAGGCAAAAATATACTATAAGCAGCCGGATAAAATTCATTTTGAGTCTAAGAATTTTGCACTCTTGCCGAAAGAGGGATTAAACTTTTCACCAATGGCGTTTCTGAAAAATGACTATACCGCTATTTATGAAAAAGATGAGCTTCTAGATGGAGTCAATACCTCCATTGTCAAAATTATTCCCGGTGGTGAAAGCTCAAACCTGATTCTATCAACTCTATGGATTGATCAAAAGAAAAATGTTATAAGAAAAGTACAGTCGACTACCAAAAACTCAGGGACCTTTACCATTGAAATGAACTACGATCAGATAATAAAATATCCTCTACCATCATCAATGATTTTTTCTTTTAATGTTGAAAAAATGAATTTACCGCGAACTTTTGATTCTGATCCTAAAAGAAAATCAACATTGGAGGATAAAGGGAAAACCACAACGGGGAAAGTTTATATTACCTATTCAAACTATCTGATCAATAAGGGAATTCCTGATTCTGTTTTTGAGCAAAAAGAAAAGTAAAACCTTAAAATGATCTTTTGAAAGATCGATTATTGATTTACAAAGTTCTTCAGTTTATCTATTGTCAACGGAGCTGAACCTTCGAAATGGTTGTTAACATTTATAAAAGTATCAACTTTTTTAGAAGCGAGTTCTTTGACTATTTCAGCAATAATCTGAATTTCTTTTGTCCTGTCTATAATAATTCTATTCCATTTATTGCCTGAAGCTTCTTCAATTCCTTTTCTGTCGGGGCCGTGTAACCGAATTACACAAGTATTTTCGATATAATCTTTAAATTCATCAAACACTTTTTTAACCGGCGGCATGTAATATCCTTCAAGGAAAACATTTGTCAGACCGCATTCCTTGATGAAAGAGAAAAAAGATTTATTCAGATAATTTGGATTGCGGATTTCAATCCCGTATTTATAATCAGCCGGAAGTTTTTTGATGAAGCTGAAAATCCTTTCCTGGAATTCTTTCTGTGAGCTCATTTTTTGCTTATTTAAATACTCGAACTGAAACATAAGTACACCGATTTTCTCTTTCATTGGCTCAATTGACTTCAAAAATTCATTAAATAATTCTGTTGAAAGGAAATGAGGATTAACAACTAATGGCTCATTTTTTTGCTTTGAATAAAAATGTGTTAGCGTGACACTGTTCGGGACTTTAATGGTAAATTTAAAATCGTCGGGTACTGCTTCTGAATAAAGTTTAACATCTTTTGGAGCCGGAAGCGATATTTTATTCAATCCATGCAATGACCAAAACCATTGATCAATTTCAACTGTATTAAATTTCTGGGAATACTCGCCAAGATAATCTGATTTACTTTTTCCCGAGTAAACCAAACCAATCCATGAGTCATATTTCCAGCTGCAGGTCCCGAACCTGACCCTGCTAATTTTCATTTGATTTCCAGAATTGTTTTTTAAAAAATATCATTTTTGATTTAATTTATAATGTCAAAAATTGAGGATTGTAATGACTGACAGTTTAATAAATAAAGCGAAAGATTCTCTCATAAACAAAATCACCGAGTTAAAGGAAGACTTTTTCAGTGATGAAGATAAAAATCTTTTTCAGGACTTGAAAAGCAGTGGTGCTTCAAAAGTCAAAGAAATTCTGGCCGGCATTAATGAATCAAGCGCACTGATCATCAGGTCCGGATATGAACTGACCGGCGCAAGTGTGACTCTTGGACTGCCGCCTGATATTAATTTAAGCTTTGCATTCAGAAATGAGATCGAACAGGAAGAAAAAGAAAGGCTTTTAGACGAACTTGAAGCCAATAAAATTGTCGGTCTGATAGTAAAAAGTCTTTTTAAAGCCGGCAGTTTTTATGAATCGATTAAAATGGGTGATTATAAACTTACATCAGTTGAAATTAAACTTGGCATTACTCCGGGGATTTCAATAGGATTTACCAGGTAAGAAATTATTTTCCTGATATTTACAGTCGTTTACTTTATTAAAATCAGTTTCTTTGTTTCGAGGTAATTATCAATTTTATGTTGATAGAAATATATTCCGGATGACAGATGACGAGTTAAATTCAATTTCATAAATTACTGTGGGTTTGTATTCGTTAACAAAGGCAGCCACTGCCAAACCCTCTCCCAAGGAGGGCTTTTGTTTTCTTCATCTTATCAACACCATCTTTTTTGTCTGAATTAAACCTCCGGCTCTTAACTGATAGATATATATCCCGCTTGATAAATCACTTGCATCAAATTCAACTTCATACATTCCGGGATTTTGTTCTTCACTTACTAGAGTAACTAACTCTTTTCCTAAAAGATCATACACTTTCAATATCACTAAAGTCCCTCCTTTAGAGGAGTTTATGGAGGCCGGTATTTGATATTTTATTTTTGTTGATGGATTGAATGGATTTGGATAGTTCTGGTTTAGTTCAAATCCATCTTGAATACCGGCGGCAAGTTCACCGATATTAGTTGAAATTCCCATATAATCCATCAACCCGCGAAGAATTGCATTCGCCGTTGAATCATATTTCCCGTTTTGCTCGCAATACATGTCTTCGTAAGTCAAAGCCATAACACTTTCGCCGTGATTTATCCAGAACCAGCTTTCAGGATATTTCAGAGGGGTACCGTTAGTCCAGCTAACAAAATAATTCCAGGGCTCAATTCCACCTGGAAAATATGATCGGATACCTTCAATAAAGTTTTGCTGCATAATTGCAAATTCAGGTGAGGTACCGGCAGAATCGTGGTAAACAAAATATCTCTTGCATAATGAGGATGAATGCATATTTAAAGCTACTTCGATGGGGTGAGGCGAAGCCATCAATTGAATGAATCTGTTTTTCAATGCTGCAACCTCAGGTTGATTTGGAGTTGTGAACCAGTTGCTTTCCAGATCAATTCCGTTTGCATTGTTGCGCGGCAGCTCAAGTTCAACTCCGTCAGGGTTGAACATCGGTATGATATAAAATACACAATTAGTCCTGATCAATTGGCCAAGTTGTGTTTCAGATTTTAAAAAATTAATCATTTGATCAGTAACCCAGAATCCCTGCGTTTCCTGCGGGTGAGTTCGTGCGTGTACGTGCACAGTTCTTTTCCCCTCAACATTATATGGATTTTCTGAAATTGTTAATTGCCACAAGGGTCTTCCCTGAACACTATTTCCAATTGAATCTACCTTTATGTATGGGCTTTGTTTCCAGTACTGCAAATCTGCCAATAAACTATCGTATCCATATCCCCAGTGGTCGCCGGGTACGGTTAAATTTTCAGCTTCAGATGTAAAACTGAAGCCGCATTTATCCATCACTTCATTTTGTTGATTGACCTGCCCAATTTCCTGTGCAAAAAATTCCGGCGGCAGGATAAAAGTCAGAACAAATACAATGCTTAAAAAAAAGCGTAAATCTATAGTCATATTTTTCTCTCAGAAAGTTTATTATCCTGTGATAATCTTTTACTAAATAATTTCTTCATTCAGACATCCGCTGACTAAAAGCAATAGAATTAAATATTTAATTCTTCTCATAAAGAATTTCATTAAAAATTTTTGAGAACTTTTGCACCACGGACTCTTTTTGATTTCAATTCAATCAGTGCTTTGTTTGCATCTTCCAATTTATATTCTTCCAATTCCGGCTTAATCGGAATTGATGCGGCAATGTTTAGAAATTCCTCTACATCTTTCCGGGTTACATTTGATACACTTTTTATTTCTTTTTCTGACCAGAGATGTTCGGGGTAGTTGAGCTTTAATAAATACTCTTTGTCATTTTCTTCTTTTCTAATTGCATTAATAACCAGTCTTCCTTCATGCTTCAGATTTTTTAAGGCTTCAACTATCGGTTTCCACGCAGGTGTAGTATCAATAATTGCAGACAACTTTTCAGGCGAGTGATCTTCAGAATCTCCTGCCCATACTGCGCCTAATTCTTTAGCAAATTCTCTTTCTGTTTGGCTTCTTGCAAAAACAAATATTTGTGATTTAGGGAAAAGATTTTTAACAAGCATCAATACCAGGTGGGCTGATGCACCAAATCCTGTAAGCCCGATATTTTCTCCATTATTAATCTTTGTTAACATAAGGGAACGGTAACCTATAGCACCGGCACATAATAAAGGCGCTGCCTCTGAATCTGAAAATATTTCTGGAATTCGGTAAGCGAAGTTTTCATTTATCGTCATAAACTCAGCATAACCGCCGTTTCGATCTCTGCCCGTTGCTAAAAAGTTTTTACATAAATTTTCCATGCCATTTTGACAGAATTCACAAATTCCACAAGCAGAATGAATCCATGCTACGCCCACCCGGTCACCCTTTTTAAATCTCGTGACTTTCGCACCGGTATCTTCAACTATGCCGACCACCTGATGACCTGGGATAACAGGGAATTGCGGCGGAGGTGTTCTTCCTTCTATTTCATCGAGTTCGGTATGACATACCCCGCAGCATGAAACTCTGATCAATAATTCATTTTCATCGTATACGGGAATCGGAACCTCGGATAGTTTTAACGGTGAGCTATTGCTGGCAAGGTCAACAACTTTATTTAATAGCATTGCTTTCATTTTAATTCGGGCTGGTTTCTTTGCAATGATTGTTTCTTCAACCGAAAAATAATCAGCCCTGATATTCAATCAAATATCAAATTGAGCTAAAATTGATTTGTTAAACCTGGAATGCCTTTGATTGTCGTGAGATAATTAAATAACGGGGTCTTTCAAATCAATTGTTAAAAATAATTACTAATGAAAATACTAAGGCTGTCTTCTCTTTTTTAATAAATGTGTCTTTTAATAAAAAGAATTTAAGACAGCCTGATTGCAATTACTTATTTCTTAATAAATTTTCTTTCCCTAAGAATTGTTTCAATTGTTATGGATCCAATTTCCTGCAGATCATACTTAACTCTTGTATGTGGCTTGTTAATTTTAATGTATCTGCCCAAATCAATTGGAGTACCAATAATAACCGAATCGCATTTGGTTCTGTTGATTGTGGTTTCAAGATCTTTCATCTGCTGATCGCCATAACCCATAGCGGGAAGCAGCTTCCCGATGTCAGGATATTTTTCAAAAGTAGCCGTAATTGACTTAACTGTATAAGGTCTTGGGTCGACAATTTCTTTAGCTCCAAGTTTCTGGGCAGCCACAACACCGGCACCGTATTTCATTTCGCCGTGTGTTAAAGTTGGACCGTCTTCAACAACAAGAACTCTTTTACCGCGGATCAATTCAGGTTTTTCAACTGTAACCGGTGATGCACCTTCGATAAGTGTCGCCCCGGGATTCACTTTATGAATGTTCTCTCTTACAGTCAAAATATTTTTTGCATCGGCAGAATCAATTTTATTTATTATTGCAACATCTGCTAATCTTAAAGAAGTATTTCCCGGATAGTAGCTCATTTCGTGTCCCGGTCTGTGAGGGTCAACAACTGTAAATGTCAGATCAGCTTTATAAAATGAAAAATCGTTGTTGCCTCCATCCCATAAAATCACATCTGCTTCTTTTTCGGCTTCACGAAGTATAGCTTCATAGTCAACCCCTGAGTAAATAACTCCTCCGCGTGCAATATGCGGTTCGTATTCTTCAATCTCTTCAATTGTGCAGTTATGTTTTTTAAGATCGGAGTAGGCGGCAAAACGCTGAACTTTCTGCTTTACCAGATCTCCATAAGGCATTGGATGACGGATTGCTACAACTCTTTTCCCTGCTTTTGAAAGTATTTCGACTATTTTTCTGGAAGTCTGTGATTTACCACTTCCGGTTCTTACAGCGAGTACTGCTATAACCGGCTTTTTACTTTTTATCTGAGTTTCAGCCGCTCCAAGTAATCTGAACGAAACTCCTGCTGCATTTACGATAGAAGCTTTAGTCATAACATATTCCATCGGAACATCGGAATATGAAAAAACAACTTCATCAACTTTTAATTTTTTGATCAGGTTAACCAGTTCTTTTTCCTCGTAAATTTTTATCCCGGATGGATAGAGTTTACCGGCAAGCTGTTTGGGATAAGTTCTTCCTTCAATATTAGGAATTTGTGTTGCTGTAAATGCGACTACATTATATTCATCCTTATCTCTGAAAAATACATTGAAATTATGAAAATCGCGGCCAGCCGCTCCCATTATCAACACGTTCTTTCGAGCCATAAGAGTACTCTCCTTTATGCTTTAATTTGAATTGTTTGACAAAATATCTTTAAGTAATTGTGATATAATTATAAGAATTATTGCCTCAAATTTACAGGTTTTTGCACTACTTTCCTCGCGCGGAAAGTCTAAATACCTATTAAACATTTGAAAGCAAGTAACGCAATAAAACCAGAATTTTGAGTAATATTGACAGGAATTTTTACCCCAACGTCGAATTGGTTCTTTTAATTATGAAATAATAGTTACTTCAAAGTTTTGAATTTACTTTCGATTTCACTTTTTATCGGAGGTGCTGGTTACAATTATTTTAGCGCCAATATATCAGAGATTTCTTCATAAGTTTCATCCCGATGTTTATGTTTTAGCGGAAAAAGAAAGCAAACAGGATTATCCTTCGAATGAATCTTGAATTAACATTCCCCCGAATCAATCAATCCAGATAATTATTTGAGCAAAATCAGTTTCAGATTTTTGTACTGTTGATTGAACCGGATTCTTGCAAAGTAAATTCCCGAACTTGCTTTACTTCCATTACTATTCAAACCATCCCAGGTTACTTCATATGTTCCTGAAGGTTTTTGTTCATTAATGAGTGTTGCAACTTCCTTACCCAGGATATCATAGATCTTTAACGTAACCAATCCAATATCAGATTTGCCATTTTGCAAATCAGAAGCAGGGGGAATTGTAAATCTTATTACAGTGCTTGGATTAAATGGATTTGGATAGGCAGATATTTGAAGTTCTGACGGGGGAAAGAAATTCTCATCAACTGATGTAACGATATTTACTGATCCCGGCGATGGCTGCATAAAAACCCAGTTTGAAGAACCATCCGGTGATCGTCCGAATGATGTATCAGTGATCTGCTGGCCGAAAGTAATTGAATCAATAACAGTCAATCCGTCGTTCTCCGTAATTGCTAAAAACTCACCGCTGGCACTCAATTTAAAGTTAGTATGAATTCCTGGTTGAGTTTCCTGTTCATCACACCAGATTATCAGGTGTGCTGCCGGATCAATAAAAAGATTTGGCTGTGTGAACTGCCATTTGGTTAGGTTGTCACTTTTATCTGTCAAATATTTTCCTGTCAACAATATTGGTGAAGAGGTTGGATTAAATAATTCTATCCAATCATCAAACTCGCCGTTAGGATCTGGATAAACATTGTCATTGTCTGCCATGAATTCATTTATCAGAACATTATCAGCCGTTGGATTTTGCGTTTTAATCAAAATTGATTTGCTTCGCGGATAAATTTGTGACTGGTTTTGATTGTCGGTAACAAGCACCTTCAGATAGCCGGTTTTACCTGCACCAAATGGGGGAATTACTCCACTCCATCTGTCTGCTTCGTCAACCTTTTGAGTATTGGCAACCGGAGAAAAATTCATCGGGAAAATCTGAGTTTGCGCACCTTCAGGTGTAAACTGAATTTCGACATTGCTTATTCCTTCATTACTGAAAGCTGATACAAAAACAAAAATTGAATCAGTTCCTGAAGGATTTTTTGGTTCAAATTCAATTTTGTAGGCGATCGGTTTAGCAGATAAATAAAATAATTGAGATTGAATGGTTGCGTTTCGGAAATTTACGAACTGTTTAAGCCCATATTTTACGTGCTGATTGCTGTAGCTTGTTTCCGAATATGAATCAAAAAAATCATTGGTTGTAAATCCGTAGTCTTTTGTTCGAAAAGTGTCGCTCAGTGCAGCACCGGTGATCATACTTTTAATATTATCAATGCGGGTTGACCAGTGATTTAGTTTATAAACATTTTCACTGTAAAATTCTATAAAATGTGTATAAAGATTTCGGTACTGATTATTTGAAATCAATCTTTCAGCTAAAGGTCTGTAACCCGAAACTATTTTGGGAAAATTATAAGGATCTGCAAAGCCCCAATCTATATTGAACCAGTCAATTCCATAAGTGTTGTCATAATCATATGGGATCAGGTGAAAAATATCCTTCGTGGGTTCGTGGTATAAATAGTAATTGTTTTTCAATGACCAGTAGTCATCCCATTCTCCGAACAAAATATTCATAGCAAAATACTTTAAGGCTTCATGTACTTCGATAACAGATTCTATTGAATCGGCAAAACTATTTTCAGGAGTGTTATTCAAAACCTCAATCAATCTAACAAGCTTTGAAAAATCACCTTGTCCCTCGTTGGTTTTTAGTTCATAAACAGGTCTGCCGTTTTCGTTAAGGTTTTTATAAAGTTGAGGATCACTGCCGATATAAACTAAATCTGCAGGGTAAAGACATTTCCAGAGGTTTCCCGAATCATCATCATAGTTCTTTGAAAGAAACTCATCATCAATATGTTCAACTGAGATGTAGAGCCCGTAATACTGTCCGTTGATATAAACTTTCACATGATTTGCTCTGCTGGCATTTAATCCTATTGTGTTGAAATGATCAAAACAAAGTTTACTACGTATTATCGATGGATCATTATGTTCGCCATTCAGGTTCAGCTTATCAACTCCATAAAATTCTCTTCCCGGAATAAATGTATTGAATGAAACCTTAAACGATTTTTTCTGAGAATACCGGGAAGTATTTCCGCGCAGCCTGAAACCGATAGAATCAACTGTTTCATCAATCCAGTTATTCTGAAATCTGAAAACCGCGTAATGCTCAATCTCGCTTTCAACGTTTTGATAAATCCAGTCCAGTGTGTCGGGGTGAATGGTTATATCTACTCTCGCTAAATGGCTGTCGTCATAGAGTTTCCAGCTTTCATCCTGCTGTGCGAAAAAGGGATAGAAGTTTGAGAGTGAGATTAAGAGAATGAAGGAGAGATAAACGGTTTTAAAATTATCAGGAATATTCATTTTCAATCCGTGTTTTAATCTTTAAATGCTCCACAAAGTTCTGTAAAAGATTGCTAAATTACTATCACAAAAAATTTTATTTCGATAAAATCAAAGAGAATAAAAATGAAAATTTTATTAATTCTGATCATATCTGTTTTTTCGGTATTTGCTCAAAACAATTTACACTTTGAGGATTATTTTCTCGATGAAACCCTGAGAATCGATTATTATCACATCGGTGATTCTAAATCTGAGATGATTACTATCGACAAACTTTTTCGCTACGGGAGCTGGGCTGGACGCTTGGTTCATCTTGTTGACAAGTTGAACAACGGCAAATACTATGTAAAAATCTATGATGCTGCATCCGGAAAATTAATTTATTCCAAAGGATTTGACACACTTTTCGGAGAATATGCTTCAAGCGATGATGGGGTGAATGGAATTACAAAAAGTTTTCATGAATCAGCAATCATTCCTTTCCCAAAGAATAAAATAATTTTTTCACTTGAAAAACGTGATATTAACCAGGTCCTTAATGAAATATTCCGCACTGAAATTGATCCGACAAGCATTTTCATAATTAAAGATAAAATTATTGATGCAACTGTTGAAATTCTGAAACCTGTACTCAACGGCGATCCGCATAAAAAAGTAGATATAGCAATTCTTGCTGAAGGTTATTCGAAAGATGAAAAAGTTAAATTCGAAAAAGATCTTAACCGTTTTATTGAATACTTTTTTGAACAAGAACCTTACAAATCGCAAAAAAGCGATTTCAACATTTATGGAATCTTCAAACCATCTGAACAATCTGGAACTGATTTACCAGGTGCAGATATTTTTGTAAATACTGTGTTGAGCACTACTTTTTGGACACTCGGCTCTGAAAGATACCTTATGACAGAAGATAACAAATCAATGCGGGATCTTGCTTCTTTTGTGCCTTATGATGCAATTTATATTCAGGTTAATCATCCACGTTACGGCGGCGGCGGAATTTATAATCAATATTGCACCTACACTACTGATAACCAATTTGCAAAGTATTTATTCACACACGAGTTCGGCCATTCTTTTACAGGGCTGGCTGATGAGTATTACACTTCAGATGTTGCGTATAATGATTTATTCAAACCAACTGTTGAACCTGTTGAACCAAACATTACAGCTTTACTTGATCCAAATAATGTTAAATGGAAAAAGTATCTAAGCAATGGAATTGAAATTCCAACACCCTGGGAAAAGGAAGAATTTGACAGATTCAGTTACGAATGGCTTAAGGAAAGAAACAGGCTAAACAGCTACATCGCAGAATTAAAACGAAACCGTGCACCCGAAGAGCAAATTAAAACTGCTGAAGAAGAATATGCAATTAAAGATAAAAAGCAGTCAGAGAAAGTTGATAAATATTTAATGAGTAGTAAATACTGGAACAAAGTCGGAGCGTTTGAAGGAGCGGGATACTTGCCAAAAGGACTTTACAGGCCAATGCTTGATTGCATAATGTTTTCTAAAGGCGATAAACCCTTTTGCAAAGTTTGTGAAGAAGCGATAAAAGAGGTAATTAAAAGTTACACTGAATAAATTTCTTTGAGTCTTTTTTCCAAAAGCTGGCTGCATCCAAATCGGAAATCCTTCGAAGTATAAACTGATGTATCCGTTGGAAGTTGAATTCTAACTCTAAAATTACCATGAAAAAATTGTGGAATAATTTCTTTACCTGAATCCGGATATCATCTTACGGTTGCTTAACTATCGCAGCTCAAAATTAGCTGCCGGGAATTAGTTAATTCATCAATAAAATTGAAAGTAGCTTTGAAGGCCATTGCACGAGCAATTAATAATGCGAATAAAAAATTATGATCGTTTTCAATTTTACATCTATTCTCTTAATAATTGAGTTAAATAATATTCAATGAAGTAAACTGACAAATTCAAGTGTTTCTGATATTATCTTTAATTTTGGGAAGTAAAAATTGAAACTTGAAAGCTTTATTAACAATGAAAACAAAACTTGACATAGCAAAAAACTGGCTTCCGCGATACACAGGAACCAGGATCGATGAGTTTGGTGATTATATGCTGCTTACAAACTTTCAGAATTACGTTGAGAAATTTTCTTGCAGGTTTAATTGTGATATCAAAGGAATTGGCAGACCGATGCAAACCGCAACAAATTCAGGCGGTTTATCGATTATTAATTTTGGAATTGGATCGGCTAATGCCGCCACTATCATGGACCTGCTTGTTGCACGCTCTCCAAAAGCTGTTTTATTTCTTGGCAAATGCGGTGGACTAAAACGTTCTACTGAAATCGGGCATTTTATTCTTCCAACTGCTGCAATAAGAGGAGAAGGAACAAGCGATGATTATAAACCCAAAGAGGTTCCTGCGTTACCATCTTTTAAGCTTCATAAATTTGTTTCCGGAAAGATTGTGGAGCGCGGACTTGAGTACCGCACAGGTGTTGTTTACTCGACAAACCGGAGGGTTTGGGAGTGGGATGATAATTTTAAAAAATATCTTAAAACTCTTTCTACAATAGCAATTGATATGGAAACAGCTACATTGTTTATAGTCGGATTAGTCAATGAAATTCCGCGCGGGGCACTTCTTCTCGTTTCCGATATTCCAATGATTCCTGAAGGTGTAAAAACAGAAGAATCAGATAAAGTTGTTACTGAAAAATATTCCGATCTCCATCTTGAAATTGGTATTGAAGCAATGACAGAAATTGAATTAAAGGGCGAAAAGATAAAGCACTTCACTTATTGAGGAGGGTGATTTTCTTTAATTTTTTCAATTTCAAATTGTGATCTCAGATTCTTTGTAAGTATGTGAACTATAGATGTTAAACCAATCCAGAAACCTCCTGCTGCCCATCCTGCAATAATTTCAAAAATATTGTGTGCACCGACAAAAATCCGGCTTAAACCAATAACGAATGAAATTATTAATGCAGAGATAATACAAAATTTTTCGGTTCTGATATGACGTGAATGCTCAAAGATAAGGTTTAGGATTGTTAAGTAAACTATAAGAGACATCATCGAGTGCCCGCTTGGAAAACTCATTTCTTTTTCCTGGAACAAAAGATTGATCACATTAAAAAAAGCACCCGAGTAAATATATTTCAGAAGAAGCAAAAACAATCCGCCGGCAATAGAGATAACCAGAAGTCTGAAAAGTTTTTCATACTTTTTTTTCAATAAAAAATAACAGCTAATAATTATAACGAGAGAAGAAGTTATCGTAAAACCACCCAGTGCCGAAAAATCATTCATTATCTGGACAAACCAACCGGGGCCATATGTACCTGACCAGGTGTCAGTTTTTCCTAATGAATTCAGAAGAAAATTTTCTATCGAATTATTGATTTCTGTCGTTGATAAGCTATAAGCAGCGAAGAAAAAAACAAATGAGATTGCTGCTATTACGGAGTATTTTAACAGACGTCGTTTATGGTGGTCGGGTATCACAATTATTCCTTTTTTATTTTTTTCCTTAATAAGATAACTTATCCTGAGAAATATATAAAGCTGATGAATGACGATTTTAACTTTATAAAAATATTTAAGTCAAAATAGTGCTATAATTTTGAAATCCGGGCTTCTAAAGATTGGTAAAAAATTATTATGGATTTTAGGTTTGATTTTTGATACCTTTTTGCGGAATGAAATTATTACATTTCAAAATATCGTCCTTTCTGTCATCAATAACATATAGTTTTGTTGTACTTGTTATTACTCAGGGTATTATCCAGGCTCAACCAGATCTTAAAGATGATGATGCATCGAATTTTTCGGCTGATATTATGAGGGCTAAATCTGAATCAGAAATTCCGACGGCTGAAGCAAAGAGTCTTTTTAATCTTGCTCAAGAAAATATTTCATTAAATACAGTTCACAGCAGAAAGTTAGCAAGGGAATACTTGCAAAAAGCTATTCTACTTGAACCCGAAAACATTGAATTCAGATTATGTTATGCTTCGTTGCTCGAAAAATATTTTCCGGTCAGCGCTTATTCAGAGTACGAAAATATTCTCCAGATTGACTCAACCTGCATAGAAGCAATTTATAAACTTGCATTACGTTCAGAGTCAGAATTTAATGAATGGAAGTTCAGTCAAAAAAAATTTGATGATGGAATTTACTTTGACTTGTCGGACGAAGCTTTATCTGATTTCCGGAAGGCGGAATATTATTATAAAAAAATAATATCCTACCAGCCGCTGCATTACGATGCTTTAATGCATTTAAGCTTTTTATATGAAGACAGCAATGTTCCTGAAAAAAGTATTCCATTGCTTGAAACTCTTTTGAAGGCATTCCCGGATGATAAAGATGTTCATCTTTATCTGGGATTGTTGTATTACAAAGACAATCAGATTCAAAAAGCTCATAAAGAATTTCAGGAAGCCTTAATACTTATGCAGCCTGAAGAAAGAAAAGATTTTACTTACAACACGGTCATAGAGCTTCTTTCCCCGGTTCTTTCCGAAAAGATTAAAAACTTTTCACAGCCCGAACTTGAAAACCTCATTTCAAGTTTCTGGAAGCTGAACGAACCATTATTTCTTACTGAGTATAATGAGCGTTTACTGGAGCATTATTCCAGAGTTGCTTACGCAAACCTGAGATATTCCGTTCCTGCGGAAAATAAACAGGGCTGGAAAACAGACCGCGGAGAAATGCACATAAGATATGGTGATCCGCATAAAATAGTCAGGCTTCGGCCTGGAGTAGATTGGAGCGTTGTTAAACTTAAAACTGAAATTTGGCACTATGAGGAATTTACATTGGGATTCGTTGATAAGTTCTCTACAAATAAATATGCATTCAGCAGTCCTCCTAAATTCAATGAAAGGTATCAGTCACAGTTTGGAGATGACACATTCTTTTTTGTTGAAAGCCTGAGAAAAATTTCACCACAGAAATATGAGCCGGTATTTGAAGGTCCGCCGCTTGATATTCCCGTTGACGTTACACAATTCTTAAGTTTATCGGCGAATAATAAAACTGATGTTTATTTTTCGTATAAATTAGAACATTCGGATTCACAAGAATGCGTTCAGTATCAATCGGGAATTTTTTTCTTTGATCTGTTTATGAACCCGATTTATCAAAAGAAAAATGACTTTAAATTTTCAGCCGGGGATTTCAATGATGGTCGCGAGAAAAACTCTTTGGTTAAATCAAGCCTGATGACCGTTAAACCAGATTCGGGAAATATCTCTTTTGAAATTCTGCGAACAGATGATGGCGCAGCATTCAGCAATCAGGGAAGATTCAAAGTACGGAAGTTTAATCGTGATGTACTTGAAATGAGCGATATTGTTCTGGCTGAAACTGTTGAATCTGCTGATCCTGACCAGCTCCCAATTATCAGGGAAAATTTAGGAATAAAACCCAATCCGGAATTAAGTTTTTCATCCACTGTTCCTCTTTTTATCTACTATGAAACTTATAATCTTGAACTTGGCGATGATGGAATGAACAACATTGAACAAACTATTCTTCTCAAACGTTCTGAAGATGAAACAGGCGGTGATGACTTAATTGCACCGATTATTAAAATGTTCCAAACAGATGAAAAACAGATTGCCCTGATTTCTAACTTTCAGACGAGAGAAAGGAATCCACAAATTTATTTTCAACTTGATATGAATGGATATCAATCGGGGAAATATGAACTTGAAATTAAGATCAAGGATTTATTTTCCGGCAATGAAGTATTCAGGAAAAAAGAATTTTTCTGGAATCAATGAAAAAATGATTAAAGAATTTCAGCATAATAATTATAAAAGGAACTATCAGATTGCACTGATATTTAGTATTTCAGCCCTTCTGATTTTATTTGTTTTATTTCCTCGTGTGCAATACGAAAAAAAAACCTTTGAAGAAGTCGTATTTGATGTTGTGGAATTAAATCCGGAAAAAATTCCGCAGATAATTCATAAAGAACCTGTTTTTATGCCTTCAAATGAAGTTCAAAAAGTTACAGGTGAAACGGAGAAGCAATTACAGATTACTTCTGAAAATTTAACAAATGATGCCAATTACACAGCAGATATTCATTCCCTGGGAAATGAAGATAGAAATATTTCGATTGGATTGACTTCTCTGGCTTCTACCGAAGAGAGTAATCCGAATAGTATCATTGATCTCGATTATTCCCCGAAGCAGATTTTAGAAGTACTTCCTCAGCAAACTGAAGACGAAGGTGAGATAAAGCTTTTATTGAGAATTGGAAAAGACGGAAAAGTTAAAGATCATGTGGTTGTTCTGAATACAACAGAAAACAGCACATCATTAAAGAATGTACTTGAAGCTGTTTACAATTCACGCTGGCAGCCGGTTAGTTTAAATGGTAATCTGAAAGAGTACAGGATTATAAAATCATATCAGTTCAGGTAATCATATTCTTCGCCTGAAACCTTCTCCTAACACTTCATGTACGTTGTGAACAGTAACAAAAGCTGTAGGATCAATTTTTTTAATCATATTTGAAAGTAAGCTTAACTCTCTAAGGGTTACTACTGTTATTAAAATTTCTCTTTCAACATTTTTATACAAACCACGGGCTTTGATTGCGGTGGCGCCGCGGCTTAAATCTTTCATTATCACGTTTGCAATCTCATCATTTTTATCCGAAATGATATAAGCCGCTCTTGCATAATCAAATCCATCGATTATCGCATCAACAAGCCTGCTTGAAACTATTAAAAGGAATAGAGCATAAAAAGTCAGAGACAAAGACGGACGATCAGGTGATAGGTCTTTGATTTCAATAATAAATCCTGCAAGTGCAATTACAAAAAAGTCTATTAGCATAATTGCCATACCGGGTTTGAAGCCGTATCTTTTTTGCATAATCGCTGCAACAATATCAGAACCGCCAGTTGAACCGCGAAACTTGAAAATAAGTCCGAGTCCGATTCCCAGCAGCACTGAACCAATCAGTACCATAAAGAGGAAATCGTTTCGAAATAAGTCCTGTACTGTTTGAGTCTCCTGCAGTTTTACCATTCCAAGCCCCGGAATATCACCGCGGAAAAAGTCTATAAAAAACGAATTCAAAGTAAATCCGTAAAACGTTCTTGCACCAAACTGTTTTCCTAGTTCCTTAAAGCCCCAGATGTAAAGGGGAATGTTCAGAGTCCAGATTAGAATACCAACCGGAATTTTATTATTAGATAAATAATGAATAGCCATTGAAAGTCCACTTACTCCGCCGGGTACAACTTTAGCATCAACCAGAAAAACTCCAATTCCCAAAGCCATAACAGCCGCTCCAATTGTAATAAGGAAATAATCCAAAACCGGTCGTTCTTTAAAATTCCTGATTTTCATATTGAGTCCTTTAATTATTGCTTTAGAAATATTTTTCTTTTAACAAAAATAATTATAATCAATCCTGCTTAAGAAATAGTTTGAAAAGTATTCTTTTATAAAAGGAACAAAAACTTGATTAATTTTGTAACAAAGGTCAGAATTAAAAAAAATTATTTTATACGGGAGTCGGTATGTTTAATAAATCATTTCTGATAGGTTTACTTACAATTTGCGGATTAAGTTTTTCTTTGTTTGCTCAGCAGTCTGAACAAAAGTCGCTCGCGGTAACAGTTTACAACAATAATCTAGGAGTTGTTAAAGACCTTCGAAGCTTCTATGTAAATTCCGGCAAATCAGTTATTAAAGTCACTGATGTTGCTCAATTCATAGATCCAACAAGTGTACATATTAAATTCGATGGACAGGTAATGGAGCAAAATTATCAATATGATTTGGTCAGTATGGATAAGATCCTTCAAAAATATATAGACAAAAAAATTCAGCTGATTGGAAAGAATGGAGAGTTTATTGAAGGTATTTTACTTTCTTCGGCGGCGGGACAGCTGGTTTTGCAAAAAGATGAAGGTGGATTGATAATGCTTCCTTCTCTTAGTGAATACAGAATCTCTGTTGGTTCGCTTCCTGATGGATTAATCACCCGTCCAACATTGGTGTGGCTTGTTGAATCAAAATCTTCAGGCAAACAGGATGTTGAAATTTCATATCAAACTTCAGGAATGAACTGGCATGCAGAATATGTTGCTGTATTGAATGAAGACGATACAAAGCTTGATTTGAATAGCTGGGTTTCAATAGAGAACATTTCTGGAACTTCATATAACAATGCAACTTTAAAACTTGTTGCCGGTGATGTAAACCTGGTACAGGATAGAAACAAATTTCAGTACGATCAATATCAAAGATATGATGTGATGAAATCAGTTGTATCCGAGCAGCAGTTTGCAGAGGAACAATTCTTCGAGTATCATATTTATAATTTGCAAAGACCTGCTACTTTGTTAAACAGCGAGACAAAACAAATCTCATTGTTTGAGGCATCTGGTGTAAAAGCCACTAAAAAGTTTTTATACAGAAGCGGCGGCTGGTCATATTACGGTGATAATCAGAATAAAAAAGTTGCTGTAATAGTTGAGTTTGAGAATAAAGAAGCAAATAACCTCGGGCTTCCTATGCCGAAGGGTAAAGTCAGGGTATATAAATCTGATGGAAAAGCAATTGAGTTTATAGGCGAGGATTTGATTGATCATACACCAAAGGATGAAACATTAAAATTAAAAATTGGTGATGCATTTGATATTCTTGCAGAAGAAATACAGACAGAAAATAATAAAATCAGCGACCGAGTATATGAACAGGCATTTGAGATTACAATTAAAAACCGCAAAAAAGAAAATGTAGTTGTTGAGGTTGAAAAGAATTTGGGCTTTTACTGGAATATTATTTCAACATCGATTGATTATAAAAAGAAGGATGCTTCTACTATTACTTTTCAGGTGCCTGCCTCAGCTGAAAGTGAAACTGTGCTGAAAATTAAGGTTCGTTATACTTATTAAAACAAAAATCTATTATATAAAAGGCTGCTGCACGCAGCCTTACCATTTTACGGAAATTAAAAATTATTTTTTAGTGTCTTTCCACGTTTTGTAGAGAGGCAATAAGCTTACTGTTTCATCAAGTTCCTGTTGAACAGCAGTACGGAAATAGAATTCATTTGATTTTTTTGTCCAGCTTATTGCAGGAAAATCTTTAGTTCCGCCGCCGAGATAAGTTCCGTTTGTTTCGATAAATGTTTCGCTCATAGTTCCAAGGTAATAAATAAAGGGGCTGCAGTCGCAATCCTTATCTCTGAAAAATCCTATGCTGTCTATACTGCTGAATTTGAAGGCAACTTCACCCACTAACATACCTTCTTCCTCATATAACTTTTTGTCAGTTACTGTAAAGTATGGATTATCTGATTCAAACCGGTTTCCTTCCAGGTAATCTGTAACCAATTCACCATAATCTTTAAATGAAACATCTTTGCCGTCATCTTTTTGCGAAATAAGATTGACAAATTTTATTGTGCCTTCACCTGAGCCATCTTTTTTAACTTTAAATCTATACTCCTTATACTGGGTAGTTAAGCAACCGGTAAATAACATACTTGTGATTGAGATAATTATCAGCAAATATCCAAAAAATTTTAACTTCAATTTAATTCTCCTAGAAATTGATTATATGTTTTAACTAAATATAAAGCATTGTGACTTATTTTAATAAGCATTTATTCAAAATTCGGATTGCGCTTTATTAAGCAGACAAAGAACCTTATCTTTGTGGTACAAAAGAATTCAAAAATAACCGGTAGTGAGGGAATTCACCGGTTAAATAAATAGGTTGATTCTCATTTTTACAGATTTATTTTGCAAATCAAAACTGAGATGATTTAATGAAAAAACTTTTTTTTATTTCCTTCCTTCTGTTCCTGATCAAAACAACGTTTTCACAATACACTAATATCCAGGTTAACATTCCTGCCAGCACTGATCCTGAAGAAGTGACAATTGCTATTAACCCTGTTAATCCTCAAATGCTGGCAGCGGGTGCAAACATTAACTACTTTTACAGATCGTCTGATTCCGGAAATAACTGGACTGAGATGAAACTCACTTCATCATTAGGTGTGTGGGGAGATCCATGTGTAATATTTGACTCGCTGGGATATCTTTATTTCGGACACCTTTCAGATCCGATTTCAGGATACTGGATCGACCGGATAGTTGTTCAACGTTCAACTGATGGAGGTTTAACATGGAATGATGGAGTCGGAATAGGTTACCAATATCCAAAACAGCAGGATAAAGAATGGCTGGCAGTTGATATAACTCAATCACAATACCGGAATAATCTTTACGTTGCCTGGACAGAGTTTGATGATTATGGCAGTCCCAACTCTAACGACAGTTCCAGAATTTTATTTTCCCGTTCCACAGATCATGGTTTAACCTGGGCAATTCCTGTGAAAGTTAGTGATCGAAGCGGAAACTGTGTAGACAGCGATAATACTGTGGAGGGTGCAGTTCCTTGTGTTGGGCCTAATGGCGAAGTTTATCTTAGCTGGGCAGGGCCTCTCGGTTTATTGTTTGATAAGTCACTTGACGGCGGACAGACTTTCGGAACCGATATTTTTATTTCCTCAATTCCCGGCGGCTGGGATTTCGACGTCCCCGGTATCTATAGATGTAATGGCTTGCCGATAACTGCATGTGATATCAGTAATTCTCAATACCGGGGAAATATTTATGTCTGTTGGGGTGATCAGCGTAATGGAACTACAGATACAGATGTTTTTTTCACCAGGTCTACCGATGGTGGAAACACCTGGCTGGAAGCTAAAAGAGTTAATAACGACATAACAAATCGTCATCAATTCTTCCCGTGGATGACTGTTGATCCAATCACAGGGAGAATTTATGTGATTTTTTACGACAGGCGCAGCACAACAGGAACTTTAACGGATGTCTATGTCGCAAAATCCTCAGATGGCGGTGAAACTTTTGAGAATTTCAAAGTAAGTCAGTTCTCTTTCAGTCCAAACAGCTTCGTCTTTTTTGGTGATTACACTAACATAGCCGCTTATAATTCCAAAATATATCCAATATGGATGAGAATGGATGGTACTGATCTGAGCGTTTGGACAACACAAATTACAGATACTATCGCCGTTACAGATAATGATGAAGAAAACAGACCAGCTTATTCATTCCAGCTTAATCAGAATTATCCAAATCCATTCAATCCAAATACAACTATAGGATATGAAATTCCTGAAGATTGTTTTGTTGAACTGAAGGTTTACAACGTGCTTGGAAAGGAAATAAAAACACTCTTAAGTGAATTTAAAAGAGCCGGCAGTTATGAATTGAACTTTGAATCAGGCAATTTAACAAGTGGAATTTACCTTTATAAACTGAAAGCTGGTAGTTACTCACAAATCCGTAAGATGATTTTACTGAAGTGAAGTTTAGTTGTTTCTGTTATTTTATAGTACGAATAGATTTTCTTAATTGTAATTAAAATAAAAATTATTCATTTGAGATGGATCGTTTGGTTTAATCAATTAGTCTGCTTGTTTTGAAAAAAGAAACATACTCGGTTAATTTATGCCAGGATCCATAAAGTAAAATATCTGTAATTACTATCAGGAATTACATATGAACGATAAATCATCCCCCAGAAAATTTTCCCGCAGAAAATTCGTTCAAGGAGTAAGCACAACGATAATTGGAAGCTATGTTCTAACTCCCGGTGTTTCAAAAATTTCTGAAAAGCTCGAAGCAGAAACAAAAGAAATTGCTAGTGGCAAAAAGCCTTTAAATCTCATAGTCAATAAAGTCCGGTATGAATTAATGATTTCTCCTGAAACAACATTGGCTGAAGTTTTGCGAAATGAACTTAAGCTTACGGGCACAAAACTTATTTGTAATCACGGTGAGTGCGGCGGTTGCACTGTGCTGCTAAATGGTGAAGCAATTTACTCCTGCCAGATGCTTGCACTTGATGCCGGGGAAAAAGAAGTAACTACTATTGAGGGACTCTTAACGGGAGAAGAATTGCATCCTATTCAAAAAGCATTTGTTGAACACGACGGGCTTCAATGCGGATATTGTACACCCGGGCAGATTATTGCAGCTCAGGCAATACTTCTTAAAAATTCTCAACCATCCAAGGAAGAAATCTTAACCGGAATGTCGGGCAATCTTTGTCGATGTGCTGCTTATCCAAATATTCTTAAGTCAGTTCTGGCTGCGGCTGGCTATTTAACCGAAGGAACTAACAGGTGAAAAGATGGCAGTAAAAATTATTAAATCGAAAAATTTTGTTGAGACAGATTTCGTAGAATCTCTTGCTGAAGTGCCTGTTGAAGAATACAAACCGTGGCCGGAAAATGATAAATTGAAAATTGTAGGTAAGCCCGTTTCCAGAATTGATGCTTATGAAAAAGTAAGCGGTACTGCAAGCTATACAACCGATAAATTCCTCCCTAATATGGTTTATGGAAAAATTTTACGATCTCCCCATCCAAATGCAATCCTCAAAAATCTTAATACTGAAAAAGCAGAAAAGCTTGAAGGAGTATTGAAAATTCTTTCCTTTAAAAATTGCCCTGAAATTAGCTGGTACTATGATACAAGCCTTCTGTTCGATAAAAATCTGAGATATCAGGGAGATGAAGTAGCCTGCGTTGCGGCAATAAGCGAAAGAATTGCACTTGAAGCTCTTAAACTGATTGAAGTTGAATATGAAACATTACCTTTTGTTACAACGGCAAGTGAAGCAATGATGTCTGAATCCCCCAAAGTCCATGGTTGGGGAAACATACTTGATGGAAAACCTGATACTTATGTAAGAGGGGATGTTGAGAAAGGATTCAATGAAGCTGATCAAATAATCGAAGAAGAATTTAATACTCAGGTTGTTGTTCATAATCCTACCGAAGTGCATTGCAGCCTTGCAAACTGGGATGATGATAAATTAACAATATGGGATTCGACACAGGCCATTTTTAGTGTGAGAGATACTGTTGCTGCAAGTTTGAAAATACCTTCAAGCAAAGTAAGAGTTATTAAAAAGTTTATGGGCGGAGGTTTCGGAAGCAAGCTCGAAGCAGGGAAACATACAATTATGGCTGCTTTAATTTCCCGTGATATCGGAAAACCTGTTTTCATTTCAGTTGATCGAAAAGAAATGAATCTGGCAGTTGGAAACAGACCAGACTCAAATCAGAAATTGAAAATTGGAGTAAAGAAGGATGGAACGATCACCGCACTTTCACATATTTCTTATGGATCAGTCGGGGCATATCCTGATAGTGCAGGATGCAGCTGGCCGTTAAAGACAATTTACCTGTGCCCTAACGTGAAAACAGAAGAATACAGTGTATTAACAAATTCAGGCAGATCCCGCGCTATGCGTGCGCCGGGACATGTTCAGGGTACATTTGCACTTGAGGCAATTATTGATGATGCTGCCGAAAAAATCGGAATGGATCCGCTTGAATTTCGTCTAAAGAATTACGCCGAAACTGATCAGGTTTTCAATGTACCTTATACAAGTAAGAAATTAAAAGACGCATATCTGAAAGGTGCTGAAATAATCAGGTGGAAAAGAAGAAATAAAACTCCCGGCTCACAAAATTCTGAGGTAAAAAATGGAATAGGAATGGCAACTCAGATATGGTGGGGTGGTGGAGGTCCTCCTGCTTATGCAGCTTTGAAATTAAACCGCGACTCAAGCATAAATGTTTTTGCTGGTTCTCAGGACTTAGGAACAGGAACATATACTTTTATTGCTCAGGTGGCTGCTGAGGTGCTCGAAATTCCTGTTGAAAAAATAAAAGTAGATATCGGCGATACTGATTTTCCATATTGCCCCTTAAGCGGTGGAAGTATGACTGCTCCTTCTGTTGCTCCTGCAATCAGGGATGCTGCTGAGCAGATGAAAGGAAAATTAATTTCAGCGGCCGCAGCCATTTTAAATCTTCCTGAAGAAGAATTAATGTATTCTCAGGGTTTAGTTAGCTCAATAAAAGAGAAAGATAAAAAAATCAGCATTACAGAAATCGTATCCAAAACGAGAAACAGAGAACTGATAACTAATGGCGCAAGGGAGAAAAATCCTGACGGTTACGCAACAAATTCATTCGGCGTTCAGTTTGCCGACGTTAGTGTTGATACATTAACCGGGAAAGTAAAAGTGAATAAAATAGCTGCTGCTTATGATATTGGAAGAACATTAAACCCCAAGACTCTCTATAATCAGATTCATGGAGGAATTATTCAGGGATTGGGTTATGCACTTTTCGAGGAGAGATTATTGGATAGAAAAACCGGTAAAGTTCTAACCACCAATTTACATTCGTATAAAATTCCAACAATTAAAGATGCCCCTGAAATAGAAATTGCAATTGTCAGCCAGTTTGACCCCCTTAACAGCAGTATCGGCGTTAAAGGTGTTGGCGAACCTGCAATAATTCCAACAGCAGCCGCTATTGGGAATGCAGTTTATAATGCCATAGGAAAGAGAATCAGGAGTCTGCCAATTACTCCAGACAAAATAATTAAGGCACTTTATTCATAAAACTGGAAACAGCTATGAAGTTTGAATATCATCAACCGAAAAATTTAAAGGAAGCCGGAAAATATTTACTGCTTAATAATTCTATTCCTTTTTCTGGTGGAACTGATATACTTGCACTTATGAAGGATGGAATAGTTAACCCTGATCACGTTGTCAATTTAAAGACAATTGATGGGCTCAGCGATATTAAATTTGAAACAGGAAAAGGCTTGTCGATAGGGGCATTGGTTAAGATCAAAGAGATTAGTCAAAACCAAATGATTGCCGAAAATTTTCCGGTATTAAAGATAGCTGCAAGTGAAATTGCATCACCACAATTACGCAATATGGGGACAGTTGGTGGAAATTTATGTCAACGTCCGAGGTGTATGTATTTTCGTGATGATTTTGATTGCATAAGAAAAGGCGGCGGAACTTGCTATGCTTTTGAAGGCTTTAATAAATATCATTGTATAATTGGCGGAGGACCCTGTTACATTGTTCATCCCTCTGATTTGGCAGTTGCACTTCTTGCACTCGATGCTGCAGTAATAATTTATTCAGATGGTAAGCAAAAGCAAATTCCGATTGATGATTTTTATATTTTGCCGGAGTCTGATGCAATGAGTGAAACCATTCTTAAGCCCGGTGAATTTGTAACAGGTATTTTTATTCCCGAATTAAAATCCGAAGCACGAAGTACATATTTCAAATTTAAAGAACGTGATGTTTGGGATTTCGCGATAGTCAGCGTAGCTGCAATTATCAGGAAAAATAATGGCATTATAGAATGGGGAAGTTTTGCATTCGGAGGTGTTGCGCCTAAACCTTGGCTGGATAACGCCTTCAACAAGTCAATTGCAGGTATTAGAGTTGCTTCCGGATCAATTGAAAATGTTGTAACAAAAGCATTTGATAATGCTCAACCTCTTCAACTGAATAGCTATAAAATTCCTTTGGTCAGAAACATTTTGCGCAGAGTCATTACTCAGCTGTCCGCTTGAGAGTTAATTGAATGGGATTGAATGGAATAATACTGGCAGCTGGCATGTCAAAAAGAATGGGACAGCCAAAACCTTTACTGATGTATAACAATATACCATTTGTGCTCGGAATTCTCGTAAAACTCTGCAGCATTTGCAGCAAGGTTGCTGTTATTCTTGGTTATAAAAATGAAATCGTAAAAGAAGAAATTGAATTTTATTTGAATTCGGCAGAATCAAAAATCGCAAATCCTTTTAGAGAAGAACTCAAAATGAAAACAATTTTGCTTTCTAATCCTGATTACGAAAAAGGAATGATTACATCTGTAAAAACCGGGGTTAACTATTTCAGCCAATCTGATTGGTTGCTGTATCATCTGGTTGATCAACCTTCTATTCCATTGAACTTTTATAAAGAGTTCGCTCAGCAAATTGATGACAAATATGATTGGATTCAGCCTTCCTTCAACAAAACTGAAGGGCACCCGGTAATTATTAAAAATTCATTAATCAAATTTATTCTTGATTCAAATAATCAAACTTCGATGAAAGAAATTTCATCCAGGATGTCTATAAGGAAAAAAATCTGGGATTGTAATTACAAAGAGATCCTTCAGGATATCGATACACCACAACAATATTCTAACCTGGAATAAATTATGTTAATTCATGAAAAAATTCTTGAACTGCAAAGAAATAACAAATCATTCTGTTTAGCCACAGTTATACAAACAAAGGGATCCGCTCCGGGAAAAGTAGGATTTAAAATGATAACCACAGCAGATGAAAAAACCATCGGCACAGTTGGCGGCGGTGCAGTTGAAATGGAAATCAAAAAGGAGAGCTTGCTCAGAATCGCTTCGGGGGAATCCGGAACAAAGGAGTATTTGTTATCGTCTGATCCAAAGCTGCTTAAAAAAGTTACCAATGCGGTACCGATGAGTTGTAATGGTACTATAACTATATTCTATGAAGTCTTTGGTAAGCTGCCCGTTGTTTATTTATTTGGCGGCGGGCATGTTGGACAGGCAGTGCAGCATTTCCTCAAGCCGCTCGGTTATTATATTATTTTAATTGACAACAGGAATGAAATTCTTACTCAGCAAGAAAATTCTTTGGCAAATGAAAAAATATTAAGTGACTATTCAACTTTTATCAAGAATAACAACTTCCCCGATGACGCATATTATGTAATACTTACTCACGGGCATAAATTTGATTACGAAATCATAAAGGGATTATTTAAGAAAAAAGTCAGGTCAAACTATTTTGGAATCATCGCCTCAAAAAATAAAGCACACGAAATGAAAGAAAAATTGCTTAAAGATTTCGGTAACAAATTAGATTTTTCAAATCTGTACACACCTATCGGCTTAAAAATTGGGGGCAATAGTGCAGCGGAAATCGCTCTTTCTATCGCAGCGGAAATCCAAAGTGTGAGATATTTAAATTCCCCCTAAAACTCAGCAGGGTTCAGGAACTTTTAGCAACGGTGTCGGAGTTATGACTATAAAAAGGAGCCGTATGAAAAAGAATCTTGTTCTCTCAGTATTTTTTGTTTTAATCTTCAGTTTTATTGCCCTTGCATTCGTTTCATCTTCGGAAGATGAAAAGAAATCTAAAAGTGGCAAAAATTGTCCTTACCTTGAAAGTATGAAATCAGGTGGTTGCCCTGCTTTGGACAGTTTGAACCAAGGCAATAAGGGCGAAATGGGGTCCTGTCCTTATTCGGGAAAGGACGAACAAAAAATTAACCAGCAGTATTCCTCTGATAATATTAAATCAATTTAAACTTTAAAAGTGTTTGAGAGTTGATCATAAAAAATCTTCTTTCAACCACTTTTAGTTGAGCCTCACTTCTACATTTTTAATTTTAATAATCTTATATTTGTTTTAGAAATGTTCCCTAATCATTTTTAATTAGGATATCTGAAACAAAACCCGAGAGAGAAAGTGCACGCCAATCAACCATCCGATGGGGCAATATCAAAAACCTGGTCGTGGGATATTTATAGTCAGGACTTTTTGAACAAAACAATTCAACGATGCCGTAATAAAAAAATAATTCTTCCGACATTCTCTCAGTTAAGAAAGCCCGAAACCATTCCTGCAGAAATTCAAAACAAACTTGAAAAAGTAGACTTGCAGGAAATAAATCCTCTGAATCTATTTAGAATTAATTGGAGAAATGATCCTCTGACAGGTAAAATCGGGAAAATCAATTTTCTTGAGATTCCAAAATCAATTTCCGGTATTCAGGCGCGGATAATAGGATTGATTGGTAAATATTTTCCAACCGGGGCGCATAAAGTTGGTGCTACCTATGGATGTCTTGTTCCATATCTTGTAACCGGAAGATTTAACCCTGAATATCATAAAGCAGTTTGGCCATCAACCGGGAATTACTGCCGCGGCGGTGCTTTTAATTCTGCATTGCTTTCAGTTGAAGCAGTTGCAATTCTTCCTGAACAAATGAGTAAAGAAAGGTTTGAATGGCTAAAGTCAGTCGGTGCACAGGTATTTGCAACTCCCGGATGCGAAAGCAATGTAAAAGAAATTTATGATAAATGTCATGAACTGGAATCTGAAAGTGATAAATATTTTATCTTTAATCAGTTCGATCAATTCGGCAACTCAATCTGGCATTATACAGTTACCGGTTCAACATTAGAAATTCTTTTCAGTGAATTAAAAAATCCGGGATCAAAATTAGCGGCTTACGTAAGTGCAACCGGCTCAGCAGGTACAATTGCTGCAGGCGATTATCTGAAAAATATATTCCCAACTGTTAAAATTATTGCAAGTGAAGCTCTTCAGTGTCCTACGCTTTTAATGAATGGTTTTGGTGCTCACCGGATTGAAGGAATTGGTGATAAACATATACCCTGGATCCATAATGTTAAAAATACAGATGCCGTTACTGCAATTGATGATGAGGAACCTCTTCGAATATTAAGACTTTTCAATGAGAAAGCCGGACAAGCATTCCTTTCTAAAATTGGTGTTGATGATGATACAATTGGTCAACTTCCCGATTTAGGAATTTCCTGTATTTCAAACTTGATTAGCGCAATCAAGACAGCAAAATATTTTGAACTTAACAGCAATGATATTGTCTTCACAATTTTTACTGACTCTTCAGAGCTCTATCAATCACGGTTACTTGAAATGAATCAGGAATGGGGAAAATACTCTGAAAAGCAGGCTGAGATTGATTATCAATCGGTTTTAATCAAACAAAAAACAGATTTCTTTAAAGAACTCAGCTATTATGAAAAGAAATCAATTCATAACCTGAAATATTTTACCTGGATTGAACAGCAGGGAAAGGATGTCTTCGAACTCAATGCCCAATGGTATGATGACGAATATTGGCAAAAGAGATATGAAACAGTTGATCTCTGGGATAAACTGATTGGAGAATTCAACAAAAAGGTTTCTGTTTGAAATTTAATTGAATAATTATTTTCATTCTTGAAGGAGCATATATGCTGCAGCCTGCAAGAAAAATTTTGACAAATGTTTTCATCTCGGCTGAAGGCAATAAGCTTAAGCTTGTTGACATTATTTTTGATGACCGCATTAAACAGGTTGTTCCACTCCTAAACTCTCAAACCGAATGGAGTGAAATTTCAAATAAAGAAAAACTTAAAGCTTTCATTGAAAAGCTTCCGCCTATTTCTCAGTACCGGAATTCAAAGATTTACGACGGCAATTTTCTCTTTCTGATGCCGGGTGCAATTGATCCTCACGTTCACTTCAATACTCCCGGATTTGAATTCAGAGATGATTTTAAGCATGCCTCAACTGCTGCGGCTTACGGCGGTGTAACAACTGTAATCGATATGCCCTGCACATCTATTCCACCGGTAACATCAGTAGAAAATCTTAATATAAAGTTATCTGCTCTAGAAGGAAAAAGCCTGGTAGATTATTGTTTGTGGGGAGGTATATCCGGAAATGATTTTGATGAGCAGAAAGATTTAAAAATGCAGGTTGATGAATTAGTAAAAGCTGGTGTTGCAGGATTCAAAACCTATTTGATATCCGGAATGGATAGTTTTCGCGATCTAACACCGGAGCGATTATTGATTGCTGCAGAGTATGTTAAAGAATTAAATAAACCAATAGCCGTACACGCTGAGGATAAGAACCGTATTAATACCCGAAGCCAGAAACTAATTGCTAATGGCGAAACTGGCTGGAAGGCTTTCGTAAAAGCACGGGATAGTGAGGCAGAGGCACGAGCAATTTCAACTCTGATTGAGATTGCATCAAAATGCGATTGCAGATTTCACATCGTTCATCTAAGCTCGAAAGCCGGCTTGGAATTGATCAGAAAAGCAAAGGCTGAAGCACTCAAATTCTCAACTGAAACTTGTCCACACTATCTTGCCTTTACACAAAATGATTTTAATGATAAAATAATCTCAAATTACCTCAAAACGTCACCTCCTGTTAAAACTGATGTTGATAAAAAAGCTCTTTGGGAAGGCCTGAGGGACGGAACCATCTCGTTTGTAACAACAGATCACGCCGGATGTAATCCCGCGGTTGAAAAATCATCAAAAAATTTTTGGGAAGTTTATTCAGGCATTCCCGGTGTTGAACATCGCGTCCCGTTTTTATTAAGCGAAGGATTTCTGAAAGGCAGGCTTACACTTGAACAAACAGTTAAACTTCTTTCCACAAACGCCAGTGAATACTTTGGTATTGTCGATAAGGGCAGTCTTGATGTCGGCAAAGATGCTGACTTTGCTTTAATCAATATGTGGAGCTCTGAAAAAATTAAATCAAACAATATGCACAGCAAAGGGAAATATACTCCATTCGAAGGGCGCGAATTTTCTGCAATAGTCGAACAAACATTTCTTCGTGGGAGAGTAATTATGGATAGAAGAAATGAGTTAGAAGAGCAGGTTTGTTTCGGTGAGTATATAAAAATCTGATGAAGAAATGATGAATGACTCTTTCAGCATAGTTGGTAAAAAAGTCTTTAGACAGGATGCTTATGCTAAAGTAACCGGCCAGGCTAAGTTTGCTGACGACATTAATTTTCCCGGTCAGCTTTTTGCAGTAATGGTAAGAATAGCTTCAGCGCACGCAAAAATAAAATCGATAGATTATTCTGAAGTGATAAATGATTCCCGCCTGATTAAAATTATAGACCATTCCAATATTCCCGGAAACAAATTGGTAGGCCCGATAAGGAATGATCAACCGATTTTCTGCTTCGATAAAGTTGTTACTCCCGGAGATGTTATTTGTATGCTTATCGGCGAGAATGTTGATGATCTAAACAAATTAAAAAGAAAAGTTAAAATTGATTTTGAGGAATTACCTGTTCTAAATGATCCATTAAAATCTCTGGAAGAAAATTCACCGCTTATTCATCCCGAGTTTGAAAATAACCTTATCATTCATTATCCCTTGCGTAAAGGAAATATTGAAAAAGGTTTTGCCGACAGTGACTATATTATTGAGCAGACATATAGAACTGCGTTTGTTGAGCATGCATACATCGAACCCGAAGCTGTTATTGCTATTCCACAGGAAACCCCGAACTCAGTAAAAATAGTTGGCAGTATACAAAATCCATTTACTTGCAGAAAAGTTGTTGCATCAGTGCTTAATTATCCGCTTGCTAATGTAAGAGTAATTCAGGCAGAACTTGGCGGCTCATTTGGCGGAAAGGATGATACAATGAATATACTTTCTGCACGAGCAGCAATCGGCGCAATGATTACCGGAAGGCCTGTAAAAATAAAATATACACGTGAAGAATCGATTCTGGAATCCTACAAACGCCATCCATATATATTAAATTACAAAGTTGGTGCAAAGGCCGATGGAAAAATCACTGCAATGAAAATTGATATTATTGCAGATGGCGGCGCATATTCATCCATGAGTCCCTTTGTAACCTGGCGTTCAGTAGTACAGGCAACGGGACCTTATGAAATTGAAAATGTTCAAACCGATGTCAGGGCTGTTTATACAAACAATCCTTACACCGGTGCGATGCGTGGTTTTGGTTCACCCCAGCCAATTTTTGCTGTTGAATCAATTATGGATGAACTTGCAATTAAATTGAATATTACTCCGGACGAAATAAGGAGAAGAAATTGTTTCACTTCAGGTTCTTTTACTGCGAGCGGACAAAAGCTTGAAAAACACGATGTAAACCTGATTAAAGTTCTTGATACAGCGGTTCAAAAATCAGGATTTAAAGAAAAATGGATTAAGTATCATTCTTTACAGGAATTTAAAAGCTTAGAGCATAAAAATTTATCCTTTAATGATGCTGACAGCTTGATTCTCAAAGAACAAGATTACTTAAATAATCAAAATTATTTAAGAAAAGGAATAGGACTTGCGGTAAGTTACAGGGGGTGTTCATTAGGTGCTGAAGGCATCGATGCAGCAGCAGCATATCTGTCGCTGCAGAATGATGGAAGTTTGTTTTTACTTTGCGGGCTTTCTGAAAATGGTCAAGGTTTGCGAACAACGTTATCCATTGTTGCTGCAGAAGTGCTGGGATTAACATTAGACAAAATTATCTATCTTGATCAGGATACCAGCCTGATTCCCGATAGTGGTCCCACTGTTGCTTCACGCGCAACATTGATGGGTGGTGGTGCAGTTAAAAATGCTGCTGTGGAAATAAGAAACAGACTGGAAAAACTGCTGGTTGACGAGTGGAATCTTGCAGGTGATGCAGTCTTCACATTTGCGAATGATAAGGTAAAATACTTTGGTGGAGGTGCAAAGGAAATAAGTTTTAATGAATTGTGTGCACTTGCCTATAAAAAGGGAATCAGCCTTTCAGCGATGGGCTGGTATAAAGGACCAGATGTACATTGGAATGAGGAAACGGGGCAGGGCTCTGCATATTTTACTTATGTTTACGGTTGCCAGGTTGCTGAGGTCACTCTAAACATGGCTACCGGTGAGGTGTTTATTGATAATCTGATTGCAGTTCACAATCCCGGCAGAGTTATTAATTTACTCGGAGCAGAGGGACAAGTTTATGGCGGAGTTACCCAGGGTGCAGGATATGCTCTCTGGGAAGAAATAAATTCTGAGAAAGGATTTATTAAAGAGTTGAATTTCGATCAGTACTTAATTCCCACAGCAAAGGACGTCGGGAAGATTAAGCCGTATTTTATTGAAGGCAGGGATATTTATGGACCCTGGGGTGCAAAATCTTTGGGAGAACCTACTCTTGAACTTACAGCGGCAGCAATTGCCAACGCTGTGAGAAACGCCGCAGGAAAAAGATTTTTCAACCTCCCTTTGAATCTAGAGGAAATATTTCTCGGTAAAAAACTTAAAGCTGAATCTTTGAACAGAGGTAGTGCTTAGTGATTCCTGAGTTGGAAATAATAAAACCTTTTTCTCTTGAAGAAGCGGTTGATTTCTTAAATGATCATCCGGCAGAAGCAAGAATCATTGCTGGAGGAACAGATATAATTCCCGGTTTGATGCAAGGTTCAAAGCGATTTACAGGAATTAAATACCTTGTTGATCTGCAACAGATTGATGAGTTAAAAGAAATTATCGCGGATTCTGAAAATATTACTATCGGGGCTTTATTAACATTTTCACAGATGATTAATAACGATTCTTTAAAAAATAATTTCCCTCTGCTTGTCAAATCAGCATCAACAGTTGGAAGTGTTCAAATTAGAAACAGAGCTACCGTTGCAGGTAATTTTATTAATAATGCTCCTTGTGCTGATTCTGTTCCCCCGCTGCTGGTTTACAATGCTAAGATCAAACTCCTCGGAGTGAACGGAAATTATGAAATGCCGTTAAGCGACTTTTTGATTAAACCTTATTTCACAAGATTAAAAACAGGTGAAATAGTCACTCAGATAATTTTACCTAAACCCAAAAAAGAATTTATAGGTGATTTTTATAAACTTGGCAGAAGAAGAGGAGTAGCTATAAGCAGAATAACTCTGGCTGCCCTAATCCAAATTGAAGATAATAAACTTGGTGAAATTCGACTTGCGAGCGGTGCGGTTTCTCCTATTGGCATGAGGTTTTTTGATCTTGAACAAAAATATTCCGGGTCTGTAATCTCAGATAAGCTGTTAAAAAACATTTCTTCTGATCTTGGAAAAGAAATCTTAAAAGTGACCGGACTCAGGTGGTCAAGTGAATATAAAGTACCGGTAACCCAACAGGCAATGTATTTATTGCTTGAAAGAATTTGCTCAGCACACAAACAGGTGAAATGAAAATTAAAGTATCTTTCATATTAAATGGTTTGCAGGTTACAGTTGAAACTGAAGCTCACAGAAGACTTCTTGATTTATTAAGAGACGATTTAAACCTGACAGGAACAAAAGAAGGTTGCGCTATTGGAGAATGCGGAGCTTGCACGGTTGTAATGAATAAGCTCGCTGTTAACTCTTGTCTTGTTTTAGCCGGTCAAATTGATGGTGCAGAGATAATTACGATTGAAGGACTGATGAAAAATGGCGCGCTTCATTCATTGCAGCAAAAATTTATAGAGAAAGGTGCTGTTCAGTGCGGATTCTGCACACCGGGAATGATTATGTCTGCGTATGCACTTTTACTTTCAAATAAGAATCCTGATGAAGAAGAAATTAAGGAAGCAATTGCCGGGAATCTTTGCAGATGTACAGGCTATAAACAGATAATAGAAGCAATTGCTGATTCTGAAATCTGATCAGGGTTTAATTTTATTCATTCGTTCCCAAAGTTTTTCTGCCTGCCTTCTGGATTCAGCATAAATTGATTCTACTTCAAAAGGAAAGCTGCGGTTTTCATAAACAATTTTGCCGCCTATGATTGATGTTTCAACATTTTTTGAAGAGAAACCAAAGATGAAATGACTTCCCAAATTTTTTTCGTTAATTGGAGTTGCAGCTTTGTAATCAGTTATTATTAAATCCGCTTCGAAACCCTCAGCAATTCTTCCAAATTTTTTATTGAAGTACCGGCTGAGAATTCTATTTCCATTAAAAAGTAATTTCAATATTTGATTGGGATGAAGATTTACTCTGGCTTCTTTGCTTTTGAAGTAAGCGAACCTGCATTCCTCAAACATATCCGAACCAATCCCATCAGTACCGATACAGCAGTTGTCAATCATCAAAATCTGTTTCAGGTAGCCAACAGAATTATTCATATTCGATCTGGGATTGTGAATAAGGAAGGAGTTGTGATTGTTAATTATGTCAATCTCCGATTTATTAAGATGAACTCCGTGAACAAGCAAAGCTTTATCGTTAAGAAGATCGAATTTCTCAAGACGTTTACATATTGATGTGTGATATTTTTCCCGTGTTCGCTTTACGTCGGCTTTATCTTCGGCTATATGGATATGAATTCCGGTTTTGGTTTCTTTTAACAGTGATGAAATACTCTGCAGGGTTTTATCTGATAATGTAAAAGAAGCATGTGCGCCGATTGAAGTTTTAATTAGTTCGGAATTAGTTTCGTGGAAAAAGCGCTTTGATTCCCCGATGCCCTGAATTGCACCTGTCTTTCCGTTGCGATCAGTAATTTCGTAAGCGAGAATTCCTCTTAAGCCCATTTTACTAAATCCCTGTTCAAGTGCGCAAAGGGAGCCTTTAATAAAATTTGGAGAGGCATGATGATCAATTACTGCAGTTGTCCCATTTTTAATTGCTTCGAGTGATCCGACCAACCCGCTGTAGTAAATGCTTTTCTGGTTATGAGCACGGTCAAGACGCCACCAAAGATTTTTCAGAATTTCAACGAAGTTTACTGAATGTGGAATTGAAGCTAAAATTCCCCGTGAAAGTACGGAATAGAAATGATTATGCGCACAAACTAGGCCGGGCATAATATATTTGCCGGTTCCATCGATCGTTTTTAGTTTCTTTCCTGATGGCCTGATGTTCTTTTCAATTTTTACAATTAGATTTTTTTCTATCAGAATATCATAATTAAACTTTACTTCAGCAGGATTTAGGTTGATTAAATTAATATTTCTGATATGAATCATTGATTTTCGGGATGGTTATTGAATAAATAAATATAATTTTTAATTACTTCAGAAATTACTTCGGCGAATGAGGAAAATCCCGGCAAACCAATAACATCAGTTTCAATGCGGTTTCTTTTCCAGTTAAATACAGCTTTGAATTGTCGACCTGAAAATCTGATCAGCATTTCATTTTCCTGCACTTCAGACTTTTCTATGTAGTAAAAGCCATTATTTGAACTATTAAGAAAATTATTCGCTGAGTCAAACAATGTTATTTTATCTTTGTAAGGAGCTCCTTTATATGGACAAAAAGTTTCGCAGTTACCACATTCATTGCAAAGGGTGTCGATATGAAGAATCTGAAACTTGTCCTTAAACCCATTTGATATTTGAATCGGAATATTTGCACGATTCGGGCATACATCAACACATTTATTGCATAAAATATCACAGTGCAAACACCGCTGAGATTCAAGTTCCGGGTTCAGTTGAGATGGCTCTAAAATCTTTCCCTTCGTGATTAATTTATCTTCATTTTCTGTTTGAGTACCGAAGTAATTAATTTCAGGTAATTGTTTTTTTTCAGGAAATTCTCTTGAAAGAATTTCATTTGCTGCTTTCCTCGCATCTGCAATTGCTTCAACTACTGTTGAAGGGCCATTTAAAGCATCTCCCCCAATAAAAATATTTGTAATCCCCGACTCGTTTGTTGCTTTGTTCACAATAAGATTTCCCTGATCATCAAAAGGGAAATTATTACGAGACAGAAATTCAATGTCCACTTCTTCACCAATTGCTGAAAGCACAGAGTCAACCTCAATCTCTTCAAATGAATCTTTAACAGGAATAACATTTCTTCGGCCATCGATCTCAATTTTATCAAGCATCATTTTCTGGCATTTGAGTATTCCATTTTGAAAACTTAACGGCAAAAGCAGCTCCTTAAAATCCACGCCATCATTCAAAGCAGAAATTAGTTCTTCCTTATCAGCGGGCATAAATTCTTTTGTTCTTCTGTAAATGATGCAAACGTCATTAACTCCGTGTTGCTTTAATGCTGCTCTTGCTCCATCCATAGCAGAATTTCCTCCGCCAATTACTGCAACTCTCTTCCCGAGACTGGTATCAATTCCGTGATGAAGGTTCCAAAGAAAATCAACTGCACTGATAACTGGCTTATCTGAAAATTCCAGATCAAGAGTTTTGGATTTCCCGGCTCCGATTGCAACGTAAATGTATTTAAAACCATCTGATTTAAGTTTTTCTATTGGCTTATCTTCTTTCCAATTGAAGACGAACTTTGCTCCTAATCTTTTTATCAAATCAATATCATTATTGATTGCTGATTGCGGTAGACGAAATCCGGGGATAACATTTCGTACAATACCACCAGCATCGTGTTCTTTTTCAAAAATGGTGACTTCTAATCCATTCTTCAGTAAGAAAAATGCAAATGCTAGTCCTGAAGGTCCGCCTCCTATAACTGCTGCTTTGGGATTACTTTCATTAAAAACTTTTTGTACAAAAAATTCAGAGTAATAACTGTTTAAGCCTTTGTAGGCTGCTTCGAGTTTTAAGTCTCTTATTAGAACCGGGAAATCATAATCCCATCGGGTGCAATGTTCCATACATTTATGATCACAGATATAGCCGGTTATATGTGGCAGAGGATTCTGGTTCAAAATAGAGTTTAATGCGCCACTGAAATTTTTATTTTTCAGGTAATAAATGTATTCTGAAACATTTTGATGAATAGGGCAAGCCTCCTGGCAGGGTGCAATGTAGCAATCAAACATCGGCAGATTCTTTTTTATTTTAATTGAACTGATATCACGGTAGCTTTTACTGTATTTCTCATTTAACAAAGATTCTGATGAAATTTCTGATAGTTTGTTAACGTCAATCACGCCGGGAATGTTTAAATCTCTGATGCTTTCTGCAATCTGATAAAGCCTCAGGTATCCACCGGGCTTTAGTAATTCAGTTACTATTGTTACAGGATAAAGTCCACATTCTAATATTTCTTTTGTGTTGTGAATATATGCGCCGCCGGAAAAAGAAATTTTTATTTCATTTTTTAATTTAGCAGCAAGTTGATGAGCCAGGCTAATCGTTAAAGGAAACAGAACTCTTCCGGAAAGATACTTTTCATTTCCTGAAAGAATTCCATCTCTATTCTGAACCGGGAGGGTGTTGGATAATTTTAATCCAAAGTGCTTTCCGCAGGAAACTGAAAATTCATTTAACTCATTTATTAATTGAACTGCATCATCAAATTGTAAATCATTTGTGAATGATGACTCTTTAATTTCAACATGCCTGAATCCTGTACGATCGAGTACGGATCTTACAAATTTAAATCCGGTCAAAGTTGGGTTTAGCTTTATGAATGTGTGCAGCTGCTTTTCTTCAAGTAAGTATCTGGCGATAAGTTTTATTTCATTTCCTGGACAACCATGCATTGTTGAGAGTGTAACAGAGTTTGAAATGAGCGGAGAAATATTTTGAATGAAGTATAAAATTTTTTCTTTTCTCTCATGCGAAAATTTAAACTCATCGGTTAAAAGTCTGCTTAAAAATCCATCCTTTATTTCTTTAATAAGATAATTCTGATAAACTTCAAATTGTACAGTATTAGTTGCATCTTTCATCTTGAAAATAAATTTATCAACCTTTTCTGATTTAATTCCCTCGAGATCATAACCTATACTCATATTGAAGATGAAATCTTTCTGATCAGCAGGCGAGAATTTGAATACCATTTGAAGAAGATGAAGAGCGAACCAGGCTTTCAGGTATTCATCAAATGACTGATCAATAGTTAACTCCTGCGACCATTCAGTGTTGTAACCTTCATCAGGTACATCAATGCAAGGTTTTGATATTTGCAGGCTGTCATTTGTTTGTACAGTTTTAAGCTCGAAGAATCTACCTCCGCATAAGTAAGCACAAACAATATTCTGGCTCAGCTGTGTATGTGGTCCAGCTGCTGGTCCGATTGGAATTCCAAATTCTTCATCAAAGATTTTTTTTCTATGATCTGAATCATTATAAAAGAAATTTACTGCGGGAATGTTGAAAATATTTTTTTGCTGGAATATTCTTTAAATATCCATTCGATCAGATGTTTAAATGAAAGAGGAGTCATTCTGTCAGCCATTCAATTACTCCGTTCTCAATTTTTACTGCCATAAGGCAAAGAAAAACTTATGTAAAATTAAGAATTATTTATTTCTGTTTAAGGTTTTATTCAAAAAAATATGGTAGACTTTTATTTTTTTAATAAGTTTGAATTGTAAAAATGAGTTGACTTAACTTTAAGTCGCTTAAGCAGAGAATTCGAGTTAATAAATTTATCCGGAAATAAAATGCATATCGCAAAATCCATTCTTGAAAAAGCCTGGCAATATGAGTCATACACTGCGGAGAATTTATCAAAATTAGTTCAGAAAAAATCTTTAAGCTGTTATGAAAAAGAAGCAGCTTTTGAACTCAGGCAGCAAATGGAACAGTCGGGATTCGACGAGGTGAGAATCGATGGACTGGGCAATGTTATTGGCAGAATTGGCGCCGGTAAAAGGATAATTGCTTTTGATGGACATATTGATACGGTTGATGCCGGGAATCTTCAAAATTGGTCGTTTGATCCTTTCGCAGGTGAAATTAAAGATGGGTTTGTTCATGGAAGAGGAACAGTTGACCAGAAGGGCGGACCTGCTGCATTTGTTACCGCCGGAAGAATAATTAAAGAATTAGATTTAGCAAAAGATATAACAATTTATTTTATCGGATCTGTTATCGAAGAAGACTGCGATGGGCTTCCCTGGAAATACATAATTGAAGAAGACAAAATAATTCCCGAATGTGTTGTTATAACCGAACCGACCAATCTTGGTATCTATCGCGGTCATCGGGGAAGAATGGAAATCGAAGTAACCTTCAAAGGTCGATCTGCTCACGGCTCAGCACCTGAAAGAGGTTTGAATGCCGTTTACATGGCTTCTAAAACTTCTTTAATGATTGAAGAATTGAACAACAACCTTGCTGATGATGAATTCTTAGGCAAGGGATCGGTCGCAGTTACGGAATTTGTCTCCAACAGTCCTTCGTTATGTGCAATACCGGATTATAGTAAGATTCATCTTGACCGAAGATTAACCTGGGGAGAAGATAAGAACTTAGCTCTCGGACAAATAAAAGAAATTGTTAAAAACTATAATGCCGAAGTTAGAATCCCCGTCTTTAAACAAAAATCATTTACAGGGCTCGACTATGGCATGGAAAAATATTTTCCAACCTGGAAACTTGAACCTGATAATCCTTATGTGAATAAAGCAGCAGATTCTTTCAAGAAATTGTTCAATACAGAGCCTGTAGTTGATAAATGGACATTTTCAACAAATGGTGTTGTTATTTGCGGTATTTATGGAATTCCAGTTGTGGGTTTTGGGCCGGGAAATGAAGTTCTTGCTCACGCACCTGACGAAAAAGTTCCTGTTGAACATCTTGTTAAAGCCAGTGCTTTTTATGCAATGATTAGTAAAAAATTTAATGAATAAGTAAAAAAATTCTTAAACGATTTAATCAACTCCGGAGAAGTGATGATACCGTCTTTAAAAAATAAACATTTTCTGACAGATGATGATTGGACAATTGCAGAACTTGATACGGTTTTCGAAACAGCATTTCAGCTTAAGAGCAGTTTTTATGCTGAGGAACCTACAATTTATCTTCCTCATAAAACATTATTCATGATTTTCTTTGAGCAATCAACCCGAACCCGGAATTCTGTGGAAGCAGGAATGACGCAGCTCGGCGGACACGCTCACGACCTGACGGCAGATAAAATGCAGATTTCCCACGGTGAAGCTCCCAAGGATACGGCAATCATTCTTTCGCGAATGGGACACGGCATTGCCTGCAGAAATTGTTTTTATGGAATAGGCAAAAAGTACATTGATGAGATGGCTAAATATTCATCCAAGCCTGTAATGTCTCTTCAGGACGATGTTTATCATCCTTTCCAGGGAATTGCCGATCTTATGACAATCTTCGAACATTTGGGCAGAAACACTAAAGGTTTGAAAGTTACAGTTTCCTGGGCTTATGCTGATACACATTCAAAACCATTGTCGGTTCCTCAGACTCAGATACTTTTATTCCCCCGATATGGAATTGATGTTACAGTTGCAAATCCAAAAGAATTTCCTCTGAGCAAAAACATCATTGAAAAAGCAAAGCTTAACGCACAGGCCGGAGGAGGAAGCATAAGGTTCACTAATAATATGGATGAAGCATTTGAAGGTGCACAAATAGTTATTCCTAAAAACTGGGGTGGTTTTGGGTATTATGATGTTGATTATTATTTACAAAATGAGTCTGAATGTAAAAAGGAAATGAAAAATAATCTTGAGAAGTACAAATCATGGATTTGTGATGAAAAAAGAATTAAGCTTGCTGATAAAAATGTAAAATTGATGCATGCACTGCCGGCAGATCGCGGTCACGAAGTTACTGATGAAATCCTGGACAACGAAAATATCTCTATAGTATTTGATGAAGCAGAAAACAGGCTTCATACTGCAAAAGCTGTTATGGCATTAACAATGTAGAATATGGATAATTACTTTTACAGGTGCTTTGAATGCAGACGGGAATTTCCTTCAAAAGATATCGAAGGAAATTTAGTTTATCTTTGCCCCTTCTGCGGTTCAGCAGATAAAAATTTTCCGCTAAAAGGTGTTCTTCTTATTGAATATGATTATTCTTCCCTGAAAAAAAAACTTAATAGAAAAAGCTTTTTAGAATTTCAACCCGGAGAATTCTGGAAATATCCTCAGCTCTGGCCGTTGAAATTTACCCATGCATCGTACAACGAACCTTTCGATGGAATTCATATTTCGGATTTGCAAAAAATACACCTTAATAAAAACCCCTTGCTTAGCCTACGCTATGAAGGAAAGGATATCCAAATATTTGATGATACGAAAAACCCAACCTACTCTTTCAAGGATCGGGCGTCAATAATTGTTGCGTTAAAAGCTGTTCAGAAAAAAATTAATTCAATTTCTGCTGCTTCAACAGGAAACGCCGGTTCCTCACTTGCAGGTATTTGTGCAAGCCTTGGATTGACTTCGCGCATCTTTGTCCCGGAAAGTATTCCCGAACCTAAACGAATTCAGATACAGGCATTTTCAGGAGAAATCTATCTTGTTAAAAGTGACTATGATGCTGCATTTGATTTATGTCTTGAAATATCTAAAAGAAAAAACTGGTTCAACCGGAATACTGCGTACAATCCTTTAACAATCGAAGGGAAAAAATCTGCTGCATTTGATATTTTTATATCATCGGGAGGTTCGGTACCGGATTTAATTTTTATTCCTGTTGGTGATGGTGTAATTTATTCGGGAATTTTCAAAGGTTTCAAAGAACTTTTTGATCTCGGATTCATCGAAAAATTACCCGTACTAATTGCGGTGCAGGCTAAAGGCAGCAATGCAATGATCAGATTTCTTAAATCGAAAGTATTTGAGTTTAAAAAACCGAAAACAGTTGCCGACAGCATAAGTGCAGGTGCTCCTCGGAATTTATTTATGGCTTCTAAATTTGCTAATGAATGCGGAGGCTTCGGTATTGAGGTCACTGACATTGAAATTTTGGAAGCACAAAAAGAATCAGCTCAACAGTTTGGCTTACTTGTAGAACCTTCGTGTGCTTCAACACTTGCAGCGTATAAAAAATTACTTTTTTCAGAGAAGATTGAGAAACATCAAAAAGTATTGCTATTGTTTACTGGCAGTGGATTGAAAGATATAAAAAGTCTTATGAACTGGAATCCTGCAGCCATCTCAAAAACACCTGAGGATTGGCTTGAGGCTTTAAGCTGATTCTAGATTCTGAGTTGATTAGAAAATTAATCCCTGCCCGGTCTTTCTGCATCACCGCCGTGACAATCAGTGCAAAGATGATCTTCAATTGATTTACCTAAATTATCATTTGGATGTTTGAACTTCAGTCCCGACAAATCGGTTTGGTTTATTCCCTTACTATCAGTTTGCGAGATAATGAGGTGACAGCTATTACAGTCCTTTGAAATTAGTTTTCCATCTTCGCTAACGTGATTACCGTCGTGGCATCTGAAGCAACCGGGAGTATAAACGTGAGAAATGTTATCGGGGAAATGTTTCCAATCAGCATTCATATAAGGAAAATAATTTCGGGCATAAATTTTCTTTACAACTTCAGTTGCTGATTTTATCTGGTCCCCCTTTGTCTTATATAGTTCCGGGTAATTAGATTGATAAAAGTCGGAAATTTTTTGTTCTATTCCTTCTAAGGCTTGTTTTTTAGTTTCATACTTATCCTCAAGTACTTCTACTGAAATGCTTTTAATGTAGGGGAGAGATTTGTCAATGATATTTTTTGAAAGCAATTCATTAATTGATTTGTCAGGCTGATGATAAATATGAGATGGACGATTGTGGCAGTCAATGCAATCCATAACTCTTAAATTTTCCCGGTTTAAATTCTTATCGTCAAATTGTAATCTCTTATCACGGAAAATAGTTTCTTTGCCATCTTTTGAAGTTACTTTTACCCATGGAATCTCGAGTCTTCTTTCATCTGTGTAAATGTATGAAATAATATTATCCGGGTTTACATGCCAGTGGATTCCTTCAATTGAACCAAGCTCACTTTTCCCGCCACCAATCTTAACAAGCATACTTAATTTTGAACTTGTATTATTTTCATCTGATAAAAAGTAAGTGTGATCAACCTTCTTTTCGTTATAAAAATGAGATGGTGTATGACACTGCTCGCAGGTGCCTTCTGCAGGTCTTAATTCTTTAACAGGAGTTGGAATAGGTCGGGAATATTTGTTAAACAATACTGAATAAACCTGATAGGCTCCGGAAAATTTTGATTTAACATACCAGCTGGTCCCCGAGCCAATATGACAACCCACACATCCAACTCTGGAGTGAGGAGAATCCTTATAAGCCGTATATTCAGGTTCCATAACTTCGTGGCATACGGTGCCGCAAAACTTGTCTGTTTCAGTGTATTCGTAAGCTTTATAACTTCCAAAAGCAGAAAATAAAAGAAGTACTATCGTTCCGACTGAAAATGTTAAAAATGCAGCTCTTTTTTTCGAGTTATTAAGATCAATTACGGGGAAACGTTGTTCCCTGATTTTTCCTTTACGTTCACGTCTCCTCTCACGAAGAACCCCATAAGCAATTAAAATTAGTCCGATGATTAAAATGGTTGGAATGATGATATACGTAAGAATGCCCATATACGTGTTTTCTTCGGTAGAGAAGAAATCGAGTATGAATAGAAAAATTATTAAGCCAAAACTTAATATTGCAATCCCTGCCCCAGCCATGGTTACCGGATTATAAATCTGCTTTGGAAATATTTCTTTCTTCATTGGGTTTTCTTCAAACGAGTTGTTGTCGGAAATAAATAATTTACCTTAAACTCATTATTAGGGTACTAATGCTTGATTTCAATATAAGAAATTTAATCAATTAAAAAATAGTTCAGCCCGACAGGTTGATTTCAGAGACCTGTAAAAACTATTCCGCGGATTGCTGATTAGTGTCTTCCTCTGCCTTCATCTGGGCTTTCTTTATTCTCTCTAACTCCAATGGATGTTCTTCTGCCATTTCTTCTTCAGAGATTGTTCCTTTAAGCCAGGCCATACTCATTGGATAAATATCCGGATTAAATATTACAAAATAGAAGTGCCAGATTACAATTGCTAAGAATGCCAACCAGGCTTCATAGTAATGAATAGTTCGTGCTATATCCCACTCCAGTTTTGAAAATACACCGATGTAATCTGTGTAAATCCACATCAGCAGCCCAGTGAGCGACATAACAATAGTTCCCCAGACCAAAGCCCAATATTCTGCTTTTTCAACATAACTAAAGCGGTCTAATTTAGGTTTCTGCTTTGAAAGGCCAAGATTATATCTTGCAATTCCGAGAGCGTCAGTCAGATCTTTGAATTTTGGGAAGAGGTCTTTGACTAATTCACGCCCTCGTTTTGTAAATGTTATGTAGTAGATATGATACAAGCTGACAGCAATCATTATTATTGCTGCAATTCTGTGGATCCAGCTTCGATATTCAACCGCGTCATGCCAGATATCTCTGATATGACTGACCCACCAGGACTCAGGATAGCGAAGCATAAATCCTGTTACTACTAAAACAATAAAACTTATTGCCATCGTTGCGTGCTGAATTCTTTCGTTAACTGTCATCCTTAAATACAATGAATGGCCATGCTCTTCGCTGCGAATTTTACCAAGCTGTTTCAGCTTCTTGATTTTTGCTTTCTTCAAAAGATCGATCAGGTTATGTACAAACATTCCTCCAAGTATTGAAAATAACAGAAAGATATAAGTCGTTGAAATCCAGTAGAGGATTGGTTCATCTTCTTCCTCGAGAGTTACATGAATGCTTCCTTTTGTAAATGTTTCATTTGCACCCGGATGACAGGTTCCGCAGGTTTTTACAAGGTTAGCTTTATGTATTGTTGATGTAGGATCACTTGAAGGTTTAATATTGTGTACCCCGTGACAACTTCCGCAGTTTGCAACAGAAGCTGAACCTCCGGTAAGTGCCAAACCGTGATATGATTCTGAAAAAGTTTTGTATCGGTTTGCAGACAGGCCATATTTCTCAGTCAGCTTAACTGAAGAGTGACAGGGTGAGCAAATATCTCTGGAAACATTTTCAAATGCAACAGGCGAATTGGGATCATCAGTTTTCAGAATATTATGTTCACCGTGGCAATTTGTACAGGATGGTGCATCACCGTTTCCTTTTGCAACAAACTCTCCATGTATGCTTTCATTAAATTCTTTCCTGATTTCAGCGTGACATTTGCCGCATGTGTTAGGAATGTTTAATCTGTAAACAGATGACTTTGAATCGGTTCCCTTTATGATCATATGTGATTCATGACAGTCAATACAGTTTGCGGCATCTCCGTTAATCTTTGTATGCAGCTCATATCCATGGACACTGTTTTGATAAGCTTTAATAAATCCGGCAGAAGGTGTTGATCTTTTTCTGACATCTTCGTTATCATAATGGCAAGATAGACACAGCCTTTCCTGCGATTTTTTCATTTCAATTTTGTTATCAGGGAAAGCCGATTTTGTAATTGGAGATTTATGGCACGTTAAGCAATTGGGAGAATTTTTATCACCTTTGTTGAATGCTGCAAAATGATTTGACTGAAGGTAATGTTCAGTTGATTCTTTGTGGCAATTCCCGCAGCTGACAACCAGGTTTTTACTATTCCATTTGCTTTGCGGGTTTTTCATAGAACTTACATCGTGAATACCGTGACAAGTTTTGCAGCTTGTTTCCGGTTTCTTTCCATAACCTTTGGTTTTAATTATTTGTGGATGAAATGAATGTTTTAATAAGCTTTTCTGATGACAGTTGATGCAGTTAACTTCTTTAATGTTTTCGTTATGCGGTAAAGCTTCGGGATCAAAATCTTTATGGCAGGAAACGCAATTTAATTTTGCATGTGCTGAATTATTATGAATTTTTTCATCCACAAACAGAGAAATTTCTTTTCCATTCTTCTCCATTGTTAATGAATTATCGCTGTGGCACATTAAACAATCTTCATTCGACTGAGCTTTAAGAGCTGAAGTCAGAATGAAGATTGTTAACAAAATGGAGGTAAATAAAACTGATTTCAATAAAGTCTTGTTCATAAATATTACTGCTGATTTTGATTCCTTATTGTTTTCAGATAACTGATTATTCTTTTATTACCTCGCTCGGGGTTTTTAAAGTTTCAAGCCAGCGAACGATTTCATCAAGTTCTTCTTCAGTACCTTTGAATGCTGTTTTATGCTCCTTATCATTAATCTTTTGCTCTTTTTTAAGATACTGTTTCAATAGCTCAATTGTTTTTCCTTCGCCAGTATTTGATAAATCAGCAGCATCTTTTTTTGGTGATTTAATATTCTGAGAAGAAACACTATGGCACATCGTACATTTTTTATCGATGAACAACTGTTTGCCCCCATTATTTGTCTGCCCAATGGAGTAAACAAAACCATAAAGAATTACGATTGACAAAATAAACAAAACAAATATTAACAGGTTTTTCATTTGATACTCGAATAAATTGATTTTTTGTCATTATTCTTAACAAACAGAATACCATCCAAATATTGATTAAAAAATGAAAATTAGCACAATTTTAGACCTGTTTTTCTCAGTGATGGGAACAGAAAATTTGTCAATTCGCAATGATTAGAAAATCATTATGACTATCGGCGTTGTAGTGAATTTAACTTAACGCATCCGTTGATATGATTAAAATTTCAAGCCATACCAAATAATTCCGGGATAAACTTTCACAGCAGGTGCGGGCAGATGATATTTATTGATTATTGACTTCAGAAGTTTTAATATGTCGGAGTCGCCTGGCAGTGATTCAATATTCCAATCGATACCTATAAAAAATTCGTGATTTGCCCTTCCAGAATTGTCCAATCCTTTAACACTATGTCCGACTGCAAGATTAATGAATCTTGTAAAAAAATTTTGATATTCATCCGGAAACAGATTGCAGAGATTAATAGTCATCCAGTGATATGTACTTTCATAGTCATCAAAAATATAATTGTGAGATCCCGCTTCGAATCTTTGAGATTTTTCAAAGCTTATCTTAAAATTTACATTTTGGAAAAAATCGCATTGATCTTGAAGAAGTGGATAAAGAGTTCCTAAAGTGTTAGCACCAAAATCACCCCAGCTAAATCCCCATTTTTTTGAAAACCCGTCTTTTATCTCAGTGTAAGTTTGATAAGCTGCAGATAAAATTGTTGAATATAACCTGCTGTCTTTATGTCCGATTCCTGAATATTTAAGTGTTTGATAATAAATATCGGCAATTGCATAACTAAAAAAGAAATGCCCGACCTTGTCAGCACCCAGAGAATATTTCCAGTCATTGTTCCACTCGAAATGGAATTCACTTTTTTCACCTTTCCACCAGATATGATTCTGAATTGCGTGAACATAAGTGAAAGCTCCAAGAGTCACGCCGCCGATAATACCGAGCTTTAATCCGTCAATTCGCGAAGAGTCACTTTCAGTGTAGTTATTAAGAATCTGAGCGCTGATCTGAAAATGAAATAATAATCCGAAAGCTAAAATGAAAGCCGTTTTCATTTAAAGAGTTTGAATCTGTTGATGGAATATTAAAAAATATTCTTAACAAATTAAATGAAACACAGAAAGTAAAGCCGCAAATTTTAGTGTAGCATCAGAGCTGGCAGTTTTAATGAAACTTCGCTCAAATCGAATGGTTTGTAGAAGATTGTACTGATGTATTTCCTGATTTTAGATTCAAAATCTATAATCTGGTTATTGAAAACATAAGTCATAATTATTGGAAAATTTTCATTCTCCACTCTTAGTTCTTTAACAAGTTTTTCAATCGTTTCACTTGGTTCCGAATCCATTATAAGCATATCAAAATGGCTCGAAGAAACAATTGACTTTAAGATTTCAAGATCGGTTGTTGTAGTTACTTTATAATTATCCTGCAGGTACATTAACAAGCTGTAACAGAGACTAAAATCAGGACTGTAGAATAAAATATTCTTGGTTTTTAAATGAGCCATTATTCAAAGCAATGAATGATTGAAAAAATTATTGCTTTAATCCTACTCCATTTATGTGCCAATCAGGATTAGGGAATAATGATTTATAAATTACCAGTAATACTGAAAATGTTTTGCTATTTGAAGAGAAAAGTGAAGAAGGTTTCTCTTTTATGGTAAAAAGCTAATTACAGTATTTTAACAAATGAGAAACAGCATTGCTTTGATAATAATTATGCTTTTATATCCAGCTCTTTTAATTTTCTATAAAGAGTTGAGAGCCCAACTTTCAGTTGTTCTGCGGTAGTTTCTTTATTAAAGTCGTTTTTTTCAAGTGCTTTCAGAATAAATTCCCGTTCAAATTTTCTGACTGAGTCATCCAGCGAAAAACCATTTGAAATCTCGGTTTCATCCACGAAGATTCTTAAACTTGAAGGAAGATCATTAACAGTTATAAACTCATCGCGGCAAAAAATAACTGCTCGTTCTATAATGTTCTCAAGTTCGCGAACTTCGCCTTTCCATTCATAAGCAAGCAGAGCTCTCATTGCTGCCGGGTCTATTCCCTTGATATTCTTTTTCATTTCTTTTCTGTATTTGTCAAGAAAATGATCGGCTAATAATGGAATATCTTCTTCTCTCTCTTTGAGGGATGGAATATTTATTTCGATTACATTCAACCTGTAGTATAAATCTTCTCTGAATTTGCCGTTTTTAACCTCTTCTTTCAAATCTCGGTTTGTTGAAGAAAGGAACCTTACATCGACAGGGAATGAGGAGGTCATTCCAACCGGCGTATATTCTTTTTCCTGAATTACGCGTAATAGTTTTACCTGCAGCAAAAGTGGCATATCACTGATTTCATCGAGAAAAAGTGTTCCACCGTCTGCAGCCTTAATAAATCCCTCTTTATCAGTAATTGCGCCGGTGAAAGCTCCTTTTTTATGGCCGAATAATTCACTTTCAATCAGGTTTTCAGAAATTGCACCGCAATTAACAGCAACAAAAGGTTTGTTTTTTCTCTGACTTTTAAAGTGTAATGCCCGTGCAACAAGTTCTTTACCGGTTCCGCTTTTTCCACTTATCAAAACTGTAGAATCGGTTTCCGCAACTGCTTCAATCATCTCATATACTTTTTTGATTGCATTGCTTTTCCCCACAATATTTTCATAGTCAAAATTTCTCTGCAGCTCTTTTCTTAATATTGAATTTTCGACAAGAAGATTCCGGAGCTCAAATAATCTTTTAACTTTAAGAAGCAATTCCTCGAACTCAACCGGTTTCAGGATATAATCGCTTGCTCCAAAACGTAATGCCGAAATTGCAGTTTCAAGTGAGCCATAAGCAGTAATGATTATAACAGATGTTTGTGCATTAAGCAGCCTGATTTTTTCAAGAAGTTCGGCTCCTTTCATCACGGGCATTTCCAGGTCGGTTATAACCAGGTCGAAATTTTCATTCATGAATTTTTCTAAGGCAACTTTGCCATTTTCTGCCTCGTCAACATCATAACCTTCATTTTTCAGAATGTAAGAAATAGATTCTCTGATAATGTTTTCATCATCAACAACAAGAATTCTTTGAGCCATCAGTTCCTCATCAAGTATGAATTGGTAATGTAATTGTAAATGTAGTTCCCTTGTTCACTTTGCTTTCAAGTTTAATATCCCCCTGAAAACTTTTAACAATTCCGTAACTAACCCATAAACCCAACCCGGTTCCTTTACCTTCTTTTTTTGTCGTAAAGAAAGGCTCAAAAACTTTTGCCTGGAATTCTTCGGGTATGCCTGTGCCCGTATCGCTGAATTTCAGAACAATATGATCATCAGTTATATCAGAAACAACTTTTATCTTTTTGTCGGCCCCATTTTCTTTTTCAACTTCGTTGATCGCATCTACTGCATTCAGAAGGATATTCACAAACACTTGTTGAATCTGATCTGCTATTAGGGGAAGATGGGGTATTTTTTCATTAGTTATAACTTCAAATTCTATGCTCTTTGCTTTTGTGCCGACTTTAGTAATTTCAACTGCTTCCCTTAAAGTTTCATTTATATCAGTTAGCTGAAGCTCGTAGTTTGATGGTCTTGAAAAATCAACCAGGTCTCTGATAATTTTAGAAATACGTGTAACCTGGTTTTTAACAAGTCCGAGTTTTTCAATGATAAATTGATCCTTCGTACTTCGCAATGCAACCTGTACAAGAGCAGATATTGAGGCTAAGGGGTTTCCAACCTCGTGCGCGATTCCCGCAGCAAGTGTTCCGATACTCTCCATCTTTTGTGTATGTATTAATTGACGTTCAAGAACACGCTTTTCACTAAGGTCACGGTGAATTCCGAAATAGCCGGTCACTTTACCTTCATAATCCAGAATGGGAGAAATTAAAAGTTGAGTGTAATAAGGTTCTCCGTTTTTCTTGCGATTTTCTATTTCGCCCATCCACACTCTGCCTTCAGAAATTGTGTCCCACATTTTCTTCCAGAACTGCTTTTTATTCTTCCCGCTGCTGAAAATTTTGGGATCCTGACCAATAAGTTCATCCCTTGTATATCCACTTGCCTGAACAAATGCATTATTAACATAGATCATCTTCCCGTTTACATCTGTGATTTGAAGCGGATTGACGGTGTTCTCGGCAATTTTATAAAACTTCAAAAATTCCTGTTCTCTTTCTTTTTCTTCCGATAGATCTTTAATCAAAATCAGAAATCCAAAAGCAGAATTATTTGTTGAATCTGATGGAACAGGTGTAACGGTGACTGCAGAGTGAAAATGCTTGTTATTGAAATCAATTAAAAAGTTATCAGTTTCAGATAACTGAGACTTCAATGAATTATTAATTAAGTCTTTGAATCTTTTATGATCTGATGTGCGAATAATATTATATACTGAAAGGTTTTCAGGATTAACAATTTCAGAGAAAAGAAAATTTCTGGCAAACTTGTTTGAAAGAATGATTTTTAATTCTTCATTTAAAACAAGATATATCTCTTCGAATCCATCAAAAACAGTAAAGTTAACCTTGTAATCTTTAATCATAAATTAAATTATTAAATTAAGCTTCGACTTGTGAGCGCAAAAATAACTAATAGGTTCTCTCCAAAAAAACCTAAAAGCACTGTACCAAGTCTGAATTTTTGTATTTTTGAAATAATTCAGTAATTAATTTTAGTTGACTATGAAATTAGGATTGCTTCAGTTTAGCCCTGTTTGGGAAGATAAAATTGCAAGTCTTGAAAAGGTTAAAGAATTAGTCGGGCATTTAGATGAACCCGTAGAGTTATTAATTCTTCCGGAAATGTCGCTAACCGGATTTACTATGAATCCTCAGAATTTTGCCGAAGGAATTGGCGGAAAAACTTTCAGGTTTTTCTCTGAACTGGCATTAGAAAAAAAAATAAATGTATTTGTCGGAATTATTGAAGATTCAAAAAACAAATTTTATAACACACTTCTTCATATAGATTCTCGCGGAAAACTTGTTAAACTTTACAGAAAGATTCATCCGTTTTCGTATTCATCAGAAGATAAATATTATGCAGCCGGAGCCAGACCTGCTATTACAAAAATTAAAAAATTCAGAATAGGTCTTTCAATTTGTTATGACCTGCGTTTCCCTGAATTATACAGGAGATATGCTAAGAAGAAAGTTCACCTGATTGTTGATATAGCAAACTGGCCTGATACAAGAATTGAACACTGGCGAACTCTTCTAAAAGCCCGCGCAATCGAAAACCAGTGTTATGTTGCAGGCATTAACAGAGTTGGTGATGACCCGAAACTTCATTATAACGGCTATTCAAGCGTTTTTGATCCAATGGGAAATGAATTGGTCAGTCTTCCCGATGAAGAAAAAATTGTCGTTGCTGAAATTGACAAAGCAGTTGTGAATGATGTTAGAAATCAGTTTCCGTTTCTTGATGATATCCGGCTTATTTGAAAAATCTTCCGACCTGAGCTTTTAAGAAGTTATTTCAGATAAAAGATTAAAAATATCAGAACAGCAATCCTTCTGACTATAGAAAAAATAAATAAATATTTTACCAATTTGGATTTTAAGAAGGGAAAACGAATAAACAATTTTTCAAAATTCATTTCAACTTAAATTTACTTTTAAATTTATACTTTTAATGTCGGGTCACCTTTTTTCCAGTTGCAGGGACATAGTTCATCTGTTTGCAGCGCATCCAGAACTCTTAAAACTTCTTTAACATTTCTTCCCACATTCAAATCATTTGCACAAACCCATCGTACAATTCCATCCGGATCAACAATAAATGTAACTCTATATGCAACTTTGTCTTCAACCGTTAAAACACCTAAATCCTCAGCCAAAGATTTTGAAGTATCAGCTATCAAAGGGATTTTTATTCCATTTAGTTCAGGGTGATTTTTTCTCCATGCTAAATGAACATATTCTGAATCTGTAGAAGCTCCGATTATTTCAGCATTTCTGTAACGAAAGTCAGATTGGTTCCTGTCAAATTCAAGAATTTCAGTGGGACAGATAAAAGAAAAATCATTCGGATACCAGAATATAATCAGCCACTTGCCTTCAGATTTGATATCTTCGTATGAAATTTTTGAATACTCTTTCCCTTTTTCAACAGAAACAACTGCAGTTTTAGTGAAGTCGGGAAATTTCTGTCCAACGCCCAACATATTAACTCCTGAGAAATATTAATTGTTTTATAAAATATAAAAAGATAAAATTAATTTTAAGACTATTTTATTTGTTCGAAAGACATAGCTGCAATTTAAAAAATAAAAAACCCGGAATTCATTGAACTTTAAATCAGGCAACTTTGTGTTGATTACAAACGAAATTTCCAATTCCCAATACCATCAAGAGGACTCATTTCATCCCTTTAACAAATTCTGTTTTGCAGTGAAGTCGTTTTAACTGCGTTTTGTTTTAATCATAAGTAAATGAATGGTAACTCCGATTGCTATCAAGAAAAGAATAATTCTTATGAATTTTTCATTTGTAAAAGTGAAAGCCGAAACAGAAATCATCAACCACAAAAAGAAAATATTGATGATTTTAGATTTTATTGTTAGTCCGGATTTATCCTGGTAATTGCGAAGATAAGCACCGAGTATTTTCTGATTTCTAAGCCACTCATTTGCTTTAGGCGAGCTTTTAACAAAACAAGCAGAAGCAAGCAATAAGAAAATCGTAGTGGGCAGCACCGGAAGAAAAATTCCGATTACACCAATTGCAACAAGGATGATCCCGCTTGTCAAATACAGATATTTTATTAGCAGGGGCGATTGAATTTTCTTTGCATCAGTTGATAAAGACATACTAGTTTATAAATCTGATAAATTCTGTTAATTGGAAAAAGAAAACTTCTTCTTTGAGGTATATAACTGTAAATCAGTCTGATATTTTTTTATATTTTTATCTGATAAAATAACAATATTATGTTATTCAACAAGAGCTTCTCCGGTAAAGAGAGGATTTTCTTATAAAAATAAATTCATAGTCTAATTATTAAGATTATCATTAAAGACATTTTACAACGATTAAAAGTTCAAAAATATGTTAACCATAAAAAGCAAAATTAATTTTTTTGATTGTGACCCGGCCGGAATAATTTTTTATTCCAGAATATTCGATTTCTGTCATACAGCTTACGAAGAAATGATTACAGAATTCGGTTTGAAAGAAAACTACTGGCTTAATGATAATTATGTTGTTCCGATTATTCACTCAGAATGTAGTTATCTTAAGCCAATAAAATATGGAGAGGAAATAACTATCAACCTGAGTGTTTCACAGCTCAGGAATTCCTCTTTCGAGCTTACTTACGCTATCAGGCGCAATAAAGAACTTTGCTGCCAGGTAAAGACTGTTCACGTATTTGTTGATAAAAAAGAATGGAAAAAGAAAGAGATGAAAAAACCGCTTTATGATGGACTAAAAAGCCACCTTGCTTAAAGAAAGGACTTGACTTTTTCTCTGAGAATTTTTCCTAACTGAGTTTTAGGAAGTGAATCGACAAAGAAATATTTTTTAGGCACTTTAAAATCTGCAATTACTTTTCTTAGTTGATTCTGAATTTCCTGTTCATCCAATTTAATGTCCGTAACAATTGCTGCGCAAACTATCTGTCCCCATGTTTCATCATCTTTAGAGAAGACGCATACTTCTTTAACTCCATCAATCTTCAAAATCTGGCTTTCTATTTCTGTTGGATTTACATTTTCACCGCCGGTGACAATTAAGTCATTTCTTTTTGATTCAATAAAAAGAAACCCTTCTTCATCTAACCTTCCAATATCTCCTGAGTGATAAAAACCATGCTTTATCTGCATCGATGTTTGCTCTTCATCATTAAGATATTTTTTAAACAAACTATTAGTTGAAACCAGTATTTCACCTGAATCGTCAATTACTATCTTTACATTTTTGATCGGTCTGCCTGCTGTCCCGGCTTTAATAAAAATATCCTCTGCATTAGCTGCTGTTACAAATGAGGCTGTTTCGGATGAACCATAAACTCTTACCGGATTCCAGCCAAGCAGGTACATCTGTTCTATCAGGTAATCACTGATTACTCCTCCGCCGGCAAGAGTTAAAGTTATTTCCGGAGGTGGTTTCATTTTAGTTTCAACGATTTTTTTGATTTGAGAGGAAACCAGAGATAAATGCGTCGGTTTAAATATTTCAATTGCTGATCTGAGAGTTTCAAACTGAGTTTTATCTGTGAGGATAACTGAACTTCCATGAAATAAACTTCTGCATAAAATCTGGAATCCGCTTATATGGTATAAAGGAAGTGAAGCAAGCCACCTGCTGGAAGATGCTTGTTTTAATACCGAACTGCCATTTTGAATACTATTCATCAATGAAGAAAAAGTATGAACAACACCTTTTGGCTTTCCCGATGATCCTGATGTAAATATGACTAATGCTTCTTCATCTCTTTCCGGAACTTTAAAGGAAAAGCTATCCTTTAAATCAATTCTTAAATCAGTGCTTAAGATCAGGGAATAATCTTTATAGGTGGATTTTAACTCCGGCTTATCGGTGATTATAAGTTGAAAACCATTATCCGATGTTAGAGCATAGATTTCCGAATTCAGTAATCTGGTATTTATAGGAACCGGGATTGCATTCAAGTACCACAAGGCAATTACTGTGCGAATAAATTCCAGATTATCTTCGATAACCAGGGGTACATAATCATGCTTTTTGACTCTGTTTAAGGCCAGCTTTTCAGCTAAGGATTTTGCTTCAGAAAAGAGTTCGAAGTAAGAATAATTTTTTTCTTCAGAAATTATGAACGTTAAGTCTGACCGATCTTCAAACCGGAAGAAACTATTTTCAATTACTTCAGACATTCTACAAAACAATGCCAAGAGATAATAGAAATCCGAATAAAGCTGAAAATTTTGCTGAGAGTTCTAAAGTTTTATTTAATTCTTTGCCCCGGTAGTTAAAAAGCATTTTGACGAGTCTGATAGCTAAAGGAAATGAAATATAGGGAAGGAAAATCCATTGACTAAACTGATATTCAAAATAAAGAGTGAAGGGAATAAAGAATGAAACAATAATAAAAAAGATAAATTCATATCGGGTGAATTCCTGCCCAAACAGAACAGCGAGTGTTCTTTTTCCTGCTGCTTTATCTTCATTGATATCGCGATAGTTATTAACTATTAAAATGTTTGTAATCAATCCGCCAACAGGCAGGGAAATTAAGAATGAAACTAAAGTAAATTCCTGTGTATGCAAATAAAAAGTACCCATTGTGCCTATAATTCCAAAAAACAGAAATACAAAAAGATCACCAAGACCATTATACGCAAGAGGGAAAGGTCCTGCTGTATAGGCAAGTCCCGCAATTATTGAGAGAACTCCAATCCATAGAACGATTAAATCAGTTTTGTAAACAAGATAAAGTCCAAGCAAAAAGGCCGAACCCAAAACAAGTAATATTCCCGACTTCATCTCATTTACACTGATTAGCCCCGAGGCCAGGACACGAAGAGGTCCCTGTCTGTCTTTTGTATCTGCACCCTTAATATGATCATAAAGATCATTTGTAAAGTTTGTTCCTATTTGAATAAGTATTGAGCAAAGCAATGCAATAACTGAATAAAGTGGAAAGAATTTTTTACAATAAACAGCCAATGCCGAACCAACCATAACCGGGACAATTGCAGCCAGCAGGGTTTTAGGTCTGCTTGCTAGTACCCAGCTTTGTATTTTAGAAATATTTTTCTTTTCCTGAGTCATTAAGGCAGTTTTGGAAATTTTTTAAAATCAGGTGACCGCTTTTCATTATAAGCTTTTTTACCTTCCTGTGCTTCTTCGCTCATATAATAAAGCAGTGTAGCATTGCCTGCAAGTTCCTGAATTCCTGCTTGACCGTCTAATTCAGCATTAAATGCAGACTTCAAAACTCTTATAGCCATTGGGCTGTGCTGCAATATTTCATTTGCCCATTTAATTCCTTCAGCTTCAAGTTGGTCTAAAGGAACTACTGCGTTTACAAGCCCCATCTGCAAAGCTTCCTGAGCATTGTACTGTCGGCACAGGTACCAGATTTCCCTTGCTTTCTTTTGGCCAATAATTCTTGCTAAAAAACTTGACCCAAAACCTCCATCAAAGCTTCCGACTTTTGGTCCGGTTTGTCCAAAGATTGCATTATCTGCGGCGATAGTTAGATCGCAGATAACGTGGAGAACATGTCCACCTCCAATTGCATAGCCGGCAACAAGTGCAATTACTACTTTGGGAATACTTCTGATTAATTTTTGAAGATCAAGTACATTCAACCTTGGCACGCCGTCTTTGCCTACGTAACCCATATCTCCACGAATGCTTTGATCGCCTCCGGAACAGAATGCATATTTGCCATCTTTGGCCGGACCTGCACCAGTCAGCAGAATTACACCAATAGATTGATCTTCTCTGGCATCTGTAAAAGCATCATACATTTCAAATACTGTTTCGGGTCTGAAAGCATTTCGTTTTTCAGGACGGTTGATAGTGATTTTAGCAATGCCTTCCATCTTCTCATAAATAATGTCAGAATAATCTTTACATTTTTTCCAGTGCTTACTCATAATTATCCTTTTTGAATTATCATTTTTAAAGAAGTTATTGTTCCTGAATCTTTAGATCGTTAAGAAATGTGTTGACAAAGTTCAGGAATTTTTTTGAATCCTCTAAATGGGTATTGTGTCCGGCGCTCTTAACTATTTTATGTTTAGCGCCGTGAATTGTTTTTGCCATTTTCGAACTTATTTTGGTAAACTTTGTATCAAGTTCCCCGGTAATCAGAAGGGTTTTTACTTTCAACTTACTAAGGGAGTCGGATAGCTGAGGCATTTGAGCCGGACTAAAATATAAGAGAGTGTTTGCCAAACCCGTTCTGTTATTTCTGATTCTTATTTTTTTGATCTGGTTAAGTTTCTCGTTTGAGAATCTTCGTTGAGTATTGAACAAATCGAGATCCATCCAGTAATCTATAAATTCTTCAATTGTGTGAGTTTGGAGAAAGTGTGCAAGTTCCTGATCTTTTTGCAGTCGTTCGTTTCGCTGCTTTATATCTTTAATTCCGGGTGAAGTGCTCTCAAGAATCAATGCATAAAGAATTTCAGGGTAGCGGAAGGCGAACTGTAAAGCAATTCTTCCACCCATTGAGTATCCCATTAGAACAATTTTTTTCAGGTTTAATTTTTCAAACAACTCATATAGTTGATCAGTAATAGCATCCGAGTAATAAAATTCAGGGCTTTCAGGAACACTGGATTTGCCGTGACCGATTACATCTATTGCAATCGGCTGATACTTCTCCGTAATGTTGGGTATTATTGGATCCCAGTCATTTGAAGAACCTGTAAAACCATGAATTAAAACCAGCTTTGGCCGTTCATCAAGAACATTTCCTTTATATTCAATATTTAACGAGACGTTTGAAAGATTTATTAACATAATTTTTTTTCCAGAATTACTTTGAGCTTTTCTAAATATTTTTTTCTGGTGGCTAAAGATTTCGAAGCATCGGTTTTAATTTCAAGCACTGAAAGTTTATCAGATTTTGAATTCCTGATTTCGTTTCTTAGTTCATCCCAGCTCTTTACATTTTTATATCGGCCTTTGAATGATTTTGTAATAAACCTGAAATTCAGGTTTGAAGGGACTACGAAATACTCATCAAATGCTTTTTTATGTCTGGAAATTGGCAGTGAATAAAATATTCCTCCACCGCTGTTGTTAAGTATAATTATTGTCAATGGAAATTTATGCTTTGTAAAGTACAAAAGTCCATTGGTGTCATGAAAAAAAGCCAGGTCTCCGGTTATTAAAAATGTTCTTCGTCCTGATCCAGCAGAAATTCCGAATGCGGTGGAGGTAATTCCATCAATACCGCTTGCACCACGGTTAAAGTAAATTTGAAGATTTTTTTTCTCGGGTGAAACAAAACTATCAAGATCTCTGATGGGAAGGCTGTTTGAAACCATTATATTGGATTCATCAGGAAATGATTTAAACAATTCCCGCATCGTTCTGGCTTCGTCAGGAAAGGGTAAAAAATCAATAACTTTTTCTTTTAGCGCTTCCGCGATATTTTCTGCATGTACTAAAATTTTATTCTGCTGCTCTGCTACAATATTAAATTTTTTCTTTCCCGCCTTATTTATTATGAAATCAGAAAATGTTTCGATATCTGTTTTAATTACTGCTGTTGAGGTTTTTGAAGGATCAAATAAATCTCCAAAAGGATTAATAATATAACGGCTGCATTCAAGTGCCGATAAAAATTTATCTATTCTTCTTGAAGTGGGTGTTCTTCCAAACTGAAGTACAATATCAGGTTTTATTTTTCCGGCTATCCGGTTTGAGTATATCACCAAATCAAAATTTGAGAGAATATTTCCGTTTAAATCATAACCAAATCTTAACTGAGATGCACCGTCTGAAATAATCGGAAAGTTTAGCGTAGTTGATAACTTTTTTAAGGAATCTGCTTTTTGTTGCGAAAATTCTTCCGGGCCTGCGATTATCAATCCGGTTTTCGAGACTTTAATTTTATTAGAAATTTTATTTAGCTGTCTCTGCACATCAATTGAAATTGCTTTCTTGTGATTTAGTTTCTTAGCATTCAATGCCGAAAAAATTATTTCCGGAGCTATTTCATCAGTTATGCTTTCGGGTTCAAAAGGTTTCTCAAATGGAAAATTTATATGCACCGGGCCTCTATCGAGATAATAACTTATTTTGAAGGCATTCAGAGCTAATGATTTTACATGCTCAAGTTTGCTTTTTGTTACGGAAGGTAAGCCGGCATCTCTGAACCAGCGAATGTGATTCTTGTACAGATTTTCCTGATTGATTGTTTGATTTGTCCCGCAGTTTCTTGAATATGCAGGACGGTCGGCAGTGCAAACTATTAAAGGAATACGCTGCTGATAAGCCTCAATAATTGCCGGATAAATTTCTGCAGCAGCTGTTCCTGATGTTGTAACCAGCAGAACCGGAGTATTTGTTGATTTTGCCAAGCCCAGTGCAAAAAAACCTGCACTTCTTTCATCAATATGAACGAACGATTTGATGTTGTAATTTTGAACAATCGACAGTATCAGTGAAGTGCTTCTCGATCCCGGTGCTAACGAGCAATACCTCACCCCAAGTGATACAAGCTGATTGATAAAAGTATCAGCCCAGATTATGTTCCGGTTTATTTGCATTGGTAAAAAAATTTAGAATAGAGTTGATCTTAATTTCTGTTTCTTTATACTCGTCTTCGGGGTCGGAGGAATCAAGAATTCCGCTGCCTGCAAAAGCATAAAGTTTATTTGCACTTATAAGTATACTTCTGATTGCGATAAATAATTCTCCCTGGTCTTTAAGATTTACCCAACCCATTAAGCCCGAGTAAAGCCCGCGAGGATAAGTTTCAGATTTCTTGATGAAACTTAGTGCCTGTTGCCTGGGTGTTCCGCAGATTGCAGGAGTTGGGTAAAGTTCTTTTATCATTGAATACACAGAACTTTCTTCTTTTAATCTGCCGGTTATTGCAGTATAAAGATGCTGGATATTTCTGAATTTTTTTACCGAAAGAGAATTTTTTTCTGAATAATTATTTGAAAAATTTTTTATTGTATCGATTATAAAATTGGTTACAATTTTTTGCTCCCTGATATTTTTTTCAGTCTTTAACAGCTGCTTTTCAATTTCTTTGTCAAGTTCATCAGAAATTCCTCTTGGTGCAGAGCCTGCCAGCGAATCAATTTCATATTCATTACCTGAGAATGTGATTAATTTTTCAGGTGATGCCCCGATGAAAAACGACTTACCTCGCTTATAAATAAAGTTAAAGCAAGCAGGATATGATGATGCCATATTTTGAACTAAGCGTGCAAGAGGAATTTCACCATTTATTTTTTTTACAATTCTTCTTGAAAGCACCACTTTCTCAAGATTTTTTTCCCCGATCTTTGAAACAGCTTCAGACACGAGGTTTTTCCATCTTTTCTTTTCCTTCGGATAATCGTTTGAAATATCCTTCACATTTGGCGAAGAGTTGGATAATCCCTTTTTTGAATTGTTAAAAATTGATGAAACTCTTTTTGAAAACTTTTCAACAAACTTATCTAAAGATGAATTCTCCTCCAGAATGAGGTTAAAGATGAAGTAATTTTTACTTCCAGTTCTAAAAAGTGCAGACTCAGGAATAAACCAGCGGGAGTCATCAAAATCTTTCCACTCATCTGAATCATCCGTTAAGAACTTAATCGATGCAAAAAACAAAGGCACACGATCAAGGGCGGGTAAATTAGTTCTGAATGAATTTCTGATTTTTTCAATATGCTGTTCGATTCTTAAGAACCTGTTATCACTATTCTCCTGAATAGAAAAGCACTCATCAAGGCCAATAAAATGGAAATCCATATTTGGTTTTGATAAGTAAATTGCTCGCTCGCGATTGATAAATTCATTATCTAAAACAGACAAATGATCAACATCATTTAATTCTATAATGAATTGTAGAAGAAATTGTCCGGTTGACTTTGAATCCTGAAACCACTTTTTGTTTTCAATTAAAAAGTCTTTGAACAGGCTTTCGGGATTTCTATAGAGATTTTCCATTAAAAGTGTAGAAATTTAATATGCAATTTATTTAATAGCGGGATGGGTTCAAATTTCATATATAAGAATAATGATTACTTAAAGATTATATCCTCTTCAATTGTATTTAA
>JACAFB010000014.1 GCA_013388545.1 Ignavibacteriaceae bacterium
AACGAAGAAAAACCAGCCGGCGAATACGAAGTAGAATTTGATGGAAGAGATTTATCGAGTGGAGTATATTTTTATCAACTAAGGTCCGGTGACTTTATACAAACCAACAAAATGATTTTACTTCGATAATGAATAAACGTGCCGCTGCTTTAGATGCTCTTCGAGGATTTGCTATTATCACGATGATTCTCTCTGGTAGTATCCCATTTTCAGGCCCTGCTTCGCTGCCCGGTTGGATGTATCATGCACAATTGCCGCCTCCGGATCACGCTTTCAATCCTAATCTTCCCGGAATTACGTGGGTTGATCTGGTTTTCCCGTTTTTTCTTTTTGCAATGGGCGCTGCGTTCCCATTTGCTCTAAGAAAAAGAATTGACCAGGGAGTTCCTTTATGGAAATTATCTTTCCAGGCGATTCAAAGAGGATTTTTATTGGTGGTATTTGCCTTGTTTTTGCAACACTCAAAACCTTACGTTCTAAGCGGAAGCCCTGAGTTATTTCATTGGATAATTGGACTGACTGGTTTTGTGTTGTTGTTTCTTATTTACTATCGTTATCCGAAATCTCTGAATCCAAAATTAGTTCTTGCAATTAAAGTTGTAACAGGACTTGGTGCCGTCTTTTTATTTACACAGCTTAACTATGTAAAAGGAAGCGGCTTTCTTCTGAGCAGAAGCGATATAATAATTTTAGTTCTGGCTAATGTTGCTCTGTTTGGTTCCATTATCTGGTTGTTTACACGTGATAACATTTTAATGAGGCTGGCAGTGCTGGCTTTCCTGCTTGCATTCAGAGTTACTCACAATATTGAAGGAAGCTGGACAAGTTTTATTTGGAATTTGAGTCCCGCCAGGGAAATTTATCAATTTTACTTTCTCCAATATCTTTTCATTGTTCTTCCGGGAACAATCGCTGGTGATATTTTTTATCACTTAATGAAATCTGAGTCAAATCAGTCAACTGTAGAAATTAATTCCGGCAGTTTATCATTATTTATTCTTTGCGTAGTAATAATCATACTGAACCTGATCGGTCTCTATAGCAGACAATTAACATTAAATTTAGTCGTTAATGTTTTTTTATTGTCCGGAGGAATTTTAATTTTGAAAAAACAACAGTTGCAGTTAAACGAAGCTTACAGGAAACTATTTTATTGGGGATTATTCTGGCTTATGCTGGGTTTAACATTTGAATCATTTGAAGGAGGAATAAAAAAGGATCATTCAACGCTTAGTTACTACCTTGTTACTTCGGGGTTAGCATTTTTTGCCCTGATAGCTTTTTCGATTATTTCTGATCTCTGGAAAAAATCCAAATACATTAGTATTCTAATTCATAATGGACAAAATCCAATGATAGCTTATCTATCTGGAAGTCATATTGTAATGCCGCTGCTGGCAATTACCGGAATTGGTTCGGTTTTAGATTACTTATTGATTAATCCCTGGTTTGGATTTCTTAAAGGACTAATCTTTACATTGCTCGCCGCATTTGTTACCAGCTTCTTTACTAAAAGAAATATTTTCTGGCGAAGCTAAAAATTATTTTTTGCTAAGAATTTTTACTCTATCCTTACTTCAGAGGATAAATGTCTGAACCAGAAATAGTATAATCCTACTGATAAAACAATAAGCAGTATGAAAAGATAAATGAACAAATCCGTTCTTTTCAGAATAACTGACATTCCGCATAAAAACAAAACCATCTGCCAGGGCACAGCAAAAAATAATGAGATTATATCTCGCTGGTTTTCTTTTTTAATTAAACTTAGTTTTTCGCTGCCAACGGATTCTGAGATTCTTTTCCAAAAACCGAAAGGGCGCGTTGTTTTATAAAAGTTAATCAGAGTTTCTCTATCTGTTGGCTCTGTGAGCAGTGTTGTTAAAACCGTAGCTGCAAAAGAAGAGATTATTATTATTGCAAACGAAAGGTATTCAGTAGAATCGGGATAAAATATTTTTTGAAGAATAGCTGCAATCATCCCTGTGGCAGTTCCAGCTGCAAAGCCATAACCATTCATACGCCACCAATACCATCGGATTAAAAGGGGGACGATTAATCCGGAGCCTAATCCCATAGTCAACCAGCCCCAGATTTCATTAATACTCGAAATGTTGGATGCAAGCAATAAACCCGAGATAACAATCAGCAATGACGATAACCTGCTGTGGAATATTAATTTCTTATCTGAAGCTTTGGGATTTATATATTCCTGGTAAATATCCTTAACCCAATAAGAAGCCCCTGAGTTAATCAGTGAACTGAATGTTGACATTGCGGCTGCCATCAGGCCAGCAACTAAAAGCCCTCTCAGCCCTGTAGGTAAAATATTGAAAATCACTGTAGGAAGAACTTTTTCAGGATCTTTGATTACATCACCGGAATCGACGCCGTAAACAATTCCTAAAATTGCAATTGCTGCTATGAAAGGCCACCTGAATGAAAGCAGGAAGGTCCAGAATAAAGAAAGCAATCCAGCATCACGGTCAGATCTCGAAGCAAAAAATCTTTGGGCCATATATCCTCCGGTTCCGGCACTTCCTTCAATTATAACTTTTATCAGATAAAATAATAAAGCAATACCGAAAAGGTTATAAATAGAATAAGTAGAATTCTCCGGGAAATTCAACTTCCAGGAAGGTATCAGGTTAGTCCACGATTCTTTTGTGGTCTGAATTGAATGAAAGCTGCCGTCGTTCAATGGAACAGAGATTGAAAAAACATCAGGAAGTGCGGGTGAATTGATGGCAATTACGCAAACAATAATAATCATAAGAAACATGATTACACCCTGAATAACATCAGTCCAAACAACCCCGTAAAGTCCTCCAGCCATAGTATAAATTGTAGTAAGAGCTATGATAATTGCAGCAGCCCAAAACTCTGAGGAAAATCCCAGGAATTGTGGAATTTCCAGTACATCGCCAATAAATTTTCCTGCCCCTACTGCAAAGTAGGAAACAATTGCGGCTGTAATTATAAGTGTTGAAACTGCTGAAATAATTCTTGCTGTATTTCCTTGAACTCCTTTACCAAATCGGAAAGTCATCCACTCAGCTAAAGTCATCACGTTTGATCGCCTCGTCCATTTGCCCATAAAAACCATAAGGAATGCCATTATCAGCACAAGTCCTCCACGCATTTCAATAAAGAACCCTGCGGTACCAAACGCATAGATTAAAGCAACATTTATCATCGTTCCGCTTACATCAAAATTTGAAGCCATTCCTGAAGAACCCAGTGCCCACCACGGAATTTTTCGATTGCCAAGGAAATAAGAGTCAATTCCTGTTGAAGCTTTTTTCTCGAAATAGACTCCTACAACTGTTATGAGCAGTAAGTAAACAAAGACAATTAATAAATCAGCAAATGCCATCATTCTCTCTCGGATTTTATTAACATATGTTTTATTTCATTTAAAGTCACAGGTGATGGTTTATCGTCAATATCAACTACGAAAAAGTAACCATCTTGTAAACGGAGTTCGCTTAGAGCATTCATCAGCTTTAACTGATCACTTTCAATAATTTTACCGCTGGCTTCAGACCATATTTCCTTTGTTGTCAAGCATCCCAGAGAAGGAGTGAAAGGGAAGTAAGTTTCATCAGAATAAAAACCGGGATCGATTGTAGTTCCATGAGCTATAATTTCATTTCGTCCGGCCATTCCGGCATAATAAGCTTCAAAAATTGGGGAATAATTTTTCCAGCTTTGAGGAAGCATTTCTTTATAATAGTCTTTACTCCATAAGCTGTCTTTTTTATCGGAATGAAAATATTTTTTGGGGCTTACTTCGTGAGGAAGAACAAGCTGAAGATTTGGGCTAGGTCCGATAAATATATTTTTCGAAAAATCTATTCCCTGGATTGAAAGAATTCCTTCCGGCGTATTTCCATTTGTAAGGTAGCCGGGTAAATCTGTAATTGCTCTTGCAAGCTGAGGAACAGTGAATATCTCGCTGAAATCATCTCGTAAAAAACTTCCGTCAGGTTTTTTAATTACGAGCAATCCGGGGTAATCTCTGTTTGATCTCTGGAGGGAATAGATAATAATTTTATCTTCTGCTGTAAAACTAAATAAATCTTCAAGGGGTGGCAGCTCAGGTTGAATATTTGAAAAATCATTCAGCAATGCAATTATGATCGGGTGCGATCTGTACTCCGGGTATTTATCTAAAAAGGAATTTATTTTTTCATTAGAATTGATCAAACTCTCTTTAAGGTAATTGACACACATCGCAAATATTTTCGGATTGTTTGTCTTTTCAGAAAATGAATTTACTTCAACTATAAATCGGTTTTTGTAAAGTGAATAAATGATTTCGAGGAAAGACCTTTGAAACTCAATACTTCGGTTTGAGAGATTTATAAAACAGGATTCAATTTTTGAATCAACAGCTGTGCCGGTGTATTGGATTAATTCCATTGCCCAAAATGCACTTTTGTAATTTTCTTCAGTCGAATCGCTTAACGGCAGTCTGAGATTACTTAAAATAGTTTCTTCGATGGTCTTATTTAAGAAACTAATCCGCCTATCTTTCAATGTTGCTGGTGAATAAAAATCAGATTCTTTGAATTTTTGTGCTGAATAACACGATGCAAAGATCAAAAGTAAGGAAGATTGAATTAATATTAACAGGAAATAAATTTTTTCCTTCTTTGATCGCAAGCCGGACAGGTGTTTTCTGAACATAACAGACTTTCAAAATTTTCTTTAAAGAATTTTATTCCATTGTCATAAAGAACTGTAATTTTTATCAGAGAACTTTGTAATAAATCTTTCGAAAGTTTTGGGATCAGCTTTTTATCATCAAGAAACTTTTCAAACTTAATAAAATTTTTACTGCATCCGGGTATTTCTTTTAACTTCTGAATTCCATCAACTGAAACGCCAATAGGAAGCACATTCAAATAATCCCAGGGAGAAAAATCATACCATGGCACTTTTGATTCAATCTCCAGATAATGACCATAACTTAACGACGAAAAATCTGTCCCCAGCATTAATACGTAAGAATTTTCTTGCTTTGTCAGCCACTCAAGTACACTTCCTTTTCCCAGAGGACTTTCAGGAAAATTGAATTCAGAAATGAAGCTGGTAACTTTTCCCCAGAGCGCAAATGAATGAGTTGGCGATAAAGTTCTGACTGTATCCTTTTCTTTTCTGAATTCCTCGGAAAGAAAACCAACTTTACTCTTTGAATCTGCATAATTAAAAATCTCGTATTCGCCTGATGATTTTTTATAACAATATGTGAATGCAGGAAAAATAATTGAGCCCGAAAGCCCAACTATTTTTTTTAATGATGTGAAAACTTCGTTTGAAGTTATTCCCGGAAATGCAGATAATATTTTCTTGAAGCTGGAATGGATAATTACATTATATCCTTCTTGAAGTCCTAGCTTTACCAGGTAATCATAAAAATTCATCAAACTAAATTTAAATTAAAAAAGCGGTTAATCATATTTCAGATCAACCGCTTTAAACTAAAGGAAAGATGAATTACTTAATCAGAATCATTTTCTTTGTCTCAACTCTATCACCCTGTTTAAGCTGATAGAAATAAACACCCGAAGTCAGTTTTGCAGCATCAAATTTAACCTCATATACTCTGCCAGCTTCAACCGGGCTGTTGAATAATGTGGCAACTTCTTCTCCAATTGAATTGAAAATCTTGAGAGAAGCCACATCATTTTTACCAAGAGAGAATTTAATGCTTGTTGTTGGATTGAATGGATTCGGATAATTCTGAGATAATTCAAATGCGTTCGGATTAATAAGAACATTAACCTCAACAACATTGCTGTATTTGTAGGAGCCATCAAAATCAATCTGTTTCAGACGATAATAGTATTTCCCGGCAGCAAGATTGTTATCTATAAAAGAATATTCTCTTAATTCTGTTGATGTTCCAAAGCCACTAATAAATCCGATTTCTTTGAAAGATTTATTATCTGAACTTCTTTCGATTGAGAATCCTTTGTTATTGGTCTCTGTAGCAGTGCTCCAATTAAGAGTGACATTGTTTCCGGATGGAATAGCAGCGAAAGAAACCAATTCAACAGGAATTGGCTGAGCACCTGAATGATATGGTCCTCCTGAGAGAGAATTGAAATTCGGATTAAATCCAGGATTTCCGCCTGTTACATTTCCCGGTACAGTTACGTCACTAAAAAATGCGGTGCTTGAAACTACAAAAGCAAAAAGCTGAATAGTTTCAGAACCACCGGGATTTCCAAGCTCAGAGAGAGGAATAGCAATTTCAAATCCTCTGTTTACTCCTGCCGCTGTATCAAATGCGAATGTTACTGAATTAGCAGTGAATACTCCTGATGAACCGGGACCAATTTGAGCTAACCCATCCTGGCGTCCAGCTCCAAGATAGCTTGAAATACTTCCGCCGGTGGAAAATCTGGCCGCATCAACATAAACAAGGGTATCATCACCACCGGGATTCAAGGCGAAACCATAATCAACCTCAAAGTCCATTGCCCAGTTGTTATTTCCGGTATTTCCAAGGAAGTGACCGCCACCCGGAACACCACCAAGATTAGTACCGGCTGCAAGTCCATTAATATTGGATGTCCCGAATAGAACTCCTATTCCATCAGAGTTTGCAGTATTAAGATCACCGGCAACACCTATGTAAAGGTTATTGGCATCAGTATAATAATTTATTCGAGTGACATTAATGTTAGGTCCAAAACCCAAGTTGCTGTTTAACTTATTGGCTGCAACGATGTAAGGTTCATCAAATCGACCGTTAATGATTGGATTAAAATTAATAGTGTATGCCCCCAGTCCATTGTTTGTTCCAAGGACAAAAATAGTATAAGTGCCGTCGCCATTATCTCTAATGTCAACATCTCCAGTGCCATTTGCATTATTGTTTGTTCCAAGGTTTTGAGTAATTGTATATACTCTGGTTTGACCATAAAGATTTCCGTTTACATCCAGCATTCTGGCCCGGCCATAGTTTGTTGCAGGAGTGCCAGTAGAGTATTCAAATGAAATTACATAAGCAAGATTGTTTTTTACAATCGTGGTCATTGCATTTGAACCAGTCCCAATAATTGAGCCGGGGATTGTCCCAAGTAATGTCCAGGTATTACTCCAAACGGTGAGATTTTTTCCGTTGCTGTTAAGGTAGAATCTTGAACCATCGTAAGCTATTGCGGGAGAGTTTCCTAATGTTGCAGCAGGTAGAATGACAGAATCAACAACTGCGAATGTATTTCCATTGTCGGTAGTTCCAAGGACAAATATTTTGTTTCCACTCGTTGCATCGCAGAGCCATACCCTTGCGGAATTGTCTGCAGTGCTGCCGGTTACAGTTATTTTATCACCCAGCCTTTTATTAACGCCGGTTACAATTCCATTGAATGCAACTGTAGGGACAGAAGCTTCTGTTGTCCATCTGTATAATTTAAATGTTGCAGTTGCACCACTTGCAAGATTAGCGCCATAAATTATACCGTCAGTAGTAACACCTATATCATTTAAAGCAAAGGTACCTCCTGTAATGCCTGTTACATCTAATGTTCCAACATCAGAACCGGTATTTGCATCAAGAACTCTAACGAATAATCCGCCATTCCTGTTTACAACATAAACTCTGTCACTACCGCCAACCTTACCAAATCCAAACCCTCTTTCGGTGTTACCGGAAGCAGAGAACCAGGTTGGTAAATTTCCTGTTGCAGCTGAGCGTACCCAAAGAGTGTCACCATCAGCCCAGATATTTATATTTACTATCAAAGTAAATAGAATAACTAATATTTTCTTCATAAAGTGTCTCCTGATTATTGTTTGTTTTTGAGGTTTTCTCATTATTCACACTCTTAATTTATAATATTTTTGTCAGAAAATCAGCTAATTCAATGTTAAGTTTATTTAATTTACGAACTCTCATACCCCTAAATTAAATTTATGTTGCTATGGCAGGTGATGTAAATATTTATGTAATTTTGAATCACACAATAATATCATTTCAAGGAGTTTTTTATGCTTGTAATAATTAAAAAAGATTATGAAGAAATCAGCTTTGAAGGAGCTAAACTTGTTGCTTCTTTAATCAGAAAAAAACCTGATTGCGTTTTAGGATTTGCAACAGGAAGCACACCACTCGGTTTATATAAACATCTTATCAGAATGCACAAAGATGAGGGGCTTGATTTTTCTAAGGTAATTTCTTTCAATCTTGATGAATATGTAGGATTACCTCCTTCTCATAACCAAAGCTATCATTTCTTTATGTGGGAAAATCTATTTAAGCATATCAATATAAATCCATCAAATATTCATATTCCGATGGGAATGGCTGAGGATATTGAGTCGTTTTGTGAATGGTACGAAGCAAAAATTGTCAGCTATGGCGGAATTGATCTTCAAATTCTTGGAATAGGGTCTAATGGTCATATTGCTTTTAATGAGCCTGGTTCTTCATTGGGTTCTCGCACAAGAATAAAAACACTGAAAGAAAAAACCAGAAATGACAATGCAAGATTTTTCAAAAATTTTGAGGAAGTCCCAAAATTTGCGATAACGATGGGAGTGGGCACTATAATGGAGGCTAAACGACTAATTCTTCTTGCAAATGGTAAATCCAAAGCTGAAGCAATAAAAGCAACTGTTGAAGGTCCAATTATGGCTAAATATCCTGCAACTATTGTTCAGCTTCACCAGTATGCAACTGTAATAGTTGACAAAGAAGCCGCTGGTCTGCTTGAGGGAGATTATAGTACCTAGTTTCGGATAATTATCTGCGTCTTCTGGTAGAACCGCCAAGGCCGAGAACCCCAAGGAGCCCTCTGGTAACTTCTCTTACTACAGTTCTGCCTATCTGGCGGGTAAGAGTATTATTAATAACCTTGTCTAGAGTGCTTTTGTTTTCCTTTCTCGAAGTCTGGGGTTGTCTTTCCTGCTTTGGTAATTTTATTTCGTCAGCAAATGATTCTTCTTTTTGTTTGGAGATTGAAATTTTTTCACTCAACATTTCATAAGCACTTTCACGGTCAATAACTGAGTTATATTTGCCGATTAATTTTGATTTTGAAATTAATGCGTCAATTTCTTCGGGAAGTAAAACATCCATTCTGGATTTAGGGGCGCAAAGAAGCGTCGCTACTAATGGTGTTGGGCTTCCTTTCTCATCAAGGGCTGTTATTGCAGCTTCACCAATTCCGAGGGATGTTAGTAGCTCATCAGTTTTATAAAACTCTGAAATCGGGTAATTCTCAGAAACAAGCTTTATCATTTTTCTATCATTAGCGGTGAAGGCTCTCAAAGCATGTTGAACTTTTAATCCAAGTTGGCTTAAAACTTCGGCAGGAATATCAGTTGGATTCTGAGTGCAGAAATATATCCCGACTCCCTTAGAACGAATAAGTTTAATAATAGTTTCTATCTGCTCAAGAAGTGCTTTTGAAGCCTCCTTAAAGATGAGGTGAGCTTCATCTATAAAAATAATTAGTTTTGGCTGATCAAGATCGCCTTCTTCGGGAAATGATGAGTAAATTTCTGCAAGCAATGATAACATGAAGGTAGAAAAAAGCTTTGGCCTGTTTTGCAAATCTATCAACCTGATGATAGATATAACGCCTCTGCCCGATTCATCAATTTTAACAAGATCATCAACCTCAAAAGATTTTTCCCCAAAAAATACATCGGCTCCTTGCTGCTCAAGCTCTATGATTTTTCTCAGAATAATTCCAATAGAAGAAGAAGAAATTTTGCCATACTCTTTCTCAATTTTCTCTTTACCTTCTTCAGTAGAGAACTGAAGCACTTTCTTAAAATCCTTTAAATCTACAAGCGGTAAATCATTATCATCGCAAAATTTAAAGATAAGAGAAACAATACTTGATTGTGTATCATTCAATTCAAGAATTTTTGAAAAAAGAACCGGGCCAAATTCGGATACTGTAGCTCTAAGCCTTACACCTTTTTCATTTGAAAGCGATAGTAATTCAACCGGAAAACCCGAGGCGGAATAAGGTATTCCAATCTTTTGATGACGTTCCTCAATTTTTGGATTTATAGAACCTGGCTGTGCTAATCCGCTCAAGTCGCCTTTAATGTCCATTAGCAAAACAGGGATGCTCTTAGCTGAAAGTGATTCGGCAAGTAACTGTAGGGTTTTAGTTTTACCAGTACCTGTCGCTCCCGATATTAAGCCGTGCCTGTTTAAGGTTTTAAGCGGAATGTTTATTAATAAATTGGGAAGACATTCTTTTTCAAAAATGGCGCCGCCAAGAGTTATATAATCGCCTTTGAAGGAAAAGCTTTTATTAATTTGATCTGCAAATGAATTCTTATTTCCCATATACCTGACCAATTATTTGTTGAAGTTTTAAATTAATCCAGGATTCAGGAAATCGTTAAAGAATAAATGATTCCCTTAAATGCTTTCTTAATTTTAAAATAATTGTTGTAAGAAAAATTAAATTACTTTTTCAATGAATCTCTAATTTGTCTTAATAGCTCAACCTCTTCACTTGGTTTAGGAGGTTCTGAGGGAGCTTCCTCTTCTTTTTTCTTCATTGCATTAAGCGATTTAATTACCAGAAAGATAGCAAAGGCAATTATCAGAAAATCAATAATCGTATTTATAAACAAGCCATACTTTAAAAGTACAGCGGGAGTATTTTCATTAACAGATTCTTTAAGAACAATAGCAAGATTTGAAAAGTCGATTCCTCCAAGCAATAAACCTATTGGCGGCATGAGAACATCACTTACAAAAGAGGAAATGATTTTTCCAAAAGCAGTACCGATAATAATACCGATAGCCATATCCATTACATTTCCCCTCATTGCAAATTCTTTGAATTCTTTTAGCATCGACATATTAATCACCTTTTTGAATTATTAGTTTTTAAAATAAATTATAAACCAATCCTAACTGAAGTCCTTCTTTAAGCTGAGTTTTTAGAGATTGGCTGACCTCATATACAATAAGAACATTAAGATTAACGTTAACATATTTATTAACTTGTGCTGTGATGGTGTTATCCCATCTTACATCCCAAACTGAAAGATCTTCAAATCTGGAAAACAGTCTTAACTTTGTATCGGCAAGGAGGTTTTCTTCAATTTCATACTTTCCTTCAGTAACAGATTCAATACCTGTTTCAAATTTGAATTTTTCCACTTTGTCTTTAGTCTTTGCATCATCAGAATAATTATTGAATTTACTTGTAAATGTTTCCTGAAAACCAACACCAATTCTTGTGTTGAATCCTTCGATTTTGTTGTAAGTAAACCCAATGCTTTGAGTGACATAACCGGGGTCAAAAAAATCAGCGATTTGCGGAAATCCGGTTGTTTTATAATCAAAGCCTTTTGATAAAGAAGATCGAACAGTATTGCTTATATATGGATCTACAGCCCATCCAATGAAGTGGGAAAGGACCGATTCGAGATATATCTCGTTATCATTAGTTCTGTAATCAGCGCTGCCAAGTTTTGTTCTTCCATAGGCAAGTTTCAATTCATTTTTGAAAATCCAATCCGGGGAGAAATAATCATAGTTTACTTTACTGAAAAGAGTCCAGGCTAAAGAATTATCTCCACCCTGCGACCAATTGCTAAAAGCAACCTGACTAAGATTTAAGCCAGCAACACCTGCCGGATACCACCCGGGTTTTTTGATTGTATCGGTTTCAGATTGGGCAAGTGTAAGATTAACAGCCACCAAAAAAAATAACAGGTATTTAAGTTTCATTATTCCCTCTGAAATATTATAAAAATTTTAGTTAATGATTTAATATCGGAATTAGTGACAGAGTTTTAATATTAATTCCTCATAAAATTATTGATTAAAGATCTTATAAAAAAATTTATAGATTTTGCTTTAAATGTTTTGATTTAAAAAAAATCCTCCCGCTTGGGGAGGATTTTAAAGAGGATAAAAAAATGATTAAATCGGGAAAATGGTAGCAACGATAGTTGTCGTTTGACCTGCAACAACCTGAATTGGACTGAGATTATATGTTGGATAAGTACCACTTCCATAAACTCCAAAGAAATCTCCAGCATCTATGACTGTATTATTATTGTTATCCTTCCAGGCATCCAGGTAGTAAATCAAAGGAGTGAGGTTAGTCAAAGAAAAAGCACCACCAGTTGAAGTAGCAGTGGCTTTTAAAACTCTGTCATTATTCCAGTCATCAAATGACTGATAAATTGCAACTCTTGTATTTGTAATATCACCACCAGCTCCCGGAGGAAGAGAAATTGTACCAGCGATTGTGCCTGAAGTTGCTGGAGGAGGGGGAGGAGGAGTGCTATTATTACTGTCATCATTTTTATCGCAAGCGACAAAAGATAATGAAGCAAAAACGAAAAGAAGTAATAGTTTTTTCATGTTATTCCTCAATTGTGAGTTAATGGTTTATTAGGTCATCACTTTTTTCTTAAAAAAGCCTCAACATTTTCAATAATTCTCAATCACGTCATTTGCTCTTTTAAACACAAGTAAATTTACTCAACAGATTTTATAATTGCAAGATTAAATTATTAATAATAAAAAATATTAGAATGTAACAAGTAAAACAGTTTTCTAATTATTTAGTTTACTAAAGAAATTCATTTGATTTTCATCTTATGAAATTATCTTTCTTATTACTGAATGAATTATAAAGTTTAACTGGATTGGATATACTTTTTCTTAGTTTCAGATTTAGAATTTCAACAAAGACAGAGAAAGCCATCGCAAAATAAATATAACCTTTGGAAATATGTTGCCCCAGCCCATCAGCAACCAGTGAGAACCCGATGAGAAGCAGAAAAGATAATGCCAGCATTTTAATAGTCGGATGCTTCTCAACAAACTTACTTACAGGACCTGCAAAAAACATCATAAAAATCACTGCAATAATAACAGCCAGAATCATAATGACAAGCTGATTTGCCATTCCAATTGCAGTAATAACCGAATCAAGTGAAAAGACGATGTCAAGAAGCATAATTTGAATAATGATTCCGCCGAAAGAAACTTTGATAATATTTTTTGTCTTTTCTTTGGCTCCTTCAAGTTTTTCATGAATTTCGAAAGTACTTTTAGCAAGTAAGAATAAACCTCCTGAGATTAAAATTAAATCTCGCCCGGAAATATCCTTTCCCAACACAGAAAATAAAGGAGCGGTAAGTTTCATTATTAAAGTCAGGGAAAATAATAGTAGAATCCTTGTAATCATAGCAAGCGCAAGCCCGATTGTTCTGGCCTTTGCTCTTTGGTTTTCAGGAAGTTTGCCGGATAAGATAGAGATAAAAATTATATTATCAATGCCCAGAACTATTTCAAGTAATGTTAAAGTGAGTAGTGCGAGCAGGGCATTTGGATCGGTCAGCCATTCCAAATTGAGTACCTCTTTAGTTATAAATTTAAATTTTCATACAAATTTATAGTTCAAAAGTGAAATCAAGAAAATTTTCAAAAGTAATTTTTTATGATTTTGGTTAGTAAATCAGTTATGATAATAACGAAAAAACTAACATTTTTTTATTATTTGACTTTCTTATATGGGAAGCTCAGATCAAAAAACTGACCTTATTTTAAAAAATTAATATTGGAGGACTTGACAATGTATAAATGTTTTTATAGCTTTTTCTTGAGATGTAAACGTTTACATGTTATCTATTCTGTTGATATTACTATCGTTGGTTATTATAAGAAAGTAAATAAAGAAATTCTCTTACTTCTCAATGTTCTATAATTAATTATTCACTAACCATCGGAGGTCATATGAAACCCCTATATACTCTCTCTTTTCTTCTACTAATCTCTGTTTCTTTGTTTGCTCAGGCCACCGTTAACTTTGAAACTAATGGGAATAATTGGAATTGGATTCTTTTCCAACCCGACAAAGCAGTTTTTGATGTAGTTGCAAATCCAAGTGTTGGTGGTTTAAACACTACGGATAGCTGTGCAATGCTTCAAATTACTGATATCACTGCAGATCCCTGGTCTGGTGTTTTTTGCATTGATTTCCCGGATTTTGTTATCGATGCCACTAATTGTTATGTGCACATTTTTGTTTATAAAGATCATATTTCTAATGTTGGTTTAAAGCTCGAACCAGCACGCACTTCTGATTACAATATCCCTAATACACTTATCAATCAATGGGAAGAAATAATATTTGACTATTCGGCTTATATTGGCGGTAATGCTAATACATTAACGATTATTCCGGATTTCTCCCCAGGTCCACCGAGACCATATACCAGTATAAACTATTTTGATCAAGTAAGTTTTTCTGATGTTGTACCCGTTGAATTAACCTCATTTACTGGCTCTTACGTTGGAAACACTGCAGTTTTGAATTGGGTAACTGCTACTGAATTGAATAACCGAGGATTTGAAATTCAGCGAAGTAATGACGGACAAAGTTTTATAACAATTGCTTTTGTCAATGGATACGGAACCACAACTGAAACACACTCTTATACATACATAGACAAAAATATCAACCCAAATACAAACTATTATTATCGTCTAAGGCAGGTTGATTATGATGGTAAGTATTTCACTTCCGAAGCAATGAATTTAGGCGAATCAGGTCTTTCAGTATTTGCCCTTGATCAGAACTACCCAAATCCATTTAATCCTTCGACTCAGATTAAATTCAGCTTGCCACACAAATCAAATGTGACATTGAATGTTTATAATCTGGTTGGTCAAAAAGTAGCAACTTTAGTGCAGGGAACCCTCGAAGCTGGTACGCACACAGCAAATTTCAATGCTGAAAACCTTTCTTCGGGCGTTTATATTTATACGCTTGAAGCTCAGAGTGAAAATGGCTCTATTTCAACTCTTGGCAAAAAAATGACTTTACTCAAATAATTGAATAATATAGGCAGGTGGTCTGAAATAGATTACCTGCCTTTATTTATAAATTAGTCTATGTCCCCGACGATTAAACAAATAGCAAGTATTGCTAAGGTCTCAATTGCTACTGTTTCACGTGTTCTTAACAATGATAAAAGAGTAACTGAAAAAACCCGCAAAAAAATTCTCAAGATTACAGAAGAATTAAACTACCGCCCTAATATAATTGCCAGGAATTTTGTCAAGAAAAAATCAAATCTTATCGGATTAATCCTGCCCGAGATCTCAGATGAATTTTTTACAGAAATTATTAAAGGGGTTGATGAATTGACATTTGCTCACGGGTACTATACCTTAGTCGCGAGTTCACATAAATATGAATCTCTCGATCAGGAAATTGAAACATTTCTCAGAAACGGACTAGTTGGTGGTATAATTATTTTAGTATCATCCTTGAATGACAAGATTAAATGTATTCTTAAGGATAGTCGGATCCCTGTTGTTCTTATATCTGGTGGAAGTAATATAGACGGCTTTGATGCAGTATCTATTGAAAATTACGGCGGGGCTTTTAAGATGACAGAATATCTGATACTTAAAAGGAAGTATAAGAATCTTTTGCACATTACCGGACCACAGGATAATGATGATGCCCTGCTCAGAAGAAAAGGTTTCGAAGATGCTTGTAAAAAATATAATGCTGCTTTCAGGATTGAATTTGGTGAATTTACTCAGGAAAGCGGACGCAAAATCTGTGATAAATTATTAAAATCAAATTCTCTACCGGACGTAATATTTGCAGCTAATGATATGATGGCAATTGGCTGCTATGATTCGATAAAGGCAAAGGGATTAACAATTCCTGATGATATAAGTGTAGTAGGTTTCGATGATGTATTTGTTTCAAAATATATTTCTCCGCCGTTAACGACTGTTAAAGTTCAAATTGAAGATGTCGGTAAAACTGCTGCAGAAATACTAATGAGAAAAGTCAGAGAAAAAAATAATCACAAAAAAATTATCTCAAAAATATCGACCAAGGTCATTATAAGGAATTCTTGATTACAGGAAATACAGATGTCAATTTTTGAAACTAAATACGGATACTTTTCTGATGATGGAAATGAATACATCATTAAAACCCACCATACGCCAAAACCTTGGGTTAATGTAATTTCAAATGGCAGCTACGGGCTTGTGATTTCTCAATGCGGTGGCGGATTTAGTTGGTTGTCGCATTCCGAATTTAACCGCTTAAATCGCTGGCATCAGGATTTAATTAAAGATGATTGGGGGAAATATTTTTATATAAAAAATAATTTAACGAACGAAATATGGTCCCCGACCTGGATGCCGGTTAAAACTTCTCTTGATTTTTACCAGAGCCGATATGGTTTTGGATATACAACGTTTATTACTGAATATAAAGGCATCAGAATTGAGCTGACTGTTTTTATTCCTCTGAATGAAGAAGTAGAAATCTGGAATTTCACTATCGAGAATCTGAACAACACTAATATAGATCTTTCTCTTTTTTCATATTTTGAATGGTGTCTTGGCTCATCTTCAGATCACCATCGTGAGTTTCATAAAACATTCCTTGAAACCAGATTCCATCCTGAATTAAATTGTCTTACAGCAACAAAACGTCTTTGGGAAATTCCTCTCGGCGACCGCGGACACTGGAACATTCATTATCCTTACTTTGGTTTCATTGCCTGCACAAATTCAATAACTGATTATGATGCTGATAAGGAAACATTTGTCGGGAAATATGGATCAATTCAATTACCTGACGGTGTACTTGCAGATAATCTCGCCAGAAGAACAGGCAAATGGAATGATTCAGTTGCTGCCTTAAAGACTAATATTATATCTGAGCCTGGAGAAAAATCTAATCTGAGTTTTATTATCGGCATAAAAAATAATTTAAAGTCTATCTCTAATTCAATTTCAAAATTCAATTCTTCAGAAAAAGTTAACAAATCATTAAATGATGTAAAGAAATACTGGGAAAATCTACTATCTACATTAAAGGTTGAAACTCCTGATCATGCTTTGAACTTATGCGTAAATAAGTGGATCAGATATCAGGCAATTTCAGCACGTCTTTGGGCTCGTACAGCTTATTACCAGCAAAGCGGTGCTTTCGGATTCAGAGATCAACTGCAGGATAGCCTTGTGTTCCTGCCAATTGATCCTTCATTTACTGCTGATCAAATTAAATTGCATGCAAGACATCAGTTTAAAGATGGCACAGTGCTTCATTGGTGGCATCCAATAACAGAAACGGGCTTGCCAACAAAAATGACTGATGACTTACTCTGGCTTCCATTTATCCTGATAAACTATCTGGATGAAACAGGAGATTTTAATATTCTTTCTGTAAAAGAGCCTTATTATGATGATCTCAATAAAAATGATACTCTGTTTAATCATTCAGTTGCTGCTATAGATAGAGTTTTGAAAAGATTCAGCAAGCGTGGATTACCTCTGATTGGTGCAGGAGACTGGAATGATGGATTAAGTGCAGTTGGTCTGGATATGAAAGGAGAGTCTATCTGGCTTGCAGAGTTTCTTTATTTGCTTTTAATAAGATTCTCCGAGGTGTGTGAAATTAAAGGAAAGAAGAAACTTCAACATAAATATTTGCAGCGTGCAGGCAAGTTGAGGGAATCTTTTAATAAACATGCCTGGGATGGCAATTGGTTCTACCGTGCAACTAAAGACAATGGCGAAAAAATTGGAAGTAAAAAAAATAAAGAAGGGAAAATTTATTTAAACGCGCAAACCTGGAGCGTGATAAGTAATATCACATCTGAGGAAAAAAAGCTTAAAGCAATGAAATCCGTTTCTAAATTTTTGTTAAGAAAAAACGGAACCTTGCTTTTATGGCCTGCATATACCAAACCCGACAAGATGATTGGTTACTTATCAAGGTATGCCCCCGGCCGGAGAGAAAATGGTGGAGTTTATTCACATGCTGCAACCTGGTCAATCATTGCATACTCTATATTAAAACAGAATGTAAATACTTATGAAGCATTTAAAAGACTGTGCCCAATTTATAACGGTTTGAATCCCGATGAATATCAGGCTGAACCATTTGTAATGCCCGGAAACATTGACGGTCCAGATTCTCCGAATTATGGAATGGGTGGTTGGACCTGGTACACAGGTTCAGCAGCCTGGTTTCAAAAAGTAATTGTTGATTGGATTGTTGGTGTTCGCGCAACTTTGAAAGGAATTGTTATCGATCCATGCGTCCCGTCTGAGTGGAATAGTTTCTCCGTTTTAAGAAAGTTCAGGAATTCGGTTTACGATATTCAATTTGTTCGTAAGAATGACAAATCTGAAAAAGCTGTACAGATTTTTGTCGATGGTAAAAAATTAAACGGGAATATTCTTCCCATAAAAAAATCAAAAAAAATAAAAGTGGAAGTAATTATTTAATAAGCAAATGATGTTCAAATTATAAAACCAATTAAAAGAAAGGGCAAAAATGAAAAAGCAATTATTCTTTGTTGTTTTTCTTGCAGTTATAATTCTGCAGATCTCTTTACTTGCTCAGTATGCTCCAAGACAGGATGTTGTTTGGGCGAGAACTGTTCCTGCCGGAACAATTACACTTGATGGGAACTTGGATGAAGCTGCTTGGTCACAAGCTGAGACTATTCCTCTTGTTTATGGCGTTCCCGGGCCTCTGCCAACAAGTGGCTGGCGTGAGGAATTTCAACCCGAATCAATTACCGATCCCACAAATGCTACGGTTAAATATCTGGTTTCGAGCGATAACAAACTATGGCTTGGATTTGATATTCCGGATTCGTCAATTGGAGGTAACCAGGATTGGGCAAGATGGGATGGAATTTTAATGTCGGTAAAAGATAAATTGAATCTTGATCCCACTACTCGTCAGGCTGCTGCAGCCGAATACTTTTATACCTGGTGGTATGTTAACGTTCCTTCATATGTTGTCCCCGGAGTTCCTCCGCGCTTTATTGGTAAATTTGGAAACTTTAATGATACTACCAGAACTCCCGAACAAATTGCCGCCTGGGATGCTCGAACAACTGTCTATGGAACATCCTGTGACGCAGGCCGTGACCAAAAGTGGGTAGTTGAGATGAAAATTGATCTTGCAGCAGTTGGTTACGATGCAACTCAGACTGGCGGTGATGTTATTGCAATGAATTATAGTATTTGGGACTGTGATTATCTGTTCGAAGGTGATCCTACAAAAATTAATACTACCAGAACCTGGTTTCAATCACCCTGGGGTAATGCCAATCTCTTTAACGTAATCAGGGTTTATGCAAGACCAGATGTTGGTTTAACATCAACTCTTCCTGTTGTTCAACCTGATGCTATCATACCGAATGGTTCAAACTACCCTGAACCAACAATTGACGGAAATCCTAACGAAGCAGTATGGCAAGGCTCTTATAGTTTCGAGCTTGGATGGGATATTGAAACTTTCAGAACAAATTATCCGGGCGTAGGAAAATTTATGAGCGGTCATTTTCAACCTGAATTAGGTGGAAATCCAAGACCCCCTGTGCTTGATCCTTCAACTTCCATTATCAGAATGTTTTTCAGGGATGATTACCTGTATGTAGCTGCTGATATCAATGATGCAAGAGTTCAGGGTTTTGAAGAGTATGATAAAATTGATGGACTGAGAGTTATCATCGGTGATAGAGCTGTTTTGACCGGAGAAAATTCAATGCTATTCAGAATGCTTAGAGCAAACTTTAATCTGACTGGAGTTCCAGCTGCGTATGAATATCTGACTACAATGATTGATTCAGGCTGGGCTCAATTTGCAATGGCTTTAAAAGGAGCCACTACAGTTAATAATAATACCGATATCGATGAAGGGTATACACTTGAAATGAAAATCAACCTTACTAAGCTGGGTTACCCTGCAGGACTTGGAGATCAACTTTTCTTTGCTGGTGTTATGCTTGCTGATGGAGATTCGTTTGAAGACCCGCTTGCTAATTATGGTACAAGGGCCTGGTGGTTCAGGGAAGCTGATAACGGACCTGCTGCTATCTGGGGTGTTCTGGATCCTAATACTCTGGTCGGGGTTGAGGATGAAAACTATGTTATAATTCCGAATTCAATCCAGCTATATGGTAATTATCCAAATCCGTTTAATCCCTCAACTAAAATTAAGTACTCTATTCCCGCAGCCGGTGATGTAAATATTTCAATCTACAATTTACTGGGCGAGAATGTTGACAATATTCTGATTCAAAATTCTTCTTCTGGTGTGTTTGAGTATGATTTTAATGGATCAGGATTAACATCAGGAGTATATTTCTATAAAATTTCTTTAACTAATTCATCCGGTTTGCAGCAGCTTTCGAGCAGTGTCGGTAAAATGATGCTACTGAAATAATTATTTCAAAGCGGAGGGATAAAATCTCTCCGCTTTTTTTTCATCATGCAATAAATAACAGATGGTGAAACTATGAAGTCAAAACTTATACTGATCTTTTTTATAATAATTCAATTATTCGTTTGGAATGAAATTACACTTGGTCAAACATCCGGTAAGTTAAGCGGCAGAATTGTTGATGAATCCGGTGAACCTCTGATTTCAGCCAATATAATTATTGAAGATACAAAATTAGGTGCAGCAACCGATATTGACGGATATTATTCAGTAATAAACATTAGAGCTGGTGTTTATACTGTTAAGTTCAGATATATTGGTTATAAAACACAGATAATCGAGAGTGTTAGAATCTCACCTGACCAAACAACCAATCTGGATGTAACACTTGTTCCTGAAGTTCTTGAGGGCGAGGAGGTTGTAATAACCGCAAAACGACCATTAGTAGAATTTAATCAGACCAGCTCGGTTTCATCTATAAATAAAGATGAGATAAAAAATCTTCCCGTTCAAAGTTTGAATGAAATTGTGAATCTCCAGGCCGGCGTAATTGACGGTCATTTCAGAGGCGGAAGAATCGGCGAGGTTCAGTATCAGGTTGATGGAGTGTCGGTAGTTAATCCCTTTAACAATTCATCAATTCTTGAGCTTGATAGGTCTGTGATTGAAGAAGTTCAGGTAATCAGCGGAACATTTGATGCTAAATATGGTCAAGCTATGTCGGGTGTTGTTAATACGGTTTTACGATCGGGTAGTGAAAAGTTTGAATTCTCCGGAGAATCTTACTTCGGAGATTATTTTACAACAGATTCAGATCGTTACCCTAACAATGACAGCTATGATCCTCTTACAATTCAGAATTATCAGCTTTCAATCAGCGGTCCAACCGGGTTACCTCAAACTACATTTTTTACCAATGGCCGAAGGTTTATCTCGGATGGATACATGTTTGGGACAAGGAGATTTACTCCATTCGATAAGAACGATTTGGAAAAGAAAGTTTATAATCCGACAGGTGATAATAAAACTGTAAGTATGAATTCCCGGCGGGAATGGAATGCTCAGTTTAAGGTTGCAAGCCAGTTAATGGATGAATTTCAAATCAACTATCAACTAAGCTACGGTTACTCTGAAGCTAAATATTATAACCATGCTTTCCGATTGAATCCCGATGGAATAACAACTAATTATACAACATCTTATTCTCACGGAATTGCCTTTACACACACTCTGTCAAACGAAATGTTTTATAAATTAAATCTTCGTCAAAACTTTTTTGAATATTTCAATTACAAATACAAAAATCTACATGACCCGAATTATTTATTAGCGGGAGAACCAAAGTCAGATGCCAACTTTGAAGATGGTGCAGTAATTCAAGGAGTTGATCTTACAAGGTTCAAACAAAAAACTAACTCGGGTGTAATTAAAGCCGATTATACCTGGCAATTCAACAGGTTTAATTTATTCGAAGCCGGAATCGAGGGACAATACTCAGATCTGGAATTTGGTCCTCCGGGATTTTTTGTTTCAACCTTTATTGACAGCGCACAGGTGCTAAAACCAGTTGAGGAGTTTCCGAAACTTCCCGGGCTTCGGAGATATTTCCCGAAACAATTTGCTGCTTATTTTCAGGACAGAATAGAGCTTGGTGATATGATTGTTCGTGCAGGAATCAGAATTGAATATTTTGATGCAGCGGGCAAGGTGCCAAGTAATTTGCAGAATCCCGCCAACTCAATTGAAGGTCAGCCAAAATCAGAATATGTTTCAACTAAAATTAAAACTGCGGTTGCTCCAAGAATTGGTTTCAGTTTTCCGCTGACAGATGTATCCTCAGTTTATTTTTCATACGGCCATTTCTACCAGCTTCCGGGATTAGGTCTTCTTTACAGCAATGCTGATTACTCAATACTTGAAGACTTGCAGGCAGGTGGAATAAGCTATGGTGTAATGGGCAATCCTGATCTCAAACCCGAGTTTACAATTCAGTATGAGTTTGGATTAAAGCAGGCTATTTCCAATTTCCTGGGAGTTCAACTTTCATTTTTCTTTAAAGATATCCGGAATCTTCTTGGTGTAGAATTTATAGAAACTTATACTGCTGCAGAATATGCACGCTTTGCAAATGTTGATTTTGGAACTGTATATGGTATTACTCTTTCGTTATTTCAGCGCAACATTGGTAATATAACTTCGTCTCTTGATTATACCTTGCAGTTTGCTCAGGGCAATTCAAGCGATCCGAGAGAAACAGCTAATCGTGCAGCCGCCGGTGAAGATCCCCGTCCGAGAAATATTCCTTTCAATTGGGATCAGCGACACACACTCAACCTGACAACAGTTTATGCGGTACCCGATGATTATTCCGTCAGTGCAATTTTCAGATTTGGAAGCGGTCAGCCTTATACACCGGAAGTTGGTTCAAGATTTGGTGCAGTATATGAAACAAATTCTGCGCGAAAATCCGCTTTCTTTTTACTTGATCTAAGAGCTGAAAAATACTTTAGCTTTGATTTTATAGATTTAAGTGTGTTCCTGAGGTTGTTCAATGTATTTAACACAAGCTTTGTGAACGGATTTGTATTCAGTTCAACCGGCAGCCCGGATTATACTCTAACCCCTGAAGCAAATCGTTCGGCACTTTATGATCCTTCAAGATTTTATGAACCCCGAAGGATTGAATTTGGTATTTCGATAAGGAGTAAATTATGAATAATAATTATTTCAACTCATTCTGTAGAATAATCAAATATTTATTCAGAATACTTTCCTTAGTCATAATTATTATCCTGAATAATTTAGTGTATGGTCAGATAATCACGCCTGTGCCGCCCGAATGGCGCGGAACAATTGACGCTGAAAGGATAGGCACTCACGATGCAAATCTCATACGCACACTTTTTTACAATTATGGAATGGTTGGTGATTATCCTCCAGATCCGTTAAATGTTGATTTAACTGTTTTCCATTCAGTTGAAATCCCAAAAGGTTCGGGAGAGAATTATAGTGATGGGACTACGCCTTTTGTACTTTCAAGAATTGTACAACAATCCGGAACACCTGCATTTATAATGGAAACTGGCTATAGGGAAAGGCAAGGTACAAGCCCTTACACAAATAAAACTATGCGTTTCGAACCCAGGTTCGGGTATTTTCAAGTCGATCCCGCAATCAATGTAGGAAGATCGGTTGCTATCTCAAATGACGATCGAACCTGGCCAGATTCCTGGTATGACAAACTTCTTGATAATGATGATCCCGGATGGAAAGGGTCCTGGAACGGGTATTTCGGAAAAGCTCCAAAAGCTGATCAGGAAAGTTTTATTGTATATGATGATAACTTTTATGATGCATGGAATTATTATCCCGATTTAAGAGACAATACCCGGCGTGGTTTGGGTATGCGTGTTGAACAGAGAGGTTTTCAATGGGCAAATCCTCAAGCCGGATATGTGATATTTTTCCACTATGATATTACAAATGAAAGCACAACTTCTTACGATAATAATATTTTGTTCGGACTTTATATGGACTCCGGAGTAGGGGGGTCTGCAATCGGCGGAGACGGAATTCCTGAATCAGATGATGATAATGCTTTCTTTGATAAGGAGGCTGATCTTAACCTTGTTTATACCTGGGACAAAAATGGAAGTGGTTATGTTGGACCCACAGGCTACTTAGGTTATTCATATCTTGAAACCCCTGGTAACTCAATTGACTTTATCGATAATGATCAGGATGGAATAACAGATGAAAAGCGTGACAGCGGACCCGGTCAAAAAATCGTCGGACAGGATGCTATTCTCAATTACATTTCTGCAAATTATAATCTTACAAACTTCGAAAAGGTTAATGGTCTTATAACACAACGACCAGCTTACATTGTTGGTGAGTGGTGGACCGGAGATGAAGATCTTGACTGGGTTGCTGAGTATTATGATACAGGTGATGATGGAGTATTCGGGACAAATGATACCGGAGAAAAAGATGGACAACCAACACTCGGCGAAGGTAACTTCGATAAAACAGATATAGATGAGTCAGACCAGATTGGATTGACGGGGTTCAAACTTAATCGTATCAGAGCAGGTGTTGGCAATCCAAACACCCAGGTTGATCAGATCGTGTTCTTTGATGACGGAAAGCAATGGCCGAAAAGATTATATAATATTTTCACCAATCCTGATAGCGCTTTTGATCAACCTCTTGCACTTAATTATAACATAGGATTTCTTTTTGCATCAGGGCCATTCTATCTTAAGGCGGACAAAACCGAGAGATTCAGCCTTGCATTAGGATTTGGAGCAAACCTAAGGGAACTTCGGGTTACAACTAAAGTTGTTCAGCAGATTTATGAAGCAAATTATCAGTTTGCGGTTCCTCCTCCTGCTCCTACTTTGCAAGCATTTACCGGCGATGGTTTTGTAACATTAACCTGGGATAATGCTTCCGAGAGAGCCTTCGATCCTATTACAAACAATAATGATTTTGAAGGATACAAAATTTACAGAAGCACTGACCCAACTTTTCTTGATCCACAGGTAATTTACACCGGAACAGGAACAAGACCAATCGGTAATGGTAAACCAATAGCCCAGTTTGATTTGGTCAATGAAATTTATGGCTTTTCTACAACAACTGTTGAAGGTGTAGGATTTTTTCTTGGCGATGAAACAGGGTTGATGCATACATTTACAGATACCACCGTAGTGAACGGACAAAGATATTTTTATGCAGTCTGTGCTTATGATAGAGGAGTAGATTCAATTCAGATTTATCCATCTGAAAACTCAATTTCTGTAAGTCAGACTTTGAGAGGTGGAATTGTACTTCCTAAGAATGTGGTTGAAGTTTATCCTAATCCGCCTGTTGTTGGTTATGAAAATGCAGAGGTGTTCAATCTGGTTCAAAGTGAAGGACGCGGTACGGGAGATGTTAAACTTGAAGTTCTAAATTCAGAGTTAGTTCCTGAAAATAATATTCTCTCAATTCAGTTCTTTAACAGCGAGGACAGTGTATCAGCAGAGTATTACTTTATGGTTAATGAGACTGCAAATGATACACTATTTCTTTTTGGAAACGATTTTGATGGAAAGGGTTCGGGGCCAACCGGAGCCGGAATTTTACCAATTATTTCGACAAATCGTACAGTTCAGATTGATAGTGTTAATTCAAAACTTATTGCCTCTACACAAACAAATTTACCACTGAAGGTCAGATATTCTAATTCGCTTCCAATTGGATTGAGAAGACCAGGATATCCCGAATTTATTGATATCGTTTTCAGCGATCAGGTTCTTGATACATCAGTGGCCGATATCGGTGCGCCTTCAAAGCCTGTTAAATTTACTGTGTTGGCAAAAACTTTAACCGGAGATAAGAAATTAAAATTCCGATTCCGAGATAATAATAATAGCGGAAGTGCCACACTTGACTCTCATAATGATTACATTGAAGTATTAACTGCTTCTAACCAGAATCCTACTCAACGGAAAGCTACCTGGCGGATTGAAGTTGATACAACCGGTTTGAATGGTGTTCCTGTGGTAGCACCTTCAACTGGTGACAGGTACGAACTAAGATTATTATTTCCGTATTCAAGTCAGGATAAATTTACATTTTCAACCAAATCGCAGAGGATAAATTCTGATCTTGCAAAAGAACAATTTTCCAAACAACCCTATGTTGTTCCGAACCCATATGTGGGGGCTGCAAGCTTTGAACCGCAAAGGTTTGCGGTAACAGGAAGAGGAGAAAGAAAAATTGAGTTCAGAAATCTTCCTAATCAATGCGAAATCAGAATTTACACTTTAACGGGCGAACTTGTAAAAACAATTAAACATGATGGGGATATCAATACCGGAGCAGTATCCTGGGATTTGAGAAATCTGGATAATCTGGAAGTAGCTCCCGGTTTGTATTTATATCACGTCGACGGAAAAGATATTGGTACCTACGTCGGCAAATTTGCAATAATCAAATAAGGCGGTGATTGCAATGAAAAAAATATTCTTTATTAAATCGTCTTTTATATTATTCAGTGCTTTGCTGTTGATAAACTTTTCAGTGAATAGTTTTGCTCAAAGGAAAACCGGTACAACCATCGGTCAGTTCTTAAAGATTGAACCAAGTGCACGAATTGCCGCTATGGGTAATGCAGGTGCATCACTTTCAGGTGAGATATCCTCAATATTTTTTAATCCAGCCAGTCTTGGTCGTCTTCCTGCAACAGACGTTCAGTTCACTTTCAATAAATGGCTTGCTGATATTACATATAACTATATGGCTGCCGGAATTGTAGTTGAGGGTGTAGGCAGCTTTGCACTGATCGGTACAGTTTTAAATTCGGGAGAGATGGACGTGCGCACTCCTGAACAGCCATTAGGAACGGGTGAAAGATTTTCTGTTCAAAACCTGGCTTTGGGTTTGGGCTATGGAATTATGTTAACTGACAGAGTTTCTGTTGGAATGCAAATAAACTACATTAACGAGACGATATGGCACAGTAGTCTTACAACATTCGGACTAAACTTTGGAGTTCAATATCAATTTCAGGAAACAGGATTAACTTTAGGTGCAAGTGTTTCTAACTTTGGTGGAAGCGCCTCTTATGATGGTCGAGATCTCTATATCAATTACGATTTTGATCCTGATGTATATGGAAACAATGATAAACTCCCGGGTGAATTAAGAACAGACCCTTTCAATTTGCCAACGATATTCAGAGTTGGTGTTTCATATCAATTTGTTTTTGTTGATGATTACAAGTTATTACTTTGTACTGATGCAATGCATCCCAATGATAATACCCAAAGTGTAAATATTGGTGGTGAATTAAGTATTCTGGATATATTTTCTTTACGAGGTGGGGTTAGAAATCTGGGATTGCCCGATGTTGAGGGAGGGTTAGTGCTTGGTGGCGGAGTTAAAACAAATATTGGAGGCTCCTATAACATTCGCTTTGATTATGCTTATGCAGATTACGGAAGATTAGCTGAAGCACACCGGTTGACACTTGGAATAGGTTTTTATTAATCCATTCAAGTTAATCTCTGGTCATTATAAACCGTTAAATTAACCCACGACTTAAGTCGTGGGTTAATAAAGCGAAAGACAATTACACTAACTGTTTCTCCTTCGTAGTCCTTTGGACAACGGTTTTTCGCTCGCATACAATTAAACGATTAATTTGAATAATCTAATCAGTAACTAATGATTAAAAAATATACATACAGTAAATTCTTTTGCTTTCTGCTACTGATGATTTTCTCAGCGGGCTGCAATAGCCATTTAGAAAAGATAGTTTTTTACCCGCCTTATTCTGATAATTACAAATTAACAAACGAGGAAACAATTCTATTAGATTCAATTCAACAGAAGACATTTCTCTTCTTTATGAATGAAAGAAATCCGGAGAATGGATTAGTTAAAGATCGTTCGGCAAGCTGGGCACCTGCAAGCATTGCTGCGATTGGTTTCGCACTTCCTTCTTATGCTGTTGGAGTTGAAAGAGGATGGATAACAAGAAATGAAGCTGCGGAAATTACTTTGAAGATTCTGAAATTTTTTATCAACTCAGTTCAAAGTCCTGATACAAATGTCACCGGCTATCAGGGATTTTATTATCACTTCTTAAGAATGAATTCCGGAACGCGTGAATGGAATTGCGAGCTTTCAACTATCGATACCGGACTACTGATGATGGGAATTATCTTCTCCAGAAATTATTTCAATCAGAATAATGAAATAGAAAATGAAATTCGTGATATTGCTGCTAAACTCATCGGGAGACTGAACTGGGATTTTTTTCAAATGCCTGAAACAGGAAATCATCCGGGTTCAATTTCGATGGGCTGGACACCTGAAAATGGTTTACACAATATGGGTTGGGTAGGATATAACGAAGCTTTATTCCTTTACATCCTTGCAGCAGGAAGCGAAATGACAAATGTGGAAAATGCTTTCGAAGAATGGTTAAAGCATTATGATTGGAGAACACCTTATCCAGGACTTTCACACGCAGCCTTTCCACCTCTGTTCGGTCATCAATTTTCTTTTTGTTTTATTGACCCGAAAGGGATGACAGATAAATTTATGAGAGCGCAAGGAATAGATTACTTTGAAAATTCACGCAGAGCAACTTATGTTCAAAGACAATATGCAATTGATAATCCTTATGGTTGGGTTGGATATGATTCCTTGTGCTGGGGAATATCAGCAAGCGATGGTCCAACTGAAAAATATAATTTTGACGATAAAAAATTTTTGGGATATGCCGGAAGAGGAACAAGCGGTCCCGATTTAAACTATTTTGATGACGGAACAATTGCACCATATGCAGCAATATCTTCAATTGTTTTTGCCCCGGAAATTGTTTTACCAACCATTAAAAACTTTAATGAAAAATATGGCAAATGGTTATGGAAAGAATATGGATATGTTGATGCGTTTAATCCAAC
>JACAFB010000074.1 GCA_013388545.1 Ignavibacteriaceae bacterium
AACCCTGTAACAAAAATAACATTCACGATGCCTGAGACAGGAGAAGTAAAACTGACGGTGTACAATGTAGTAGGAGAGAAAGTGAAAGAACTGATCAATGGAAAGCTTGAGAAAGGGAGGCACAGTGTAGATTTCGACGGAAGAGAACTATCGAGCGGAATGTATATTTACCGTTTGGAGACGGACAGGTTTTCAGATCAGAAAAAAATGATTCTGATTAAATGATTTAATTTCACGGCGGAGCTGAAATTGCTTCGCCGTTTTCCTTTCTTCTTAATTCCCGAAAAATTTTTAATCGTGAATAGCTAACAATTACCAAACAATTTTTTTCTCGCTTTTTACCTTTTTATTAGATATATTCTTAGTGAGGTAAAATATATTTGATAGTTTTTCGATAACCGAGGTTTTCATAAATGCCGGATCATTGTCTTTATTTCTGCGAAAAAATTATATAGGAGGAGAAAGCAGATGAAAGCAATTGTAATTGGTTCTTTGTTTCTGTTTATTTTATTTTCAGCGTCATCCAATGCTCAGTTGGATTCGCTGTTCTTTGAGGAGAATTTTAATTTTTCCGGAGAGCTTCGTCTCAATGGATGGTCTCCGTATGGTTTTTCTTTTCTTAATCCGGTGACAACCACAGCCGGTCTAACATACCCGGGCTATCCTTCCTCGGGAATTGGTAATGCAGCAGGCTTAGATACTATCGGGCAGGATGTTGCTCATATTTTTTCTTCCCCATCCGGCAGTAATAACATTTATGCAGGCATTCTTGTAAATGTAAAAGAGATTGCAGAGGTTGCCTTTTTACATTTTTCTGCAAGCTTGGTCCCCGGTAGTAGTGAGGCGGGTTATTTATTTCTCTCAACTGAAGATTTTAACACTTTCGCTTTTGGTTTATCAAAAGCTAATACAAGCCCCGATGGAACTACGGCTGCTGTTTATCAGAAAAATGTCACATATCTGTTAGTAATGAAATATGAAGTGATCTCCGGCAGCGGAAATGATCGAGTAAGCTTGTATGTCTTTTCCGGTACAATTCCTGCCACCGAACCGGGAACTCCTGATCTCGGACCTTTCAGCCTGGGCCCCGATCTTTCAGGTCAAACACCCAGAGTAATTGTACTCAGGCAGGATAATCTCAACCAGGATATTACAATTGACGGAATCAGACTTGGAACAAGCTGGGAGGTTTCTCCCTTGCCCGTCGAGTTAAGTTCATTCACAGCAGCGTTGAATAATAATAAAGTAATTCTGAACTGGCAGACAGAGACTGAAGTTAACAATTATGGTTTTGAAGTTCAGAAATCAGAAAGCAAAAATCAGCAAACAGAATGGCAGACAATAGGATTTGTAGAAGGATACGGGAATTCAAATTCACCGAAGTCATATTCATATACAGATAACCTGACTCAGAATTCTGCACAAACACTCCGTTACAGATTAAAGCAAATAGATA
>JACAFB010000021.1 GCA_013388545.1 Ignavibacteriaceae bacterium
CGGTAATCAATAGCGATGTTTTTTCCATCAGAGAGATGAATCATCATAAATCCACCGCCGCCAAGATTTCCTGCTGACGGATATGTAACCGCAAGTGCAAATCCAACAGCAACAGCAGCGTCAACTGCATTGCCGCCTTTCTTCAGAATTTCAACTCCGACTTTGGAAGCATAAGAACTGGTTGAAACAACCATTCCGTTTTTAGCAGTAACGGGCTGAGGTGCTTTGCTGCAGGAAATATGTGAAAAGAGAGATATTATTAATAAGAAGGTGGCATAAAATATTTTCATAGTATTAAATTTGATAATGTAGGGCGACTCTGTAATTCAATATTTAATAAAAAGAATTCTGAATACATTTTAGTAACAAATTGTGAATGATAAATTTTAATTTTAGAACTGTAAATTATTTTCAAACCCTGTTACAATTTTTACACATCGCTCAGTTCTTTTGCTTTATTAAATTTTTCCTTGCTTTCGTTGAGTAATCTTTCTTTCTCGCTGCCTGATTTTAATTCAGCGAGATTACTAAGTCCCCATCCCCAGTTTTCGTAAGAAAGTTTATAGTTCGGATTTATTTCGATAGACTTTTTATATTTTTCAATACTCTCAAGAAGAAGCTTTTCCTTTTCAGCTCCTGTTTTTAATTCGGCTAATATTCCAAGACTCCAACCCCAGTTGTTGAATGCAAGTTCATAGTTTGGGTTGATCTCAACAACCTTTTTATATTTTTCAATGCAATCAAGAAGATATTTTTCTTTTTCATTTCCAGTTTTCATCATGGCAATTTCACCAAGAGCCCAACCCCAGTTATGATAAGCATTATAATACCCGGGATTTATCTCGGTTGTCTTTTTTCTTTTTTCAATACTTTCAAGGAGCAGATTTTCTCTCTCAACACCTGATTTCTCCATAGCGAGTTCACTAAGAGCCCATCCCCAGTTAAAGTATGCCTGATCGTGATTCGGGTTAATGAGTATAGCATTTTTATATATTTCTATGCTGTTTAAAAGCAATTCTTCTTTTTCTTTACCGGTTTTCAGAACAGACAATTCTCCAAGTGACCATCCCCAGTTAAAATATGCCTGATCATAATTTGGATTTAACCCGATAGCTTTCTTTCGTTTTTCAATACTTTCCCACAGTAATTTTTCTTTATCGGGTTGATTTTTTATCGCCGCAAGTTGACCTAATGTCCAGCCCCAATTATCATATAATGTAGCATCGGGAAGAATATCAATTGCTTTTTTTGTTTTCTCAATGCTTTCAAGTAGCAGCTTTTCTTTTTCCGTACCTGATTTTTCAAGGGATGCATTACTGAGAGACCATCCCCAATCCCAATAGATGTATGAGTAAGTCTTAATTAATTCAGGATTACTGCTCAATTTTATATCGTCTTCATAATTTTTAATTTCAGAATAATTAGCGCTGTTATAAATTTCTTTTACTCTTCTGATCAGTTCATCCTCTTCAATACGTTCTTTGCTTGTTTCGGGTTTATTCTCAAACCCTTCACGCTTTTCAAATCCTTTAATTGCCTGTTCAATTTGGTTTCTTGCCTCTAGGCATAAGTCAACTTCCCTGCTATCAATAACCACCGGTTGTACGTGAGAAATAATGCTCAATAATTGAGAGAACGGTTTTTTAATTATTGGCGGCTCATCCATACCGAGTTCAATTTTTAATTTTCTGAAAAAGTCATCTGATGTAAAGCCTTTAATGTAGTTAGATCCGTTTGTATTCTTATCCAGCAGCAAGTCTCTGACTTTCTGAGAGGGAAGATCTTCTTTATATCCAATCCAGAATAATCCTTCTGCAAAATTGTCTATGCTTGCAAGCTGATTTAAAACCGGGTCATTGCCGCTATAACCTATCACCACCCACGCTCTGTTTGTTGAAATTTTAGTAATTGCTTTGCTGATAGCATTAACAGGTAATTCAAGTTCATAGTCTGTATTGAGCTGCCAGAATCCATGGTGTTGACCATGTAAATAAATGACTGCAGGAAATTCAAAATTAGCAGTGATATTATCACGTGCAATAGTTAGATCGTAAACAGAAGGATTGATATTAAATAAAGTAAGGCTTTTCAGCATAAGGTTATCAAAGTTTGTTGTAACAACGCAGTCAACATAACCTTCGGCGATCAAATGAGCCGCATAAAGATGAGAAGTATTAATGTTCGATATCTCAATAAACTTTTTAAAAAACCTTCTTCTGTCTGCCGAAGGCAATGCATCCATATAGCGGGCATAAGTTTTCTCTTTACATTTTTGTTCAATGAAATCTTTATATACATCGTCTCTTTCAAGCTCTTCCATAATTTCTGAAGCTAAAGGAATTCCTGCTGATCTGGATACACCGGCACCAAGAAAAAGTATAGTTGAGCCCTGCTCTCGCTCTTTCAATGCCTTCATTTTTGTAGCGAGATATTTTAAAGTTACTTCCTGCATTCGTTTAATCCTTTTATGATTTCTATTAGTCTGGCAGTTTTTATTTATAATATTAAAAAGAATATTTGATTTAAAGAAAGCATAAAACCCTTTATTCTTTGTAAACGATTTACGAATGATGTGAATTTAAATGTGCAGAAAACACCTAACAGATCAGAATGGATGTTGATTTAAAGAACTTTTTTGTAAGGGTAGTTTTATGAAGAAGCTCTTTTTTATTAAACACAATTTTGTAAAACCGGCTTCATTTTTAATTTAGGTTGAATTCTGCAAACCGGATGTTGTCCTTAACATTCATAATTGTCAGAAGTTGTTTCGAAAATTATGAGTAACAGATAATTGTAAATAAAAAACGCACCGAAGTGCGTTTATATCATTGCAAATGTAAAAGTTGAATCTGTCTTATTTTCCAAAAACATATCTAATGTTTATACCAAACCATCCCGCTTCAAAATCAGTATTTTCAATAAGTATAAATGAAGGACGCCAGTCAGCACCAATAACCATTGGAATATCGAATCTGTATTCAAGTCCGATTTCACCGCTAACAGCAAGAGCAAACGGATCGCCAAGGTACATAGATGGACCAACACCGACATACCAGTAAAAATTCTTTTCTAATGGTTTGTATAATAAATCCCAGAGTGCTTCAACACCAACACCATCGTTACCAAAAGAAACATCAGCGTGAATTCTGCTGAACTCACCAAGTCCAAACACTCCATCTATTGCGTAATGACCTCCGAATGCATCACCGAAGCGAATACCAACTTCCTGTGCTTGTGCGAATTGAGAGATGCCCAAAAATATTATAGAAGCTAAAAGAAGTTTTTTCATTTTTCACCTTATTTGTTTTTGATTATGTGATTTGTGAAAATATAGTTAATAATGAATCTTATAAACCAAGTCTGATTCCCGCATTTACGAATAATGATTTTGATTTACCAACATCAAAAGAAGTTACACTCGATACATCCGTTAACGACCATTCATACTTCAGATCAACGAAGAACATAGATATATCAACTCCGGCACCAAGGAAAACTCCCCAGCTTGCTGTATTAAAATCATCTTTTGTTAATTCAAGAGCATCAACTGTTGTAACTATAAATATAGAAGCGCCGCCAAATGCACGAAGTCCGATTAAAGTAGATTCTTCCTGCAGAAGTTGATATCCAATCATAGCCGGAATACGGATACCACTTATTTCGGTATTGAAAGTTATTTGATCATCATTTGAATTATACTCTGTACTTTTGTAAGTCCAGAATATTCCACCTTCACCATAAAGTTTACCTCCCAATAAAACCGTTCCTCCTAATTGCCAGCCGACTTTTGCGGAAGTCTCGCCTGTTGCCGGATCTTCTGAGAAATCAGTAATATTTATACCAATGGCGGGTTTTATTTCAAGTTGTGCAAATGAGTTTTGTGTCATTAAGAAAAAAGCAAGGAAAATGATAGATGCTGATATTTTTTTCATTAGGTAAAAATCCTTTAATTATTTTTGAAAGTTTTTAGTGCTTTAATTTCTGATAACAAATTTTTAGGAGAAAAAAGTAATGATTAAAAACGGACAGGCATCAATATCTATTATCTGGAATTCTCCATCAGTGATTACGTTAAATCCAAAACAAAACTTAAAAGTAAACAACACAAATATAAAACAGAGCTATATTTTCTCCTTACAAATAATGTCTCCAATCAAAAACCAATCTTAAACCAAGACTCCAGACTGTTTCTAACACAGGTGGTATGGTTGTTCCGGTAACTGATTCCAGCACTTTTACATCGTGTGGAAAATCGGCAGCGCCATAGATTTGTATAAATAGTGATGACCTCTGGTCAGCATCAAAAGAACGGAATGGTCTGTATTCTAAAATTGGAAATTCAAGCTGCGTGGAGCAATAGGAGATAACAAATAAATCTTCAATTCCATTTTCTTTAGTTGAATATGTTACTAAAGCGTCAGGCGTTTTTGTTCGCCCGTAAAGGTAAACGGCAACTTCTCTTCCGAGTACGAATTGAAAACGTCCGAACGATGTTTCAATACCCCTTTGCCAGGGAATAAGTCCGCCGTTAACGGAAGATACTCCCACGCTAACCAAAGCCTCCTGGTCGATAAAGAATAACAATGGACCGAGAATCAAAAGATCACCCGGTAGTACATAAAATGGGAGTCTTAATCTGGAGCTGAAAGCTGATCTTCCGGGAATTGTTGAATATATATTGCCATAGGCTCTGAGTTCTTCAACGTCCAGCACTTCTGTGGATAAAGATGCATCCTGTCTGTATCCTAAATCTATAAATGCAAGACCATCACCCGCTTCATTTATTACCCCATCAAGACCAGCTCCAAAACGACCGGATATTTCCAGCCCGCCAATAAC
>JACAFB010000037.1 GCA_013388545.1 Ignavibacteriaceae bacterium
CTTATAACTTAAGCAATATTTAAATCAGATTCGAGAGAATAGTTTAATATAGAATATGCACCATATTTAAATCTTAATTCTTCGCAACAAAAAACCCCCGCATCTCTGCGAGGGTTTTAAAGCTAATATCACAATTTGTTCCTTTTGCAGGGACAAAGCTTGCCTTGTCCGCTAAACTGAACTTATAAACAGTTATTTACTTCATCAGCACAAGCTTTTTAGTTGAAGTGAAATCTCCTGCCTTTATTGTGTAAAGATATATTCCGCTGGCAAGATTAGAGCCATCGAATATTACTTCATATTTGCCGGCTGACTGCTGTTCATCAACCAGATTTGCTACTTCATTACCAAGAACATCGTATACTTTCAATGATACAAAGCTGTTCTGTGGAATCGAGTAATTTATTCTTGTGCTTGGGTTAAATGGATTCGGGTAGTTCTGTGAAAGATTAAAATCCTCCAATTTTGCAACGTTGTTCTCTGCGAGAATTTTGTTTGCAATGTCACTTGCTTCAGCAGGACTTACCTGCGGAAGCTGAACCACAGTACCATTTGGAAGAGCTGCAAATAATCCGAATGCAGCACCGTTTTGATTTCCGGCAGGGTTAACAAAACCAGAAGCAAAAACTACTGCTGTACTTCCACCAAGTCCTGTTAAATCAGCATTGTAAACACCAACTAGTGTAAAAGGTGATGGAATAAATACAACTACTCTGTTTAAAACCGGTCGGGCAAATGTGTACCCGCTAATATCACCATAGCTAACCCCATTTAATAAAAACCCTGCGCCAACAATATTTACTGATGGAGCGTCGGTTGAACCGTGAACTGCAAATAATTCAACAATATCGGAAGAAAATGAAGTTTCTTTTGCATCTGCTTTGGCAAACAGTGTGAAGGCTATACTCTTGCCGTCCGGATTAGGTGTAAAATTTGAAGGAGTTAACACGCCATTTGCAATGGCGACATAAGTTTTTCCTGCATCAAAAATTACAGGGAAGTTTTTAATTGTATCATTAACCGATGTGCTGTTGAAAGGAGCGACTCCAATATTCAAAGTAACACCTGCAGGAACATCTATGTAAGGAGTGGCAGTGCGAAATGCAAAGTTATCAAGTAAAAGACCACCGTTTACATAAACGTCAACCTGATCTGCTAAAGGATCTGCAGCATTGTGAATAACCTGCAATCTAGCAGTTGTTGGCTGTACCACCTGAGGAAGAGCTATAACAGTTCCGTTAGGTAAAGCGGCAAATAATCCAAATGCAGGCCCGTTTTGATTTGCACCAGGATTCAGGAATCCGGAAGCAAATACAACTGCTGCACCGCCGCCCAGTGTTCTTAAGTCAGCATTGAAGGTTGCTACAATTACATTATTGTCGTCGCCTGGAGTAATATCGAGTTTGTAATTGAGTGCCGGAAGTTTCAGATATCTTGTGAAATCACCATAAGATGCATCATTTACTAATTTTACTTTAAAGCTTTGTGAATTGTCGCTACTAAATGTTTCATCGGAAGCAAATAAGTCAGTAGAGTTAATGTCCGAGAGCGCTCCAACGAAGTTGCGGTTGAAAGAAGCCAGAACATCAACGGTTGGGGCATCTGTTGAACCGTGAAGAATCATAATTTCTACAATCTTATTTGACAAGGATTGTTCTTTCCCGTTATCTCTTGCAAATAAAGTAAAAGAAATATCTAATCCGTTAGGATTAGGTGCAAATCCTGAAGGATCAATAACTCCATTTGCTACGACAACATACTTTTTATTAGCTGTTAAAGTAACACCGAAATTTTTGATTGTATCATTGACTGAAGTGCTGGTGTAAGGGGCAATACCAATGTTCAATAAAACACCGGCCGGAACATCAATGAATGGAGTTGCAGTGCGAAATGCAAAATTATCCAGTAATAAACCACCGTTAACATAAACATCTACTTGTGAAGCTAAAGGGTCAGCAGCATTGTGTATGACTTGCAATCGTGCAGTTTGAGCGTTGAGAGTAATAAAAGAAGTTAAAACGAATAAAGCAAACAATAATTTTTTCATAAGTCCTCCAATCATAAAAATGGCTATATAGTTGATTACAAAAGAATAACGCTATGTATGTTTTAATGGTTCCCGGAATCAAAAAATATTTTTAAGAAAATGAAAATTAAAGTGGACTTCTTATTATAATTATTATAATCAAAAAAAAGACGCATCTTTTGATGCGTCTTTATGAAAATATATTCTAATGTAAAGAAATTTTAATCTGAGTCAGGTTTACCTCTAAGCGAATCCCAGATCATATAAGCGCAAATTACAGCGAACATAATTATAGCAAATAACTCGGCGGAATGAGATTCGGCCCATTCGGGATTGACCCAATTAAATCCCTGCCATCTTAAAATAGCACTGATTACTCCCATCAGAGCGCCGCCGGCAATGAATCCGCTTGCAATTAAAGTTCCCCGTTCTCTCCTTGCATTATTTACTTTTTCATCTTTGCTTCTGGTTGAAACGTAGTGTGCAATCAATCCGCCAACAAGCAAAGGAGTATTTAATTCTAGAGGAATATACATACCAAGGGCAAATGCAAGAGCAGGAACTTTTATCATAGTCAGAACCAATGCAAGGATCGCTCCGACGATATAAAGCATCCAAGGCGCTGGTTGTTGATCCATCAGAGGCTGAATTACTGCCGCCATAGCATTTGCCTGCGGAGCCACGAGTGCATCGTCGCCAACAAATCCATAAGTTTCATTTAAAATCATTATAACAAACCCAACAGTCAAAGATGAAACAAGTACACCAAGGAATTTCCATTGTTCCTGTTTCCTTGGTGTTGATCCAAGCCAATAACCAATTTTAAGATCTGTAATGAATCCACCTGCCATTGAAAGCGCTGTGCAAACAACTCCGCCAATTATCAATGCGGCAACCATACCTGATTGACCTTTTAGCCCGACAGAAGTCAAAACAATTGATGAAAGAATCAACGTCATCAACGTCATACCGCTAACGGGATTAGTTCCAACAATTGCTATTGCATTTGCGGCAACAGTAGTAAACAGAAATGAAATAATGAGTACAATCAATAAGCCTGTTAAAGCCCAGCCTAAATTATTAACCACACCAAGGTGGAAAAATATAAGTAATAAACCTGCAGTGACTATCAACCCGACTACAATAATTTTCATCGACAGATCGAGCTGGGTCCTGGCAGTATTGTTTCCGCCTGTCTTTTTTTCAAATATTTCTTTGAAGCCTAAAGAAATTGCATCACGAATAATTTTTGAAGAGCGAATTATTCCGATAATTCCTGCCATCGCAATTCCCCCGATTCCAACGTGCCTTACATACTGCCTGAAGATTTCTTCAGCGGTCATTGCTGAAATTAATTTTGTTGCTCCGGTTCCAAAAGCTTCAGTTAGTCCGCCGCCAATGTATGAGATAACAGGCACGAGTAAATACCAGGATAAGAATGAACCGGCAGCGATTATCGCAGAATATTTTAACCCGACAATATAACCCAAACCCATAACTGCAGCGCCAACATTTAATCTGAAAACGAGCTTGAATTTATCGGCAAGCATTTCACCAAAACCTAAAACCCTGGTGGTAAATACTTCACTCCACCATCCAAAAGTCGCAATAATAAAATCGTAAACTCCGCCTATCAATCCGCTCACAACAAGTACGAGTGCCTGCTTTCCTCCTTTTTCGCCGGCAACCAGAATTTCAGTTGTAGCAGTTGCTTCGGGAAACGGAAACTTACCGTGCATCTCGGAGACAAAATATTTTCTGAACGGAATCAGAAAAAGAATTCCAAGCAATCCACCAAAAGCGGAAGCAAGAAATATCTGGTAGAAATGAGCATTAAGATTAAGTATATAAAGTGCAGGTATTGTGAATATGGCTCCGGCAACAACTAATCCCGAGTTTTGCCCTATAGATTGAATAATCACATTTTGGCCAAGCGATCCTTTAATCTTTAACAAGGTTGAAACCCCGACTGCAATTATTGCAATTGGAATAGCCGCTTCAAAAACCTGCCCGATTTTAAGTCCTAGATAAGCTGCAGCAGCCGAAAAAAGCACTGCCATCAGCAAGCCCATGATAACTGAATAAGGGGTGATTTCCTGCGGAGTTGAATTCGCAGGCATCAAGGGCAGATACTCTTCGCCGGGTTTAAGCTCTGTATAAGCATTTTCCGGAAGCCCTTTAATTTTTCCGCTGTGATGTTCGCTCATATTGTTTACCTCTTGATGAATTAAAAATTAATTGGTAGTTCATATTCTGTTTTCCCGCTTGATGGAGATTTGAAATAAATCTTTCCATAAAAGCCGGCATCTTCAGGAATCGATATCCCCTGCAGTGAATAGCTTAAATCAATCTCTTTAATATTATTCGGATACAAAGTGATTGAAGCTCTTCCGTTATTAGTTGTCTTTAAAGATACTGGTGAGGGAAAATAAGTTACTTCTTCAACTGAAAGAACAGCATTAAGTTCTTTATGAGTAAAAGCAGGGATAACTTCGAGCACATATTTTATAGTGTCTTTTTCTTCTTTCATCTCAACGCCGATAGTGCCGCCGCTTCGATAAGAAAGAGCGTTTTTGCTTAACGCTTTCCCTTTTTCATCAAGAATCTGAAATGAGAAGTCTGTTACTTTTGAAAAGTCCTGCTTGCTCAAAGAAAAATTGAATTCTTTGTAACCTTCACCTTTAACCATAACAAATGGCATTTTGTAAGTATCACTTCCATCAACTTGCAGAGTGTAATTCTTCTTCCAGCCAAGCAAATCTGCGGAGATGTTGTAGGTTTTCGACTCGTTAAAATAATTTATCAGCTCAACTTTGCCTGTTCCTTCCGCTGAAAATTTCTGATCAAGTGTCTGAAGTGAAAAAAATTCGACTGAAAGGTTATAAGCAGACGGATCAGATGCAAGGAAAAAGCCGTCGATAACGACCTCGTAAATTCCCGGCTCAATATCGTAATAATAGTTTTCGATCTTCTCGTCTTTATTAACTGAATAAAGAACTGCCGACACGTCAACCTGTATTCCATCGTTGTTGTGAAGGAAATATCTGCATCTTGAATACTTGTTTTGAGTAATATCACGACTCAAAGTTATTTTCATGCTATTCTGACCGGCAGGAACTTTTATGTAATATCTTTTAAACATTCCTGGCTGAACCAACTGATCCTTCCAGAACATTTTGTAATTGTTGGATGAATTGAACTCGTAAGGAATGACTACGGTTGCAATCATATCAAACTCGGGAGTATTTCCAGAGTCATCTCTGAAAGCAGAAATCTTTGTAGTATAAAGTCCCGGCTCCTTCATCTTATTCTTATCTAGCTTCACATTAATATTTGCAAACTGGTCGTTGCGGATGTAAGTTTTTTTCTGAATTAGTGTAAGCCAATCTGCATCACTTTTAAGATTATAAACTCTGTAGAATTTATCAGACTTGATGAAATTCTCTCTTTTTACACTAAAAGTAAATACTTCATCGCCGGTTAAGAATGAACCATCGCGTATATAAAGATTTCTTGATTTGTTGTCCGGCTGGTTAGGAGCAAATGAAGAAATGGAATAAGTTTCAAATTTTGATATTTCACCTGATTTCAAATACTTTTTGAGTATTTCATATGAGTTCAGAACATTAATATATCCTGCACCCTGATCAAGAACTGTATAATCATTTCTTTTAACCGCGCCTTCTCTGATTATTTTATAAAGAAGCTGAGCGGGAATTTTCACTCCGGGAAATTCCTTTTGAGCAGCACTTAAAAGCAAAGCCATAACTCCCGAAGAATAAGGGCAGGCCATGCTTGTTCCCCAGAATTTATCGCCGCCGGTAAAATTTGGAACAGTTGAGGTAGCTGCACCGGGAGAGATGACATCAGGTTTACTTACTTCGCCACCACGAGAACTGAAATGAAGAAGTACATTACCCGGAAGTAAATTTCCGTAGTTGTCGCGTGCAATCTCCTGAGTAAGAACTGCACCTGAAGAAAAAACATAACTGCTTGAAGAGGGTAAGCCTGCGCTCGAAATACCGGGGCCTTCATTTCCATTGCTAACACTGACATAAAGGTAAGGATTGTTGTTTAACAGGTTTGCGAGAAAATTTTCCATCTCAGAACGATTTTCAATTTCACTGCCAACGCCGAAACTCATGCTGACAATACACGGCACTTTCATTTCTTTTGAAATTTTATCAGCATAAAGGTATGCTTTCTTCATTGACTCCGTAACAGTGGCTCCTCCCGGGTAATTATTATTTCCTAGTTTCAGCCCGATTAATTTAGCACCCGGGGCAACTCCGTTTATGCCCGCATTACCAATGTTGAATCCCGCAGCAATTCCTGCACAGTGAGTTCCATGAGAGCCATCATCGAAAAAAAGTGTAATCATCTTTTCTTCAGGGAATACATTTAATGCAAAAGTAATAGGAGGTAATCCCTTGTTATTTTGAATTGTGAATGAATCAAAATTTTCTTTGTAACTGCGTAACGGTTTATCATCCGATAAATCGCGGCTGCCATTAATATCAAAATAAACCACCCAGTAACCTTCGGCTGTCAGGTAGGTTACCATATAATATTTATCATCAAAGCTCCCGTTACCGTTAAGATCCTGTGAACCAGAGCCGGAATTCATTAAGTGGGTTTCATTTAAAACGCTCATCCAGTATTTGTCATCTGCGCTTTTCAGCATTTTATTTCTATCTGTAAAAACAGAATAACCCTTGCTTTCATTTTGAAATACATCTCTGCCATCCTTTGAGGTTAGTTCTGCTTCAACAAGAGGCATATCGCCCTGTTTTGTAAAGTCTTGAACATCAATCACTTTCACTTCACCGGTTGAGGTTTTGGTAAGTCCATCAATTCCCATATCAACGCCAGTATCAAGTACTAAAATTATTGTACCTCTCCCATCATATTCGGGATATTGTTTTATAAACTCCTCAACGCCGGTGTCCTTCAAGGAGAGAAATGTTTGATAACTTTCCTGCGCTGAGACCGGTATTGTAATAAGGAATAGAAATATCGCCAGCAATCTTATTTTCATATCTGATCCGCTTAGTTAAATGATGAATAAAAAAGTTAGTTTGGTGAGAAAAACTGATATGAAGTTTTTTGTTTGGTGCTTCATTAGTTTGAATTTAGTTATAAAATTTATGGTTAAATTTAAGCACAAATAACTTGAGTTTTCAAACTAAATATTGAATTTAAACTCAGTGTCTTTGAGTCTCAGCGGCAAAAATCTGTGCCACGAAGACACTAAGTCGCAAAGAAATATTATGAAATCAAAACTTTACATAGTTTCTACTCCTATCGGCAATTATGAAGATATAACTTTCAGAGCTTTGAAAATTCTGAAAGAATGCGATTTTATCATCTGTGAAGAATTCAAAGAAGCAAGAAGATTGTTGAGTCGTTTCGGGATAAAGAAAGAGCTATTTTCAATAAATGAACACAATGAAAATGAAAATGTGAATGATCTGATACGCAAGATGCTTGAAGGAAACACAGCAGCTCTCATTTCAGATTGCGGAACTCCGCTTTTTTCTGATCCCGGGCATCTGCTGGTTGATCTTGCAATTCAAAATAAAATTGATGTTGTGCCTGTCCCCGGTGTTAGTTCTTTACTCGCAGCATTGGTTGGCAGTGGATTAGACTTCGAAAAGTTTTACTACTACGGCTGGCTTTCACCAAAGAAAGATATAAGAAGAAAGCAATTACTGGATTTAAGAAAGCGAAAAGAAACAATTGTTTTAATGGATACTCCATACCGCTTAAAAATTTTGATGGAAGATATTGTACAACATCTTGGTTCAAACATTCCTTGTGTGCTTGCATTTGAACTTACAAAGGAAAGAGAAAAATTTTACCGTGGAAACGCAGGCAACATTTTGAGCCACATTGAAAAGGAAAATCTAAAGGGGGAGTTTGTGTTGATACTAAATAATAAATAAGCAAGTGTTTTAATTAAGATAATTTTATAATTTGGCTGTTAAGAAAAACGATTATAATTTTTTTAAATGAACCATATGCAAATTAAAAATATTTTAGAAAAAGTACGTTCGGAACTGAAACACCTATACAATGATAACCTGGTTAATATTGTTTTATATGGTTCTTATGCAAGAAACGATTACAATGAAAATTCAGATATTGATCTTCTTGTCATATTAAAAAAAGTTGAGTCAACCGGGAAAGAAATTGATAGGATAGTTGATGTTATTTTTGACATAAATCTCGAGTACAATGTTCTTATTTCAGTAATTCCCATTTCTGAAGTGGACTATAAAATGATTAACAGTCCTCTTTTACTCAACGTTAGGAAGGAAGGTGTTTTAGTTGGGTGAAATAGAATCTTTAATAAAGCGAGCTGATAGATATTTAGTTACTGCCGAAATTTTAATCCGGGAAGCAGACTTTGAATCTTCAGTTTCAAGATCGTATTATGCTATGTTCTTCTCTGCTCAAGCCGTATTGCTTTCCAAGGGACTTAGCTTTTCATCGCATAAAATGACAATATCTGCTTTTGGGGAACACTTTATTAAAACAGGAATATTTTCAAATGAGATGGGTAAAGATTTTCATAAAGCGTTTGATAGAAGGCAGATAAGTGATTACCATCATGATTTTATCATCGATAAATCAGAAGCAGAGAAGTTTTTAAAATGCGGGCGGGAATTTGTGAGTAAAATAAAAAACTTTCTGAATACCTGATTCAAAGGAAAAATTTTATCGCGGAAACGCAGGCAACATTTTAAGCCACGTTGAAAAGGAAAATCTAAAGGGGGAGTTTGTGTTGATAATCAAAAACCAATAGCATGCAGATGACACGGATTACGGGAGTTTAATCTGTGTTGATCCGCCAAATCTGCGCCATCAGCGTTCTATTTCCTTAACAAGGCAATATTCTCAATGTGGTAAGTATGCGGAAACATATCAACTGGTCTTATCTTAACTAGCTTATATCCACCATCAACTAACATTTTAATATCTCTTACCTGAGTTGAGGGATTACAGCTTACATAAATAATTTTCTCTGGTGATAGAGTTATCACATCGTTTATTGTCACCGGATGCATTCCGCTTCTTGGTGGATCAATTATCATTACATCAGCTTTTGGTATATTGTATTTATCAACTATCGGAAGAAATGATTTGTAAAGATCAGCCGCAAAACATTTTACATTTAGAATATTGTTTAACTCAGCATTAACTATTGCATCTGCAATTGCTGATTCCACAGCTTCAAAAGCATAAACCTGTTTTGCTTTATCAGAAATATAAATTGCAATTGTTCCTGCACCGGAATACAAATCGTAAACAATTTCATTTCCCTTTAGCTCGGCAAAATCGAAAGCAGTTTGATAAAGTTTTTCTGCCTGCAAAGTATTTGTCTGGAAAAATGAGTTAGCACTTATCCGGAATTTATGCTTTCCAATTTCATCATAAATAAAACCCGGACCGTAAATAACTTTTTCATAATCACCTGCGGCAACGGCAGCAAATTTTTTATTGATGTTATTTATAACTGTTGTTACTTCCGGAATTTCTTTTCTTAGTTCATCGCAAAATTCATTAATCAATTCATCATTCTCTTCTGAAGTAACAAGATTAACCATCAGATCATCTGTATGGAAAGATTGCTTAATTACAAGATTGCGTAAAAATCCAGTGTGTGTTTTTGTAGAATAGACAGAAGTATTTTTCTTCTTAAAAAAATTACGAGTAAAATTTAGAATATTATTGCTTACTTCAGATTGAAGAAAACATTCATCAACATCAAGAACTTTATCATAAATTTTGGGAATATGAAGTCCGAGTGAAAAATCTTTATCAAATATTCTTCCTTTGGAAATTTCTTCTTTGGTTAACCATCTTTTTTCACTAAAAGAAAATTCCATTTTGTTTCTATAATGAAAAACATTTTGAGATGGGATGATTGGCTCGATTTCAAATCCGGAAAATCCACCGAGCTTTTCAAAAATTTCTTCAACCTGCTGCTGTTTGTATTTAACCTGAGCATCATAATCTAAATCCTGTTGTTTGCATCCGCCGCAGGTTCCAAAAAACTTACACTGTGCTTTTGCTCTGTCTTTGGAAGGGACAATTATATTTATTGCAATTGCTTCAGCATAGGAATTCTTTATCTTTAATAATCTTGCCTGAACTGTATCACCAGGATATGAACCATGAACAAATACAACATATTTTTTTTCTCTGTCACCTTCTTCACTTAAACCGAGTAATTCTTTTTTAGAAACCTTTGCAATTCCTTTTCCTTCAAAAGCATACTTTTCAATTTGAAGCTCAACTATTTCGCCTTTTTTTATATTCATTTTTATTTCTTGTCACCCTGAACTCGTTTCAGGGTCTTTAAAATATTTGAGAGATTCCGAAACAAGTTCGGAATGACTATCAATTAGTTTTTCTAAGTATCAGCATCTTTAATCCAATGTACTTATCCGCGCCAAGTTTGAGATAAGCATTAGACTCGTGACTTATCTTATTTAATATTTTTTTATAGTAGCTTTTTTCCTGTTCGGATAAAAGGGTAATTCGGGATTTCAATTCTGCCGACATTTTTTCATAGAAGATTCTCAGAGAAGAAGTCAGGTCCTCTTCGTATAAAAGCAGAAAATTTCGTTCGAGATAATAATCTTTGCATTTATCATTTATTAGGGGGAGAATATCCGACGAATCAAAAATATTTTTCACGAAGGCAGGATAGTCTTCTCTAAGTAAAGTAATTTCACTAACGCACAAAACTCCTTCTGGTTTAAGAATACGTTTTATTTCTTTTACAATTTTATTTCTGTTATTTAATGAAATAGAAGCCTGAGCATAAACCAGGTCAAATTCTGAATCTAAAAAATCCGTATTCTCAAAATCCATCATTTTAATAATTACTTTACTCTCTTTCTGAAGATTCATTCTCGAAACAAGCAGTGAGTCATAATCATCAACAATAATTGATACGGCTTTAGCTTTTGCTTCAATCATCTTCTCTGCAATCTTTTCAGAGTTTGCTCCAATCGCCAGAATATTTTTCCCATCAAGAATGTATTTCGATTTCAGGATTCTGAATTGCTTAAATCCGGCAGGGAGCAATATGAGTTGAGTTTTTTCCGTCATTGAATAAATAATTTTTAAGTAAAGTTACTCATATTGAATTTAAGATTAAATTCGCCTTAAGGTATTATTGTTTCTTTTGCCTTTATCTGCCAACAGCCTTATTTTTGATCAGGCAATTACAACACTTCGGAAAAAAAATGATAAAATCAAAATTCTGCTTATCGCTTTTAGTAACAATCCTGATTTCTTTTTCAATCATTGCTCAAACCAGAAGATCTATAAACGTTGACGACCTTTGGGCTATGAAAAGAATCAGCAGCTTCGATGTTTCCCCTGACGGCAAAACCATTGTTTATACAATTACAAGTTATTCTTTTGAAGCCAACAAAGGCAATACAGATATTTTTATGATTGATTCAGATGGGAAAAACAACAGACCATTAAAAAATTCTGATAAGAATGAAAGCGAACCTGAATTTTCTCCCGATGGAAAAACCATTGCCTTCATGCGCCGTGGACAAATATGGCAATGCGAATTAGACGGAACAAATGAAAAGCAGTTGACTGACATTTACTCAGGCGTTTCAGAATTTGAATGGTCACCAGATGGAAAGAAAATTCTTTTTGCCTCTTTTGTTTATCCCGATTGCAAGACACAGGATTGTATTGAACAAAAAGATAAAGCTAAAGAAGAAAGTAAATTAAAAGCCGAAATCTTTACAAGCCTGATGTATCGCCATTGGAATGATTGGCGCGGTGATAAACGAAGTCATTTGTTTTTACTCGATGCAGTTTCAGGAAACTATATTGATTTAACAGAGGGCATTAAAGAAGATGTGCCTCCTCTGGCCCTTGGTTCATCTGATGATTATAATTTTTCTCCGGATGGAAGTGAAATCGCCTATTCGCTTAATCCTGAATTTACAAAAGCTACAAGCACAAATATTGAGATTTATCTTGCAAGCCTGACTTCTCCTCAAACTCCAAAGCTTATCTCAGTCAGCAATGGTGTCGACTGCCAGCCTGTTTATTCTCCCGATGGTGAATGGCTTGCCTGGACTTCGATGAAGCGCGCAGGATTTGAAGCAGATAAAAAAGATTTAATTTTATTCAACAGGAAAACCGGGGAAATAAAAAACCTGACTGAAGATTACGACAGATCGGTGGATGAGATCATCTGGTCGCCTGATTCCAAAATAATTTATTTCACCGCCGGAAATGGAATTAATAATTCCATATACAAGCTTAATGTTGAGGAAGAAGAGATCAGTATTTTCCTTGAAGATAATTACAACACAAACATTCAGCTTTCTAAAGATGGCAAAACACTTTTCTTTTTGAAGCAGCGATCCGATCTTCCCAATGAAATATTTTCTCTGAGCACCGACGGTAAAAACACATTAAAGCGACTTACTTTTACTAATGAAGAAATTCTCTCTCAGCTTGAAATGAATCCCGTTGAAACATTTTGGTGTGAAGGTGCAAATGGCGACAAAGTTCAATCAATTATCATCAAGCCGCCATTCTTTGATCCTAACAAAAAATATCCGATGATGTTTTTAATTCACGGCGGACCACAGGGAGCCTGGGAAGATAATTTTCACTACCGCTGGAACCTTCAAATGTTTGCCGGGGCAGGTTATGTTGTTATTGCTCCTAATCCGCGGGGCTCAACAGGTTACGGACAAAAATTCACTGATGAAATTTCAAAGGACTGGGGCGGTAAAGTTTATGTCGATCTTATGAACACGTATGATTATGCAATTAACAACTTTAAATTTATTGATCAATCAAATACATTTGCTGCCGGCGCTTCTTATGGCGGATATATGATTAATTGGATTGCCGGTCATACTGACAGATTCAGCGCTCTGTTTTGCCATAACGGGACTTTCAATCTTGAAAGTATGTGGGGAACGACCGAAGAACTTTGGTTTCCAGAATGGGATATCGGGGGAACTCCCTGGGAAAATCGCGATGCTTATGAAAAGTGGTCGCCTCACAGATATATTCAAAATGCAAAAACACCGATGCTTATTGTGCATAGCGCATTTGATTTTCGTTTGTCTGAAGAACAGGCATTTCAGCTTTTTACATCTTTGCAGAGACTCGGAGTTGAAAGCAAATTTCTTTATTTTCCAGATGAAACACACTTTGTTTCAAAACCTCAGAATGCAAAACTCTGGTGGACAACGGTATTTGAATGGTTTAAATCACATCTAAAACAGGAGAAGCAATGAAAGAAAGAGAATTCGAAATAATAGCTCCCGATGATGAAATATTTGAAAATCTGAATGACCTCGGAGCTTTCAGAATCGGGGGTAAATCTGAAAAAGAAATCGAAGAAGATTATTCAGATAAGAAAAAGTTTGTTGATGAAAATTTATGGAACAAAGTTCAGAGAGTCGGTAAGAAGATTTCATTCGCAAAAGATATAATGGCTCTTTATTATTATATGAAAGATCCGCTTGTTAGCTGGCATCGTAAAGCTATTGTGGTGATGGGGTTAATTTATTTCATCTCGCCAATTGATACAATCCCGGATATTGCACCTTTGATCGGCTATCTTGATGATCTGGGAGTGATTTCTGCACTGATTAAATTTCTTGGCAGCGAGTTGATCCCTTATTATGATACAAAATTTAGAAGCTGAGTACTCCGGATTTTGAACGGGATATTTTTTACACCACCGAAATCTTCCGATATTCAGAAATGGAATCATAATTAATGAATTACAAGCTTCTAAAATCAGAAATTCGGTTTAAGGGAAAAGTTTTCGATCATCAGGTTGATGAGATTGAATATGAAAGCGGTAACAAAGCTATAAGAGAAATTGCAGTTCATCCGGGCGGAGCAGTTGTTGTTCCTGTTAAAGATGATGGTAAAATAATTCTTGTAAAGCAATTCAGGTATCCTCTTCAAAAAACTCTTCTCGAACTTCCTGCTGGTAAATTAGATAAAGGCGAAGACCCATTGCTTTGTGCATCCCGGGAACTCGAAGAAGAAACCGGTTACAAATCGAAAAAAATTAAAAAACTCGGGGCAATTTATACGGCACCGGGTTATTGTACTGAGATCCTTCATGTTTATTTGGCGAGTGATTTAATCCCGGGAATTCATAAGCGCGAAGAGGGTGAATTGGGGATGGAAGTTTTTGAACTTACCTTAAATGAAATCGAGAAAAGGATTTACAAAGGGGAGATTGTTGATGGCAAAACAATATCCGGAATTTTTTTAGCTAAAAGAGCCTTAAAAGATCGCATTTGAACAGCCATTAAAAATATATTTATTCCTGCTTGTATGATAAAATTACTTTCAGTAATTTCTTAATTAGATTCTGTCATACAGATTTATAAAAGCATAAATCGCTTTTCTGAAACCTCAATTTAATTCTGCAATAACTACAGCCAGCTTACAGCGAGGAGCAATCTGTATTCAATTCTTTAAAGTCTTTTTTTAAAAATTCAAGTAGGAGGTTTTCCATGAAAGCTTTAACCATATTGTTTATTTTCACGGCTGTTTTATTTGCAGGTGCGAAAAATGCATTTGCCCAGGATGCAGCAGAAGTTGCACCCGAAAAAGTAAAAGTTTTATTTGAAAATGACAAAGTCAGAGTCCTTGAATTCACGCTTAAGCCAGGTGAAGAAACAGGGATGCACTCACACTCCAGCCACGTTGTTTATTTCTTAACCGACGGAAAAATGTTAACAACCACACCTGATGGCGAATCATCTGAAATGGAGGTTAAAAACGGTGATACCCGGTGGATAGATCCTGTTACCCATAACAATAAGAATATCGGGAAATCAGCAGCTCGCACCATTGTATTAGAACTTAAATAGCCATCAGGAGATAATAGCAAAAATGGAGTTAAAAAATAATGTCGTCGGCTGGTTTGAAATTCCGGTTAGTAATATGGAAAGGGCAATGAAGTTTTACGAAGCTGTCTTTAATTTAAAACTTGAGCGCCACCAGATGGGTGAGTTGGATATGGCCTGGTTCCCATTTGCTGATGTACCCGGCTCCCCGGGAAGCCTGGTATATCACAAGGAATTTTACACTCCTTCATCCGATGGAGTTCTTATTTATTTTACTGCTCATTCAGGCGATTTAAATAATGAACTTTCACTTGTAGAACCAGCAGGTGGTCAGACCCTGATGCCCAAAACGCTAATTGGAGAAGAAATTGGTTATATGGCTCTTTTTCTTGATACCGAGGGAAACCGTATAGCCTTACACTCACGGAAATAAACCAGATAGTTTTTTGGAGAAGTTAAATGCCATATCTTTGAGATGTGGCATTTTTATTTGGTAACTAATTATGCTCAAATCATTCGAAGTAAAAGATTATGCTTTAATAAATCATATCTCGGTTGAGTTCGGGAGCGGACTTAACATTATCACAGGAGAGACCGGTGCCGGCAAATCAATTCTTATTGATGCTATGAGCTTACTGCTCGGCGAAAGAGCTTCAACTGAGGTTATAAGAAAGGGTGCGGAAAAATCTTTTGTTGAAGGTATTTTTGATGTGAAGGGAAATAAAAAAGTAAAATCGCTCCTCGAAGAAAACGAAATTGATTTTTCTGATGAACTTATCGTTCGCAGGGAAATTTCTCTGAAAGGAGCGAACCGCTGTTTTATTAATGACACCCCTGTTAATCTGAACCTGGTTAAAGAGATTGGAAATTTACTGGTAGATCTTCATGGTCAGCATGAACATCAATCACTTCTCTGCACCGAAACTCACATTGATTACCTCGACGAGTTTGGTGATTACCAGGATATTCTTTACGAGTATAAAAAGGTTTATTCAGAATTAACACGTAAAGAGGGTGAGTTAAGAGAAAATCAGCTTAAAGAAAACAGTATTAAAGAAAAAAAAGATTTTTATGCTTTTCAGATAAAAGAAATTGACAATGTGGCTCCACTTGTTAATGAAGATGAAACTCTTACTGAGGAACTTAAGATTCTTGAAAACTCTGAAAAACTCTCATTGCTAAGCTCCGAAGTTTATGATCTGCTGTATGAATCTGAAAATTCAATTCATTCATCAATGGCAAAAGTAAAATCCTTAATTCAGAAACTTAATGAAATCGATAAATCGTTTTCTGAGGCTGTGGGTGAATCGGAATCAGTATTAGCGCAAATTCAGGATATTTCCAATTTTATCAGAAGCTACAGTTCAAAAATCAATCTTGACCAGGAAGAAGTTGAACATAAAAGAGACAGACTCGGTGCAATAATTCTTCTAAAGAAAAAATATGGGGGTTCAATCAACAGTATTATTGAATATCGTAAAAAGATAGGCGAAGAATTTGAACTGGCAGAAAATTTTACGGGGAAAATAAATGAATTATTAAATAACATTTATAAGTTAAGAAAAAACGCGGGCAACCTGGCAAAAATTTTGTCCAGAAAAAGAGAGCAGGCTGCTAAACTTGTCAAAAAAGGAATTGAAGAAACACTTAAAGAACTTGGAATTCATTCACCGGAATTCAGGACACAAATCAAAAACGAAAAAGCCGATATAGATACAGGCGTTTTGATTGACGGAAAATATTTCAAAGCCTCATCAAAGGGAATTGATGAAGTGGAATTTTTCATTTCAACAAATCCCGGTGAAGATTTAAAGCCCCTTGCGAAAGTTGCATCAGGTGGAGAGGTATCCAGAATCATGCTGGCATTAAAATCCACACTTGCAAAGAATGATAAACTTCCGTTGCTGATATTCGATGAAATTGATGTTGGCATCAGCGGAAAGATTGCACAAAAAGTCGGCTTCTCATTAAAAAATTTATCCGGGTTTCACCAAATTATTTCCATCACTCATTTGCCCCAGATTGCCGGGCAGGCAGATCATCATTTCGTTGTTGAAAAACAAAAACAGGATGATCGGGTTACCAGCCAACTAAGACAAATAAATCTTGAGGAACGAATTAAAGAGGTGGCTAAACTTATGAGCGGTGAGGAAATTACCGAAGCCAGTTTGAAAGGCGCCCGAGAACTTATGGGGCTGAAATAATTCCTTCATTTTAATTCAAATTATTTCTTAAAAACAAAAAAATTAAATTGACTTGCTCAGAATTATTTGCCAAATTGAGAACAAGATCAAAAACTATTAAGTAGAATCATTCAAGGAAAAATTCATGAAAAAAATAACTACAGTTTTTGCTTTCGTTCTGTTTCTGTCTTCCGTTTCCTATTCGCAAATCGAAGACAGGTTCAGCCTTATCAATGAAGAAAATGTGAAAGGATATGCTGCCCCTTTTGTTACAATGCTCGGGACAGCATTTAACTCAGGTGGATATCATTCAGCATCCATTTCAAAAGTTTGGGGATTTGGTGTAAAATTTGTCGGTATGTACATACTGATACCAGATGAACAAAAAACTTTCACACCATCTTCAGTTCCTCCGGGATATATTACCGGGGAAGAGTCAGCAACTATATTCGGAAACCGCGGCGCAGCTTTAGCAGGTTCAGATGGTTTCCTGATTTTCCCTCCCGGAATTGACTTATCGGCTGTTCCTGCAGCAATACCGCAGCTCTCTGTTTCCGCTTTTGGCACTGAAGCAATCATAAGATATCTTCCTGCTATACCTGTTGGTGAATCTGAAATCAGCATGTGGGGACTGGGAGTAAAACACAGTGTATCACAATATATTCCATTAATTCCGGTTGATATTGCAGTTCAGGTTATGTTAAGCAATCTTACCTTGAAAGACATTATTGACCTTAACAATTTTGCAATTAATGCGCACGTAAGTAAAACCTTCGGAATTTTTACAGCTTACAGCGGTCTTCAGTATGAAAATTCCGGACTGGATCTTGAATATACTATCAATGGAGATCCTAAAAGCCCGGATCCAAAATTAAGAGTGGACAGGGATGTGAAAGTTTCAATTGATGGTGATAATAATTTCAGATTCACTCTTGGAGGAACACTAAAATTAGCTATTATCGCATTAAATGTAGATTACAACATCGGTTCGCAATCAGCAGTTACAGGCGGACTGTCATTTGAATTTTAGAAAGGAGAAGTCTTATGAAAAAACACTTGGCAATAATTTCAACAATTTTTATTTCTATTACTGCATTAACTTTTTACTCTTGTGATGAGTTCAACACTTTGCCGCTGAATATCCCTTTCGTAGTTGATTTTAGTGCAAGCGGTGCCAGCTTACAGGATACCGGCACACTCTGTGTCGGCGAATCTGAAACTTATCAGGATTACCGCGATAAAATCAAAGAGATAAAACTTTTAAAGATTACTTACAGAACAAAATCCGTAAGCCCGGTTGATATTACCTGCAATATCAGGATAATTGTGAAAAGGCAGGACAACGGGGCAACGCTTTTCAACCAGGTAATTTCGAATGTTAAGCCTAAGAATTATCTGCCTCCTAACCCTCCGTATGTTTTCACGCTATCCCAAACAGAACTTCAGTTATTCGATGACTATCTTCGTTTGCTCGGCGATCCTTGTTTCGAAGTAACTTTTCAGGCTGAGAACGTAACTGGCGGAAATCCCCCTTACTCAATTGAAGGAGCTTCAGATATTCTTTTTGAAGCTATTACCGAATTATAATAATTTGATTTAATTATGAATTTGTCCTTGCGGTGATTTATGCCGCAAGGATTTTTTATTTAAGGAATAACCTGGTTGAATCAAACAGCAATTTACATTCACGTGCCTTTTTGTGATCACAAGTGTATCTACTGCGATTTTTATTCAATCATAACCTCAGATAACATTTCAGGATTTCTTCAGTCTCTAAAAAAAGAAATTTTATTTTATTCTGAAAGATATTCTGAAGGCAGAGAGATAATAAGCATTTATTTTGGCGGAGGAACTCCTTCACTGCTCCAGCCGGATCAGATCGGGTCAATCCTTTCAGAAGTAAAAAAATATTTTACTGTTTCAGCTAATGCTGAAATAACAATGGAAACTAATCCGGGAACTGTTACCACTTATAAACTTACTGAATTTAAAGACACAGGCATCAATAGGCTAAGTATCGGAATTCAATCATTTGATGATCAGGATTTAAAATTTCTGACCAGAATCCATGATTCAAGCACCGCAAAGGAGACTGTTATTAACGCAAAGCAAAGCGGTTTTAATAATGTCAGCATCGATTTGATATTTAATCTACCCGAGCAGACTTTAGAAAAGTGGCTGAAAAATTTAAATGAAGCAATCAGACTGCCTGTCAAACACATATCTGCCTATAGTTTGATTTTGGAAAGAGGAACAATCCTGAATAAAATGGTGCTTGACGGCAAAGTAAAACTTCAGGATGATGATTACGACGCAGACCTGTATAGGAACACAATTTCTTTTCTTTCATCAAACGGTTTTTCCCAATACGAAGTATCCAACTTTGCACAAAATGGTTTTGAATGCATTCACAACCTTGCATACTGGACTTATAAAGATTACATTGGACTCGGGCCATCAGCACATTCATTTGTTGATAAAAAGCGCTGGTGGAATTTTTCCAGCCTGAGGTTTTATATTGCGGCAATTAATCAACACGGAAATGCGGAAAGACATTCTGAAATATTATCATCAGATCAAATGCTGGATGAATACATAATGCTTTCATTCAGAAGCGGCGGAATTAATTTTCAAGCTCTTGAGGAGAAGTTCGGCGTAACCTGGCTTAAAGAGAATTACGGTTATCTTGAAATGCTTAAAAATAAAAATCTGATACGGATGAATTCAAAGATGGCATCGCTAACTGCAGATGGGTATGCCGTGTGTGATGAAATCGTAAAAAATTTATTAAAATAATTAATAATGATAGGATTAACATTTATTCATATTTTTGTCAAAACAAAATCTGGTATAAAAAAATGAAAAAGATTTTTCTTTTCGTGCCTCTTTTGCTGATGATTTTATCTTCATCTGATCTCTCAGCTCAAAACTATAAACAAGTAAAAATTTTTATTAATAATCAGGAAGAAATAAATCTTCTACTGAAATCGGGAATTGATATTGAAAACATCTCATTTGAAAAAGATAATTCTGTTATTCTTTTCGTGAGTGAAACTGATTTATTAAAACTGGTTCAAACCGGATTATCTTACGAAATAATCATTGATGACTGGTTTGCATATTATAATTCGCTTCCACCTCTTTCCGAATCAGAAAAAGTACAAATTAAAAATCAAAGCAAAAGAGAATTCAATGTTGCCGGGTTTGGATTTGGATCAATGGGAGGTTTTTATACTTACCAGGAAATTGTAAACAATCTCGATTCGATGTATGTTAAATATCCCAATCTTATCACCCCAAAATTCTCAATCGGGACTTCGATTGAAGGAAGAACAATCTGGGCAGTTAAAATTTCAGATAATCCTAACGTTACTGAAAATGAACCGCGGGTTGGTTATGATGCATTGATCCACGCACGCGAACCAGCTTCAATGTCAACACTGCTTTACTTTATGTGGTATCTACTTGAAAATTACAGCAGCGACCCCGAGGCAACTTATCTGGTAAACAACAGGGAAATTTTCTGTGTACCCGTTTTTAATCCCGATGGTTATGAATATAACCGCCAGACAAACCCAAATGGAGGCGGAATGTGGCGCAAGAACAGAAGGAATAACGGCTCGTGTTATGGAGTAGACTTAAACCGGAATTTCACTTACAAATGGGGTTACGATAATATTGGCTCGAGCAATAATCCCTGTGATGAAACTTATCGTGGAGCTTCCGCAGGTTCTGAACCAGAAACACAGGCTGTGATGAATTTTATAATTGGAAAAAATATTAAAACATATATGAATATGCATTCATACCAGGATGCTTATTTGTATCCCTGGGGTTATATCAATCAGGCTTGCCCCGATGAACCGACTTATATCGACTTTTGCATCGACATGACTTCATACAACGGATTTCAGTACGGAACCGGAGGTCAGATTTTAGGATATGTTTCAAATGGATCTTCGAGAGACTGGCTTTACGGTGAGCAAACAGTAAAAAATAAAATATTCGGATACACAATGGAAATAGGAAATTCGAATGATGGTTTCTGGCCGCCGCAAAGCAGGATTTTCCCTATAGCACAAAACAGTTTGAAATCGAATATGTACAACACCTGGGTTGCAGGTGAATATGTGCTGCTGAAAAATCCAAATTTCAGTCAGCAGTATTTTAACCCGGGTGATTTTGTGCAGTTAACTCCATTGCTAGTCAATAAGGGATTGTCGGATGCATCTGACATAACAGTTAATTTAAGTTCGAACAGTCCATACCTGAATATCAACGCTTCCAATTCGGGTCCGCTATCCATTTCAGCAAGAACAGAAGCGAATGTATCCAGCCCGTTATCTTTTTCAATTTTATCAAATACACCGTTTGAAGAAACTTTACCTTTAGTTTTAGCTATTTACTCTAACGGAAGTTTTATGTCGGTAGATACGATTGAAATCATGATAGGAACACCAATTGAGATTTTTACAGATACAACAAACGTAATCAGTTCACTTTGGACTGTTACAGCAACTCCTTCAAATCCGAAATGGGAGGAAACGAACAGCTCTTTTTACTCTCCGCCAAATTCATACACCGACAGTAAAACCGGGAACTATGTTAGTAATGCTACTGTAAGAATGACGTTAACAAGTCCGATTGATCTCTCTTCTTATCAGCATCCGCGTCTTCACTTTGCCACCAGGTTCGACATTGAAAGCAATTACGATTATGGTCAGGTTGAAATAAGCACTAACAACGGATCAACCTGGATTCCATTGCAGGGAAATTATACTCAACCGGGAACCGGAACATTCCAACCCCCGGGAGAACCGGTGTATGACGGAACAATCGCAAACTGGGTTCAGGAAGAAATCGATTTGACTGGATTTACTACTAACCAGGTTAAACTGAGATTTGAATTAAAGACAGACAATTCGATAAACAAAGACGGCTGGTATGTTGACGATATTAAAGTGGTCGTTTTTGGTTTTATCCCCGTTGAACTTTCTTCCTTCAGATCTGAAACAGAAGGAAATGATGTTTCACTATTCTGGAGTACTTCTACCGAAACAAACAATAAAGGATTTGAAATTCAGAGAAGTGTTGTTAGTAAAAATAATTCAACAGATTGGAATAATATTGGATTTATTACTGGTAGCGGAACATCTACCGAAGAAAGATTTTACTCGTACGATGATCAAAATCTGCAGCCGGAAAAATACTCTTACCGGATTAAACAGATTGATTTCGATGGAAGCTTTTCTTATTCAAACACGATCAATGTTGAAATTAATTCAGCCACGGAATTTAGTCTTACACAGAATCATCCTAACCCGTTTAATCCTATAACCATAATCAGCTGGCAGTCGCCAATTGGCACATGGCAGTCATTAAAAATTTATGATCTGCTTGGAAGAGAAATTACAACTTTAGTTAATGATTTCAGACCGGCTGGAAAATATGAGTTGGAATTTAACGCTGCAGATTTACCAAGCGGAATTTATTTTTATCAGCTTCAGGCAGGTGATTTCATTTCAACCAGGAAAATGGTTTTGATGAAATAACCTTTATTTTATAGTTATACTGAATTTTTTTCTTTGTGCCGGTGTTGAAAAAGGCCGGCACTTTTTTTGTGCTTCTGAAAGAAGGTTTGGCAAAACGGCCAAGTAAATAATCATTATTTTTTTACCGCCATTGTCTTATTTTAGATAAAGTGATTTACAATATTCGGAATAACAAAAATGAAAACATCATTTATAATTACCCTCACATTACTTTTCAGTATCGCAGCTTTCAGCCAGAACTATAAGCAAATTAAAATTTTCATCAAAGACCATAATGATATTCAAACTCTCATCCAGAAGGGATTGGAAATTGATCACGGCTATTTTGATAAAGATAATTCAATAAGTGTCTTTGTGAGCGATAAGGAATTTAATCTTCTTCAGCAAACCGGCCTTGAATATGAAATCCTCATAAATGATTGGGCTTTGTACTATGCTTCCTTACCGGGTTTGACTGAATCACAGAAATTTGAATTCCGGCAAAACAGTAAGGACAATTTTAACGTTGATGGTTTTGGTTTTGGTTCAATGGGTGGATTCTTCACTCTTAATGAAGTTTATGCAAGACTTGATTCGATGTTTTTACTTTATCCCAATATCATTACTCAGCGGTATTCGATCGGGACTTCTATTCAGGGACGAACAATTTATGCAGTTAAGATATCAGACAATCCAAATGTTAATGAAAGCGAGCCTCAGGTTCATATTAATGCACTGATTCATGCAAGAGAACCGCAGTCGATGATGACGGTTATGTATTATATGTACTACCTGCTTGAGAACTATGGAACTGATCCCGAAGTGACTTACCTTGTGAATAACAGGGAAATTTATTTCGTCCCCGTAATAAATGTTGACGGCTATGAATATAACCGGCAAACCGATCCAAACGGCGGAGGGATGTGGAGAAAAAACCGGAGAAACAACGGTGATGGAAGTTACGGCGTTGATCTTAACAGGAACTTTGGATATAAATGGGGATATGATAACAATGGCTCAAGTCCTTATCCCAGTGATGAAACTTACCGGGGAACGGCACCATTCTCTGAACCTGAAACACAGGCAATCAGGGATTTAGTGAACTCAAAGAACTTTAAAACAGCTCTTAACTATCACACTTATGGAAATTACCTTTTATATCCGTGGGGTTATATAAATCAACCCTGCCCTGATGATGCAATTTTCAGTGAGTTCTCCACCGATATGGTTCAATATAATGGATATGAAAACGGACGCGCGCCGGTTGTGCTTTATATTGTAAATGGAAGTTCAGATGATTGGATGTACGGCGAACAAATTACCAAACCTAAAATTTTCGGAATGACGCCCGAAGTTGGAAGCACAGGATTCTGGCCTTCACAGGCTGAAATCTATCCGCTTGCACAGGAGAACGTTTTACCAAATTTATATTATACCTGGGCTGCCGGTGAATTTATAAATCTTATTAATCCTTCTTTTTCACAACAGTATTTTAATCCGGGTGATTTTGTACAGCTTAACATTCCCCAAATCAGGAATAAGGGGCTGAGCGATGCATCTAATATTTCCCTTTCCTTATTAAGCGATAATCCTTTGATAACCATCAATACAGGAAATATAAATCTGGGAAATATTTTGTCGAGAACTACTATCAACAACAGTCAGAATTTGTCTTTTACTATTGACCAGGGGATGGGGGCGGATATTGAGGTAAAAATGATTGTAACTATTCTGACAAATGGCACACCAATGAAATCTGACACTTTAAGTTTCATTACAGGTACACCAGTATTTATATTCTCGGATTCGACAAATGACCCGGCAATAAACTGGAACATTACGTCAACACCTGCTAATCCGAAATGGGAAGCCACAACTTTAAGCTATCACTCGGCTCCTACTTCATTCACTGATAGTAAGAACGGGAATTATTCAAACAACGCAACCGTAACAATGAGCCTGAAAAATGCTCTCAACTTATCCGCATATCAGCATCCACGTTTAGCTTTCTGGACTAAATATGATATTGAAAGTAATTGGGATTACGGACAGGTTGAATTATCCACTAATAATGGAGCTACCTGGAGTCCTCTTCAGGGACTTTATACTGAACCGGGAACAGGATCATTTCAACCAAATGGTGAACCACTTTATGACGGAACTCAGTTAAACTGGGTGAGAGAAGAAATTGATCTATCGGGGTTAAACTCTTCACAGGTCAAATTAAGATACGAACTGAAGACTGATGGCTCGGTAACTGAAGACGGATGGTATGTGGACGATATTGGCATACTGATATATTCAATAGTTCCGGTTGAATTAAGCTCATTCACAGTAAATGCAGGTGATAACAAAGTTATGCTTAACTGGATAACTTCAACCGAGCTGAATAATCTTGGTTTTGATATTGAACGAAAATCTCTTTCAGGAAAAAGCGGCTGGCAAAAAATTGGATTTGTAAAGGGAAACGGAACCACATCTGATATTTCCGAATACTCATTTACAGATAACAATCCCCTCAGGGGAAAATCATTATACAGATTGAAGCAAATTGATTTTGATGGTTCTTACAAAATTTTCAACTCAATTGAAGTTGAATTTGCAGGAATCAATGAGTTTAAATTGGAAAACAATTATCCGAATCCATTTAATCCAGAGACAAGAATCAGCTATTCAATTCCGCAGAATAGCTTTGTGTTAATTAAAGTATACGATATGCTAGGTAACGAAGTTGCAAAGCTTGTAGATGAGCAGCAGCCAGCAGGAAGATACGAGGTAGTATTTGACGGATCCGATCTTTCAAGCGGAGTGTATATTTACACGATGAAAGCCGGAGATTTTTCTTCAACTAAAAAGTTAGTGCTAATGAAGTAAATAATTGTTTATAAGCTCAGTTTGGCGGACAAGGCAAGACTTGCGCACGCAAAAAGAACAAATTGTGATTTTAATTTTCAAACCCTCGCAAAGAAGCGAGGGTTTTTTATTGAAGAGATCTTTTTATTTCTCTGTGCCGCTTATCAGTTCATAGAATTCAAAAAAATCTTCAAGCACCCGGTTATAATGAAAAGCCAGATCCATTGAGTTGATTTGTCTTCTGTTGAAGTAAGCAAGTTTTTGTCCTTCGTGTAATATTATTTGTTCAGGAAAAAGATTCAGCTTTTTCCAAAAAATAATTTCGCGAAAATCGTCCCACTCGTAAGCATTAAACAGGTCAAAGCCAGTGAGATCAATTTCCATTTCTTCCTGTATTTCCCGGCAGATAGTTTGTTCGGGGGTTTCATTTCCCTCTGGATGCCCACCGGGCAAATCCCATTTCCCTGGAAACGGAATGGCAGGGTTATTATCCCTAAGTATCAGAAGCACTTCTTCCATATCATTTATTAAAATAACACCAACTCCAGCTTCTTTGCTCATAAGCTTTTTCAAACCAAATACGAAAATAATAGCTCTGTTTTTACCAGTAATCAATTCTCAATCAATGGCAATTGTTTGGTAATTACCAAAAATTTGAAGAATTAATGAAAAAATCATTCAGGAACTATATAATTGATAATTAAGTTTTCTAATATAGTATTATAAATTATTTCAAATATGAAAAAAGCATTACTAATTGGTTCAGGACTAGGCAGTCTTTCAACTGCTCTCAGACTTACATCGGATGGTTACAGTGTAACTATTATTGAGAAGTACTCAACTCCGGGGGGTAGATTAAATCAGCTTAAAATAGATGGCTTTACTTTTGACCTTGGCCCTTCTTTTATGAGTATGAGTTATGAGCTTGAGGAACTTTTCAAAAGCAACGGTTTGAAAAATCCAATTCGGCTTGAAGCACTTGACCCGCTTTATCAGGTATTTTTTGAGGGTAACGACAGAGGTTATAAAATCTGGAAAGATCTCAAAAAACTTGAGGAAGAATTTAAAGATGAAGAAAAAAATCTGGCTTCAAAGGTTGAGAAGTACCTTAAAAAGGCGGGAGAATTTTTTCACGACACCGAAGACAAGGTGGTGAAATCAAACTATACAAATATGGCTGATTATATTTTAAAGCTTACACGGGTCCCGCTTAAACATCTTCCTTACCTTCTTAGAAACATGTGGTCAGAAGTAGAAAAAAATTTTGAGTCTGAAAAAGTTAGAGTAATATTCTCACTGGTAGCATTTTTCCTGGGATCTACTCCATTTCAAACGCCTGCGATTTTTTCTTTGCTTAATTACACTGAAATGAAGCACGATGGTTACTGGAAAGTGGAAGGAGGAATGTATCGTTTGGTTGAAGAGCTTATTAAAATACTTGAACAGCGGGGAGTAAAATTTGTTTATGATACTGAAATAGTTTCAGTTGAAAATTCAAATGGAAAAGTAATCTCAGTGAAAGATAATTATGGCAAAAGCTGGGAGGCAGATATTTTCATCTCGAATTCGGATGCTGCTGCTTTCAGAGGAAAAGTTTTGGGAAGAAAGAAATTTTCAGAAGAAAAACTAGACAAAATGGAATGGACTCTTGCTCCATTCACAATCTATCTCGGGGTTAAGGGAAAGATTGACAAGCTGATGCATCATAATTATTTTCTTGGAAGTAATTTCAGAGGATATGCTGATAAAATTTTTACTTCTTCAATCATTCCCCAGAAACCATATTATTACGTAAATGTTTCATCCAAATCTGTACGCGAATGTGCGCCGGAAGGATGTGAGAATTTATTCATTCTTTGCCCGGTCCCCGACAGAAGGTTTAAAAAGGATTGGGATGATAAGGACGAAATTGCAGATAATATTATCAGCGATCTTTCAGCAAGAACAGGATTTGATATTAAATCCAACACACTTGTTAAAAAAGTTTTAAGCCCGGTTGAATGGGAGGAAATGTTCAATCTTTATAAGGGTTCAGGACTGGGATTAGCTCATGGTATTGGACAAGTTGGTGCTTTCAGACCAAAAAATAAAGATGAAGAATTCTCAAATCTTTATTATGTTGGTGCATCTACTATTCCCGGCACAGGACTGCCAATGGTTATTATAAGTTCACGGCTTGTAATGGAAAGAATAAGAAAAGAACATGGATCTGTACAATAAAATTGCAGTAAAAACAAGCAAGTATGTTACAAAAAGCTATAGCACTTCATTCAGCCTCGGTATTCTTGTTTTTGCTTCTGCTTATAAAGATGCTATCTATTCAATTTACGGTTTTGTAAGATTAGCTGATGAGATAGTTGACACCTTTCATAAATATGACCGCAAAAAAATGTTTTCCGAATTCCGCGAAGAGACCGAGAAAGCTCTTAGTGAAGGTATATCAACGAACCTGATTCTCCATGCTTTTCAAAAAGTTGTAAATGATTACAAAATTGATAAAGCTTATATCGATGCCTTTTTAGACAGCATGGAAATGGATCTTCATAATAACTACTACGAAAGAGATCACTATAACAGATACATTTATGGTTCAGCCGAAGTTGTCGGGCTTATGTGCTTAAAAGTATTTTGTGAGAAAGATGAAAAACTGTTTAATGAACTTATCGGTCCTGCAAAAAGTCTTGGATCAGCATTTCAGAAAGTTAATTTTCTGCGGGATGTTAAAAGTGATATGGAGGAACGGGGAAGAATCTACCTGCCTTCAGTAAAGGAGCGGATTTTAATGAACGATGAAAATAAGGCTAAGCTTGAAGCCGAGATAGAATCTGAGTTCGCTGATGCATTTAAAGGAATAAAAAAACTTCCGGCAGGGGTAAAATTCGGAGTTTACTCTGCTTATTTATATTACCAAATGCTCTTCAGGAAGATAAGAAATCTCAGAATTGAAGAACTAATGAAACGCAGGGTGAGGATTTCAAACTTCGCAAAGCTTATTCTGATGATTAAATCGCTGATCGAGGTAAAATTTCTCCGGATAACTTGATTAAATAATGATTGAGTTATGAGTGAATATCTTCTGATAAACATTTTAATAGTGATAGTACCTCTTGTTTTAAGCTTTGAAAAAAAGATCAGGTTTATAAAAAAATTAAAATCTTATTTGGTATCTATTGCTGTTATAAGCACAGCATACATTATCTGGGATTCGGTTGCTGTTTACAGAAACGATTGGGGCTTCAACCCCGCTTATTTATCAGGTATAAATATTCTCAATCTCCCGCTTGAAGAAATACTTTTTTTTATAACCGTCCCTTATAGTTGTATTTTTATTTATGAGACTGTGAATTTGTATATCAAGGAAAGGAAAGTACGATTCAGCAAGTATGCTTATTTATTAGCTTCATTTCTATTGATTGTGGCAGCAATTATTTTTTTATCGCAGTACTACACATTTACGGTACTGCTTTTTACTGCTGCCTTTTTAATTATTGCATCAGTGTTTTTTTCTGCAATTCTTAAATCGAGCACTTATTGGCTTACGATCCTGATTACATATGTTCCATTTTTCGCAGTTAATTATATTTTAACCTCATTTCCGATAGTAACCTACAACTCATCTGCAATCTGGAACAAAAGATTTTTGACTATTCCTCTTGAAGATTTCTTTTATTCCTTTTCAATGATTTCTTTCTGGCTGCTGGTTTATCTTATATCAGAAAAGAAACTGAGTTTCAAAAAACCATAAGTGTTTTATGGCATCAATCAAAAAAGTTGCGGTGATCGGGGCAGGACTTGGCGGATTGTCTGCTGCTGCCAGACTTGCCTCCAACGGCTTTCAGGTTGACATTTACGAACAAAACAAATCAGCGGGAGGAAAAGCAAATAATTTGAAGTTCGATGGTTTCAGATTTGACACCGGTCCCTCGCTTCTTACTATGCCTTTTGTACTTGAAGAATTATTTAATGATTGCGGCGAGAGGCTTTCTGATTATTTAGAACTTAAAAAACTGGAACTAACCTGCAAATATTTTTTCCCTGACAATACAATTCTCAACGCTTTCTCAGATCAAAAAAGATTTGCTGAAGAGATTGCGCTAAAAACATCCGACAGCAAAGAATCAGTTATTAAATATTTCAAATACTCAGAAGATATTTACACTCTGACTTCGGATTTATTTCTGTACAACAGCCCCTCTCAGGTCAGTACTTATTTAAGTAAAAAAGCTTTGACTGCTTTGCTCAACCTCAAAAAAATTGATACGCTAAGAACGATGCATAAAGCAAATGCATCTTTTTTCAAGGATAAAAAAACAGTTCAGCTTTTTGATCGATATGCTACCTATAACGGTTCAAATCCTTATCTCGCTCCGGCAACGTTAAATATTATTCAGCACGTGGAGTCGAAACTTGGCGCCTATGTGCCCGCTAATGGTATTTATTCCATCTCAGAAGCAATAGAAGCCTTGGTTAAAAAGAAAGGCGGAAATATTTTTTACGAAAGTAAAGTTTCTTCAATTTTGACTGACGGAAATGCAGTCCGGGGAATAAAAGTGAATGAAGCTGAGAAGGAATACGATGCAGTGGTATCAAATGCTGATGTTAATTATACGTTCAAATATTTGCTGAATGACTCAGTACTGTCCGAATCAAAAAAATTACGAAAGCTTCAGCCCTCACTTTCAGGAGTTGTTTTTTATTGGGGAATAAAAGGCACTTATAAAAAACTGGACATTCACAACATATTATTCTCGGAAGATTATGAAAAGGAATTTTTTGAAATATTTGAGAAGAAAATTTGTCCGGTTGATCCGACTGTTTACATATATATTTCATCCAAATACAATAATGATGATGCCCCGGCTGGCTGCGAGAATTGGTTTGTGATGATAAATGCACCATTCAATGAAAATCAAATTTGGGAAGATGAAATCAGGAAAACCCGTGAAAGAATAATCAATAAAGTTAATTCAATGCTTGGTATAAATATAAAAGATAAAATTATTGCCGAATCAATACTTTCTCCTGTTGAGATTGAAAGTAAAACAAGCAGTTACAGAGGAAGTATATATGGAATTTCTTCAAACAGTAAGACAGCAGCATTCTTACGGCAAAATAACAAGTCCAGCTCATTGAAGGGTCTGTATTTTTGCGGAGGAAGCGCTCATCCGGGCGGCGGTATTCCATTGGTTATTCTTTCCGGGAAAATAGCCTCCGAACTTATCATTAAATATGAGCACAATGATGATTGAAGCAAAACATAATTATTGGGCAAGAACTGTATTTGATCTGTACATAAACCGGCTGCTGAAAAAACACTTTTCACATTTCTATCTTCTTAATAATATCTCTGAAAATATTTCAGACAGGAGTTTAATCATTACTCCGAATCATATCTCCTGGTGGGATGGCTTCTTTATTGATTACCTGAATAAAAAAATTCTTAAAAGAAAAATCCATCTCTTGATGCTTGAGGAACAGCTTTCAAAATACAGATTCTTCAGCAAAGTCGGTGCATATTCAGTTAAACAAAAAAATCCTGCCAACATTGCTTCGGCTGTAAAATATACTTCGAAGATAGTTTCTGATACCCGAAATATGGCTGTGATTTATCCTCAGGGGGAGATTGAACCTTACGATAGAAGACCACTAAGCATTAAAAAAGGAATAAAATTATTCGTCAGGCAAAATGAAAATATTCTAATTCTGCCCGTAGGGTTTAAAATTTTATTCCAGGATGAAAAGAAGCCTGATATTTATGCCCGTTTCGGTAAAGTGGTGAAAGCAGAAAATTTGCTAAACAGTTTTGAAATATTTATCGAAGAGTTTCATACAAATCTTGAGCAAATCAACTCTCAATCTCCAGACAGGACTGCAGAGGATTTATTCAGTTCATGATTTTGCTAATTGTAACATACTTTATTCTTGTGATTGTCGCTGCTGTATCAGTTTACAATTATTTAACAGCACCTGTTTTATTAAGCAACAATAGTGTAATCGAAGATGCGCCGAAAGTTTCTGTGCTCATTCCCGCAAGAAATGAAGAATCAAATATTAGAAGATGTTTAGAGAAAGTTTTAAAGCAGGATTATCCAAACTTTGAGGTAATTATTCTTGATGATCAATCAACTGATAACACTTATAAGATTGCAGAAGATCTGCAACGAACCGATCAAAGAATAAAAATTCTTCAGGGTGAAAATCTTCCGAAAGAATGGCTTGGTAAAAACTGGGCTTGCTATCAGCTTGCCTCCCGGGCTTCCGGCAAAATTCTGCTTTTCATTGATGCCGATGTTGAACTTGAAAAAAGCGCCGTCACTTCAGCTGTTGTAGAAATCAAAAACAACTCGCTTCAGCTTTTATCAGTTTTTCCGACCCAAATTAAAAGAACATTCGGCGAGCAATTAATTGTGCCGCTGATGAAATGGTTTTTATTATCTTTCCTTCCGCTTGTAAAAGTCTTTAAATCAGCTAACCCGGCATTCACTGCTGCAAACGGTCAGTTTATGATTTGGGATAGTAATGCATACTTCAAGCTTGGCGGTCATAAATCATTTAAAGATAAAGTTGTTGAAGATATGGAAATGGCCAGAGCAGCAAAACTAAATTATATGAAAATAAAAACATTTTTAGGCGGCAACATTGTCAAATGCCGGATGTATGATGGATTTATTTCATCATTTAATGGTTTCTCGAAGAATTTCTTTCCCGGCAGCGGAATGCCCTGGTTTGTTTTTCTTATACTTCTAATTCTGGTCACTTCGTCATTAACTCTGCCTGTAATTTTGTGGAATTTTCAAACTTTATATTTACCGGCAGTCTTTCTGATATTTATTAACAGAATATTAATTGCTGTTTTGAGCAAACAAAATATTGTTATAAATGTATTGCTTCATCCGGTTCAGATGATTTTGCTTCTGGCAATTGGATTTTCATCTGTAATTAAAACAAAGTTGAGGGTGGTTAAATGGAAGGGAAGAAAATTATAAAAGAGAATTATGCTATCGTTTTTATGTACCTGATTTTTTTTGTAGGAATTTTGGGTCATTCTTTTGATTACGTTAAGCCTCTGATGCTTACACTTACTCCATTTACTCTCTTTCTGATGGGAATGCTGGTGGTGATTTTAATTAGAATAGATTGGGGAAATAATTTTTACTATTGGGGCTCTTTAACTTTTTTCATAACATTATTTCTAGAAATAATTGGAGTAAAAACCGGAATTATTTTCGGAAGCTATTATTACGGCAGCACACTTGGTTTCAAAGTTCTTGATGTCCCTTTAATTATAGGATTTAATTGGGTGCTGGTTATTTCAGGAGCTTACAGTATTTCACTGCGGATTTTTGGAAATAAATGGCTATTAATGTTTTTTACTTCAGCTCTTGCTGTTTTATTTGATATACTTTTAGAACCAAATGCAATTGCTCTTGACTACTGGCAATGGAAAGGTGGTAAAATTCCGTTTCAAAATTATGCTGCCTGGTTTTTAGTTGCCTTTGTCGCTTCTTTCATTGCTTTAAAATTTGGAATTAACAAACCAAGTAAACCGGCAATACATTATTTTATTGTCCAAAGCATATTTTTCTTTTCACTATTAATTTTTAACTGAAACAGTAAGATGGGAATACTAATAGCAATCATAATAATTTTAACCTGGTTTTTTCACCTGCTTTATATCCTGATTTATGCCGATGTGAATACTTCATCTTTGCTCTTCTATGTTCACATTCTTTTACAGGGATATTTATACACCGGGTTGTTTATTACTGCTCACGATGCAATGCATGGAAGTATATCTCCCTCAAAAAAGGTAAATAAATATTTTGGCGTGCTTGCCTCCTTACTATTTGCGGGGCTCTCATACAACAAATTAGTTGAAAACCATTTTAAGCATCACAAATACCCGGGAGAGCAAAATGATCCGGACTATTATATTAAATCACAAAACTTTTTTCTCTGGTGGGGAGCTTTTCTTTTAAGATACACTACAATTACGCAAATAATTATAATGGCCGTCGTATTCAATATTCTTAAGTTCTGGATCCCTGAAGCAAAGTTAATTTTATTCTGGATTATTCCTGCTTTCATAGGAACTTTCCAGCTATTTTTTTTCGGCACTTATCTGCCGCATCGTCTTCCCCATCTTGAACTGATGAAACCGCATAATGCCCGCACCCTGAAAAAAAATCATTTGCTTGCAATGATTACTTGTTACTTTTTCGGATACCACTATGAGCATCATGAATCACCGCGCACTCCCTGGTGGAAGCTTTATCAACTTAAAAATAAGTTATCTCAGAATCCGTAAGTGGCTTCTTCGAGAACTTTTATCAGGTCGGTTTTAGCGAAAGGTTTTACAAGAAATTTGTCAGCACCAGCCTCGTAGTAACGATCAATTTTTTCTTTGACAAACTCACTTGATATCACTATTACAGGTCTCTTTAACGGGTCTATTCTCTTAATGTCTTTACAGATAATTATTCCCTGTTCCCAGAAGTTTTTTGTTACATCAAAAATAAAAATTCCGAAGTCATCTTTGTTAAGGAAATCAATTTTGAAGTCTCTTATATTATGAACCTCTATCTCGTAATCATTCTTAAGAAATGCATTAATAAGCTCATAAGATTCACCAACATCATCAAGCATCATAATTCTCTTAAAATGCTCGTGGCTTTCAACAGCCGATAATTTTTTAAACAGATTTTTATTTGGTGATAATGGAAGTGAAATTGTAAATGTTGAACCAACGCCTTTTATGCTGTCAACAAGCAAAGAACCGCCCATTTTTTCAATATATCTTTTTGCCAGTGCAAGACCCAGTCCGTTGCCTTCGTAATTTCTGCTTATGTTAAGATCTTCCTGGCTGAATGGCCTGAATAAATGATCAATATATTTGGTTGATATGCCGATACCGGAATCTTTAATTCTCAAAATGGCAAGTTCTTTATCTTCGAGCATGCTAACATCAATTTCGATGAAGCCCTGGTTGGTAAATTTGACTGCATTGTTCAGAACATTATTGGTTGCATTTTCTAATGCCTGGATGTCTACATCAACAAATATTTCAGCTGGATTAAAACTGAGTTTTACGTCAAGATGTTTTTCCTCTGCATTCTTTCTTATTTTGGCTACGCAGTTCTTGACCAAATCCACAAGATCTGTCGACATAATATTCATCAGGTAATCACCGGCTTCAATCTGAGCGAACTCCAACATCTGTGTAATGCTCTTAAATAACCTTTCACTGCCGGAATAGAGATTGTCGAGATAAACTTTTTCTTCAGCAGTCAGCTTATCTTTTAAGTTATCGCGAATAATAGAAGTATAACCCAGGATAATGTTCAAGGGGGTTCGTAATTCATGAGATAAAACATTTAGAAAAGTATTTTTCAGTCTTTCTGCTTCCATCGTTGCATCGCGTGCCTTTTTAACTTCTTCCTCGGTAAGTATAAATTCAGTTTGGTCTTCGTGGAGTAGAATCGCGTAGTGCTTGCCTTCTAATTTTATACCGGCTATACTTGTTCTGATATATGGATTAGCGAATTCCCTGCCCTTTAAAAGCGAGTCAAGATAATTATCGATCGTTATATAGCCGCAGTCTTTCATAACGTCGATAATTTTATCAACAATTCCACTTCGCTTCAATTCAGGATCAGTGAACAGAGAGTATTCTTTTAACTCAGGCAAAGTAAAACCCCATTGAAGTGTAAAAGCTTTATTTAAATAAACAAGCTGTCCTTCATCATTAATTACCTGAATGGGGTGCTTAATGTTTTCATAAAAGATGGTTAAATATTGTAAAGTTGAATCGGTCATAATTAACTCAAAGGTAATGAAAATTGAATAGCTGCTCCATTACTTTTATTCAATAATTTAATTTCACCGTTATGTCGTTCAACAATGTTTTTGCAAAGGAACAAACCGTAGCCGCTGCTTTCTGAATTGTAAGGTTCATTAAAAATATTTTTTTTGCCCGGCGGGAAACCAGGGCCATTATCTTCAATATCAACGTACAGCCTGTCGTCTTTTGCCGATGTTCTGATAATTATTGTAGCATCTTTTCTTGCATCAGCCGAGTTGGTAAAAAGGTTTATCAGCAAATGCTGTATCTGTTCCGAATCATAATTACAGACAGGCAGAACATTAAACTCTGTCTTGAATATAATTGAAGTAAATTTTTTCATTGGTGAAATATACCTGATTACCGATTGGATGGTTTTATTCAGATCACCGCTGTCTTTATTAAGATTCATTACAGAGGTTTCAAGCAGAACCTGTGCATATTTTTGTATGCTTCTGATGCTGTCTGCTGCAACTTTTGTTTTCAGTTTCAGTCTATCAAATAAAATCGGATCACTTAATTTCTTATCTGCCTCAAAATCTCTTTGTGCTTTTTCAATTGCCCTGATCAGGCTTTCTGTTTCAAGAAGAGCAAGATGAACCAATCCCTGTAAAGATTGACCTATTTCTGCATCGATAGTACTTCTTAAAACTTTTCTTTCGGCTTTAACTAACTGAGTGTTTGCTTCCTGGAGGGCATTGAAGGCGTTGAGCTGGCCGTTGTAAAGCTGGGCATTACGGATTGCAGTGGCCGCCTGCCCGGCTAAAATTTCAAAAGTGCCTGTAATCTCTCTTATCTTAATTTTATGCAGATGCTTGCTGTCAACGTAAATTACACCAAGCTTTTTCCCGTCGGTAATAAGAGGAGAACAGAGAATGGTTTGGAGATGAAGTGCAAATATACTTTTTGTAGAATCAACAGTATCGCTTTGCGCACCTTCAATAAATCTTGATTTGCCTGTGAGAAATACATCCTGAACAACTGTATTGCTAACGACAAAAGAAGTTTCGGGCAATTCGTTATCATTGGAATCAAGTCCTATACGGTATTCAAGCTTGCCTTCGGCGTTTTTAAGTACAATAAAACCTCTTTCAGATTTAGTAAGCTGAATGGCATTCTTAAGAACAAGTTCCAAAACATCCTCAAGTATCAATGATCTGTTAATTGTATTAACAATATCAAGGATCACTTCAAGGTTTTTAACCCTCTCGGAAGAGTCATCCTGATTGGGACTGTTTGAATCAATATATTTTTTAAATTCAGAGAATTTCATAGCTCTGTTTTATAAACCCTCTCAAATTTAAACAGATTAAAAATCTGACTTTAAAATTAGGAATATAGAATTAAAGAGGAACTGCCATTAGGATAATTTTATTTCAGCAGATCCCTTTCTTCCTTTATCAATTCCTGTACCTTTGAAATCATAATTGAAACATTGAGCGAAACAAAACCTTTTAATGAATTTTCCAGATAAGTAATCGCTTCTTTGTGCTTTTGTTGAGAAATGCAAAGCAATGCCATTTCATAAGAAGCTTCGGAGAAATTGAGCGGATTTTCAAGTTCCTGGTTCAGTCTGATGCTTGATAGTAAAAATTGCTCTGCTAAGGTAATATTTCCTTTTTGTTTCTCAATTATTCCTTTGATTTTGTAAATATCTGCAATAGATAATTTATCGCCTAGTTTGTGGCTAATTTCCAAGGCTTTTTCAGCAAAAGCATCAGCCAGGGCAAAATCTTTTGTCTGAGAATAAAGAAAAGATTTTGCAGAGTATGAAAGCGCAATGGTGGGCAGGTAATCACCCTCAATAGAATAGGCGATGCTTTCATCGAATTCTTTCATCCCGGCAACAAAGTCACCTCGGTTCATATAGTACATTCCGAAGTTATGTTTTAATTCAGCAATTCGTCTTTTATCTCCAAGTTGTCTGAACTTATTAAATGCTCTGTTGAAATAAATAAAAGCAGCTTCGTGTTTTGATTGTATATTATTCAGAATACCTATATTCATTTCAAGCATTCCGATCAAACCATTATCTTTTTTACTATTTAAGAACGACAAACTTTTTTCGAAATGAGAAATGGCTTTTTTTAGTTTCCCAAGATCACCATAAATAGTTCCCAATAAATTTTCACATTTTGCCGAACCTCGGTAATCGTTCTGATCAATAAAATATTTTTTTGCTTTCTGAATAAAACGATAACTTTTATCCCACTCGGCCATACGACTGTAAATATCCGCCTTAGCCAATACGGAGTAGGCAACAACGCTGTTAAATAATTTATTCTTTCTGATTTTATGGATGAGAAAATCGTAAACGTCAAGAGATGAGATAAGCTCTCCCTTCGCAATTGAAAACTCACCAAGGTAAAGTAAAAAATCGATCAAACGGTTTTGAGGTAATTTCGATTCAGCAAAAGTTATAGCAAGGTTTATCTGTGTATTAAAATCAACCGAAGCCGGGGTTTGGTAGGCAAGCTGTTTTTTATTTTCCCTGCTAATATGTCTCGGGAATCCGGTCGTTAAAAAATATTTTTTGTTAAGCAGCTTTTCGAATTCTAATACTGCCGAATCATCAAAATAATTCTTCAGGACTTCTGATAATGGCAGTGTTTGAGGCTTCACGGTTTAGTAATAATTTTTAACAGTTTTAATCTAGTATTTGTAGCAATTTAATAAAAACACATTAAGAAAAGTAGTTCTAAAAAAAATTAAAATTTTTGCAGATGATATATTAAATTCATATTAATTTTTTAACAGTTTATATGATAAAAACCATTCCCATTCTGATGAATTACTGAACCACGCTTTGGCTATTCCTGCAGAAAAAGTTGTCTCAAGATTGAACCAGTGTTTGAACAGAAAATCGATCTGAGCACCTAAAGAAACAAAAGTATCAGCAACAGGTGTTCTTGCAACCAGGCCTTGAGCATATATTGAAAAATCGATGTGATTCAGATAGTGCTGGCCTAACGAAATATTTCCAAATCTTATTGGAGGAAAAGCGTTTTCAAACATCAGCTTGACAAATCTTTCAGCAGGGATACTATACATTGGCACCCCCGGGAATCTGTAAAGGCTTCTGAACTGACGAACTGACGTATTCTCAACCTCCCGGTTTCCAAAACCACCAAAAAAATATCTTGCCTGAAAAATCTTTTCATTAACATAATGATACCCGCCAGCAAGTTTGAAGTGAAATACATTATGATCAAACAGCCATAAAAAGTAACGATCCCATTCTGCATGACCTTCAACTGCAAATTCATTGAGAGAATTCAGATATGTGTGAAATCCTAAAATAGTGAAGTTAAATTCATTGCCGCTTTCATAGTCAGAACTTCCGATTGTTCTTCTTATGTCTTTAATGTTCAGATTTGTTTGAAAGACCGAGAAGTCGGGTTCAGAAACACGAACAAGATTATCATTAATAAATTCGACATTTGTATAATAAGCAACTTCGGTATGATGCTTGATCTTTAATGGATTATCATAAAGCCAGAAGAAAGTGTAGCTTGTTCTTAGTTTGGTCCCTATCATTCCTCTTTTCCGGGAATTAAATAGATCGTAAAAGTCAGTTGCATTCTGATCTATGCCTAAACCAAATTTTTGGAGATAGTCATACTTTAATCTAAAATGGAATTTTGGCCCCGCCGGGACTTCATTGAATGGACTGTATCCGGCTTCGATAGATAAGTCATGCTCAAGTAAAGGATCAGAAATGTGAGTAAAAAATCCTAAAACTTTTTGTTTTTGAAAACCTGTAATTACAGGGATGAAAGATTGGATTTTAAGATTTTGAAGCCCGTTGTAAGATTCTTCAGCCCGGAAGTTATTCTGCTCAGTTTTTTTGTTGGCGGGTTTCAACACCCAATTAAAAAGTGATTCGTCCAAATTCAAAATCTTTTGCCCGAGATATTGAATCGCCGGAAGCTTTTTTGCTTTCAAATTCGGAATAATTTTTGGGATAAAACCTTCCATTCCAAATTCAAAGACAAATAGTGAATCTCTGCTAACAGCGATTGGCCTGAAAAATCCTTTTAATGTATGACTGATTGCAGTTACTTCGAAATTATTAATGTCCAATCTATAAATGTTGGATACACCATTATTGTATGCATTCCAGAAAATAAAATTGTCGTCTGAACTCCAGGAAGGGTTTTCTGGTGATCCAACAGAACTTATAATCCGGTATTTAACAGGTAAAGAATTTTTCAGTGATTCTGTCTCAATAAGAATTATTGACTGTTGACCTGTAGATTTATGGAGAACAGCAGCCAAATATTTTCCGTTTGAATTTGAGGAAAGCTGCTGAATTTCATCTCCGATATCAAATGGGTAAACAGCATTAAGAAATTCATATGGGAACTGAGAATAAACAAGAGTTGCTCTTCCGCCATCGTGTTGAACCCCCCAAAGTTCGTGAGTTTGAGAAGAGACTGTAAGACTTCCGGTTCTGCAATCTTCAAAAAGAAGTGTCTTTTTTCCGGAGTAAGCATCGACAACCCAGATGTCCCTGTAAAGCTGATTATTATTAGTTGTAAAGAAGAACAATTTATTTTTACTGTCATAGGCTGTTGAAGAAACCTGAATCATGCTCGGTGAAGGCATTGAGGTCAGTTCAATATAATTTCCGGTATTCAAATCAAATCTTACAATTTTTGCAAGTTCACCTGTGCGATGATATCCGAACAGGATATTCTTAGAATCTTTATCAAAATATGGCTGCGTTACCCACCCAAATGATTCATCTGAAATATTTCTTTTAGGCGTAAACTCAACTGAATTCAGAATATTGATGTTAGATTGTTGAAAATCCTTCTCGTATTTGCTAAAATTCTCCCACGCATTTTCCAGCTCCTCACCAAATACATTTTCGAATTTATTAATAAAACCACTATAAAAATCACCTTCATCAGGTTTAAACCATTGCAGCATTTTTTCTTTGCCGTACTTTAAAGTCAAATAAGTAATAAACCTGGTGCCATACAAATAAAAAATATTTTCAAGAAATATAGATTTATGACTGAGAATCGTTTCAAGTTCAAGATGAGTTGGAAAATCAATCGAATCTATCATCATAGTTCGAAAATACATCTCATCAAAACTTCCCAGAGTTCTTCCATAGCCGCCGCTAAACCAGGTTTCAATAAAGACAGCCGGTGCTTCCTGGTGCCAGCGAGAAGTATACCTGCTGTAATTAGTAAGCAGGCTGAATAAAACGGAAACCGGTTGAATCTGTTCGGGTGGTACTTTTGAAAAAATCGATCTGAAAAAATCTTCTATGTCGTTTGAATGATCATTTACAGTTATATGAACAAGTTCGTGACTCATCAGCCATTGAAATCTTTCATTATATGGAACAACCTCATAGCCCGGTTCAAGTGGCTCAATCTCAAGCCTGAGAAAATTTTGCGGGACAGTTGTAGTTGCACCGAAACCATAATCGCTTACATCATAAGTATTGATCACAATTTTTTCTGATGGGGTATAATTAAAAAGTATCATCAAAGGTTTCAATGAATTTTCGGCAGAACTTAAGATGTGGCGTACTAAAGAGGAATGAGCTTCGCGGTAAATAATTCTAAAGTGTTCACTTTCCATTTCATACCAGTTTGATTCTTCTCTGGGATAAATTGTGATAAGGAGTTCTGTCGAGTCCTGAGATCTTTCAATCTGGGCAGTAGTTTCTTCTGAATTAAGTTTAAATGCAAAGAAAACATTGCTTTCCCTTGTATAAGCCTGAATACTGTCTACAAATCCGGGGTTGATCAGCTTTGAATAAAAGCTTCCTTTCAGCTCTGAATTTCGTACTATTACATTCAATGAACCAGTCCCGTAGAAAATACTGAAAAGAGGAATCTTATTATCAGCCCGGATTTTTATTACGGTTCCGGTATTTATTTCATCTATATGAACAGATTCAATTTTACTTGTTAATCCCGGATCAAACCTTCTGGGCAGTATCCTGATCCTGTTCTCGGAAATTGAAGTGATGAAACAATTTATAAGTTCCGATAATGGATAAATTGAAGAGTTCAAAGGTGCAAAAAATTTATTGTTCTTGATTACTACGGAAGTCTGTAATTGATAAATTACAGGCAACGGCTCACCGATTTTTTGAAAAACGGCGAATGGATTTCGTGAAGTAAAAATCAGCTTATTCTGCTCCACCCGAAGTTCAATTTTGCCCGACTCATAAATGAAATTATAGCTTAACTCCATTACATCGGCAAAGTCATTCAATGAGAAATAAAAATTCTCATTAATTTTTTCGGCAGGAATTAAAAAAGTTTTATCAAGATAGTTAATCTCAAGGGAATTGCTTTGACAAAAATTATAATAAGAAAAGAACAGAAAAAAGATTACAGTTAATTTAAATTTCATTTGGTAAAACAAAGCAATACTGAAAAAATTAATACCGTCTAAAGTTATTAATATCGTAACAAGAAAAAAATTTTCTTTATGTCAAATCATTTGCTATAATTTCACTTTTCAAATCATAAGCAAAAAAAAAGCCTTCATAAAAAATGAAGGCTTCTCATCAATACATTTTGGAGGTAAAAAATTATTTGATGAAACCGAAACGGCTGCCTAGCTCATCGAGCTGGGAATTAGACTTGATAAACCCAAAGCGGCTTCCTAATTCATCAAGCTGAGAGCTTGACTTGATAAATCCAAAGCGGCTTCCAAGTTCATCTAGCTGTGAATTTGACTTGATGAAACCAAATCGACTGCCGAGTTCATCAAGCTGGGAACTTGATTTAACGAATCCGAAGCGGCTGCCTAATTCATCAAGTTGAGAGCTTGACTTGATAAATCCAAAGCGGCTGCCTAATTCATCAAGTTGGGAACTTGATTTAACAAATCCGAAACGGCTGCCTAGTTCCTCAAGTTGAGAGTTCGACTTGATAAATCCAAAGCGGCTGCCCAATTCGTCAAGTTGAGAGCTTGACTTGATAAATCCGAAGCGGCTGCCTAATTCATCAAGTTGAGAATTCGACTTGATAAATCCAAAGCGGCTGCCCAGTTCGTCAAGTTGAGAGCTTGACTTAACGAAACCGAAACGGCTGCCTAATTCATCAAGTTGAGAATTCGACTTGATAAATCCAAAGCGGCTGCCCAGTTCGTCAAGCTGGGAGTTTGATCTGTTTTGCAAAACCTGAGGATTTAGGTTCTGCTCAGCAGACGCAGAAGTTATGAAGTTTGACTCTATACTTGTTACTGTGTTATCGGATACACGGAACCTTTGCGCTTCTTCAACGCCGTTAATTTGTGCATAAACAGAACCACAGATAACAAATGATAGAGTAAAGGCTGCAATTAATTTGTGCATAACATCCCACCTTATGTTACTAAATAATGACACGTTTAATACTACTTAAATGCAAAAAAACTATTAAAATCTGCATTTAAAGATAGTTTAAGCACTGTTAAAGTCGCAATGAACGTGCCAGTTGGAAGCGTCTTGAAAAAACTCATAAATTTCAGCAGTTTTTTGATGGTAAGGTAAATATTACCGGATACTTGAAGGGAAATATTGGATATTGTAAATATTGTTTACAATTTTTTGGCCCGTTTTTGAAAATCAGTCGACTCTATTTTGGGGAAAATTATTAAAATTCAAAACTTTTAAAAATAAATTTGGACAATTTCAGTCCGTTAAGTCTATGCTTTGATGATACTTAGTTCTTTAATTTTTAAGTAAAGAATCAAGCTTGGGTCTTGAAATACCTAAAAGCTTTGCTGCCTGAGATTTATTTCCTTTGGTTTTGTTGAGAACTTCTCTGGCATAATGCTTTGTCAGCTTTTTCAAATTTGTTGTTCCGTAATTAAGATCAATCCTTATTATTTGCGGAGGAAGTTTTTCTTCTCTCTGACCCAATGGGAAATTAACAGGAACATTATTTATTATATTAGAGAAATCTTTCAGACGAAGCACACTGTCATCACTTAAAAGTACAGCTCGTTCGATAGCGTTTCGCATTTCACGAATATTTCCGGGCCAGGTATAACCAAGCATAAATTGTTTAAGATCATTATCCATTTTCTTAATCTCTTTATTGAACTGCTTGCTGTACTCCTGAATGAAATGATTTGCAAGTAATAAAATGTCATCACCTCGTTCTCTTAAAGGAGGTATTTGAATTGAAATAACATTTAGCCTGTGATAGAGATCTCTTCTGAAAAGTTTTTTCTCAACCATCAGTTCAAGGTCTTTGTTAGTGGCTGAAATAATCCTTGAGTTAAAAGGAATATCTACAGTTCCCCCCAGTCTTCGTATTACTTTCTTTTCGATGGCTCTTAATAACTTCGATTGAATATTCAAACTTAGATCACCGATTTCGTCAAGAAATAAAGTTCCCTTGTCAGCAAGTTCGAATAAACCATATTTCCTGCTTTTTGCGTTGGTGAATGCACCGGCTTCATAGCCAAACAACTCGGATTCAAGCAAGCTTTCGGGAATTGCAGTACAAACAATATCCACAAATGGTTCATCAGACTTTTTTGAATGATTATGAATAGCTCTGGCAAGCAAACCCTTCCCGGTTCCGGTCTCTCCAAGTATTAAAACATTAGCTCTGCTTTTTTCGGATACTTTTTTTGCCAGTTCAATAATTGAGCGAAACTCTTCAGAATTTCCTATGATTGAATGAATACCATATGAACCTGTGAATGAACCGGGCTGAATTGATGCATCTGTTCGGTATGTGTTGTTTTGAATTATTTCTGATAGATAGGAAGTAAATTTGAAAATTTCATAAGGGAAAACAAAAACATCTGTAAATCCCATTTTAACCACGGTGCTCAGGACGAGTGCATTGGCTTCGTTAAATACAAAGAGTATTTTATTTTTAATTTCACTTTTTAATTTGTTTAACCTTGCAAGGAGCTTCGATTCCAGCCTATCAATCTGCAAAATGATTATATCATTTTCTTTAACTTCGAAATTTTTGGGATATGAAACAGATAAATTAACATTACGAAGTTCAACTTGTCTTGCAGCGGAGGTGACTGATGCAGTGTCTTTTGAATCCGAGAATATTTTAAGATTTATTTTGATTTGATCCATTATCTTGTTTTTTCCTCAAGATATTTAAGCTTCTCAAACGCTTCAAATCTTTCGGGTTTTTTAATATAACATTTTTTTAAATTCTCGTCTTCGATGTTTTCAGCTATAAACATCAGGAGCGCTTTTGTATAATTAATGAATTCGACACACTTCTTAAAATTTCCTCTCAAATAGTAAGCATCAGAGAGAGCGAGAAGAACCTTCCAGGTTAGTTCAGTTATTGAAAGTTTTTCAATTGCCCCGTAAGCAATTTCAAAATAGTCAATAAATGACTTAGAATTATCCTGAGGAAAGTTCACAGCTGCTTTGCCTAAAAGAAAATTTCTTTCAGCCTCCATTAAAATATCTGATTCACATGATTTTACAAACTCTTCTTTATTAAGAAATGACAGAATTTTTTCTTTCTGATTGGTCTTTAACAGAAGTTCAACAAGAAAAGTGTTAACCTTGCTGAAATTTCTATAATCCTGATCCAGCAAATATTTTTCCGAAAGTTTTTCAAAAAACTTTATTGGCTCTTCAAATTCTCCACTGCTAATGAGTAAAAGCTGCTTCAAGTAGTCGTGGTTTTCTTTTACCTTTATCGATAAATTTTCCTGATTCTGAATAGACTCGGATTTTTTAATAATTTCCTTAAGGCTTTCCTCGTCACCAATGATAAAGTATAATTTCCCGAGCATCAAAACTGCTTCGGATAATTCAGAAGTGTTTTGTTGTCCGCTTAAAACCTCAACCGCTTCCAATAGAACATTAAGAGCCTGCTGATATTCACATTCGGCAGTGTAAACCTCTCCCAGATTTGTTAAAGCCATACCTTCGCCGGATCTGTTGCCAAGACTGGCAAATATTTCCTGTGCTCGTTTGTAGAGTGTTTCTGCTTTCTCGTTTTCGCTTTTATCGAAATAATAAACTCCAAAGTTCATTAGCTGCAATGCTTCCTGTTCCAGGTTGCCAACTGATTTGTTAATCTCAAGCGCCGAATTCCAATGTTTTTCAGCTGCAGCCGAATCACCTTTCATTAAAAATAAATTTCCCATATTATTTTCAATTGCAGCTACTCTTGCCGGCTGATTTATTTGCTTATATAGCCGGTGAGCTTCGCTAAAAAATTCCAGGCTTTCTGCAATGTTGTTGGTGCTGTAAAAGCTTGAAAGGGCCAGAAGATTGTAACATTTAGCTTTATCCTCAAGCTTTACACTCTCATTGCCAATTAATTCTTTGCAAAGATTTTGTGTTTCCTCAAACCTGTTAAGACTGAGCATTGCTGAGGCAATCTCAGTTTTTACTTTATATTTTTGGGATTTGTCTTTGATATGATCAAGTGATGATTTTAATATTTCGAGGCCATTTTCTGTTTCGCCGGCGCTAACCAGGCATGTCCCATTCAGTATATCAATCTCAAGCTGAGTGAGGCTGTCATTTTCTTCAGACTTTATTGCTTCGACAATAGTAAGCGCCGAATTATAATCGCCGATTAATTGATTTGTCTTTGCTATTTCAAGTTTAATGTGTTTGAGAGTAGAATCATCAAGCGAAAATTTTAAGACGTGCTCGCACAAACTCTTTTTATAACCGTAAGCAAACATGCTTTCAGCTTCAGCTATTTCCCTCTTCAACACCTGGTAGCTTTCCTTAAATAATCCTGCCATTTCATAGTGTCGGGCAAATTCCTTTCTGTCATAGTCAAAGAAAGAATGTCTTATCGTATTTGCTATGAATGCATGGAATTTATTTTTTGCACCGATCAGATTGTAAATATATTTTTTCAGGCTTGCACTGGTAAAAACAGGTTCATTTGTAATATGGATTGGTTGGATTATGTTTTTTATCTCAAGCTGTTCTAATATGTAAGATAATTTTTCTTCTTCAATATTCAGAAGGCGGGATAATAATTTACCAGAAGGAGAATTTGTAAAGGAAGCCAGATATTTGGCAAGCAAAAGTTCTTCGTCGCTTAACAAAGATGTTCTTTCCCTGAAAATTTCATTGCCGGTATTTTTAAGAAGCGCCGATTTTTTCTCGTCAATGTCAAATTCAATTCCACTTCCGGTGAACTTCAATATCCTTAGCAGGTTGAGATCTTTGATGAAAGAAACAAAGTTACCGGGGAGCAGATCAGCATCGGCAATTATTAAATCTTTGACGGGTTCTTTTGGAAATGAGCTTATGAAAGTTTTGGTTATGTACTCTTCCAGCTGCTCGGAAGTAAATGGATTAAGATTTAATTCGATAAGCTTTTGAATATAATCAGTTTGGTTCCCCAACTCAGGATTTTCAGAAAGGATGAGTTTTATATCATTTAACTGAAATACAGGGATTATTTCTTTGAAAATCTCAAGTGAAAATGTGTCGAAGAGATTAAAATCATCAATAAACAAATTGAAACGTGACTCTGTGGCAATCCGGGTAATCACAGATTTAAAGTCAGTAATTACATTAGAGCTGCTTCCTGACAAAAAATTCTCCGCCAGCCCACGGGTAGAATCGCTAAGCTTAGAAAAAATATAATCAGAGAAATAAATTTTCTTTAAGATTGATTGAAGCAGCTGAACTCCACTGAGAGACTGGCGTCTGTGAATCAGAATTACATTGTCGTAAATATTTTCGATTTCCTGCAGCAGTGTGGTTTTCCCTGATCCCTCAAATCCTTTGATTAATAAGACGCTTCCTCTTGTTGAGGAAGAAATGTAATCTTTTATTTTTTCTAATGAGTCAACTCTGTCGACAAAATGCTTAGCCGAAAGAAAATGCCTGGTCAAATCATCTGAAACAATCATATCAAGTGATTCAATTACCTGAAGAGCATTTGCAAAGCGTTTAGCGGGATCTTTGCTTAAAAGTTTTTTTAATGTTTGGTTTAATGAAGGAGAGTATTGGTTTTCCGGGAATTCAAATTCTTTTTCAGAATGAGCTTTGTAAATACTTAGCTGGTCTGTTGTATCAAACGGAAAGTTTTTATAAATAATATAATAAATCATAATGCCTAGTGAATACAGATCAACTCTGTGGTCGTGAGGCTGATTATTTAAAAGCTCCGGGGCAATATATTCAGCGGTTCCCCTGATGGTATATTCCGCTGCAGAATGAAGATATCGTGCTAAACCAAGATCAATCAGCTTTACAATAGGTTTATCATCAACAATATGAATCAGAATATTTTCGGGTTTGAGATCGTAGTAAATAAAATTATTCAGATGAAGGTAGTAAAGAATTGATGCAAGCTGTTTGACGATTCTTCTTAAAATTTCTTCGGCAGCAGCTGATTCATAAACATTAAGTCCAATTGCTTCCACAAATTCTTCGGTAAAATATTTACATCCGGGAGCTACATCAAAGTCGCTCTGAGTATTTTTAAGAACCGTTCCATAATCAAAAACTTTAATAATATTAGGATGATCAAGTTTCCGTAAAGTATTATACTCTTCACGAAAACTAATAAGCTCTTGACCGGAAATGTTATTGCCAAGCACTTTTAATGCAACAAGCTGACCGGAATTATCTTCATCCCGGGCCAGATAAACTTTGCTTCTTCCTTCGCCTAAAACTTTTAATATCTTATATCTTTGGTTGATCATTGATCATCTTGAATTAATTTGTTTTATAAGAGATCTTCCGATATTGTTGGCTGATATTAAAGCTGCAATTAAAACGCTCCCCGGAAAGATAATCATCCACCACGCCTTTGTGATATGCTGCTGCCCTGCTTGAATCATTGCACCCCAGGATGGATATTCGGTTCCGGTTCCCAGTCCGAGAAAGCTAAGTGTCGATTCGGCAAGAATAACATAACCAAACTGAAAAACCAGGTTTACCAAAACAGGTGCAGTCATTACCGGTAGCAGCTCTCTAAGCAATAATCTTAATCCCGATAATCCTATTAAACGGGCACTCAAAAAAAAATCTTTTTTCTTTACAGAAGCAACTTCGCTTTTTACAATTTTGAATAAGCTCATCCATCCGGAAAATCCCAGTACAATGATAACTGCAAGCAGCGAATTTCCAAATAATGCAATTATCATAACAACCAGAAAAATAATGGGGAAGGAAAGGAACATTTCTGTCAGCCTGCTTAATACTGTATCCGTAAATCCTCCTGAATACCCGGAAAGAAACCCCAATCCCAAACCAAGAATTAAAGAAATAATCACAGAACCAATTCCAACCAGGAGTGAAATTCTTGTTCCATAAATAATTCTTGCCAGAACATCTCTGCCGAATTCATCAGTACCAAGCCAAAAAATGGTTTGCTCGATTTTCGGAATGCCATCAAAGATAACCACTTTTTCAGTTGATATTTCTTTAGAAAATCCGTCTTGAAAATACTTAACAACTTTTGAATTATAAGAAAGACTATCAGCAAAAAGCAGGTTGTCATCAAATGATTTAGTAATGGCTTTGTCTCTGGCAAGTAGAAATTTTTCTTCCCTGCTGAGCGGTTTACTCTCACCTGATGATAAATAGATTATATTCACTTTTGAAAGGGGAGGCAGAAATTTGGTCACAGTAACGTCCTTCTGAAAATCGGGATGCCACTCAGCAAGCAGTGGCGCAAATATGAAAACGAAAATCAGTACAATGGTAACAAAAATACTGAATGATACAGGCTTATTCAGTAACGACGATCTTCGGAAAACGTAAAGACAGATTGGAATAATAACAAAAAGCTTTATTGAAATTATTGCATCAATTAGAGGAAAATTTAGAAAAGACAGCGCCCCGGAAAAATCATAAACAAAAAAAAGAAAGTACTGAAATAGTAATTCCAAAAAGTCTATGAATTTATCAAATCGGATAAAAAGGATTAGTCCAAACAAAAAGAATGCAATATGCAATATTTTAATTTTTTGTTTCAATCAGTTCATCAGGTCTTTTATTAATCTTTTGTCGATTTTTATTTTAATAAGATCAGCAATAAGGGTTGAAAAAATCATCAACATTCCGGAAATGAAAGTACAGCCTACAACCAGCGGATAATCTCTTGTAAAAATTGAATTGATAGTTAATCTGCCCATACCCGGCAAACCGAAAATTACCTCGGTGATCAAAGTGCCGCTCAGTAAAAATCCAAGTTCAATTCCTGCAACAGAAATCAGCGGCATAATTGAATTGGGCAAAATGTGTTTCCAGAAGATTTGTTTTTCGGTGAAGCCGTCAGAGCGAAGCTTTACAACAAATAATTTCTGATAAACCTCATCAATATTATCACGAAGATATTTGTAAAATACAGAAGCGCCACCTACAGAAAGAGTAAAAAGCGGAAGCAGGAGATGAATGAAATAATCCCAGAGCTTTTCAACAAAATTCATCGAATCAAAATCAATTGACCGGGTTCCGTTTGAAGGGAAAATATCTATCTGAACAGAAAATAAAAATATTAACAGAACACCAAGCACAAAGGTCGGCACTGCAAAAAATGTAATTGACAACTTTGATAGGAGTTTGTCATAATAAGAATTCATTCTTTTATATATAGCTGCATTCAAAGTTATTGCAAAAATCAATTGCAAAGAAAAGCTTAAAAAAGCGAGCAAAAGAGTAAAAGGTAAATACTGAATAATCACTTCAAGAACCGGAAGTCTATGGTTATATGAAATTCCAAAATCGCCCGTAAAAATATTTCCGATAAATGATATGTATTGCTCTATAATCGGACGGTCAAGATTAAAAGATCGGGAAATTTTTTTTATAAGCTCCGGGCTTAATTCAGGAGAAATAAATTTTTGAGATGGATCGCCGGGTGAAACTCTGAGTAAAATAAAAATAAAACTCACCAGCAAGAATAAAACTATAAACGAAGAAACTATTCGCTTTGTTATTACAATCCCTGCTGAGCGTTCTTTCATAAATAACGAAACCGGGAGTTAATTATTAATGTTAAATTTACATATAAATTACGGACAATTGAAAAACGCGAAGCATTAAAACAATAAATGAAAAGTTTACACATTTATAAGTGTAAGATTGTTAATAATTCTCGATCCAATTTATTATTTTGCCAAATAAATACAAAAACAACATTATGCTTGATGTTAAGATAGATCATATTCTTCTCAACGGCAGTGAAATTGTTAAAAACATTCGCTTTAGTCTTAAGCAGAAAATGATTTATACAATCCTCGGAAGAAATGGAAGCGGAAAATCAACTTTAATAAAAGCTTTAACTGGTCTGCTCAACAGCGGAGTTTATTCTGTTAACGGGAAAGTTTTACTCCAGAATAATGATTTATTGAGCTGCAGTTCCGATTATCTGATCCGGTTAAGAAGCTCTCAAATCAAATACGTTTTCCAGGATCCGGTTAACAGTTTTGATCACCTGAAAAAATTGAAATATTATTTTAAAAAAACAGGGAAACCGGAAGAGGATGTTCTTAAACTGCTTGGTGAATTTTTATTCGAAGAACCGGCAAAAATTTTTTCTATGTATCCCTACGAGTTGAGCGGAGGAATGGCTCAGCGTTTAAATTTTGTTCTGGCATTTCTTTCATCACCTGATTTGCTGATTCTGGATGAACCAACCTCAGGCATTGATAATGCCGTCTCAAATCTTTTACTGTTAAAGCTTAAGTCTTTTGTTTGCCAGGAATCAAAGTCTGTGCTGCTTGTAACACAGGATTTAAATTGGGCTGCAAAGGTCAGCAGCAAAATAGCCTTCCTCGAAAATGGAACACTATCTGACTTTAGAACACCTGAAGAATTTTTTAACTCTTCAGATAATTTGGTTAAAAGCTTTTTAACTTCACTTCAAATGATTAAGAAATGAAAAATATTTTAAATATTACCGGGCTTTGCTGCGATGTTGAAATAAAAGATTCTGTCTTTGGGAAAAGCAAAAAGAAAAGAATATTAAATAATATTTCTTTTTCATTTGAACGCGGAAAGATTTTAGGAATATCCGGGAAATCAGGCAGTGGAAAGACCACCCTTGCAAAATGTATTTGTGGAGTTATTCCACCCTCTTCAGGTAAAATCAAAATAGAAGTTACAAATCCCGAAAGCAAATCACGATCCGCTCAGCTTTTATTTCAGAACAGCTCTGATATTGTTAATCCTTACAGGAAAATTTACCGGATGGTTGAAGAAGCTATTGATTACAGCAGTCAAAAAATTGAAGATCGTGAGAATGAAATAAAAGAAATATTTGAGACAATAAATTTTCCTTCCCATCTCTGGCATAAAAGAGGCTTCCAATTAAGCGGCGGCGAACAACAACGGGCAGCACTTGCAAGAATTCTTGCTGTTCGCCCTGAGCTGCTTGTTCTCGATGAACCTTTCTCTGCGCAGGATGTTGAATCCCAGCTTAACCTTGTCAATCTTTTTCTTAAAATCAAAGAAAAATTAAATGTTTCAATTATTTGCATCAGCCACGACCTGAAGATTCTTCGCAAGCTTTGCGATGAGATAATTATTCTCTTCAAAGGTGAAATCGTAGAGAAAGGTACAACAGAAAAAGTATTTTCAAATCCAACTCATCCGTACACAAAGTTTCTTCTTAAATCTGAAAATTACGACCTTAGTTACGAAGAACTTCAGCTTCATAAAGAAGCTCTTGAATAATTTTCATTATGAATAAAACCAATGCTATTAGAATCATTGAATCACTCGGAATTGAGTTTAAAACTTATCAATACGAATTTGATGACGAAGACTTAAGCGGGACAACCGTAGCACAAAAAATTGGAGTTGAACCTGACCGTGTATTTAAAACTCTTGTATGTATTAACGATAGAAATGAAATTTTTATTTTTTGTATTCCGGTCATTTCCGAATTAAACCTTAAAAAGGCAGCTTCAGCAAGCGGAAATAAAAAACTTGAAATGCTAAAAATGAAAGACCTGTTTCCGACAACAGGATATGTCCGCGGCGGCTGTTCACCAATTGGTATGAAAAAGAAGTTCCCCGTTTTTATTGACGAAACAGCACAGCTTTTCGAAAAAATATTTATCAGTGCAGGCACCAGGGGAATGCAAATAGAAATTTCTGCCAATGACCTGATTACTGCAGTCGATGGAAGTTATGCCGATCTTATCTGATTTATTGATAATCAGGTTTTTCAGATTTTCAGAAGGAATTTAAATCCCATCCTGCACTGAACTAAAAAATCAAACAAAGATTCAAAGTTACTTTTCAAACTTGTCCAGCAAATCACCCACAGCATCTTTGTGAACCATAAAATCCATGATTTTCAACTTAACGTAGTCTTCGTGATAAAAATAGTAACCCTTGTTGTTGCCGTTCCTGGAGCCCGCACCTGAATCTTTAATCAGATACCAGTCTTTGCCATTCTGTTCTTTATAGCCCACGATGTGAATTCCATGATCATCAGTTGTGGTTTCATTACTGAACCTGAACTGACGGGCGTCTTCATTTATGTATTCGGATGGAATATCAAATGTCGGAACAACTGCAACCTCAGCCCACGAATCATAGCCCGGTTCTGAAACATCACCGCCGATAGCAATTGTAAAACCTTTTCTCACAGCGTTTCTGATTGTTTTCATAAAATCGTCAAGTGGTATATTATAATAATCAGCACTGTGCCACCAGTTGTCGGGCACTTCATACTCAACTTGTTTCCAGTAGGGCTGCTGCTTAATTGATAAAATATCAACATAATCATTTAGATTCAGCTTAAGATACTTTTCGAGATAATCTTTTGGAGAGTATTCCGCCCCGTCTGCAATAATTTTTTGAGGCGGAGTTCCTAAATAATAATTTAATATTGATTTTATAGTATTCAATGCTTCATCTTCGTTCCAGGCATTAATAGATTTAATATGCTGCAGATAAGCGTTCATTTCATTAAACATTTTGCTGTGATCATGAAATTTTTGCCCCGGAAGCATTCCCGTATAAGCATCAAATGGTACAACTCCATATTGTTTCCATATTCTTGTCACAGCATTTGCTTCCGAGCCTTCAGCAAATAAAGAATTTCCTCTTTCTCTGATAAATCTTCTTGCCTTTTCAACATATTCCCAGTAAGCAGTCCACATTTCGCTAAGCTTAACTTTTTTATTGTGAATACGATAAACTTCGGACTCAAAAAATGAAGTGGTTGAAAAAGACCAGCAAGTTCCTGTTTGACCTTGTGAAACAGGTTCGGCATGCCAGTAAAAAGTAAACTCATTAATGGATTTGGGAAGCTCCATTCCGGCAAAATCAAGCTTGAAGGTTTTTCTGGATTTTTCCGGCTTTGCATTGAACTCCTTTATTCCTTTAAGAATTTCCTCATAAAATCCCGGCTTGGGTTCAACAAAAACTCCTTTGTTCATTGGGCCAAGTTGTGCAAGCGGGTTAGCTTGCGCAAAAAGAAATACAAATAGCAAAAACAGTTTTTTCATATAAGTCTCCAATAAATAATTTTCTTTTACAGAAACTTAATAATAATAAAAGGAATTTTCCCTGTTGAAAAAATTTCGCTCAATATGTTTTACTCATACCAATTTTCATTAAGTTTGATAAAACAAACTCTAAAGGTATTAAGATGCAAACCGGTAGTTTGGTCAAATCGATAAAATTCATGTTTATACTTTTTTCAGCATTCTTCATAATTATAAATCACTCTTTTTCATATTCAATAATAAATCCAACAGATCCAGAAAAAGTAATTGGAAACTGGCAGGGGAAACTCAACATTAGCACTTTTCAACTGCGCATTGTTTTCAGAATAAGTTTTGATTCAACTGGAAATTTAACCGGATTTATGGACAGCCCTGATCAGAGCGCAAAGGATATTCCGGTAAGTAATGTTGTTCTTTGGGATGACAGTGTTAAGTTCGAGGTTGCGCTGGTAAGCGGGTATTTTGCAGGTAAACTGATTTCTGACAGCAGCAAAATTTCGGGTCAATGGTTTCAGATGGGAGCTGCATTTCCTTTAGTGCTTTCCAAAACCGATGAAGTCCCGCAATTGATTCGGCCTCAGGAACCAAAACCTCCTTTCCCTTATTCTGTTGAAGAAGTGAAATTCGAAAACCGGGTTGATGGAATTACGCTTGCCGGAACATTAACAAAACCAGAGAACGAAAAAAATCTTACCTGCGTTATTCTGATCAGCGGATCAGGTGGACAGAACAGAGACGAGGAGCTTCTGGGTCATAAACCTTTCCTCGTGCTTGCCGATCATTTAACCCGTAACGGAATTGCAGTACTTCGTTATGACGACAGAGGAATTGCCGAATCCACAGGAGATTATCAGTCAGCAACAACCAAAGACCTTGCACGCGATGTTATTGCTGCAATTGAATATCTAAAATCGCGAAATGATATAAATGAACTCAAGATTGGATTAATAGGCCATAGTGAAGGCGGTCTGATTGCTCCGATTGTTGCAAATCAAATTGAGGACTTGGCTTTTGTAGTGCTTATGGCCGGACCGGGCATGATGGGAAAGGATTTACTTCCGCTTCAGTCTGAACTGATTTCAAAGTCTATGGGACTTAAGGAAGAGGAATATTCTAAAGATATTCAGACTGCAAAAAAGATGTATGAAATTGTTTTAAATGAAAAGGATTCAGTTCTTGCTGAAAAAAAATTGAAAGAGCTTTTTTATGAAAGTTATAGCGCTTCGCCGGACTCAGTAAAAACACAGCTCGGAAATCCGGAGGATTATTTTCTGAGACAGGTTAAAGTAATTCTTGGTTCCTGGTTCAAACACTTCCTTGCATACGATCCCTATCCTGCTTTAACAAAAATAAAATGCCCGGTTCTTGCCATAAATGGTGAAAAAGATGTTCAGGTTCCTCCAAAAGAAAATCTTTCATTGATCAAAAAAGCTTTAATTGAAGGCGGAAACAATAATTATAAAATTGTTGAGCTGGAAGGATTAAATCATCTGTTTCAGACGGCAGTAACAGGGGCACCCACTGAATATTCAATGATTGAAGAAACAATGTCTCCAACAGCTTTAGTTACAATTTCAGATTGGATCAAATCACTCAAATAATCCGGAGAGAGCTGATAATATGACTTTCAAGCAGATAAAAGAAAAGGTTAATAGTCTTTCTGATCCTGATCAGGCAGAGATTCTTCAGAGATTCTTTAAAACCGGCAGGGGAGAATACGGCGAGGGGGATGTATTTGCCGGAATTAAACTTCCTGTTCAAAGAAAAATTGCAAAAGAAAATTCAGAAACTCCAATTAGTGAATTAAAAAAAATGCTTCTCTCGCCTGTTCACGAAATACGAATGATCGCTTTGATCATTCTCACAAACAGATTTGCCAGAGCAGACGAAGTAAATAAGAAGATAATATTCGATTTTTACATTGAAAACCGTGAAAAAATAAATAACTGGGATCTCGTTGATATCAGCGCCCCAAAGATTCCCGGAGAATTTCTTTTCGATAAAGACAAGAAAATTCTTTATGATTTTGCACGTTCAAAAAATATCTGGGAACGCAGAATAGCAATTATTTCAACATTTGGTTTTATACGAAAGAACCATTTTGAAGACACCATTCAAATCAGCAAAATTCTTTTAAAAGACAAAGAAGACCTTATTCACAAAGCCGTAGGATGGATGTTAAGAGAAACAGGTAAAAGAAACTTAAGAACACTTGAGCTATTCCTGAAGGAATATTACAAAACGATGCCTCGCACAATGCTCAGATATGCAATCGAAAAGTTTCCTGAGCATAAAAGACAAAATTATTTGAAAGGGAAAATTCAGAATAAAATTAAAACGCAGCATAAATAAAAAGATATTGGCATTTCGTTTGGCAAGTGTTATTTTAAAACGAAATTTCTAAAACATTATGCTAAATTATTTCAGGAAGAATGTTGGTGAAAATATATAGAATTTCATCGGGTACAGCCTGGGAAGAAGTTGTTGGCTACTCTCGTGCAATAAGAGTTGGTGACATTATCGAAGTATCCGGAACTGCTGCTGTTGACGGCGATAAAGTTATCAGCCCTAATAATTTTTATGAACAAACCAGGTTCATTCTGAATAAAATTGACAAGGCATTGAAAGATACAGGGTCAGGTATTGAGGATGTTGTCCGAACCAGAATTTATATAACCGACATTGCGCAGTGGAAGGAAGTTGGCCGCGCTCATATGGAATTTTTCTCTCAAATAAAACCTGCAGCTACAATGGTTGAAGTAAAATCATTAATTAAGGAAGGACTTGTAGTTGAAATTGAAGCTACGGCTGTGGTCAGAAACAAGGAAAATTAGTTGGGCATTCAAAATATTTCTTATTTATCAGGAATCATCCGTAAAATTCTAACCCAATCTTTTTAAATAAAATCTCTTCAGTGTTAAATTAACAATCCAGGAAACTTTTTGTTATTTACTTAAAACAATATGAAAACTAAAAACAATTCGATCTTTTTTACAGATAAAGAAAAACCTGAGGGTTATTCTCTTTCTAATCAATTTGCTGAACATATGGAGTTTAACCTTGTTAAAGACAGAATTACTGCAACAGGCGAAGATGCATATTTTGCGCTTTCCCTTTCATTGAGAGACAGGCTTGTTAAAAACTGGCTGAGAACTCAACGCAAATATTTTGAGAAAGATGTTAAACGTGTTTACTACTTATCCCTCGAATTTCTGATGGGCAGGCTTCTTGGGAATGCATTGATTAACATGGATTTTTATCAGCAGTGCTATGAAATCTTAAGAGAAGACGGCTACAGTCTTGAGGACATCCGGGATTATGAAAACGAAATGGGTTTGGGAAACGGAGGCCTGGGAAGGCTTGCGGCTTGCTACCTTGATTCAATGGCTACACTCGAACTTCCGGCTTTCGGTTACGGGATAAGGTACGAGTACGGAATTTTTGAACAGGATATTGAAAACGGATACCAGGTTGAAAAAGCAGATTATTGGCTTGATGCGGGTAATCCATGGGATATTCTCCGAAGAAAATTAAAATACAGGGTTAAATTTTACGGCAGAGTTGAACAGCAAATGGATGAAAACGGCGAGCTTCAGTTTAAGTGGGTAGATACTGAAGATGTGCTTGCTGTTGCTTATGATGTCCCCATTCCCGGTTATAAAAATTCTACAGTAAATAACCTGCGGCTTTGGTCTGCAAGGGCAACGAGTGATTTCAACTTTAAAGATTTCGACCGCGGTGATTACCTTGCCGCTGTTGAGAGAAAAAATAACTCTGAAATTATTTCAAAAGTTCTATATCCTAATGATACAATTGTTGAAGGTAAGTTTCTCCGGCTTAAACAGCAGTATTTTTTCGTTTCCGCAACCTTGCAGGATATTATAAGAAAATACAAAATAAATCATGACAACTACAGAAAGTTCGCAGAAAAGACCACCATTCAGTTAAACGACACTCATCCAGTAGTTGCAATACCGGAATTAATGCGAATCTTAATCGACGATGAAAAGATGGGCTGGAATGATGCCTGGGAAATCACTAAAAAAACTTTTGCTTACACCAATCATACAGTTGTTCCCGAAGCGCTTGAAGAATGGCCGGTGAAAATTTTTGGCGAACTGCTTCCAAGACACCTGCAAATTGTTTACGAGATTGACCGGCGGATACGGGAAGAAATAAAAGAAAGCTATTCTACTGATTCGGATGTTATAGCACAGATGGCAATCATTGATGAACGTGGAGAAAAAAGAATTCGGATGGCAAATCTTGCCATCGTTGGCAGCTACAAAGTTAATGGTGTTGCACAACTTCACACTGAAATTCTGAAAAATGTTATCTTCACTCATTTTCACAAACTGTATCCTGATAAGTTTGTAAATGTAACTAACGGAATTACTCCACGCCGCTGGTTAAAAACCGCTAATCCAATTTTATCTGAGATCATCACAGAAAAAATAGGCGATCGATGGGTGCGCAACCTTGACGAATTAAGAAAGATTGAACAATTCACTGATGATCCTGATTTCAGAGAAAACTGGCGAAATGCTAAATGGTTAAGTAAAAAACTTTTAATCGATTATATCGAGAAAGAACATTCGATAAAGGTGAATCCCGAATCGATTTTTGATGTTCAAATTAAAAGATTTCACGAGTACAAGCGTCAACTGCTGAATGTTCTTCATGTCATTACCCTTTACAACAGGATAAAAGCAAACCCCCGTGAATCAATCGTTCCACGAACAGTAATATTCAGCGGGAAAGCGGCACCTGCTTATTTTATGGCTAAGCTTGTTATTAAACTTATTAACAACGTTGCAGATGTGGTTAATAAAGATCCTGATATCGGCGATAAACTGAAAGTATTATTCCTTAAAAATTATTCTGTTACCCTTGCCGAAATTATTATTCCGGCTGCTGATCTTTCAGAACAAATATCTGTTGCAGGACTCGAAGCTTCGGGAACGGGAAACATGAAATTTGCTCTGAATGGTGCATTAACCATCGGGACAATGGATGGAGCGAATGTTGAAATTCGGCAGGAAGTCGGTGATGAAAATATTTTTATTTTCGGGCTGCTTGCTGATGAAGTTAGAAGCTTAAAACAAAAAGGATATAGACCCAAAGAATATTACCAGAATAATCCTTCGCTTAAAAAAGTAATTGATATGATCAGCTCCAATTATTTCAGTAAAAAAGAGCACGGCATTTTCAATCCAATCATCGAAAGTCTGATGAATGTAGATTATTATTGCTTATTTGCAGATTATCAGTCCTACATCGATAAGCAGGAAGAGGTAAGCAATTTATATCTAAACATCGATGAATGGACAAAGAAATCAATAATTAACGTAGCCCGAATAGGAAAATTTTCCAGTGATAGATCAATTAAAGAGTATGCAGAAAAAATCTGGAAAGTTAAACCTTGTAAAATAGATTAGTAAATTTTCCCATTAAAAAACGACGTTTGATAGCAAATGAATTCTTTATTGCCTGAAGAAACAAAAATCGGTCATATACATTTAACTGTTGCAGACCTTGACCGTTCATTAAAGTTCTACAGAGATCTATTAGGTTTTCAGATAACACAGTGGTACGGAGACTCTGCTGTTTTCTTATCTATTGGCGGTTATCATCATCACATCGGATTAAATACCTGGGCAGGAAAAGATGCAGTTCCACCTCCTTCCGGTCATACCGGGCTCTACCACTTCGGAATTCTGCTTCCATCACGAAAAGACCTTGCCAGACTTGTAAAACGTCTTTATGAAATTAACTATCCTATAACCGGCGCGTCTGATCACGGCGTTTCAGAATCTATTTACCTGACTGATCCTGACGGCAATGGTGTTGAAATTTACTCCGACAGACCTGTAAGTGATTGGCCAATTGATTCCCATGGCCATCTTCAGATGAGCACCAAACATCTCGATCTTCTAAATTTACTTTCAGAACTTGATAGTGAATAAATTTTTATTTGTCTTCATCATTTTGATTTTTCTTTTAAGTGGATGTTATTCCAATCCCGGGAAAACGGATTCAGATTTTTCCTTGTCAGCCCCTGTTAATTTCAAAAATAATTTTTACAAAAGATTACAAGGAGAAATTGATGGGAATCATCTGGTTATGAATTTATTCAAGGACGGCGTAAATCTTAAAGGAAATTATTATTCAGAAGAAGGTGAACTCATAAATATTTGTAAACCAAGCTGGATTGATTCTGCAGGCAATATTACAATTACCGCCGGTGGTGATCAAATTGATGAAGCCGGGAACCTGGTCTACAAAGGAATATTTTCTGGACGGTTTGTTGACTCATCTACTGTCTTGGGAAAATGGAAACAGAATAAAAAAGATAAAGGAATAGATTTTATACTTAAAGAACTTTACCCGCAGGGAAGCTTATCTTTTACTTTTAAGAGCGGACAGTACAATTACAAAAAACTAGCTAAGATAGAAATTGAGTATCCTTTTTTAGAAAGCGTTCTCCAAAGCTCTGCTAATGATTCTATTAATAAATTCCTTTCTACGGTTAAACTTGATAATGGTAGTGAACTTAATTTTTCAGACATTGATAAATCAATCAATGAATTTGTGCTTAAATACCAGAATGAAGTTGAAAAGTTCGCTTCGGTTACCGGAAGAAGATATTACGAATCACAATTTAAAGGCTCTATCCTCTTCAATTCCGAAGGAATAATTTCTTTTGAGAAGAAATATTTAATTTATAAAGGCGATGCATACGGTTACACATTAACCACTTTGAGAAGCTATTCAATCGCAACCGGACAGGAAATAAAACCTGATGATCTTTTAACCGGCAATTGGCAAACAATGCTTACAAAAATGGGCGAAGAAAAACTGAAACAAAAATTTAACTTAACTCAAGGTGATAAATTATCTGACAACGGTTTCTTTGGATTTAAAGACGGATTTTTTCTTACCGGAAATTTTGCTGTTACATCCTCCGGTTTAAAGTTTATTTACTCTGAAAATGAAATAGCTCCAAAGTCCTTTGGAACGATTGAAATATTCTTCAGCTTCACTGAAATTGAAAGTTTAATCAGAGATGATAGCTTGCTTTCATTCGCTTTAGATTAGACTGTTCTGGTTATTTGAATGAGCGAAACCAAAGCAAAGATATTTTATCACTTTCCGCTCTTTCAAATGATCAAGTTCGTACTTTGTTAATATCTGTTCTTCAGCAGTTAAAGATTTATCGCTATATAGATCAGCTGAGGATTTAAAAAGCACCAGTCCCTCTTCTTTAACAACCTTCAAAGCGTACTCATACATTGAGGTGTCGTCAGTTTTAAGATGAATTCTTCCCTCTCTTGCCAGAATGTTTTTATAAATTTGCAGGAAGCGCGGATGTACAATTCTTTTTTTAATGCTGTTGGGTCGGGGATATGGGTGCGGAAAGGGTATCCAAACATCACTTATCTGCCAGTCACTGAGCAAATGTAAAGTTTTTTCAGCATAAGCAATCACAAATACTGCATTAGTAATATTTTCTGAGAGTGCTTTTTTTGCGCCGGTCCATATTCTTGAACCTTTAACATCAAAACCAACAAAATTTCTCTGAGGATACATTTTAGAAAGATTAAGGGTATAGTCACCTGTGCCGCATCCTATTTCCACGGTTAAAGGATTTTTATTGCCCAAAAATCTTTCCAGCTTACAGCTCAGGTTTTCACTTCTTCCAAAAAAAACATTCGGAAGCTCACGTACTTCTTTCTGCTTAATTCCTTTTGTTCTCAGTTTCTGATAATACTATTGGAAAGTGGAATAATAATGCATACGGCAATTTGCAGCTGCCTGTAATAAGGGCATGCCGGAACTGAAAATAAGAATCTTAAATACAAAACAGTTCCGGCAAAATTGAACTTTTTTTAATCTTCAACTCCTGTATCTGGAATTGGATTAGTGTGAAGAATAGCCATCAAGTACATCATTACCGTTTCTGAAAGTTCACCGTTTCTGATGGTGTATTTCACATTGTAAGATGTCCCTTCACAAATCTGAGAGCCTCTTACGGTGTATAAAATATTATAAGTGGTTCCCTCACAATAAGTATCACCGCGTTTAGTTAAAAGTACGTCATAAGTTTGCCCGGGACAAATAACATCATCTCTTCTGGTGAAAGCAACCTCATATGATGTGCCCTTGCATAGAGTCGCATTTCTGATTGTGTAAAGAACTTCCTTTGATTCACCGCGGTGGAAAATGGGATCTTCAATTGTGAATTCAATATCCTCGAAAGAAGTACCTTTATGAATTGTTACCTGCGACAAAGTTACATTTGTTGAAGCTAAAAAAATGATGAATGCTGCAAAAAGGTAAGTTAATATTTTCATACGCTCCTGCTCGTTGATGGTTAGAAAGTATTAATTACTCTTTAAAAATAATTCATTTGGAAAGAAAGAGAAACAAGAAAAACAGTTTGATTATCTTTTTTCCCGGAATCAATGAAAGCGCCCCGGCTATAAGTTTGAACTGTTAATTAAAGCTGATTTATAAGTTTCTTATTTAAACTTGATTTAGAAACTTTAATAATTCATTTTTGCACATTCAAAAAACAAGGAGATAAGATGTTTCAAAGACTTTTGGTTTCAATGATAATTTTTACAGCATGTTATTCGTTTGCAATAATTCCTCCTAAAGACGGGAAAAAACCTCCGCAGCACGTGATCGATTTTCATAAAATGATGCAAAAAGAATATTCCAAAGGTTACTGGGCTGAAAGGATGAACGCCCGTAAAAAACTTGCTGAAAACATCGCAGCTGGTCTTTACCCCAAATCGGCTCTTACAACAGATACAGTTTTTGCACTTACTCTCCTTGGACGTTATTCGAACCTTGGCCCTAAATATTCACAACAAAAATTCCAAAGCCAATTATTCAGCGGTCCTAATCCAACAGGAACAGTTACAGATTATTACTCTGAAGTCTCTTACGGACAAATGTTATTTACAGGTGATTGCAAAGGATGGTTTCCTGTGCCGGGAACTCTTGAACAATATACGGGGACTAACAATGGTCTCGGTCCTGAAGGCGGTCCCAGATTTGTTCTCGATTTAGTAACTGCTGCCGACTCAAGCATCAACTTTGCTGATTACATTCAGTATTATGACAACCTCGGGAGACCTCATATTGGATTTATCGCTGCAGTTCATACCGGTGGTGACGGTGCTGCTGGTGCTTATAATATCTGGTCACATCGCTGGACTTTTTCATTTCTAATTGGTAATCAACCATATGTTACTAATGACATAGACCCTGTTTCCGGTAAGAATGTTTTAATCGACGGTGACTATGCAATACAACCCGAACTTGATGGCGGAAGTAACACAGGCGGTAACATTGTAAAAATTGGCGTTTTTACTCATGAATTCGGACACATATTCGGACTGCCGGATTTATACGACACCGACTATTCATCTGAAGGGCTGGGCAATTGGTGTTTGATGGCAGGAGGAACTTACGGTGGAAATGGTTTTACTGAAGAAACACCCGTGCATTTGAGTGCCTGGTGCAAGAAAGAAATGGGATGGGTTATACCAATAACAATCACTTCCTTTCAGGATAATTTATCAGTCCCAAATGTTGAACAAAATCCAGTTATCTACCGGATCTGGAAAAACGGGCCAATAAGCAACGAATACTTTTTGGTTGAAAACAGACAGAAGCTTGGATTTGATATTAATCTCTATGATTCCGGTTTTCTTATTTATCACGTTGACGAAAACATGCCGGACAACACTAATGAAGATCACTATCTTGTTGACCTTGAGCAGGCAGATGGTTTAAGAAATCTGAACCTGAATCAGGGCAGAGGTGATGCCGGTGATCCATTTCCTGGTTCTACAAATAATACCCGTTTTGATCTTTCAACAAATCCTAACAGCAAAAATTATTTAAATCAGAACACATTTGTATCCGTTAGAAATATTCAGAAGAACAGTCTCGAAATGATTGCAGACTTCGATATTGGCACAAGGCCTTATATTCAAATCAACGATATTAGTTTGACAGAGTCTGTGCCGGAAAACGGACGACTTGAAGCCGGAGAATCAGGTAATGTTGTTTTTAACCTTACTAACATTGAGCCCGGCAACTCACAAAACACAACCGTTAGATTTTTTATTAACGAAGATGGAATCCAGATTAATTCAAATGAAATGACGGGTTCAATTAACGGACAGAGCACAGTCAACTTTACTATAAATTCTGCAATTAATGTAAGCAGTTCTTTTCAAAGCAGGATGATAAAAATTGCATACGAAGTTCTTTCGGAAAACAATACTATAATCGACACCAATTATACTGTTATCGGAATTCCTGATATACTATTGGTTTCAAAATCTGAAAAGAAAATAATCAATGAATATTATAAGAATTCGATACTTGCTTCAAATAAATTCTTTGAAGAGGTAACTGCTGAAGGCCAACCCGAATTTTATTATAAAAGAGCCGCAATAATCTGGGCTACAGGAAAATCGACCGCTAATATCCTAAGCAGCATTGAAGCCGATTCACTAATTTCTTACATAAATAAAGGTGGAAAAGTTTTTTTCAGTGGTCAAAACTTTGCTGAATCTCTTCAGAATAGTAATCAGTCTTTTCTGCAAAACGTGATAGGAATTAATTGGGTTAAAAACACCGGGGTTTTCACACGTCACGTTTATGGAATAGCTGGAGATATTTTCGGCGATCAGATTGCCGACCTTAGAATAAACGGGAATGATGGTGCAAATAATGAAACCAGTATGGATGTAATATCTGCGAATGGTGGATTCAATGTTTCCCTTTCATATAAAACCGATGGCTCTGAACCCGCAGGCGGATGGACAGTAAAAAGCAATGACGGAAAGATTTTCTTCCTGGCTTTTGGATTTGAAAGCATTAATAATAATGAATCAACTGTATCCCGTGATCAATTGATGAATAAAATTTTATACTGGTTTGGGGCAGCAACCGGTATTGAAAGTAATGAATTTGAAATTCCTGATAAAATTTATTTATCCCAGAATTATCCAAATCCATTTAATCCAAGCACAAGAATCAGTTACTCAATTCCTCAGAACAGTCTTGTGTCACTCAAAGTATATGATGTACTTGGAAATGAAGTAGCAAATCTTGTCGATGCACAGCAGTCAGCCGGCAGATATGAAGTAACATTTGACGGATCAAA
>JACAFB010000043.1 GCA_013388545.1 Ignavibacteriaceae bacterium
CCTTCGAGAGTCATAATCTGGAAAAGAGAAAACATAGATGCCCAGATGGTTCCAAACCACTCCGAATATGAAGACCCAAATAATTTTGTTCCGATAACTGAGAAAACATAGAACACGAGAGTAAGTAAAACAAAAATCCATCCGATACTTGGAAGTGAAAGAAGTAAAGATTCAACTATGAAGCGTAATCTCGGAAGGTTTTTAATTAGTCTCAGCGATCTGAATATTCTCAGTGATCGAAGAACCGCAAGTGCTCCTGAAGCAGGAAGTAATGCAATTGCTACAATTGAAAAATCAAAAACATTCCAGCCGCTTTTAAAAAATGAAAATCTATATGCATATAACTTTAAAGTTATTTCTAAAACAAAAATCGCAAGAATAATTTTATCAATAAGCAAAAGCATATTTCCAAACGAGGTCATTATAGCACTGGAAGTTTCCATACCAATCGTAATGGAATTAAAAATTATTAGTGTGATTATAAATTTTTGGAACGAGTCCTTTTCTACAAATTGTTTTACTTTTTCCCTATTCATTTCTATTAAATTATTATTTAAGACAATTTAATTTAATCAATAAAGCTTTATGTGATCAACTTCTGCTTTGAATTCCCCTTCTTGTTTATCACCTATCAGCAAAGATATTTCTTTGATGTTGTTGAGAGGAATTTTCTTGTTGGATTTTGTTTCTTTTCCAAAGTAATAAAGTTTGAATTGATCAAAAGGAATTTTAATTGTAACCCACTCATCTTTCTTGGTTTCAAATGTTGAAGTGTAGAAGTAGCCGGAAAAGTAAGTCGTCTCTTTCATTGAAATACTGTAACGCTTTCCATCACCCTTGATTTTAATTTCAATTCCGGAAAAGTTTTCAAAGTCGTAATCTTTTACGGGACTTCTGAGTGAAGCGAAACCGCCGTTGTTTTCCAGAGAAACATTTCCGCTGAAAATAATTTTATCATCTTCAACATTTACTTTGGATGAACTTAATCCACCCATCACTCCATCGTTAACGATTCGCCATTTGTTTTCGGTTTTCATTATTGATGAGTTGAGAAGATATCCGTCCTGATTTTGTTTTATTGATGTAACCATAAGAATTGCTGATAATATAATTGCAGGTAAATTCATTTTATTGCTTTATTGTGGTTGTGTATTGTTTAAGCAATAAAACAACAACGCATTTCAATTCGTTCAATCAATGGGAAAATGTTGGTGAAAATTAAGTGGAGATTTAAGGACTAACGGTTTCGGGCTTTGCGTTCGGGCGGGTTTCGAAGCACAAGTGTTCATTCGGAGAACTGAACTTCCATTAACCACAAATGTGTCATAGAAGCACGTCACCCCGCCTATTGCAAATGTGCTGTTAGCTGCTGGTGTTCTGTCAGTCGTGGTAGGTAAGTTCAATTTCAAATTTGTTCCCATTTAGTTGTCCTGCAAGTTTACTGTTTGTTTGCTCGTCTATTTTTAAGTCGCCAAAATCAAATTCCTTATGGTGATTTGGACAAAGAACAATAAGATTTCCTAAAATGCTTTGTCCATTTTGTGATACAGGTTTTATGTGTGCAACCTCAATGTAAAAACCACCATTCTTTTTTGTTATTCGTTGTCCGCAATTTGGAAATTGACATTTGAAGTCAGTTGCTTTTTTTAATGCATTAATAATTTTTGTGTCCTTACGAATTGTCGCAGAAACAAGTTTTTCAACTCTTTCTGGCGAAACATTTTTCATTTTTTCGTTAAGGTCTGCAAGTAGTTCTGTTATGTTTTTATTGTCGTCCGAAACATTGTCATCAAGTGTGTTAGTGTCCTCAGTGGGTTGTCTGTTAAACCAAGTTGTTGCAATTTCATTGTCAACCCGTAGCCAACCAAGTTGAGGGAAGCGAAAACCGTTTGGTTTTTCAATGTCAAGTTTCTCTAACACTTTTACTTTATAGCCAACAAAATATCCGCTATCAGGTCTGCTGTCATAATACTTTAATCCCAAACTGTTTGGGTAGCGGTCAAATATTTGTTGTTTGTCGGAGTAGGGGAAACGGTCAACCTTTACAACTTCTGTTTTCCAAACTAATTTCTGTGCTGTCGTGTCGAACCAGTAGAGTGTGTCGCCAACAAGTAACTCGTAGTATGGAAAGTTTCTGTTGCTCCACATATTAAACCAGTCGAAATTTTCCATTTCGGTTTGGTCTGTCGGCAACTCAAATCCTCTACTTGTTATGTATTCCATATCGTTTGTCTGTCGTTGTTGTGTCGTCCGCTACACTTGCCGCTAACAAAATTCCTTACGCAATATTGCATATATCCTATTTTAAATCCTAAGTTTACTGCGGGATAACCTCAAATCAAAGCTATCCCGCATAACTAACAAAAAGTGTTATTGACCCTGCCCTAATGAGAATGCCTGAACTCCGTCGAATGCATAAAGATTTTCGGTTTTGATTGTATCAATATTATTCTCTTCGGCTTTCGATAGTAAAGAAATAATATCTTGCTTGGTAATGTTTTTTCCATCTTTATGCTTAAAACGACATCGCCAATGATCAGTGCAGAAAGTCTCTTCAAATCCTTCAGGCCAAACTTTTATTCCGCGATTAGTTATCATTGAGAGTTTTACATTATCAAGTTCTATTTTCTGCAATAGTGCTGCAAGCTCATCCGGATTTGTTCCGCTCCAATGAACAAAAATATCAACGCCTAATAATTCTTTTTTAGCAGGCGCTCTTCTGACATATTTAGGAAGTTTAAGAGCAGAACCTTTTGAATAATTAACTGGCTTAAGCTGACCTGGTTTCTGTCCTAATCTTTCAATTACTGCATCAGCAAATTCTTTCGTTCCAACTTTCTGTTTGCTGATTCCTTCTTTGAAAATATCATAAGTATGAATGCCATCTTCAATTGTTTTTAACCACGCGTTCTGAACCTTCTCTGCGATATCATTTTGTCCGATATGAACTAACATTAGAATTGCTCCCTGCAAAAGTCCCGATGGATTAGCAAGATTTTGATTTGCTCTTCTTGGCGCTGAGCCGTGAATAGCTTCAAACATTGCACATTCTTCTCCGATATTTGCTGAGCCAGCCAATCCAACCGAGCCGGCAATTTGTGCTGCAACATCAGAAAGCACATCGCCGTAAAGATTAGGTAAAACCAAAACATCAAAAGCTTCCGGAGTATCAGCAAGTTTTGCAGAACCAATGTCAACAATCCAATGCTCGTTTTCTATGTCAGGATATTCTTTTGCAATCTCATCAAATATTTTATGGAATAAGCCATCGGTTTGTTTCATAATGTTGTCTTTTGTGAAGCAGGTAACTTTCTTTCTTCCGTATTGTCTTGCATATTCAAAAGCATATCTGATAATTTTTTCTGAGCCGGGGCGACTTATTAACTTAAGACATTGAACAACTTCATCTGTCTGTTGATGTTCTATTCCTGCATATAAATCTTCTTCATTTTCACGAATGATAACCACATCCATTCCGGGATGCTTTGTTCTTACGAATGGATGTAAACTGATGCAAGGTCTTACATTGGCATACAAGCCAAGGAATTTTCTTGTGGTAACATTAAGACTTTTATAACCGCCACCTTGAGGAGTAGTTATTGGTGCTTTCAAAAAAACTTTATTCCTTCTGATTATATCCCACGATTCTTTTGCAATACCTGCAGTATTCCCGGCAAGATAAACTTTTTCGCCAACTTCAATTTCATCAATTTCAATCTGTGCACCTGCTGCTAAAATTATTTTTAATGTTGCGTCCATTATTTCCGGACCAATACCATCGCCTTTTGCGACTGTTATTCTTTTCATTATTAATTCCCTTTAGTTTTGTTAAGAAATTATTTTACACATCATTAATTTACTCCAAAAATTTGTTTTTATGTATAGCAGATTGACTTTGGTAAGCAGCTTTTTTAAGTCTATCCATAATTGCGATACCAATTCCTTTTTCCGGCACTGGCTCAGCAACAATTATTTCAACATCTGATTCTTCTAACTGATGCATTGCTCCGAACAAATTTGCTGCTGCTTCACTCAAATCTTGTCCTAAAGATCGTTCCGATTTGGGAGATAAATAAATTACTTTCTGAAATCCTTCCGTATCTGTTCCTGAAAAGGAAATTAATCCTGCTTTACTTCTATCAATTTTATTTTTGAGTTCTTCGTTTAATATGTAAAATGGTTTATTAGGGCTGTAGTGAGATTTAATCATTCCGGGCGCTGAAATTACATCGTTCTTTCCTTCTGAGTAATAAGGTATTATTGATTCAATTTCTTCTTTGGTAATTACACCGTGTCTTAGTATCTCAAATCCTTTTGTATTTAATTTAATTATAGTTGATTCAATTCCGACTTCTGTTTTACCTCCATCTAAAATGAAATCTATTTTGGGAAAATACTTTTTTACGTGTTGAGCAGTAGTCGGGCTAATTTTTCCAAACTTATTAGCACTCGGTGCGGCAATAGGACAACCGGATTTTTTAATTAACTCAAGAGCTATTTCATTTTTAGGTATCCTGATTCCAACTGTTTGAAGCCCCGATGTAACAATATCAGGAACAACCGTACTTTTAGGAACTACAATTGTTAATGGGCCAGGCCAAAAAATTTCTGCAAGCTGATATATCCGACTGTCATCTGAAAATGAAAGAAGTTTTATATCACTGAGATCAGCAATGTGAACGATTAATGGGTCAAATTTAGGTCTTCCTTTTAACTCAAAAATTTTAGCAACAGCAATCGCGTCAAATGCATTGGCACCAAGTCCATATACAGTTTCTGTTGGGAAGGCAACAATTCCTCCGCTTCTTATCACTTTGGCTGCACTACTGATCTGGGCTAAAATCTGTTCATTTAAATTCAATTGGTTCATAAAACAAAATTATTATTAAACATTTACTCATCAAACTTTTTTCTAATTCAATATGAAGAAATATCATTAAACTATCATGCATCATTAGATCAGCTCTCAGATAAAAGAAATATGTTTCGAAGATTTTCTTTAACTTACTATTTGTCATTTTAACAATTATGGTCATCCTATGGATCAATATAAAATTTACTGGACCAAAACCGACGAAGCTCCACTTCTTGCAAGTTATTCTTTGCTCCCAATTTTGAAGTCATTTGCAAAAGGAACAAACATTGAGTTTGAAACAAAAGATATATCACTTGCGGGAAGAATAATTGCAAACTTTCCGGACTATCTTACAGAAGAGCAAAAAATTCCTAACCACCTTGCAGAACTTGGTGAGTTAACTCAAAGTCCGGACGCTAACATTATTAAACTTCCTAATATCAGTGCCTCGGTTCCACAGTTAAAAGCTGCGATAAAAGAGTTGCAGGACAAAGGGTACAAAATTCCCGATTACCCGGAAGAGTCAAAAACGGAAGAAGATAAAAAACTAAAAGAAAGATTTGCAAAAGTGCTTGGCTCTGCGGTTAATCCTGTTTTGAGGGAAGGCAATGCAGACAGGCGCGCAGCTGCATCTGTTAAAAAGTTTGCACAGAAGCATCCGCACAAAATGATGAAGCCCTGGCCTGAATCAGGATCTAAATGCCGCGTTGCACATATGAAACAAAAAGATTTTTACGGCTCTGAAAAATCTGTAACTATGGATAAAGATGATGTTGTAAGAATTGAATTTGTTGATTCAAATGGAAGCTCCACTGTTTTGAAAGAAAGTCTTAAACTTCTTAAAGATGAAGTTGTTGACAGCGCAGTAATGAGTGTTAAAGAACTCAGAAAATTCTACGCAGAGCAAATTGAAGAAGCAAAGAAGGATAATGTTCTGCTTTCACTTCATCTTAAAGCAACGATGATGAAAGTTTCTGACCCGATAATGTTTGGTCACGCTGTTTATGTTTACTACAAAGATGCGCTTGATAAACACGCAGATACATTAAAACAAATTGGTGCAAATGTAAATAATGGTTTGATGGATGTTCTTGAAAAACTAAAAAAACTTCCTGATGAAAAAAGAAAAGAAATTGAAGATGATATAAACAAAGTTTATGAGTATCGCCCTGAACTTGCTATGGTTGATTCGAGAATCGGGAAGACAAATCTTCATGTACCGAATGATATTATAATTGATGCATCAATGCCTGTAGTGATTAGAGACGGCGGCAAGATGTGGAATAGAAAAGATGAGCTTCAGGATACGATTGCAATGATTCCGGATCGCTCTTATGCAACAATTTATCAGGGAATGATTGATGATATTAAAACCAATGGACAGTTTGATCCAGCAACAATGGGTGCTGTTTCCAATATCGGATTGATGGCAAAGAAAGCTGAAGAATACGGCTCACACGATAAAACATTTGAGATTAAAGCTGACGGCATTGTACGCGTTATAAATTCAGAAGGAAAGGTTTTGATGGAACAATCCGTTGAAACCGGAGATATTTTCAGAATGTGCCAGACAAAAGATGAAGCAATTAAAGATTGGATTAAACTTGCAGTTAACAGAGCGAGAGCTTCCAATACTCCTGCAATTTTCTGGCTTGATGAAAAAAGGGCACACGACAGAGAAATTATCGCAAAGGTTAAAAAGTATTTGACTGAACACGATACAACCGGACTTGAAATAAAAATTCTCAAACCTGTTGATGCAATGAAATACACTCTCGAAAGAACACGAAAAGGTTTGGATACAATTTCTGTAACGGGAAATGTTCTTCGTGATTATTTAACTGATTTGTTTCCGATACTTGAGCTTGGTACAAGCGCAAGAATGCTTTCAATCGTTCCGTTACTTAAAGGCGGCGGATTGTTTGAAACAGGCGCCGGCGGCTCTGCACCAAAGCATGTTGAACAATTACTTAAGGAAAATCATATAAGATGGGATTCACTTGGCGAGTATTGTGCGCTCGTTCCTTCTTTTGAAATGATTTATGAAAAAACAAAAAATCCAAAAGCAAAAATCCTGGCTGATACACTTGATATTGCAATCCTGAAATATCTTGAAAATGGCAGAATGCCATCTCGCAAAGTCGGAGCGATTGGTAATCGTGGAAGTACATTTTATTTTTCACTGTATTGGGCAGAAGCATTAGCAAATCAAAATGATGATGTTGAATTAAAAAATCGTTTTACAAAAATTTATAAAGAGTTATCTGCTAACGAACAAAAAATTGTAAACGATTTAATTTCTGTGCAAGGTAACCCCGCTGATATTGGCGGATATTATTTGCCGGATGATAAAAAAGCTGCTGAAGTAATGCGTCCCAGTGAATTGTTTAATAAGATAATTGATGAGATGTAAAAAAGATTTTAGATAAAATAATTTTAACAATTAACGGACAGAGAAATATTACTCTGTCCGTTTTTATAAGAGAAAATACTTGCTTAGTGGTAACATTTTTCTGCTATCTGAAAGTAGCAATTTAGAAGCACTTCACTGTTAACCAAGCAGAAATCCCGATTAGAATTCGGGACTTGATTTAACCACCGAACCGCCACTTGCGGGTAGTTGTTGTTAGCGGTAGTTTTTATTTTTCATTTATTATTTTAGTAAAAAAGTCAATTACATCATCGAAAACTTGTTTGTCTGTCTCGTGCCCAATTCCTTGATAAACTTTAAAAGTGCTGTTCACTTTATTTTGAATATAGACCGACTCACATTTATTAAATCGATCAGGTATCATCACCTTACCCAATAGATTAAAAATTATTATTCTTTCTTCCTCACTATAACCATCATCGAATAACGCAGCATCATTGTCATCATTTTGCCCCATATAAATAAATTGCGGAACCTTTTGGAACGCATCTACATTAAACTTGATTCCAAAGAGTAACTCAAAATCACTTGTTCCAAGCGGGTATTTCAATTCAGTTTCTTGTAATTCAGAAACAGGTAAAATAGCTATGGCATTAATGCCTCCACAAGCTATTCCAGCAACCAATTGAGGATGAATCGAGGTAAATCTATTAGCAAAGGTTCCGGAAGCCGAAAATCCATTCATTAAAAATTTCTCTTTAACATTTATACCGTGTTTTTTTAAAACTTCTCTTGCATTTTCTATCATTGCAATAAGTTGTAAATCCAATCGTTTCATATCGCCAGAATTAATATTTGCTGCATCCCTATCAAAAGCGTGAGTATAAATTTTCCAGTCTTTTGCTGGTCTTGGAAAAACCGGAACAAGAAAGGGAATCTTAAGTTTACTGCAAATACTGCTTCCAAGTGAATTGCGAGTTGTTTGTAAATATGCCTCCTTCTCGTGGTGTAGCAGTGTGTCATTAACACCTGTATTATTTGTTTCGACCAGAAAGTATTGTATTTCGTTTTGGTCTAATCCTTTTGGAATTCGTAAGTAATATGGGAAATTAAATCCTAAATCAGGATTTGCCTCGATTCTAATTACAGTATCAACAGCGCTTATCTTATTTCCCATAGAATCTTGCAAAACTGATGCAGTTGTGCGACTAGTACACAGCAGTGTAGATACGAATAAAGTTGTAGTGAATAATAAAATATGTCTCATCATAATCAAATTTTTATTTTTAAAATTACAAATAACGTTTTGTGTTTACAATGTGGCTGGATTCAGAATCCACTCGTTGCCCCACGAAACCAAACGTTTTATTATAAAAGTACTAAAATTTAACTTGTCCCCAGGCCATAGAGCAAACATTTTGTTACCGTCAGTGCGCTTTATCGGATACTTTATTGTTAACCGATCTTGTCTAATAAAAAGACAGAATCAATCGGATTTGCTCAGTCATTTCTTCTGTTTTCGTGATAGCTTTCTCGTTCGTTGTTTTAAATAATTTGAGTTGGTAAATTCACGAAAATAGTTTCATCATCTTTTGTTTAATCACTAAATGCGGGCTTGTACATAAATTCAAACCAATCAGCCAGCCACTTTGAATCAGCCAATTGAACTAAGATTAACGGAGTAATCAAATGAATGATTGCCACAATTGCATATGGCAGCCAATATGCTTTTTTACTCCTGAAATCAAATCCAATCAGTACCAATAATATAGTTATGATCGAGATATGACTAATCCAGAACTGACTCTCAAAATCAAACCAAGTCGATGAATTGTTTAGAAAAGGATGAATAACGAAAAACGTGAATCTGTCGGTTGCCGGAGAAAGCACCCAAAAAACAGAACTTATCAACCAAGTACCGTGCTTGATGACGTCTTTACGATAAATAATTGACATCACAACAGAAAACAGAAATCCGATAATATAGATAAAATCAGTTAATGAAAGGGAATAGCGATAAGGATAAATAATATCAAGTTCGGGATTCAGATCTTTAATATGACCCCTGATTACTGCTAATGCAGAGGCAGCAACAAATCCAGCCAATAAAATTCCAATCATTCCCAATGTTCTATGCCTTGTTAACCTACCCTTGTTATACAGATACGGTTGTATGATTAAAATACAATACCAGAGGGTGGCACTTAATCCGTGCAGATGCCAACTCAACGGTGTGTTGAAAAAGCGTGACCAATAACTACTATAAAATCCAAGTATCGTAATTATAAAGGGAATGACTAACCAGAAATGGGCATTCTTGAAAGGTCTGGATGTCTCTACTTTTTTATCCATATAAATGGCAGTTTTTGTGTTTATGGTGATTTTTAGTTTTCTGCTTTTGTGCATTGGCGGTAACGGTTTGCGGCTTGGCGTAGTGGCGGATTTTCAGCACTGAACTTCCTTAGATGCACAAAGCTTGAATTTAGCACTTCACTTTCATAGAAGCACACAACCCCCGCTTTTGCAAAACGGTTGTTGGTGGCAGTTATTCTATTTTTAGTGTCTTCCATATGCTTTTTGGAAAATCACTTTTAAATATTAAGAGTTGTTGCAATGCTTCACTTTCCTTTTCGTACAGTCCATTCTCTTTGTAATGCATAAATCTCAAATACGCTGCCCAAAATTTTATTGTTGCATCATTATCTTTTTCCAAAATGGAAGTTTTATCTATGTCAATATTTTTAAATGAGTTATCAATGATACCCTTTGAGATTAACTCGTACATTGCTATTTCTGCTTCTTGTGTTATACCTGTTGTGTTTAGGCGTTGAAACCTTTTTCTATCCGTAAACATTATACCTGATTTTTCAGGAAGTGTTGTTGCAAGGAACAGTCCAAAAGATGTCAATGCTGATAAAGCAAAAAAAGAATTGAAATAACTATCAAATTGAAAGAATACAATTAGGCAAATAATAAAATACAAAAATGAAAAGATAGGACCTGCAATTAAGATTTTTGAAAATGTATTTGGATTTATGTCTTTTTCTGTTTTTGGGGCAGTTGCAGCAATTCCACCAAAATAAGATAAATTTTTGTTAAAGAATATCTTTGTTTTCCCATCCTCATCTCTAAGTCCAAAAAATGCCACGACAAAAAGTTTAAGTTTCTGACCCAAAAAAAGTCCTGTTACCAAATGTCCTAATTCGTGAATTGTAAGTGCAGACAACGGTGCAATTATCAGCATTGGAAAATAAATGATTGCTTCAATTTTATTTCTTGGCAGAAACTTGTCTATATGCGATTGGTCTAAAAAAAAGTAAGCCAAACCAAAAACACCAATACTGAGCAATGCACCTAAAAGTCCTGAAATTACATTTTTCTTCATTCTGCCAATTTTGTTTTGTGTCTGTCGCGTTATAATTGCCACCAACGATTGGCGGTATGGCCAGTAAGGGATTGCGGGCGATTTCCTGTCAAGTTACACAAAAAGTTGAAGCGGGTTACAAACCTTCGCATACCACTGAAACCCTTATTGGCTATACCGCGTGTTATGTGGCGTTAATTCATCTTCAGGATATTTTTTTAAAAGAAATTCATATATGCCCCAAGAAATCAAACCAGCAATTAATGTTGCAATCATATCTCTCCAATCCAGAATACTTCTGGGTGAAAAATATTGCAACAGTTCATAAACTATCAAGCCGAGAGTGATAATGATTAAAAATATTCTTCCCTGTCTATGTTTTGGATTAACACCAGCAAAATCAAAAAAAATTATGGCAATCGTTCCGGTTAAGTTTCCTATCGTGTCAGCAATCCAGTAATCAAAAATGTCATTCGAATAAATATATGGTCTGTATATTCTCCTGCCTATTTCAGTAATGAAGAACATAATAACAAAAATCAAAAAGAATGCTATTCTTTTATTATCAATTATAAATAACCGGTTCTTGTCTATCATTTGAAATTCCTTTTATTGTTTTTCTTCTTTTTTATTCCAATAAATCAATTGTTGAGCATTCACTGCGGCAACAATAAGACCTATTACCGTTGCACCATGTTTCCCGGTTATTATTCCACCTACTATGAGAACAAGTCCAAGGACAGTATTAAGTCCAAGAATTAATCGAAGTGTTTTAATCTTTTTCATGCTCCTTTTAATTAATATGTTATTGCGTCTTGCTTCATTAATGCCACATAACGACGTTGTGCTTAACCCGCAGCCCAGAACAAGACCGCCGAATAGAAGCACAAACATTAATGATTTAAAATATTTTATTTAGCAGAACAAAGCCGAACAAGTTAGCCTAAACGGAACAACCAATATTAAAATTATAAAAAAACCGAATGCGAAAACGCTGTCGGGTTGAAACACTGGTTAGGCATTTTTTATTCTTCTTTTGTTTTTTCAGAAGTATTATCTAATAATTTCTTTTTATTTTCTTCTATTTGTTTATCATAATCATTTTTGTCAAACTCAGATTTTTCGAGCCTCGCATTCTGTTGATAGATAATATTAGCTTTGGCCATTTCTGAAACACTTGCAGATGATAAATCAACTCCTCTTATACTAACTCCACTATCACGAAAACCGATAATTGCTTCATTTAATATATTCTTAGCTTGAATGGATTCATCATCTTGGATCATTCCGATTATAAAACGATTCCCTTCTATAGTGTAATTTTCTGTCAAAGCTTTTACAACATATTGTTTTACTTGAAAATCACTCCGCACGACAGTATTTCTGCTTTCAAAGGAATCGTTAATCGCTTTCCCAGCTCTAATTTCTGATCTTCCAAAAGAACCTTCAATTTCCAAAAAGATTAGAATTGATTCAAAACGAAATGTACCAAATAGAAGATGTGCTTTTGCAAAAAAGCCTAATCCAATATTTGAATAAATAATTCCAATAAAAAGAGTCCAAAGAAAATCCAAAGTAGATAAAATTTCCTTCTCATTTATAACATTTGAGGATGGAGTAAAATTTAATAAAGTATATACGCCATAAATTAAAAACACAAAACCAAAAACAAGAAAAAAATATACTACTTGTGGAATATTAAAAGGGACATATATGGGATGGTTTTCGACGAAAATCTTACCATTGAATTTTCCAGTATCTTGTACACCACCGGATTTTTCATCAAATCCTTCTTTGAATATTCTATTGGGTATATCTTTATTTCTAACTTTAACTAATGCTTCTTCAACTTCGCTATTGAAAACAAATGGATCACCAGCTCCCTTTATTGAATAAATACTTTCATCAACATCAGCTTTTGGCGACGATTGGGGCAAGAGATAAAATATTGAGCCAATATTAACAATAGCTGCAACTATTATAAATATAGTAAAAAGTATAGGAAAGCTTAAAAATGATTCGGGTACAGAAAGATTTTCTGATAACTTTAGTTTTATGAAATCACTAAAAAAACTAACTACAAAAAGGAAAATGATGAAATTTAATATTCTAATTGTGAAGCTGACATTTTTTTCGACAATTTGTTTTGTTGTACTTGTTAAATATGGAATTTTATCACTAAAATATTTTCTGGCTATAGCTAGTGGACCAGATTTAGGTAAAGAATAAACACTCATAAATTTTTTCTTAAGAGAAACTTCAACTTCGTTATATGATCTAAATTCTGGTGGAAGTTGTGGAGAAAGAACCAAACTTCCTTGATCTCTAATTCCCGCGACTAAATTTTTTATTCCCCATATCAGCCATATAAAAGCTATTATGATAGTAGCTACTATAACTACTGCGAAAAACGGGAAGTCTCTACTAGAATTATCAGCACTAATAAAAGAAAGTAAACCGTCTTTTAGCTCCAATATTTTTTGAATTGAAAAAAACAAAATAAATATTGAAACGATAATTTTTGCTAAGCCATAATGCTTAAACGGATTTTGTATATTCATTGATTTTGAATAAAACTTATCATCCATAACTACCTCAATAATTAATGAATTTTGAAATGCCTAACAAAACTCTTTACGCAATATTGCGTATATACTTCATTTAAAAACTATATTTGTTGCGGAATAACCTAAAACTTAAAGCTATCACGAATAAATTTTAATATGAAAAGAGCTGAACTCATAGATAAATATTCAAAATTGCTTCACCTGAAAAATTATTCTCATAAAACTGAAAAAGCATATTTACATCACCTTAAACTTTTCCTTGATTATATCAGCAAATCTAAAATCTCTTCAGTTGATTCTAAAATATTGTTAGACTATTTCAACTATCTAAAGCAAACGCGGAAATTTTCTTACTCTGCTATGAAACAATCCCTTGCTTCTGTAAGATTTCTGTTTCTCAATGTTCTTAAAAAAGAAATCGATTTTGATTTCTTCGTTAAAATGAAGAAACCAAATAGCTTACCTAATATCTTAACAGTCGAAGAGATGAAAAAAATTATAAATTCAATAACAAATCTAAAACATCGTGCGATAATTTCAACTATTTATTCCTGTGGATTAAGAATTTCCGAGGCAGTGAACTTAAAAATAAATGATATTGATTCATCGGCGATGACGGTCAAAATTGTAAATGCAAAAGGCAGGAATGATCGAATCGTAATGCTTTCAGAAAAACTTCTGTCTTTGCTTCGTGAATATTTTAAAGAATACAAACCCAAAGTTTATTTATTCGAGGGACAAAAGTGTGAAAAATATTCATCGAGAAGTATTCAGCAAATTTTTAATAATGCTGTAAAGAAAGTCGGAATAAAAAAGAAAGTAACCGTACATTCGTTGCGTCATAGTTTCGCTTCACATTTACTTGATAACGGAACGGATATTCGGTTTATTCAGGAATTACTTGGCCACAAACATTTATCTACGACTCAAATTTATACTCACATCAATCCAGTTTCTGTTAAGAAAATAAAAAGTCCTTTTGATAATATTTAACTTTCATATCTAACAATATTCTCCGCCATTCCATCAAATACAAAAAAGTGAAGAGGTAATACTGAGTACCAGTATATTCTGCCAAGCAAACCTTTAGGACGGAATGTTGCTGTTTGCTGTAAAAAGTTTTTCCCGTTCTTTTCAACAATCTTAAACTCAAGCCACGCTTCGCCGGGGAGCTTCATCTCTGCATAAAGCAGTAATCTTTTGTGTTCTTTATCAGCAGCAAGCACTCACCAGAAATCGAGTGTGTCACCGGTATCAGACCAACTATGCAGACAAGTTTGTCTATAAATCCGCCTGAACAAGTTACATATTTCAGCACTAAGTCAATTTAAGTTTGATAATATTTAAGGGCTGCTTAGTTTTGTTCAGAAAATTTCAACTGAATTATCTTTAATGAGCCGCAGAAAAAAATCTAATATAACTAATAAGTTCCTTCTTCATTTGCTGATTAATAGACTGATTCTTCTGCCGGCTTTGTTTTATTTATCTGTGAATATGTTTTCCCTTTCGACAATAACTTCTGTTAACGCAAAAATACTTTCTTGTTCTGTCGCTATAATCTCATTTTCTTTTATGGCGCCTTTTAGTATTGAATTCACTTTTACCGAGGAAAAACGTAAATGAAATTATATTTACTTGATTGGGTAATAATTGTACTATCGTTAATAATATGTTTTATGCCGTCCCTGTTCTTTGGTAAACGGGCCGGCAAAAATACATCCGAGTACTTTGCATCAGGGCGTTCGGTGCCCTGGTGGCTTGCGGGTTTATCGATGGTTGCAACAACTTTCAGCAGTGATACTCCGAACCTTGTTACTAATTTTGTAAGGACACAAGGTGTTGCCGGCAACTGGCAATGGTGGGCTTTTGTTTTGACAGGCGTTGCAACAGTTTTTTTCTATGCTCGTTTGTGGCGCCGCTCGGAGGTATTAACCGATCTCGAGTTTTACGAACTCCGTTATTCTGGTAATGCTGCAAGTTTTGTCCGGGGTTTTCGTTCTGTTTATCTTGGTTTTTTCTTCAATGTTATGATAATGGCCTCGGTTAATCTTGCTGCCTGTAAAATTGCCGCCGTAATGTTTGGTCTGGATAGATGGCAAACTCTGCTTCTTGTCGGTTCCTTGAATGTTGTTTTTGCAACTCACTCCGGGTTGTGGGGAGTTCTTGTAATTGATATGATTCAATTCTTTATCAAAATGACTGCAGTTATTGCAGCCGCATATTTTGCATTGCAGCTTCCGCAGGTTGGGGGTCTTTCAGGAATGATTGATAAGCTTTCAAACGTCAGTGGCCCCGGCGGAATAAATTATCTTAATATGCTGCCTGATTTTTCGAACAATTGGGATATTGCATTTGCGGTTTTTATTATGCCGCTTGCTGTTCAATGGTGGTCTGTTTGGTATCCAGGTGCAGAGCCCGGCGGAGGAAGTTATATTGCTCAAAGAATGCTTGCTTCCAAATCGGAAAAAGATTCATTAGGAGCGGTATTGTTTTTTAATGTTGCTCATTATGTGCTTCGACCCTGGCCATGGATTCTTGTCGGATTGTGTTCTTTGATTGTTTATCCTCAATTGTCTGATATTAAAAATGCTTTTCCAAATTTAGATCCCACACTGCTGGGACACGATATTGCTTATCCCGCAATGCTTAAGTTTCTTCCCGTTGGCTTTCTTGGATTGATGGTTGGCGGATTGATTGCAGCAAATTCTTCGACCATTCTTACTCATCTGAATTGGGGTGCTTCATACCTGGTTCACGATTTTTACAGACGCTTTATAAAAAATAATGCTTCTGAAAAACACTATGTTTTTGCCGGAAGAGTAGCAACAGTAATTTTATTTATTTCCGCTTCGGTAATGGTTTATTTTCTTGATACTGCCAAAGATACATTTAATATGATTTTACAAATCGGTGCCGGAACGGGGTTGTTGTATTTGCTTAGATGGTTCTGGTGGAGAATTACTGCCTGGTGTGAAGTTGCTGCGATGGCTGGTTCGTTTATCATTTCGATTATTCTGTTTGTTTTAAGTAAAAATGGAATTGAATTCAGTACACATGTGTCATTGATAATAACAATAGTATTCACAACTGTTTGCTGGGTTCTTACTGCTTTTGGGGGACCGCAAACCGAGCGAAAGGTGCTGGTTGAATTCTATAAGAAAATACAGCCGGCCGGTCCGGGCTGGAACTCAATCAGAAAAGAAGCCGGCACTCCGGATGACGAAATAAATGTAAGAGCCGCTAAACAAAATATTCCCTTAAGTTTGTTCGGCTGGTTCCTCGGATGCACTATGATTTGGTCATCTTTGTTTACCGTAGGAAATTATTTGTACGGTAGAATGACTTATGCTTTTATATTGCTTGCTGTATTTGTGATCAGTTCTTCGTTACTGATTTATGTTATAAATACTCTCTGGTCGGAGAAAAAAGTGTAAAAGAATTCGAGCAATTATCCTGAAAAGTTTTTAATACGATGCTGACAACTTTAAAAAATTGGAAAAATCAACTGATTTTTCATCCCTGAATCCCAATTGAAAATTTGGTATCATACTAATGCTCTAAAAAATATATTGTTAAGGAAGAATGGAATTTTCTCAAATATTACTTTATGTGTTTATAGCTCTGATTGCTTTTTACATTATCAAAAAAATTATACAGTATAGAGCAGTAAAACATTACTCAGCATCAGAAGTTTATGAGATTATTAAGAAAGACAGAAATAAACTGCTTCTTGATGTGCGCACTCCAACTGAAAGAAAGGCTGATCAGATTAAAGGTTCTCTTCATATTCCTTTGTATGATCTTAAAAAAAGAGTGAGCGAATTAAATAAGTTTAAAGACAAGGAAATTATATGCTATTGCAGAACAGGAAACCGAAGTCTTACTGCTGCATCTATTCTGAAAAAAAATGGTTTCAGTTCTGCTAATCTTAAAGGCGGAATGATAAGATGGAATCTTCTTCGAAAATAAGAACATTTAAGTGGATAAGGTTCTTCCTTCCGGTAATTCTTGGCGGTACAGGTGGTTACCTTTATTATCATTTTATAGGATGTAATTCAAACAGTTGTGCGATTACAAGTAATCCGTTGCTCAGCACGATTTATGGAATTATAATAGGTGCGGTATTTACAAACTGGAATTTTAAATCAAAAGAAATAAACAGAAAGGAAAAATCATGAAAAAAAATATGGGCACATTGGACAGAACACTGAGAATATTATTAGCAGCAGTAATTGCAATTCTGTTTTTTACCGGACAGCTTACAGGAACTGCCGCAATCATTCTCGGAATTTTTGCAGTAATTTTTTTGCTGACAAGCGCAGTTGGCTTTTGTCCCCTTTACCTGCCGCTTAAATTAAGTACAATTAAAAAAACAGAAACAAAGAAATAAAAAATTCAATTTTAATATCAGAGTAGTAAATCATGGATTATGGATTTTCCAAAACAATTGATTTGCCTTTTGAACAGGCAATCTCAAAAGTGACTGATGAGCTTAAGAAAGAAGGTTTCGGTGTGCTAACCACAATAGATGTTAAAGAAACGATGAAAAATAAGCTTAACGTTGACTTTAAAAAATATACAATATTAGGTGCTTGTAATCCCCCGTTAGCCCACAGGGCTCTTCAGGCGGAGGAAGAGCTTGGATTACTATTGCCCTGTAATGTTATTGTTTATGAAAAAGAATCAAAGACAATCGTCTCATTTTTCGACCCGATGATTATGACGCAGGTTGTTAGTAATCCCGAGCTTCAATCGATTGCTCAGGAAGTTAAAACGAAACTTGAAAGAGTATTAAAAGCAGTTTAAATAATTATTATTCATTAAGGAGAAGTATGGCAGAAAATTTAACCCTGGATACATTTAAAGAAAAAGTTTTCAATTTTGAATTAAACCAGGATTGGAAATTTGAAGGAGACAAACCATGTGTAATCGACTTCTGGGCTCCATGGTGCGGCCCGTGCAGAATGGTTGCTCCAATAATTGATGAGCTTTCGGAAGAATATAAAGGCAAAGTAAATTTTTATAAAATAAATACTGATGAAGAACAGGAACTTGGCGGAATATTCGGTATTCGTAGTATTCCATCACTTCTGTTTGTTCCTGTGGAAGGACAACCTAAAATGGCAGTTGGTGCTTTGCCCAAGGAATCATTTAAAAAGGTTATCGAAGAAGAGTTATTAACTTCAACGAAGAATTAAAAGATATTAACCATTTGTTGGCTTCGGTTATTTTATGAATAGCCGAAGCATTTTTTATCTTGCCTTTCTTCTCAATTAGCAAGAATGTAATTATTCTGGCTTCTGTGGAGCGGAAGTATTTGCTTTTTGTTTGTTTTTCTTATTCGATTTTGGTCTTGTCTTCCCGGTAGATCCCTTGAAAATTTTTCCTCGTTTAGTTCTTTTATCTCCCTTACCCATAAACTATCCTTTCAAAAATTGTTGATTAAATTGTGATGCAAAAATAATCAGCCGAAGACTATTGGGCAATTTTATCAGCCAAAGTTATTTTCCGGAAGAAAGAGAATGCTTTGAAATTGTTAACCATTAAAGTATTTATTTGGGTTTGAGATTTTGCATTTGCACGGCGGAAGTTTAGGAGTTTATAATTTCCCAATACATCTTTCATAAACCGATCTATCCTGTTTAAAGCTTAAAAAAATGAAATCGCTTTGATGTCTTCACCGAAATAATTAATTGTTCTCTTTACGAAGATTGAACTTTTATGGGGGTATGTCCGTCTTAAAAGCAGCAAACTGAAAGGAAAGAAATGAAAAAGATTTTACGATACGGATTTCAATTTCTGCTATTGGGAATACTGTCCTCACCATCATTTTTATTAGTCGGCTGTTCGACGGCAAATTATGATTACCTGTCAGATTCAATTCCTGATGATGCAGTTTCTGTTTCATTTAAAACATACGAAGACGGAGAAAAAATACTCTGGCAGGCAATTATACAGGATGGGCAGATAATTAAGTTGTTGAAGAACGAAAAACAAATACCCGATAACGAAATAGATAATTACGAGCACATGGTGTTTGGCAAGCTGAATAATAACCGGTTTCATTTCAGGATTTATGGTTTTGATCCCGATATGCGGGAAATTCCCGGGATTCCTTTTGATGAAAGATACTTTGAAAAAAAATTTGCACCCCCTTTTCCGTTCGAAGAAAATAAAAAATGGAAAGAGCACTTTAAAAGATTAGAGGAATATTTAAGAAAATGGCGCGAGCAAAATCCCGATAAATTTTTTGATCCCTTCGAATTCAGAGAATGGTTCAGGAAAAAAGAATTTGAAGAAATATTTAATCCTGATGTAATTATCAGGAATCATATTTACTTTGTTTCATAGTTCAAAAATAATCCGGTGATTATTTTTTACCGCTGATATTATTTCAACAAAGTAAGTTTACGGGTCAAAAAATTATTTGGCGAAGATAACCTGTAAAAATATAGTCCCGCAGAAAGCTCTTCCGCATCCAGCTCAACTTCATGAAGCCCGGGATTTTTCATTCCCTCAAAAATTGTCTTTATTTCATTGCCCAGCACATCATAAAGTTTGATTGAAATAAATTCATTACCACTAAAACTTGCCGGGATATAAAACCCTATCATCGTCTGCGAATTAAATGGATTAGGATAATTTTGAAACAATTCCAAATCTGAAAAGCCAGAAGGAATATCAATTGAAATTATATCAGAGTAATTGAAAGATCCATCGTTATCATACTGCTTCAGCCGATAATAATATTTACCGGCCTGGACATTATCATCGGTGAAAGAGTAATATTTTTCGGAATTTGAATTACCATTGCCTGAAATAAACCCAATATTTCTCCAGTCAGAATTTAAACTCAAATTAGCAACACTTCTTTTTTCAATTTCAAATCCATAGTTGTTTGTTTCGGTATTTGTTTTCCATTGAAGCAATACGCTGTTGTTTATCATAGAAGCAGTAAAAGAGGACAACTCAACAGGAAAGGGTTCTTCAAGTTCTGCAAGATGTGAAAGAGTCCCCAATGCCAGGGAAACTGCTTTGAGATAATAATTCAAATTAAAGTATTGAAGCCTGTCGTTTGAAGAATGATAATAAGGATTAAAATCTTTTGGAGTCCCGTCAAAGTCCTCGATAAACCAGATAGCCGGGAAGCCGTAAAACCAGAAAGATACGTGATCACTACCTTGTCTTCCGGGAATAACGGTCTGCATTGTTAAGTTAACGCTGTAAATGTTGTTTATAATTAAAGCAGAATCTTTAATTGCTATTGAGTTTGCATTATTATCTGAATGAACCTCTATTACTCCATCATTATTTCCATCCCAGCCAATCATATCAAGGTTAATCACTCCTTTAATATTGACGTTATTTAATTTAGACTGTCTAGCAAAGTACCAGCTTCCGTTTAATCCATTTTCTTCAGAATCCCAGAAACAAAAAACAACAGTATATTTTGTTTGTTGCTTGCTTAACAATCTTGCCATCTCAAGAACCGCAGCAGTGCCGCTAGCATTATCATCGGCCCCCGGTGCATTTCCAACGTAAGAAGTGTCATCATAATGAGCGCAGATAATAAATTTCTGATCCGGATAAGTTGTACCAGTTTTCTCCGCATAAATATTTCGTCCTGTCTTTCCGCTTTGAACAAAAGGCTGACTTACAGGAGAGTATCCATAGCCCAGCAATCTGTTATAGAGATAATCTGCCGCAAGGTCGTTATAAGTGCTGTAGCTGAACCTGTTAAGCAGAGTGTAAGTGATGCCGTTTATTGTAACCGGGTTCTCTCCGGTGATATCATTGATTGTCCGTGAAAGTGAATCGATGTTAGTTTCGGTTAAGAGAAGCTGAATTTTTTCATCTACCTGAGCAGATAATCGAACTGCCAGCGTTATTATAATTAGTAGAAATAAATAATTTTTTTTCATCATTTTCCTTTTTCTTTAAATGGGTAAACTCAAATCGCAGACCATTATTTTTAGATCATAACATTTGTCAGTTCGATTAACTAATAGGAAAATAATGGAGAGAAAAACATTTGAAATTGCCCCTCAATTAAAGCTTCCTGTGATATTTTAATGATCCAAATTGAAGGGAAAGAATTTGTGTGAAGAGATAAATTTTTTATCTGGATATTGAATATGTTTTATTTAGTTTCACTCCAATCTATTTTTATCAGAAAGAGACAAGAAGTGAGTAGACTAACAAGTATATCAATAATTATTTTTTCTCTGATAATTTCCGGATGTCAGAATAATAATTCACAAACACATAATCAGATAGAGAAAACTATGACAGATTCAACAAACGCAAAGTTTGAAACCGCAATTTTTGGTTCAGGGTGCTTTTGGTGCACCGAAGCAATCTATGAAAGAGTGAAAGGAGTATATTCCGTTATTTCAGGCTATTCAGGCGGCTCGGTTGAAAATCCAGCTTATAAGGAAGTATGCGAAGGCAATACTGGTCATGCAGAGTGCATAAAGATTAAGTTCAATCCCGAAGAAATAAGTTACGATGAACTTCTGGAAATCTTTTGGCGGACTCACGATCCAACAACTTTGAACAGGCAGGGAAATGACGTTGGTACTCAATATCGTTCCGTGATCTTTTATGTTAATGAAGAGCAGCGCAAAAAAGCGGAATACTATAAGCAGAAATTAACTGAAGAAAAAATCTGGCAGAACCCAATAGTTACTGAGATCACCAAATTTGAAAAATTTTACCCGGCCGAAGATTATCATCAGGACTTTTATGAAAACAATCCTGGTCAGGGTTATTGTGCATTCGTGATAACACCTAAAGTTGAAAAGTTCGAAAAGATATTTAAAGATAAGTTGAAATAAAGAAAATAAATCAAACCCACAATAGTTTTCAGTTGGTCATAGATTTATAAGTCGGGGTTCCATTAAAATCTATATATAATCAGCATCAGTGTAATACAGATTTGGGCTTCTGAGATTATTTAATTTTACTGTAGCAGTAAATAAATAACTCAATGCCCTTTGCCATACATTTTTTCACCGGCTTCAATTTTCAACTTTAAATAATTTTGTTCCGGCGGCAAGGGACAGGTAGCATACTTTGTAAATACGCACGGTGGATTATATGCTTTGTTGAAGTCAAGAATTATTTTTCCTGTGCTGTCTGGTTTATCTACATAAATAAATCTTCCACCGCCGTAAGTTTCTTCACCGCTGGTTTCATCTGCTATAATCAGAAATAATTTATCTTCTGCATCCACCGCTTCAATTCTGAATTCCTTTCCATCTTTGTTGAAAATGACTGCGCCGGGTGAAGTTTCTTCATCAATTTGGCCGAGAACATTTGGAACGGCAATTTTCCTGGGGGGACTATAAACTTCAAATCTTGCAGTTAGTTTCCAGCTCTGATCAACAGGGAATCGTTCGATGCCTTTGAAATTCTGAACAAGATCTGATTCAAGATCTCTGAATCTGATCCCGTATTTATCACCCCGAATTATTAGATTCCACTTAATTGAGCCGGACTGAAAAACAGTCATATCTTTTTTCTGATCATCAATCATCACGATTTCTTTAACCGGTTTTCCGTTTAACGAGACCTCAACGCCATCGTTAATCTTCATTGTAACTGTTGAATCCTCAAATATGAACACCCCCATGTTTGCAGGTACTTTGCCTGATTCAATAATTACGTCGTTGTCTTTTCCGGAGCCGAATTTATTTATTCCGGGCTTTAACCACGTTCTTCCGACAAGGTTCAGCCATCCATCGGGGGCTTTCAGTCTTTCTATCCTTTTCGCATGCCAGTCATTGATTTCTTTCAGGTAAGCGGGATCGGCGTTATCTTTTTTTGAGCAGCCCGTAGTCAGACTCAGAATCCAGACAAATAAAAATAATTTTGTTAAGACTTTCATAAAATATTGTTTACTTCGTTAATAAATTTTTCTTTTTACTTACAAATAATATTAAGAAATTCACGCTTAAAAATAATGAGAACTCTGATGAAAAGAAGACAATTTATTAAAACCGGAGGGACGGTTTTAGCCGGAGCCGCAGTTTTTCCACATATTTCATTTGCTAATAAGAGACAAAAAAATGTTTTGATTATCGGAGCCGGAATTGCCGGGCTTTCCGCTGCTTACAAATTAAAGAAAAATGACTTCAATGTTTTGCTACTTGAATCAAGAAACAGAATCGGCGGTAGAATTTTTACTTATAATTTTAATGATGATAACCTTACGTGTGAACTCGGGGCCGAATGGGTAGGGGCATCTCATTTCCGAATTATCGAAATGTGTGAAGAGTTTGAACTCGAACTTTTAAATCATCAATTCGAAACCTATTCAATATTGAACCGGAAATTTTCAGAACCTAACAGATGGGGGTACAGTTCTGAATGGTCTGAAAAATATTCCCGGCTAATAGAAAATTACAATCAGATGTCAGAAGAGGATAAGAAAAAGCTCGACAGGCTTGATTGGTGGAGATACCTTGTTAATAATGGAATCTCAGAAAATGATCTTGAGATAAAAGAACTTTTTGACAGCACCGATTTCGGTGAGACTATCCGGCAGGTTTCTGCTTATGCTGGAATTGCCGAGTACGCAGAATCGAGTCCCAAGAATGAAATGGATTATCACATTAACGGCGGGAATAGTTTGCTGATTCAAAAGCTTGCAGATAAAGTAGGAATTGAAAATATAAAATTGAAGCATACCGCTGCCGGTATTTCACAAACCGGTAACAAAGTCAAAGTTGTTTGTTCAGACGGCAAAATATTTGAGGCTGATAAAGTTATATGCACAATTCCGACATATGGAATTCAAAAAATTAAATGGGATCCTGACTTGCCTGAAGTTTACAAGCAGGCTCTTAATGAACTTCAGTACAGCAGGATAAGCAAAACTTCGGTTTTATTTTCAGAAAGATTCTGGAAAGACGAATCGATGGATATTATCACTGATACTTTGCCTCATTACTTCTTTCATTCATCAAAAAATCAATTTGGAAAGAAAGGCATTCTTACATCATATGCAATAGGCGATAAAGCTTATGTAATGTCAAAATTAAACGAACAAAATAAAATCAGAGAAATATCAATGGCTTTGATGCCTGCTTTCGGTGATGTTGAAAAATTTGCTGAGAAAGTTGTAAGCTATTACTGGGGAAGCGATCAGTTTACGCAAGGAGCTTATGCAATTTATAATAAGAATCAGTGGACAAGAGTTAGGGATATTCTTTCAACCCGCTTTGAAAATATTTTTTTCGCAGGCGAACATCTTGCTGACTGGCAGGGATTTATGGAAGGATCGGTCAACTCGGGAGAAGAAGCAGCTGAAATAATAATAAATGAATCTTAACAGTAACTGAAACACATTTCACTTAATAAGAGAAATCTATATTTCGAATATGTCGCCTCTGCGCGGAAAGTAAACACCGGAATATCCTTTGCTTTTAAGTTTTGATTGTAAGACAACAGCTTCTTCCGGTTCACCATGAACAAGAAAAATATTTTTCAGTTTTGCTGGCGGGCAGAGATCAACATAATCAAGCAGTCCTCGCTGATCAGCGTGGGCTGAAAAGTAATCCATTTTAATTACCTGGGCTTTAACCTGGTAGGATGAGCCAAGAATATTTACTTCTTTTATTCCATCCATAATTTTCCGTGCAAGTGTTTCGGCAGCAGCAAAGCCAACAAATAAAATAAGGTTATCGGGATTTTCAATATTATTCGCAAGATGATGAAGGATTCTACCGGCTTCAGCCATCCCCGATGCGGAAATAATTATGCAAGGATCTTTGTGAAAATTCAGTTCCTTGGATTTTTCTTTATCTCTTATATAAGTAAGTCTTCCAAAGCCAAAAGGATCCTCAAAGTTATCAAGAAATATTCTGAATGTTTCCCGGTCATAACATTCGGGATGAGAACGGTAAACATTAGTAACATCAACTGCAAGCGGGCTATCAACATAAATGGGAATAACCGGAATCCGGTTCTGGTTAAAAAGTTTGTGCAGCACATAAACAAGAAGTTGTGTTTTGCCTACTGCAAATGCCGGAATAATAATTTTTCCGCCGCGATTAAAAACTGAATTAACAAGAGATGCAACTTCTTCTTCAACCTCATCAGAAATCGAGTGCAATCTTCCGCCGTAAGTGCTTTCCATTATAAGCACGTCAAGTTCATCCGGAACGGCCGGATCATGAATGACGGGCATTTCAGGTCTGCCGATATCTCCGCTAAAACCAAGCCTTAAGGTTTTTCCTTTTTCCTTTATCTCTAAAATAATTCCTGCCGATCCGAGAATGTGTCCCGCATCTGTAAATGAAGCAAATACACCGGGAGCTGCTTCAATCTTATGTTCGTACTGAACACCTACAAAGTGAGTAAGAGCATTTTCAACATCTTCAATAGAATACAACGGTTCAAATGGATTTTTATTTTGAGCAATTCGTTTTTTGTTCACAAATTCTACATCACGCTGCTGAAGATGAGCAGAATCCCGAAGCATTACCTGACACAAACTTACCGTTGCCGCAGTAGCGAATATTGATCCCCGGAACCCATTCTTAACAAGGCTTGGAATATTTCCACTGTGGTCTATGTGGGCGTGAGACAGCAGCAGCGTATCAATTTCTGAAGGATTGAATTTAAAGTTTCGGTTAAGTTCAAATGATTCTTTCCTTTTCCCCTGGTACAGACCGCAGTCTAAAAGAATATTTTTGCCATTTATATTAAGAAGATGCTGCGAACCGGTAACAGTCTGGGCAGCTCCGATGAAATGTATTCTCATAGTTCCCTTTGGAATTTATTAGAAAGTTGAATTGAATATGCAATCTAATTTGATTAAATACTCATAGGTAAAAACTGTTTGAACAAATTTAGTAATAACCCCAAATAAATTTGCTGATGTTATTAAATGAATTGTTTAGATTTAATCTGAAATTTCAATAAACAATATTTTAATAAGTTAACTATCAAATTGTGATTCTAAGTGTATAATGCGCCTGGCAAATAAAAATATTATTTTAGTTTTAATGCTCTTATTATTAAGCCACGATTTTTATAGTCAGGAGCGTTTTGGTTCAATTAAAAAACTTTATGAAGAGGACGGGCTGAGAGTTTCTTTCTTATATTATAAAGAGGGGGATGGAAGCGGAAGAAGCGGGGTGGTTATTTTTCTTGAAAATAATAATGAATTTGAGATTTCATTTAGTTTTACACTCATTTTCAGATCGGAAGGAGCGGACAAAGAAGAAAGACTTGAGGGTTCATTAAAAGCCTTCGAAAAGAGAACGGGCAGCACAAGCGGGCTGTATTTTTTACCTTTTTCCGATAACAGATCAATAATTGCTGTAGGAATTAAAAACTTCAAAGTAACCGGAAAAGCAAGCATTATTAAGCTTCCTTTAAGGTCCCGGCAACTTTATACCTCCGGATGAATCTAATTGTCCGTGCTGATAATTGAACATTTTTAGTTTAATTTCCGTTTGATACTAAAAGCCGATTTCCAGGCAAGAAATCTAATTTTAAACCAGCAGTTTTAATCTCTTGTCAAAATCAAGGGTTGTTTTAGATTTGGAAAAAGGCTTTATAGTACGTTTTATTATTTACTCATTCAAAAAAGAAAAAAAATCACATGAAAAATTTGTACTGGTTAGTCGCGATTATCATTTTGTTCAATTTTTACAATTATAATCTATATGCTCAAACTGAGTTTCAGGGTGAGCGCGGAGGAGTAATAAAAGGCAGAATAATTGATCGGGAGACCAAACAACCGGTTGAATATGCAAACGTTGTTTTACTAACATTAAAAGACAGCCTGATTAAGAATGGCGCTGTTTCAGATGTGGATGGTTACTTCACAATTGATAAAATAATTCCCGGTGAATATTTGCTCGATGTTACTTTTATTGGTTACGATCACGAAAAATTTAAAGTTGAGATAAATCGTCAGAACCGGCTAATTGATCTTGGAGATGTTTTAATTCACCCGGCAACCTACAGCCTTACTGATGTTGTTGTTGAAGGTGAGCGCTCGCCGGTTACTTATCAAATTGATAAAAAGGTTTTAGATGTTGGAAAAATGCAGAATGTAATTTCAGGAAATGCTTCCGACATTTTACAAAATGTTCCTTCTGTTAATGTAGACATTGAAGGCAATGTTAGCTTAAGAGGAAGCACAAGCTTCACAGTGTTGATTGATGGACGCCCTTCGATTATCTCCGGGCAGGACGCCTTGCAGCAAATTCCTGCCAGTTCAATTGATAAAATTGAAATCATTACAAACCCATCTGTAAAATATAATCCCGAAGGCACTGCAGGCATTATAAATATTCTTCTTAAGAAAAATCAAGATGTTGGATTAAGTGGTATAATTAACGGGAATGCGGGACTTAACGATAAATACGGCGGCGACTTCCTGTTTGAATATAAGATGCCTGATATTACAACCACATTTGGAGTTGATTATAATAAAAGAAATTTTCCCGGCACGAGTAATGAACAGCGCCAGTTTTTTAATGAAACCTCTACAACTTTTATTAATTCCAATGGTACTATGAAATGGGGAAGAATTTCTTTTGGGTTAAGAGCGGCTATTGAATTTAAGCTCAATGAAAACAACATTATCAGTCTTGGCGGAAGATATGGCAAAAGAGACGGTTCGCGAAATTCATTTCTTAATTATTCCCGGTGGACTGAAGCTGATCCCCAAAAGCTTCTTTATGAAAGCAATAGTTTCCGCGAACATCTCGGGGATTTTTATGCAAGCAACCTGACTTATCTGATTAAGTTTAACTCAAGAGGACATGAACTAAAAGCTGAATTTAATTATGGATACGATGACAACAATCAGACTACTACTTCACAACAGTTCGAAAGCGGAGTTCAGAATGCTGGGAAGAAAACTACTGAATCCGGTCCCTCGAATGAATTTGATGGCAAGCTGGATTATACTCTTCCCTTATCGGAAACTTCAAAGTTTGAAGCCGGTTATGAAGGTGAGGCTGAGCTTTCAGAGGAAAAAAATGAACTGTCAGAGTTTAATCCTCAGACAAATCTTTATGAACTTCAGTCATTATTTTCAAATGATGTAAAATATAACAACAGCGGGCATGCTTTTTATACAATTTACTCGGACAAAATTGGTAATCTTGGTTTACAGGGAGGATTAAGAACGGAATACACTTATCGCAAAATCGAACTTGTAAACGGCACTGGAAATTTCAATATAGACAGATGGGATCTTTTCCCTTCTTTTCATACATCATATGAGTTCAGCAAAGGAAGCCAGTTGATGGCAAGTTATACCAGAAGAATTGAAAGACCCGACGGCTGGCAGCTTGAACCTTTTATTACCTGGTTTGATGAAAATAATGTAAGGAGAGGAAATCCCGATCTTAAACCCGAATTTATTGATTCTTACGATGCTGGTGTTCAAACGCTGATTGGAAGTGTTTCTCTATCAGCAGACCTTTATTACCGTGTAACGAGTAATAAAATTGAACAGGTTCGATCTGTATACCAGGATAACGTAACTCTTAATAGTGTTGATAATGTTGGAACTGATTATGCTCTTGGCAGTGAGTTCATGGTGATTTTTGATCCGTTCAAGTTCTGGAATTTAAATCTGATGGCAAATGTGTATAACTATAAAATCAAAGGCGTTTTGAACGATGAAAATTTTGAAAGAGAAAGTTTTAACTGGAATACACGATTTAATAGCGTATTCAGGCTTGGACAAAATACACAACTTCAGCTCAACCTGAACTATAGCAGTCCCACCGTTTCTTCACAAGGAAGATCCGAAGGATCTTTTTCAACCGATCTTTCGGCACGGCAGGATTTCTTTGATAAACAGCTTGCACTGATTCTTCAGGTTAGAGATTTGTTTAAAACAGCAAAGTATGAATTTACTTCCTCAGGCCCGGATTTTTATAACTATAATTACTTTAAAAGAGAATCTCCTGTTGTAATGCTGACAGCAAGGTTTACTTTCAACAATTATAAACCTAAAAGAGAACGAATTGAAAATGGCAATGAAATGGGAGAAGATTTTTAACCACAAATTCTTTCTTCCCTAATCTTCCTTTATGAATTTTGCCTCCCGAAAGTGAGGCAAACATTCTTTCAAAATACAGCAGGCTGAAAAATATAAATGCTGTTCGTGCGCGCTGCAGAAAATTAGATTGATTTTCCCACGTTATTTTTTCATAAACCCTGAAGATTATGAAAATCTATCCGCGGTGGTTTTTTAACAAAGTATTTGACCAGATAAAACTTTTGAGTTTTAATCTTTATACTTCTTTTCTATTTCGTTTACTTTATTTCGCTTATAATCCAGAACGCCTATGCCAAGTCCTGCAGATACAATGAACGCACCAGCAATTTGATAGATTGTAACCTCTTTTCCGAAGAATATCATAACGAACGGAAGAATCACAAGATACAAGTTTGTATACGGCACCCATAAATGAGCGGCAAACTTTGATAATTTGAAGAATCCGTAACTGTAAACGTATCCTGTAAGCCCTGCGGCAATCACAAACAAAATTGGAAGCCAGTTGTCGGGAAATAGTTTCCCGTTAAACAGTGAGAAAAATTTATTGAACTCAGCATCGTGTAGAATTTTTTTAATAATAATTTCATCTTCTTCAGAAATGTTTTCTTTCAGGACATATTTGTTCCCTGCGGGAAAGTAATTCTTAAGAAGGAAATCTTTTTTATCAGCTTCGACTTTTACAAGCACTCTCTTTTCAAATTTAGTTTTATCTACTGATGAAGGCATATTAACGTTCATCAAATTACCCGCAACGGGGACAAGGATTAAAGCTGATGAAATGAAAACCAGTTTCCAGATTTCCCGCCAGACTACGAGCGCATTCGGTCCAACTCCGGGCAACGCCGTTTGTACAGTTTTATTGTTAAGAATCTGCTGAGAGCATAAACAGCAATTTATTATTACAATCCAGATTATTGCATTAGAATCTAAAGGAGATTGCTGATCACCATTTGAGCCAATAATTATTGGTATATGAGGAACAGCAAGACCAGCAATAACCAAAACAATTCCGGCCCAGTGTTCTTTTCTGATAGGGGCATTAAAAAGTATTTTCCCGAAAAAAGGAAGAAATGCCAGATAGACGTTAACGTAAGGAGCGTAAATATGTGGAGAGTAAAGTCGTGGCAAATAAAAGAATCCAATGTTCTCGATAACACCAGTGAACGCGCAGATAATAATTGTGCTTAGGGAAATAAATCCGGGCCATAGATATTTTAATTTTTTTCCGCGAAGTATTTCAATTGCTACAGCAATAACTGCCCAGGCAAGTTTTGATATTTCTCTCCACCAGGTCATAACACCCGGAGAGACATCTATCTTTTTCCCTCCCGTAAAATCCGGCTGGTTGCCCATCCAGTTTAATACATACTGACCTCCCAATCCTCCGTTTATTATGAGCAGCCATATGATAATTAGCAGCCAGTCCAATTATTAAATCCTTTACTTTTGATAAGTAAATAAATTCCGGATCGTTAAATCCCGATTGTGTAAAATACATTACTGCAAGAATCAAGCCGTGGTAAAAATCAATCACATCTCTATAAATCCTCTTTAAATGCAGGTATTTAATTATTGTACTATGAAATAAAGTCTGAATAGTACTTCAAATCACAAGATCATAAGATTTTTTTAACTTTTTTGCTGAGTAAAGCTTTGTCATTCAAACAGATAATTTTATTGTAGGTTAAAAAAAATATTAATAAATTAAAATGGAAATAAAGAAAGGAACTGCATAATGAAGCTAAAAATTTTTCTTCTTGTTCTACTGATTTCAAGTACTGCTTTTACTCAAAACAGCTCAAATGATGGTGATTGGAGTGCTCAGGAGGTAAGTTTGAGCAATACTCCCGAGGCTGATTTTATGATAAGAATAGGCGACATAGATAATCTTAATTATGGCTGGCCTGAAGACTTTAATCCGTTCTCGGGAATGTCATCGCAGGTTCACGATTGGCCGTACAATATTAATCCTCAGGACATCAGCGGTACTGATCGGGTGATGATTCCAACCGGATTTATAAAACATCCTGAAAAGAGCACTTGCCTCGGGGATGGTTATTCATCTGGCGATGGATCGGTTTACAAGGTGGTTCCTCTCGTAATGAATTTATCATCAATAAAAAATGCAAACATACAATCGGCGGCGCTTTTAATGTTTGTGGATGATTTTCAATCTCCATCAATTTGTTCGAAGTTCCGCGTCTGGTTTAATGGAAAAAGATTTTCAGCAGTCGAAAGAATTTTAGATGGTATAGATCAAAGCGGGCCGGTTGGTAAAATGATTTTTGCAAAGCTTCCTGCTGATTTACTTCCATTGCTAAAAAAAGATAAGCTTGTAATCTCTATTGATGATTCAACTACTTTCAATGGAGATGGATATGCTATCGATTTCGTTAAACTTCTGATAAATCCGAAACCATATTTATACACCGGCGGATTAAATTTGATTGTACTTAATTCAGCCGATGGCTTACCAATTTCAGGCGCAAAAATTGTTGTCCCTGATTTTATTCAGACAAAAACAAATTCAAATGGTGAAGCAATTTTAAAAAACCTTCCTGCCGGTTTAGTCGCTGCTGATTTTTCTGCTGAAGGTTTTATTACTAAAACTCAAGGCTTTGATGTCATTACAAATCAGGTTTCGGAGCAATACCAGGTTTATCTTGATCCTATTGGATCATACACTGTTCAAATGGAAGGTGAAACCTTAACCGAAGGTGAGTCGCTTATACTTAATAACATTCAATTTAAAGTTGGCAGTGCCGAATTATTAAATGAAGGCAAAGCAGAGCTTGATAAAGTAGTTCAGCTAATGCGACAGTATCCCCAAATTGAAATTGAACTTTCAGGTCATACTTCTTCAGAGGGCGAAGCTGAAATGAACAGGAAACTTTCGCTGCGAAGAGTAGAATCCTGCAGAAAATATTTATCGGAGAATGGAATCAGTGAAGACAGGATTTCGACAGTGGGTTATGGCCCTGATCGCCCTATTGCGCCAAATGATAATGAAGCAAACAGGTCAAAGAACCGAAGAGTTGAACTGAAGATTACGAGGATACAGTAATAAATATTTTCCCGTAAAGACGCCAGGCTGCAAAGAACTCATAACAAATAATTATTAGGCATTTAATTAATTATTAGTTTTAATTTTATAAGCAATCAGTGAGGGTCTCTTGTATTCAGGCGGGTGAGGCTTTCATAACGGGATTTATTTTTATCAACTTTAGGCAGGTCAATACTCTAATACAGGGAAGGTGGTTATTCTTCGCTAAAGCTTTGGCGGATAAACTTTAATCAAGTAAAAAGAAAAAAGTTAAAATTAAAAAGTAGAGGCGAGTCGGTGACTCGCCTTTTTTGTAATTGCCTTGGTTCGATTTCAAGGTAGATTCGTAATACTAACCTTGAAAATGATTTGGTTCTAATCTTCTGCCAATATGTATTATTGGCAGTGAAATGGAACCTCAAATAATGAATCAAATCCAAGGTGAATTCACTATGTTTACCTTGTAAACGATTCAGATTATGACAATGAACAAAATCATCAAATTATTTAAAGAAAATAATGGTTATTCCCGGATGATGGAACTTCGTAATGCCGAAATTCAAACTCGTGATATTGCTCATGCTGTAGAAAAAGGCATTATTGAAAAAATTAGACCCGGTCTTTACAAGCTAGTTGATTATCCCTGGGATGAGCATGTCAGTTTCGCAGATGTTTGTAACTCTAATATGCGAGCGGTTATTTGTCTGATATCAGCTGCCTCTTATTATGAGCTGACAACATTCAATCCTTCTGAAGTTTATGTTGCATTTCCAAACAATACTGATAAATTTGTCCTGAAGTATCCACCTATCAAAGTATACTATTTTGCAAATAGTTATTATTCACCGGGAGTTGAAACCCTGAACACAAAAAGTGGAACCGTAAGAATTTATAACAAAGAAAAAACAATCGGAGATCTATTCAGATATATAAATAAGATTGGTGAAGATATTGCTGTTGAATCTCTCAAAACTTACCTGCGGAATAAGAAGGAGAGGGATATTCCTAAACTTCTCAAATTTTCTGAGATTTGCAGTGTGAAAAAGAAAATTGAACCGATGATAAAAGCTATCCTTTCGTGAAAGAGAAGAGTGAAATAAAAAATGTTGCTGCATCTGTTAAAGAACGGCTGAGAAATATCGCTTCCCAAACGAGTAAAGAATTTCAAAGTGTTATTCGCCAGTATGTTCAGGAGCGATTTCTTTTTCGACTGTCGAAGTCAGTATACTCTAAAAATTTCATACTTAAAGGTGCATTACTTTTTGTTGCTCACGATATAAGCAGGAATCGCCCCACAAGAGTATTGATTTTCGATGATAAATTTAAACTTGATGAACACCTTCAAATGCTCTGGTTGGCTTTTCTTGAACGAAGTAAATTAGCGTCTGTTAATTCTTTTCCTGAAGTTGTAACTAAAATCCAATCTTTCATCGAACCAATATTCGACAAAAAAAACAGGAACAAATGGGATCCCCTAAATTGGGAATGGGAATGATATCTTACTCTTTCTCATACTCTTAAACTTGCTCTAACGTGACTTTCATATTATAATTTCCTAAGTTTCTGGTGAGTTTAATATCCCCCGGATGTGAAGTTGCGTAACTTTATGATCACAACTTACCAAAAGATAAATGACATTGGCGTGCAAATATTGTAATAGCTCAAACCTTATCAAGAAGGGAAAAGCAAAAAGCAAGTCTGAATTAAAGTAAATTTATCTGTGTAAGAATTGCGGAAAAAAATTTACACTCTCTTCATTACCAAACAAGACCTATTCAAGCAAGATAATAACCGAATCAATTTCAACTTACAACCAGGGATACACTCTAAAACAAACTGCCGAAAAAATTAACAAAAAGTTTAATACCAAAAAAAATTGAAAATTTTATGTTATCGAACGACTTAACGACTATTGCAGTTGAAGTGCCGGTTTGGTTTTGGGCTAAGGAAATAAATGAAGGTATATCAGGGCACATTGATATTTTGCAGATAAGAAACAATAAAGTTTTTATTCTTGATTACAAACCTGAGGCCGTAAAAGATAAAAAAGCAATTGGACAACTCTTTCTATATGCAAGGGCACTTTCGCTCAGATTGTGGTTACCGCTTGATGATTTCAGGTGTGCATGGTTTGATGAAGAAAATTATTTTGAATTCAATCCCGCGCTTGCGAATTACAAAGGAGTTCAGGTCTGAAATTCTGAAATCTTCAGGTCTATAATTCTGAAATTAATCAGGTCTGTTATTTAGAAACTAATTTTGGGGATAAAGCGAGTCCGGTATTTCGAAATTTGATTTTGCTCTAAATATTTATTAAACATTTAAGTAGCAATTAATATTAATTTTCATACTGGTGGCAATTGGTCTTGAATTTAGAAATTATATTTTGCGGGGTTTTAAAAAGGAGGGCATCATGAAACGCTTAGCTCTTTTGTTCGTAGCATGGGCGTCTCTTATGACGCTCAGTGTTCAGGCTCAGTGGGTTGAGGCATACAACAACATAGGTGGCTTCTATGGCTTTCACTTTACGGATACCCTGAACGGATGGTTCAGCCATTTAGGTGCTGACAAGATAATTCATACATCCGATGGAGGGTTTACCTTCCAGGTTCAGCGGGTAACAGCTGGGGCGTACAATATGTACGATGTGTATATGGAAGATAGTCAAGTTGGCTGGTGTGCAGGTGGAAATTTGGGTTCAGGACCAGGATTCATTCACCGAACTACTAATGGTGGTGCAACATGGGTTCGGAAGACCCATCCAGCTTCTCAGAGTATCTGGGGTCAGATAGAGCAAGTTGGTTCAAGTATCTGGTTTATCGGAGCGATTGATCACCTGCTAATTATGAAGACCTTGATAATGGCACTACCTGGCAACTGATTGAGTATCCACAAATCGTCACTGCATTTGCTGTGACCATCTTCGATTCACTCAATTTTGTTATAGGCGGCGCTGGGTGGATAGGACGTACAACTGACGGTGGAGCGACCTGGATATCATCTGCTCTTCCAGCTGACTATCAGGTAGAGCGAGTCGAATTCCAGGATGAAAATCTTGGATACGCGCTGGTCACTGATTTTTGGCCAAGCCCTACAGATGCTTATCTGTATCGTACAACTGATGCAGGTTTCACATGGAATCTTCATTATAGCTGGCTTGACCTTGGTCAAAAGCGAGGTTTTTCGGTTATATCTGGTACTAATACCATCTTTGTAGCAGGTTGGCTCAGTTGGACAGATGTGCTGTACGGAATACTCAAAAGCACTAACGCAGGTGAAACTTGGGATACTGTGATGCAGGTTACTACTAGTAACCCAACAAATCTCTTCACGCCTGACATTCGTCACGGCTGGGCAGCTGCAAGTGGTAAGATTTACCGCTACGATTACGTCACCCCAGTGTCCATTCAGCCGATAAGCAATAAGCTGATTCAATTTGGAGAAGCTTTCACTTATCAAGTTGAGGCAACTGGAATGGGTTTAAAATACACTATGTCAGGCAATCCTGCGGGACTGACAATTGGTTACCGCACTGGCCTGATGGCGGGCACGCCAACTCAAGGCGGCAGCTTTCCCATCACTGTGACGGTGAAGGACACAGATGCCAATGTGGTTAACACGCAATTCAGTTTGCGCGTGAACCGTCAGCCCGTGTTCATTACAAATATAAACGATACTGTTTACACGCAATTCAATTATTTATATGAACAGATTCTCGAAGCAGAAGACATAGACGATGATACTTTGAATTTTGCTGCTATAATAATTCCTTCCTTCTTAACTTTAACTCAGGAATCTTCTAGTTCAATTTATACAGCAACTGTTCAGGGCACACCAACAGAAGCCGATACCGGTTACCACAACATAAAAATTGAAGTCAACGATGGATATGGAGGTTCAGATACAATAAGCTGGGTGTTGTGTGTTGATAATGTAACTGGTGTAAAAGACAATCAGGAAATATTTGAATTCAGTCTCAACCAAAACTACCCCAACCCATTTAATCCGGTTACAAAAATAAAATTTACAATACCGGCCTCACCTAAATCCTCTCCAAAGGAGAGGACTTTTGTGCAATTAATAGTTTATGACCTTTTAGGCAGAGAAGCAGCGGTGCTTGTAAATGAAGAAAAGCAGCCCGGTGTTTATGAAGA
>JACAFB010000079.1 GCA_013388545.1 Ignavibacteriaceae bacterium
AGATATGAAAATCCTGACGGGAATGAATTATTAATGTATCGTCAAAAAGTTGAATTCAATAAAGAATGTTTAAACTAAAAGTTATAATTAATCATAAAGGAATATGCCTATGAAAATCTCGAGACGTGGATTTCTGGGTGCAGCCAGTGCCAGTACAGTTGGCGGAGCTATAGGAATTTTAGGCTTCCCTAAAACTGCTAAAGCCGCAAGCATTCCGGAAATTAAAACAGTAGAGACTACACAGAGCACAACCATTTGTCCATATTGCGGCGTAGGTTGTGGTCTTATAGTTTCAACAAGAGAAGGCAAAGTGATCAACATTGAAGGTGATCCTGATCATCCGATAAACGAAGGATCGCTTTGTTCAAAAGGAACGGCACTATTCCAGGTTGCGGTTAATGAAAGAAGACTTCAAAAAGTTAAATACCGCGCTCCCGGAAGTTCTGAGTGGGAGGAAAAATCCTGGGATTGGACGCTATCCGAAATAGCAAAACGTGTTAAGAAAACACGTGATGCTACTTTCCTCCTGAAAGAGGATGATAAAATTGTTAACAGGACAAGTGGTATTGCCTGTATGGGTGGTGCTGCACTCGACACAGAAGAGTGTTACCTGTTGTCAAAGTTTGCGAGGTCGCTTGGAATAACTTACCTCGAACACCAGGCGCGTATATGACATAGTTCTACAGTGGCCAGTTTGGCTGCTACGTTTGGAAGGGGAGCTATGACAAATCACTGGATAGACATGATTAACACAGATGTTGCGATGGTTATGGGTTCGAATATGGTTGAGAATCATCCTATTGCTTCTAAATGGCTTACCCGCGCTAAAGAAAAAGGCGCTGTAATTATCAATTGCGATCCCCGTTACACAAGAACTTCCTCATTCGCTGATATCTATTGCAAATTCAGAAGCGGAACTGATATAGCCTTTGTGAATGGAATAATTAATTATGCACTGCAGAACGGTTTCATAAATAAAGAATACGTTCTTAATTATACTAATGCTTCCTTTATAATTTCAGATAAGTATGACTTCCACGACGGCTTATTCAGCGGATACGATCCGGCTAAGCGTGCATATGATAAAACAAACTGGGCTTATGAGGTTGATGGCAGTGGAATCCCGAAGCGTGATATGACACTTCAGCATCCTCGTTGTGTTTATCAGTTGATGAAAAAACATTTTGAACGATATGACATTGATACCGTATGTAAAATTACCGGCTCACCGAGAGATACTTATGAAAAAGTTTGCCGAACTTTTACATCCACCTGGGCACCGAACAGGGTTGCAACATGGCTTTACGCAATGGGTACAACCCAGCATACACACGGAACGCAAAATATTCGTACGTATGCAATCCTTCAACTGCTTATGGGTAATGTTGGTCTTGCAGGCGGCGGAATAAATGCTCTTCGCGGAGAATCTAATGTTCAGGGTTCTACAGATATGGGATTACTGTTTCATCTGCTTCCCGGATACCTGGCTTCACCAACAAAAGCAGAGCAGACACTTGAAGATTACAAAAAAACTTATACCCCTAAAACCAACGATCCTAAATCTGCAAACTGGTGGAGCAACTATCCAAAGTACATCGTTTCATTATTGAAAGCCTGGTATGGTGAAAACGCAACTGCCGAGAATGATTTTTGTTTCAATTATTTACCCAAGCGCAGTGGAGATTATTCACATATATCTTTATTTGAAGCTATGTATGAAGGTAAAATAAAAGGGCTTTTCCTGTTTGGACAAAATCCTGTTGTCGGTGGACCAAATTCAAATAAGGAAAGAAGTGCTCTTGATAAACTTGAGTGGATGGTAGCTGTTGATCTTTTCGAAACAGATACATCAGTTTTTTGGAAACGTCCAGGTGTTAATCCTGCTGACAACCAAACCGAAGTATTCCTGCTTCCAGCTTGTTCCTCAGTTGAAAAAGAAGGAAGCGTTGTTAACAGCGGACGATGGGCACAATGGCGATACAGAGCAGTCGAACCAATGGGTGACTCAGCTTCTGATTTATCTATAATTGACTCGCTCCACAAGGCTATTAAAAAAGAATATTCTTCAAGTGGAATTTTTCCGGAACCGATTGTTAAATTAAATTGGAATTACGGTAACGGCGATCAAGTCGATCCTCATAAAGAACCGGATGTTCACCTTGTTGCCCGTGAGATCAATGGATCATTTCTCCAG
>JACAFB010000080.1 GCA_013388545.1 Ignavibacteriaceae bacterium
CAATTCAGGATTGTGAAAAATTTTATTTCTGTCTTCTATAAAAAGTTCTTTTAATTTCAGTGATTCCATTATTTTCTTAAAACGTTGATGCGAATATACAAAAAGAGGTGATTCAAATATGAATTTCAAATTCTACAATTCCATTAGCAGCTAATGAAAATTTATTATTGATAATATTTTCATCTAAATCGATTAATGCTTTTAAATGATTTTTAGAAGATAAGGGAGTTAATTCGGGTTTAATTAGAATTCTTATTGTTATATTTATGTAACAATAAATTTGAGAATTAATCAATGAAAAATATTTTCACTATTATTGTCATAATCCACGCATTAATTCATCTGCTCGGATTTGTGAAAGCATTTCAACTTGCGGAAATCAATCAGCTCACACAAAATATTTCTAGGTCGATGGGAATACTCTGGCTAATTGCACTAATTCTTTTCCTTGCAGCTGCATTTCAATTCATAAGTAACCACGATTTGTGGTGGATTACTGCTCTGGCTGCTGTAATCTTATCACAAGTTCTGATAATATTATTCTGGCAGGATGCTAAGTTCGGAACAATTCCAAACATTATAATTCTGCTTGTTGCAATTGTTTCTTTTGCTGATTGGAGTTTTAATCGTGATGTGAAAAATGAAATTGCCGAAATTCTTGCATCAAATTCAATTGATAAAAAAGAAATTTTTACGGAAGAAAAAATCATCAACCTTCCTCCAATAGTTCAAAAGTGGTTAAGGAATTCTGGCGTAGTTGGCAAAGATATGATTCACACTGTCCAGCTCAAGCAAAAAGGACAAATGAAGATGAAACCCGAACAGGAAAAATGGTACGAAGCAAATGCTGTCCAATATTTTACTGTTGATAATCCAGCATTCATTTGGAAAGTTAAAGTAGATATGATGCCCCTTGTGTTTTTTACTGGGCGGGATAAATTCTCTGATGGTAAAGGAAATATGTTAATTAAAGTTCTATCTTTGTTTAATGTGGTTAATACTTCAGATAATGAAAAAATAAACCAAGGAACTTTGCAGAGATATCTGGGCGAAACAATCTGGTTTCCGACTGCTGTTGTAAGTCCTTACATAAAATGGGAAGAAATAGATTCGCTTTCTGCTAAGGCAACAATGACATACAAAGGTACAACCGGCTCAGCAGTTTTTACTTTTAAAGAGAACGGTGACTTCTTAAAGTTCAGTGCAATGCGATATATGGGCAGCGAAGCAAATTCACCTCTTAAAGAATGGGTAATTACTTTGAATGAATACAAAGTATACAACGGAATAAAAATCCCCGTTAAAGGCGAAGCAACCTGGAAATTGGATAACGGAGATTTTACCTGGTATAAACTTGAGATTTATGATGTGAAGTATAATAAGACTTTATCTTTTTAGTTTTTCGCTGCAGTCACAGTAAAAATAAAGTAACCGCAGCGAAGTTATGTTTATTATTATTCTTTACTAATATATTTTAATCCGACAAACACTAAAGAAATCATCCAGAAAAAGGTAGCCAGAGGATAAGTGACTTTTAATCCAACTTCCCATTCCAAAACCTGCGCAAGAGGAAAACCTATTCCAGCAAAAATTAAAAGTACAGAAATCCAAGCGGGTAATGTTTTAGCTCTTAAAAATCCTGTCCCAAGAATAATTGATGTAATTGGAAATAACGGACCAAGTAATGCAACAAGTAAATATTCTAAACCGGGATTAGCATAGAATTTTATCCACACTTCTTCAGTTGCACCATAATTTCTTAAAGTCCATTCAATAACTCTGAAAAGTTCGTGACTAACTCCCACTGTTGCTCCGCACAAACCTGTGAACGCTGCAACAAGTCCAAGTTTTTTATGCGTTGCGCTTAACTGATTTGAAAGCTCAAGATAAATGGGAACAAAAAAGATTAACGCAAACGATCCGAATATTCCTTCTATATAACTTGTTAGACCATTTGGAAGTAATCCTATTCCCAATGTAAAAGTCATCGAAGAGATAAATAAGAGAATTGGTCCGGCAAAGAATGAAAATTTGGTGATTGATTTTAAAGCTGTTGATTTGGTTGTGTTGTTCATTGTATAACTCCTTTTTTTAGTTA
>JACAFB010000032.1 GCA_013388545.1 Ignavibacteriaceae bacterium
ATCTAAAAGTTATTTTGGTGGAGCAAAACCCTATGTTTTTACTGAACAGGGTGTGGCTATGCTTTCTTCTGTTCTCAATAGTGAAAGAGCAATTGAAATAAATATATTGATAATGAGAGCATTCGTAAAGCTTCGGGAAATAATTTCATCTCATAAGAAAGTTGAAGAAAAGTTAAAGGATATAGAAAATAAGCTGCAGGACCACGAAGAACAGATTGTGCAGATAATTCAGGTAATAAATGAACTTATTACTCCTCTTCCAGCCGAAAAAAAGAAAATTGGCTTTGTAATCGATGATTAAAAGACACTAGGCTTTCAATCCTGCTGATTATTGCCTGGTATTTTATACATTCTATTCAACCCTAATTGGATTTAATAATTTAGTTTGAACTACATCGGTGAAATAAGCGCGCTTGCAACAGCTTTCTGCTGGTCAATAACTTCTTATGCATTTACAAATGCCTCAAGAAGAGTTGGTGCAATTCAGGTCAACATAGACAGAATGGCGTTAGCAAGTATTCTGCTATTCTTGATCATATCCTTATTTGGAATTAGTCTCAACTTAACTTTCAACCAGATTTCAAATCTTGTAATCAGCGGGATACTTGGTTTAGTTCTTGGTGATTCCTTTCTGTTCAAGTCATTTCAGATGATAGGAGCGCGATTAGGAATAATTATAATGGCTGCAGTACCTGTTCTCAGCACCATTCTGGCTTTTTTCTTTTTGAATGAAATTATTTCATATCTCGGAATGTTTGGTATGCTTTTGACAATTACCGGAATATTAATTGTCGTTCTTGAAAGAAAAAATTCAGATGGAAATAATTTTTCGATTAGTAAACTTGGTATCTTCTATGGATTCCTCGGAGCGCTCGGTCAGGCAACCGGATTGATATTCGCTAAGTTTGCGTTTCAAAGCGGAGAACTAAATGGATTCGCTGCAAGTTTTATCAGATTATTTTCTGCTTCAATAATTATTCTTCCATTAGCAGCAACTTTCAGAAGATATAAAAATCCTGTTAGCATTTATTCTAAAGACAGTTACTCAGCAAAAGTAATTTTAATCGGAACAGTCTTTGGACCGGTGCTTGGAATTACCGGGAGTCTGATTGCTATTGCGTACGCAAAAGTTGGAATTGCTTCCACACTGATGGCAACAATGCCGATAATTATGCTTCCGATTTCAAGATTTTATTTTAAAGAGAAGTTGGATTGGAAAGCTATCTGGGGTGCAATCATAGCGGTTGCCGGTACAGCGATAATTTTTCTAAGGTAATAAATTCATTATAATTACCGAAAGAAGATTTCTCTTTAAAGAGAGCCAACTTATTAATTTCAATTAATAATTATACTTGTTGAAGAACCGCCGCCGCCAAAACGCGGGTTTACGATATTGTTATAGATAGAACCAAAAGAATAAGACAAACCTATTGATGCCCAGTAAGAATATTTTGTATCAAGCTCTTTTCTCTGAAGCAATACTTCTTCGAATGTAGCTCCTCCACGGGGTAATGAAATCTGGTTTCTTATTCTTGAATAGCCGCCGTAAAGATCAAATGACAATCCCTTTAAAAGCTTCAGTGAAACAGATCCTTCAAGTTCCAGTTCGTTCTTTGATAAATCGTGAAGATATGTTGCTCCTGATAAAGATGTACTAATTGAACCCCACGGTTGAATATAAGTAAAACTGATTTCTGCACTCTGAACATAAACCTGCTCTTTCAATTTAAAGAATATCGTTTCGCTTATATATTTATTATAACCGGTAGAAAGTTTATAATTAATTCTGAACTCTCTCTGATTGGATTCCGAGTACGGAAAAATATTGTATTCTAATCCTCCCGCGATTGCAAGACTGTAATCGATATTCGAATATGTAGAACGAAAAGTGCTGTACCAAATTCCCCACGACCATTTTTTATCGATTGCTTTAACCACAGAAGCGCCAAAGCTCTGATATCGCGAGACATTTTTTATTTTTCGATCAGCAAATTTAAAGTTGCTTTCGTAATAGGATGATCCAAAATTAAAATTAAGCTTAAGGTCTTCTGTTACCCTGCTTGCAGCAATATTTCCATAAAGATCCAAAAAATTTGTTGATTCCTGGCCATTTAAAAATGAATTAATGCTTGTCCTGAAGAACCAGAAATCCCAGTCATCTTTTTGCTCTGTTGTATCTTCTGATAAACTGTAAAAGGAAATGTTCATTTTGCCCGCAGCACTGCTGTTGAAAATGTATCTGGCCAGCCCGGCTTTAATTGCATTAACCATTTTTATGCGGCTGCTTTCTTCGGAATCAGTTTGGTTTGTTGCATATTTTAGAGTATCGTTTATCGAATGATATTTATTCTGCCCGATGAAGAATAATGAATATTCGGTCCCTGATGCTGCAGTTCGTTGAGTAGAAATCAGAATATGAACATCTGCATCCTTCCTGTCACGCACATAATTGACAACAGGAATTTGTTCCTTTAAATAATTAATATAGCAATAGCTACAATCTACAAATACATTAGGAGCACCTTCTTTAATTAGCTGCTGATCAATCTGTGCGAATGAAACAAAAATGAATGAAAAGAAAATGGGAAAAAACATTCTCGGATTTAAAAGTAACATTTCAACTCCGGATATTTTTTAAGTATTTAATAAAATCATTGGTTAAAATATAAACTCTGTTCGCTTAATCCTTAAATAATAATCAGGCAAGTTATTTTCTGCTAATTAGTAGTATTTTTCATAGGTAAGTATTAAAATAAAGTGCAGCATAAAAACAGCTTAAGAAAAGATTTTCAATAAAATGAAATACATAATGTTAATAATATTGCTTTTTAGCCCGCTTACATTCACTCAGTCAATTGGAATAAAAATCAAACAACCACCATTTAACCAATTGACTATGGAAGACTTGTGGAAGGTTGATTTGAAGAATAACTACGAAAGAACTATTTATGTTTTCTTTAAATCAGAATTGAAAGATAAAGCGGGAAATACTATTGCTGAATCAGTTGTTGATGTCTTTCCCCTGGAAGCCGGAGAGAAAAGTTTTAATCCGGCAGATGCTCTTAATTATAAAGGTATAATAACCTATACAAGTAAGGATCCAGTTTATAAACTCAGTGTGCTCAGAACAGGAAGCCTTCCTCCGGGTGATTATCAATTGTGTGTTAAACTTTTTTATACAGGCTCAAACCAGCTTGTGGCCGAAGATTGCATTCAGCAAACTGTATCAAGCATCTCGCCGCCTGTTCTGGTTTTCCCGAAAGACAGATCGGAGTTGAATGAAGAGGTTTTTGTGTTTTCATGGAATCCGCCTATTCCGCTTCCAAAAGAAGGTGAAGTAGAATATGAGATTGACATAGTTAAAGTTTTTGAAGGACAGATGCCCGAACAAGCTATTCAGCACAATGAAAGCTGGTATCACGCTGATATGATTAAAACCACTTTTCACCAGTATCCACTTACTGCAAAAAAATTTGAGAACGGAATTTATGCTTGGATTGTAAGCGCATTTCAAAGCGGATTCACTTTGGGTTCAAGCGAGGTATGGAGTTTTTCAATAAACAGAAAATGAAAAAGGAATATGATTAATTTTGGCCCGAACAAAACGTCCCTCTTTCTGATTCCCTTAACTATCATATCAATTTTACTTCCTTTGTCGTTTTTGATAAAGTCTGATCAGGCGCTTGCCGGAAAACCTTTTTTAGAGGATGCATTTTACTCTTTGACTATAAGCAGAAACATATCTCAGGGTTATGGAGTTAGTTATGACAAATTAAAACCTGCAAATGGATTTCAGCCTTTATATGTTTTTATGCTTGTTCCTGTAATAAAAATTGCAGGGAATGATTCTTATGCTTTAATAAGAATTGTTAGCACTTTTAATTGGGTTATTTGGGTTTTAAGCGCCGTCCTGTTTGCATCTGTTATAAAAAAAGTATTGAAGTTTTTTAACCCGGATCATCGGTGGATTTTTTTTGTTCCATTACTGATTTATACGACAAGCATAGTAGTAATTAAACAACATTTTAACGGGTTGGAAACAGGATTAATGCTTCTGACGTTTTTAATTTTTATTAATTATTACATGTTTCATTTTAGAGGTGATTTGAAGTCTTCTTTAATATTTGGAGTCATAGCCGGTTTATTAATTCTATCACGAATTGACACAATATTTTTTATCTTCACATTTTTAATTCTCCATGCGATTAAGTTCAAGTTCAGAACTAATATTAAGTCTTTTATAGTTTTTTCTCTCACTGCGTTTATTGTTTCCTCTCCGTGGTTTATTTACAATCTGATCGAATTTGGTTCTATCATGCCAACCAGCGGACGAGCGCAGCAGGAGTGGGCTTTCTCTTTAATAAGATTCTATCATTCACTCACCGGCTTTTTCAATCTTCTGATCCCATCAATTCCTTTTGTTTACGCTCAGTATTTAGGGATTGGTGTTGAAATTATTATTCAGATCTTAACAATAATTCTCCTGTTACATCTCACATTAAATTCATTAAAAGTTTTTAAATCAAATTTTGTTTCGGTAGAAAAGCTTCTTCAAAACAAAATTTTTACTGCTGCGGCGGGCATTTTGATTTCAAATGTGATGCTAATAATCTGGTATTCTCTTTCATCATACGCGATTTGGTTTTATACGCGGTACTTTGCTTCCGCTTTAATACCGGGATCAGCTTTCATATCCTTTTTATCAATTATATATTTTCGAGAAAAATTCATTTACGTTTTCTTACTTGCGTTAATAACTATTCAAACTGCTTTGATATTTACCTGGTCTTTTAACACAAGCAGCAGTGCAAGCGGATTTTTTAACAATCAACTTTCTCTTGTTGAAAAATATGTTCCCGAAAATGAAAGGGTCGCGGCGTTTCAATCAGGAACTCTTGGATTTTTCAGGAATAATGTGGTTAATCTTGATGGAAAAGTAAATTCAGATATTTTCCTTTACAATGGAAATATTGAAAAATATTTAAATGATAAAAAAATAAACTGGATTTGTGATTCTGAACTGAATAAACTTCAATTCATTCAACAAGATTGGGAAATGATAGACTTCATAGGAGGTTTTGAACTCTACAGAAGAGTTAAATAAAATACAGCTGCCAGATAAAACCTCGTCAAGCATTTAACAGCTTTTTATAAGCCTGGAAAGTTTTTTCATCAAAACAAACGAAAATTACTTTCTCAATCGATTCATTTTTTTTAAAAAATTTTTTCACTTCACCAACAGCGATCTCTGTTGCTCTTTCCAAAGGAAATCGATAAACTCCTGTGCTGATTGCCGGGAATGCAATTGTTTTGATTCCATTTTCAACGGCCAGCTTTAAAGAATTTCTATAACAATTTGCGAGAAGTATCTCTTCATTATTTTTCCCTCCACTCCAAACCGGACCAACAGTGTGAATAATAAATTTAGCAGGAATTTTGAAACCGGGAGATATTTTCGCTTCACCTGTTTGGCATCCTCCAAGCTTTCTGTTGAACTCAACTAACTCGGGTCCTGCAGCACGATGAATTGCACCATCAACACCACCACCGCCAAGCAGAGAGGTATTTGCGGCATTTACGATTGCATCAACGTTAAGTTCTGTTATATCACCTTTTTGGATTTCGATTTTTTCCATTTACTTTAAAAATAATGTTAACTTTGAATTGAAAAATAAAACAATAATTCATAATAGTTTATTCCTTATTCATCATTCAATGAAATCACCAGCACAAATTCCTCTAACATCAACGGTGCAGCTATGTTAAAAAAGACTTACTTCTTCATAATCGTAATAATTTCAATTTTATCAACGGCTTCATTTTCGCAAATCAGCAGCAATTCAGATTTGCTTGAATGGCTAAAAAGCGTGCCTGGCATCGAGATAAAAGAAGTCAGTCATAATGAAATGTTTAAAGAGGCATATGAAATAATGATTGAGCAGCCGATTGATCATTTTAATCCAAACAGCGGCACATTCAAACAGCAAATATTTCTTTCACATGTTGATAGAGATCTGCCTCTTGTTTTCGACACTGAGGGCTACGGTGCCAATAACTGGGTAATGGAATTAACAAAAATTCTCAATTGCAATCAAATAGTTGCAGAACACCGGTACTTTGGTGAATCAGTACCTGAGCCTTTTGACTGGAAATTCCTGAATATAAGACAGGCTGCAGCTGATCATCACAGAATAGTTGAGATTTTTAAAAAATATTATAAGGGGAAATGGATTACAACCGGCATTAGTAAAGGCGGTTCAACGGTTATTTTTCACAGAAGATTTTATCCGGATGACGTTGATGTTTCAGTTCCATACGTAGGTCCGGTTAATTTTTCAACCGAGGATCAAAGAGTTTATGAGTTTATTAAAAATGTTTCAAATCAGAAATGCAGAGACAAAGTCAAAAATTTTCAGATCACTGTTCTTAAAAATCGTGATAAACTATTTCCAATGTTTAAAGAATCGGCAGAGAAAGATAGTTTAACTTATTCAATTGTAGGAATAGAAAGGGCTTTCGAGTACGTCGTGCTTGAATACTCTTTTGCTTACTGGCAGTGGAGCGATGGAGATTGCATGACTATTCCTGATTCGACTTCTGATATCGATAAAATTTTTGACCACCTAAAAGCTTATAGTCCTTTTGATTATTTCTCCGATAGTGGAATAAAAAGTATCTGGCCATTTTTCTATCAGTGTTACACAGAGTATGGTTATTATGCTTACGACATTGACCCTTTCAAAAAATACCTGAAACATGCTGATGGCCTGACAAGATTTTTTATCCCCGAAGGAGTCAACCCTGTTTTTGACCCCGAACCAATGAAAGACATAAATAAATATGTACAGAATGAAGCTGATAATTTTATTTTTATTTACGGCGGTAATGACCCCTGGACTTCAACCTCAGTTTGCTTAACCGGGAAAACAAACTCAATCAAAATGATCTTACCCGGAGGCTCTCACCGGACAAGAATCAGAGATTTTTCGGGTGATGATAAAGAATTGATTTATTCAAAATTAGAAGATTGGCTTGGGATAAAAATAGTAAGATAAAACTTTTTTAAGGTACATTTTTGATTGCAAACATACAGAGAATTAAATAATTATTATTTTTGGATAGCATATAATTAATTGTTTTCACCTCACAAATTTTGCTGCGGCGGAGGAAATACAGATGCCTAATCAAACCTATAACATGAAACCTTACGATGAAGTCTATCAAAATTTTTCCTGGCGAATAGCTGAAAATGAACTTGGCTATAAAGATGGAGATATTATTAATATAGGAGAATATTGTACTGACAGAATATGTCGAATGGGTAAAGCCAACAAGCTTGCACTAATCTGGGAAGGTTTCGATGGTGAAGAGAAGAGATATACTTTTGACGATATGCGAGTTCTTACAAATACAATCGCAGCTTTTCTTCAGAAGCTTGGAATAACTCCGGGTGAAAGAGTTTGTCTGTTTATGGATAAAGTTCCTGAACTCTATTTTGGATTTCTTGCTATTCTAAAAATGGGTGCGATTGCACAGCCGCTTTTTTCTGCATTTGGTTCAGAATCGCTTCTTACAAGACTTGAAGATGCACAGACTTCAGCAATCTTCACACAGAAAAAACATCTGCCGAAGGTAAGAAGCATTGTCGAACAGTTACCCTCGTTAAAAAATATAATTGTAGTTGATGATGATGGAAGCAAACCTCTCCGAGAAAAAGAAATTGCTTTTCATATGGATAAAGCAGAGAGAGTAAATGAGTTTAAAATTTATCCTTCCTTAGCCGAAACTCCATCTGTTCTACATTACACTTCCGGCACAACTGGAAAACCAAAGGGTGCGCAGCACGTTCATTATTCTTTGATCTCGCAATACATAACTGCAAAGTATGTTCTTGATATTAAAGATGAAGATATTTACTGGTGCACAGCAGATCCGGGTTGGGTAACCGGAACTTCGTATGGAATTATTGGAGCGTGGGCAAATGCTGCAACTCAATGTGTGCTCGATGCAGGATTTAAAGCTGAAACGTGGTACAAGTTTATTGAGAAACATAAAATTACTGTCTGGTATTCTGCACCAACTGCAATCCGTGCTTTGATGAAAGAGGGAACTGAGGTAGTGAAGAAATTTAATCTGTCTTCTCTTCGTCATCTTGCAAGCGTTGGCGAACCTTTGAATGCGGAAGCAGTTATCTGGTCGCAGGAGGCATTTGGTTTACCATTTCACGATACTTACTGGCAGACAGAAACAGGCAGCATTGTAATCAGCAATTATCCTGGAATGAAAATAAAACCAGGTTCAATGGGAAAACCTTTTCCGGGTATTACAGCAACTGTTGTTGATTTGAAAACTCATAAGCCGATTGAGAAAAAAGGAATTGTCGGAATGATTGCACTTAAACCCGGCTGGCCTGCAATGTTAAGAGGTTATTGGAACAACGAAGAAACTTACAAAAAGAAATTTGATAATGGCTGGTATCTTTGCGGCGACAGAGCAAGCATTGACGAAGAAGGTTATTTCTGGTTTGTTGGAAGAGATGATGACGTGATTAACACTGC
>JACAFB010000022.1 GCA_013388545.1 Ignavibacteriaceae bacterium
AATTATTTATTTAACTCATTTGAGATTCTTTCGGATTCGGCCCAGACCCGAAGCAAATTTTGGCCGCATATTTTTTTCAGATCATCTTCCGAATAACCACGGGAAAGAAGCTCATATATCAGGTTTGGATATTCGGAAACATCTCTCAAACGGATCGGCAATTCATTTCCCACACCATTGAAATCAGAGCCAAGTCCGACGAAATCTATTCCTGCAATCTTTACAACATGATCTATATGATCGGCAACATCTTTTACGTTAGCCTTTTCAAGAGGATGCTCTTTCCAGTAATTGGATGAATAAACATAGGCAGAGTCACTTGATGGATCAATATTTAAATCCTTAAGCATCTCGCTGATATGTTTGTCACCCTCGATTGATTTTTTGTTTATATCATCTCGCAAGAAAAATCCTGCAAAACTTATTTGAATAACTCCGTTTTTCTCTGCAAGTAATTTTATCATTTCATCACTCATATTCCGTTCATAGCCGGGAGTGAAAAATCTGCAGCAGGAATGAGAAGCGATAACCGGTGCTTTGCTGAGCCTTATAACATCATAAAAAGCACTGTCGCTCAGGTGGGAAACATCGATCATTATTCCAAGTCTGTTCATTTCTTTTACGACCTGCTCACCAAATGGACTTAGTCCATTCCATTTTTTGTCTTCGTCGTATGAAGAGTCGGATATATGATTGCTTTTTCCGTGTGCAAGTGTGATATATCGGATTCCTCTGTCATAGAATTCTTTAAGGTTGTCAAGCTTTTCTTCAATCGGTGAACCATTCTCCATACCCATAGCTAATAATATTTTGCTGGTTTCCCGGAATTTTTCGATATCGGAAGTCGATTTGATTATTTGAAATTTTTCAGGCCAGTGCTTTTGAAGATTCTCAACGAGCGTTATTAATGAATCAGCTTTGAGTTTTGATTTACCTGATCCCTCAAGTTTTGCGGGAGTGAAGATTGATAAAAAGGCCAGATCCAATCCTCCATTCTTTGCACGTACATAATCAAACTCTCCGGTGTTACTTTCATTTGAAACATCGAACCACTCATCATAAAGCCAATCGGGCAAGTCTATGTGTGTATCTATTATAAAAATCTGATTTGCCAAAGAGAAAGATCTTTTTAGTAAGACAGAATCAATATACTCCTGCCCAAAGCAGATAGATGATGTGAAAATGAGAATTGAGAATACAGCTTTTTTCATAAGTAGTGATTTGCTTTAAGTCATCCTGACTTAAAATAAATAAATTCATTATCAGCTCAAATGATTTGTCGGGCAATAAAAATCATTTTCTTTAACGGTGACAACTTTTTACAATCCTTTACTGCCAAATGACACGTGAGACATTTTATCATACTAGTTTTGAACCAGAAAGTTAAACAAATAAAAAAGAAAGGAGCCCAAAATGAAACTAAATAAATTGTTATTAACTGTTTTAACAGCAGCAGTCTTATTTTCAACTGCAGCATACAGCTTCACAGCAGAAGCAGGCAAACTAAAGGAAAAAGATAAATCATTAGTAAACCTTAGAGTAGGAATTAATTCAGAAAATTTTGGTGTTAAAAAAAGCAGTATTTACCTTGCGGGTAAGTACAAAATAAACGATGTAGTTGCAGATTTAAGCCAAAAATTATTTGAAGAAAAAGATCAGGGTATGCAAATACTTATTGCACGTTCGCTCTACGAAATAGGGAATAATAAAGGAATGAATTCTGTAAAAAGCTTTGCGCAAAAAACAGACAATCAAAAAGTAAAGAATATTTTACTTCAGCTTTACTCTTCCTATGCAGTTCAGGGCGGGAGAAATAATTGAAACAAGTACAAACATTAAAACAAATTTAAAACCCGGTTCAAGTTTGAGCCGGGTTTTGTATTTTTAAATAAATTAAAATTATCAACAAACCGGACAGCCTAGCTTTTGAATACAAAGCAACCCGTAAGAATTATCAGGATCTTTGAAAATCCTGAATCACTGGCCGAAAATTTTTGTAATGAACTAAAAGAACTGGTTAACACCTCTGAAAGAGTAGTTAATTGTGCTGTATCAGGCGGAAGCACACCTCAGGTGATTTATAAACTTCTCGCAGAAAAATATTCCCGGCAAATTAACTGGAAGACTATTAAATTTTTCTGGGTTGATGAAAGATGCGTTAATGCAGATGATTCGGAAAGCAATTATGGCAGTTTCAAAAAAAATCTTCTGGATAAAGTTATAATTCCTGCCGAAAATGTTCATAGAATTAATGGCGAGATGAATCCCGTATTTGAAGCGGAAAGATACTCTGAGGAAATTCTTAGCTTTGTTCCTGCAATTTCGGGCATACCAGCATTTGATGTCATTCTGCTCGGAATTGGTGAAGATGGTCATACGGCATCAATATTTCCTGGCGATGAGCAAATATTAAATTCCCAGAAAATCTGTGAACCAACAGTTAATCCAATTTCCGGTCAGAAAAGAATTACTTTAACAATAAAAGTCTTAAATAATGCACGAAAAATATTTTTTATAGTTACGGGCAGCTCAAAAAGCAAGATTGTCAGTAAAATTCTCGACACATCAAAAGATGAAAAAATTCCTGCTTCGTTAATTACTCCGGTTCGGGGCGGATTGTTCTTTTATCTTGACAAACAGGCTGCTTCGGGTATAAGAAAAGTTTCTGCATAATTCATAAATTTCAAATGGTTAATATTAATTTTTATAAAGAATTATTGAGGATTGAATGAAGAAATTAGATGAGTTGTTTTCAATCGGTCAATCGGTGTGGCTTGATTATATCAGCAGACCGCTATTAACATCCGGTGAGCTTGAGTTTTTGATTAAAGATGGAGTCAGAGGGATGACATCCAATCCGACAATTTTTGATAAGGCAATTTCCGGCAGTTCAGATTATGATGAGGACATTAAAGAAGTCTTAAATAAAAAATTAACTACCGAACAAATTTATGAGCATCTTGCCTTTAAGGATATAACAAAAGCTGCCGATATAATGAGAGTTGTTTATGATTTAACAAATGGATTAGATGGTTATGTAAGCATTGAAGTTAGCCCTGAGCTGGCTTATAACACAGAACAAACAATTCAAAATGCCAAAAGAATTTTTACTGCAATCGGCCGGCCGAATATTATGATAAAAATTCCTGCAACCGAAGAAGGATTACTGGCGATTACTGAAGTTCTTGCATCAGGAATAAATGTTAACGTAACTTTAATTTTCGGAATAGATAATTACCGTAAGGTTGCCAATGCTTTTATCGATGGACTTGAAAAGCTTCAGCAGTCAGGGGGAGACGTGAGTAAAATCTCTTCTGTAGCTTCATTTTTTGTAAGCAGGGTTGATACATCAGTTGATAAATTATTGTCGGAGCTTGGTAATGAAGATTTACAGGGGAAAATTGCCGTCGCAAATTCAAAAATTGCTTTTGATGTATCAAGTGAAATTTTCAGTTCACAACGATGGCAGGAACTTGCTGAACAAGGAGCAAAGGTACAAAGGCTGCTTTGGGCAAGCACAGGTACTAAAAATCCTAAATATTCCGATGTGCTTTATGTTGATTATCTGATTGGACCAAACACTGTAAACACTCTTCCGCCTTCTACACTTCAGGCGTTTTTGCATCACGGCATAATAAAAGAAACTCTTTCCTCAGGATTAGATGAAGCAAAGGCAAATTTTAATAAGCTGAAATTACTAGGAATCGATCTGGACAAAATAACTTCAACCCTTCAGGAGGAAGGAGTAAAAGCTTTTAGTGATTCATTCAAATCTTTATTAAAAAATCTGGAACAAAAAATCGAAAAACTGAATGGCAGGTAAAATGGAATTTTTCGTTGGTGAATATTTAAAGAAATGCGAAGAGAGACTGGAAGCACTTCTGCAAAAAAAGATAATTGAGAGAATCTGGGAAAAAGATTTCACAGTTTGGAACAGCAGCCCCTCTGAAATCACAAACCGGCTTGGTTGGCTAAACTCGGTTCAAACAACACGCGCAATGATACCTGAGATAAATCGCTTTGTTGATGAACTTCGTAATGAAGGATTTACAAATGCGCTGCTTATGGGAATGGGTGGTTCAAGCCTGGCCCCTGAAGTTTTCAGGAAAACCTTCGGAGTAAAAGATGGATACCTTGATCTGGCAGTTCTCGACTCAACAGATCCTGCTGCTGTTAAATATTTTACGGAAATCCTTGATCCACAAAAAACGCTTTACATTGTAAGTACAAAGTCAGGCGGTACTGTTGAGACTATGTCTTTTATGAAATATTTCTTCAATTATGTTTCTGAACAAATCGGACAGGAAGCTGCGAATCATTTTATTGCTATAACTGATCCGGGAAGCGGATTAGAAGAAACTGCAAAACTCTTAAAGTTCAGAAAAATATTTTTAAATGATCCTGATATTGGCGGAAGATTTTCAGCTCTGTCTTTGTTTGGCTGTGTCCCAGCTGCAATTGTTGGAGTTGATCTGGATAAACTTCTTAATCGCGCCGGGAGCATGGCTGCGAATAATTCATTGAATCAAAAAGAAAACAGCGGGGCAATGCTTGGTGCTGCTATTGGTGAATTTGCATTAAGTAAAGTCAATAAACTTACTTTTGTTTTATCAAATCAGATTTCAAGTTTTGGTTCATGGGTAGAGCAGTTAGTTGCCGAGAGCACGGGTAAAACCGGAAAAGGTGTTTTGCCTGTTGATCTTGAATCAGTTGAATCACCGGAATTTTATTCTGAGGACAGGCTTTTTGTCTATATCAAAATAAAAGGTGATTCGTTATACGATGGAAAGATTTCATCTCTTAAAGTTTCCGGTTTCCCGGTGATCGAAATTGAACTAAACGATATTTATGACTTAGGAGCAGAGTTTTTTAGATGGGAATTTGCAACAGCAATTTGCGGCCACGTAATTGGTATTCAGCCTTTTGATCAGCCGAATGTTGAATCAGCTAAAATTCTCGGACGAAAAATTATTCAGGATTATAGTGAAAAAGGAAAGATTCCGGAGCCCATTCCTGCACTAACTGAAAATGGAATAAGAGTCTACGGCCAAATTAATGCTTCTTCGATTAAAGAAGCTTTGACAACCTTCTTTAAAGATATTGAGAAAGGTAAAAGCTACGTTTCATTGCAGGCATACCTTAATCCAGATGATATTCTTACTTCATCTTTGCAGGTCTTTAGAACCAGAATTCAGAAGAAATTCAGAGTAGCAACTACATTTGGTTACGGACCAAGATTTTTACATTCAACCGGACAGCTGCACAAAGGAGATGATGGCAGCGGATTTTTTATTCAGTTCATTGGTGATATACCGGTTGATGTGCCGATTCCCGATGAAGCCGGTGCTTTAGGCTCTACAATTACTTTTGGAATTCTCAAAACTGCTCAGGCATTGGGCGATAAACAAGCTCTGATCGAAAATAACAGGAATGTAATTACGATTGATCTTGGAAATGAATATCTGAAAAAAATTGATTACCTGATTACAGCATTTGAATAAAAAGTGCAGAGGTTAACCTTTTCTCCAGGTTAAACCTCTGCAAATAATTTAGGTCTTTACGATTTTGGTCCAATCATCTTTTCTGGTCTTACAACTTCATCAAACTTATCTGCTGTAAGCAATCCAAGCTCCACTACTGCTTCCTTCAATGTCTTGTTTTCAGCGTGTGCTTTCTTTGCAACTTTTGCTGCGTTATCATATCCGATGTGAGGATTCAATGCAGTAACCAGCATCAGAGAATTTTCAAGATGCTTTTTGATGTTGCCGACATTCGCTTCGATTCCAACCACACAATTATCTGTAAAGCTTTCACACGCATCAGAAATTAATCTGATTGAGTTGAGAACATTAAATATGATTACCGGCTTAAAAACGTTCAGTTCAAAATGTCCGGTTGCACCACCAACATTCACCGCAACATCATTACCAAAAACCTGTGCGCATACCATTGTCATTGCTTCGCTTTGAGTCGGATTAACTTTGCCGGGCATGATAGAAGAACCTGGTTCATTTTCAGGAAGATGAAGTTCACCTAAACCGCAGCGTGGACCGGAACCAAGAAATCTAATGTCATTTGCAATCTTCATCAAAGAAGCTGCAAGAGTTTTTAAAACACCGCTGAATTCAACCAATGCATCGTGAGTAGCAAGCGCTTCAAATTTATTTCGGGCAGTTACGAAAGGAAGTTTAGTAATTTTTGCAATGTGCTCAGCAGATTTAACAGCAAACTGCGGATGAGTGTTCAATCCTGTTCCGACTGCTGTTCCACCCAATGCAAGTTCATACAATCTTGGAAGTGCGGCATTAATTCTTTCAAGTCCGTTTGTCAGTTGTTGAGCATAACCACCAAATTCCTGTCCAAGAGTTAACGGAACTGCATCCATTAAATGCGTTCTTCCGATTTTAATTATGTCCTTGAACTCATCGGCTTTTTTCTGAAGTGCATCACGCAGCTTTGTAACCATCGGAATTAATCTGCGATGAATTTCTTCAACAGCGGCAATGTGCATTGCAGTCGGAAAAGTATCGTTTGATGACTGTGCTTTGTTCACATCATCATTAGGATGAATTGGTTTCTTGCTTCCCATTTCACCGCCGGCAATTTCAATAGCACGGTTTGAAATAACTTCGTTTGCATTCATATTTGTTTGAGTTCCACTTCCGGTCTGCCACACAACGAGCGGAAAATGTTCGTCAAGTTTTCCTTCAATTACTTCATCAGCAGCTTTAACAATCAGATCCGCTTTATCTCCTGGTAAAGTTCCCAGCTCTTTATTCGTGAGTGCTGCAGCTTTCTTTAAAATTCCAAGTGCACGTATCAATTCTCTTGGAAAGCGATCTCCTCCTATCTTAAAATTCATTAATGATCTTGCAGTTTGTGCGCCGTAGTATTTATCTGATGGAACCTGAATTTCGCCCATTGTATCTTTTTCAATCCGGTAGTTCATTGTAGTTCTCCTTGATGTGAAAATATTTTTATTTCTTTAAACCAAAATTACAATATA
>JACAFB010000078.1 GCA_013388545.1 Ignavibacteriaceae bacterium
CAATTCAAGAATTTCAATTGCAATCTTGTTTGCATCGTTCGGATATAACTCAATACCACAAGGACTTAACAAATAACGTCCTTCTGATAGTCTCTGCTTTCTATTTTCAAGTTCATGTCTCAGAGGTAATTTTTTAATAAGCGGCAAAGTCTTGCAGCTTTCAAAAAATCCCTTTAAGTCAGAAGCAAATGGATTTAGCATTTCGATGTTGCTATCCATTTCAGAAACGCTATTTGTTTTTACTTTATTCATTCTTAACTAATTAAATCAGAATGCAACCTTTCCTGAAAGAAATCCATACAAAGCAGAATTAGTTTTTTCATCAACTTCTTCGTCACCCTGCAAGGTTGTAGAGATATTTCCTAATTCAAGAGAGACTGAGAAACCGCTTACAATCGGGAAAACAAAATTGCCATAGATCACAAAGTTCTGAGCCGTTGCGCCAGCAGGAAGTTCATCCGTTTGGTTTTTATCCATACCTCCACCAATAATTAAATTGAAATGATCATCAATTTTGGAAGTAATGTTTCCCCATACTCCAAGATTTTTTCTATCATTATCTTTACTTCCATTTCCGGCAATAGTAAACAGATTACAATTATTCAGGTTTGTTCCGGTATTAACTTCACCGTGAAGTTCAAAATATTTGTGGAAGGGTAATGTGAAATCAGCACCAAAACCGGAAGCATTAAAATCGAAATCCGTTGTATCGGGATTTGGTGAGAACTTTGCATAAACGAAATAAACACCAATTGTTTTATTTTCAAGGAACTTCAACGAAATACGACCCTGGAACATTGGCATGACAGCTTTATTATCACTTCCCAAGCCGCCGCTGACATCGCTGGTGGCTTCAGCTAAAGCTAATTGAATCAACGGCACAACGTCTTTAGCAGGAATTTTGTAAGCAATTTGAATTTGCCCGCGACGGAAACCCATATTGCCGCCAAACCATAAATTACCATTTGTGTTTTGAGTATTAGGATTCAATGGTGAGAAGAGATCCCATTGCTGACCGAATTTGAATTCCCAATTATTTACTGCAAGAGAAGCATAAGCAAGCCTGATGCGCGGGTTAACATTTGTATTAAAGCCTGAGGCACTAAAAAAATCAAGCTCAATTACTCCGCCAACCTTTACGTCTTCTCCGTAAATGCCTTTAAGACCAAACCTGGTGTGCATTCCTGTAAATCCAAGTGCACCATTCTCAACTCCATTTGCAAGCTGAGGTGCTGTGAGGCTGGCATTGCCAAAAGAAAGTACACCTTTAGATGAATAAACTCCATCACCTTTTACAAAACCATAGGGCTTTAATTCCAGTCCCTGTGCAAAAAGTGAAATACTAAATGCTGTAGTTATCAGCAAAATGTATAAAGATTTCATTGAACCTCCAGTAATTATAATAAATACTAATACCTGTTATTTGTTTTTTAATAATTCTCCCTCTTGAAAATGCTCATTTATAAAAAATTCGTTTTGAACATCATTAAAATCTATTTGCTCGGGATGAGTATAGATATTTAGTCTTCTTCCTCTTGCAAAACCAATAAGTGTTATTCCGCTTTCCTCTGCAATATCAACTGCCAGACTTGTGGGAGCCGTTTTAGAAACAACCACTGGTATTTGAGCACGTGCCGCTTTCAGCATCATATCCGATGAGATTCTACCGGATGAGTATAGTAATGAATTATGAAATTGATACTTGCATTGCAAAGCACATCCGATTACTTTATCAACCGCGTTATGCCGCCCGATATCTTCTCTAATAATCACATTGCCATTATCGAAGAATAATGATACGGAGTGAATGCAGCCTGTTTTGTCGTACCATTCAGAATTATTAACAAGATGTTTGAACAAACCGGGAAGTGTTTTAACATTTGTATTTACTTTGAAGTCTACCGGTTTGAGATTTTTTCTTCTATACTCAAGGTTTGAAATACCTCCCTGACCGCAGCCGGAACTCATTGTTCGCGATTCGGTCCATCCTTTAACAATACTTTTATTTTTTTCTGAAAGAATGAACTCTATTCTGTGCTCGCTTTGGTTTTTAATGATGTGATCGATTTCCTCAAGACCCGAAATAATCCCTTCAGTAAAAAGAAATCCGATTGCAAGGTCTTCGCAGTC
>JACAFB010000046.1 GCA_013388545.1 Ignavibacteriaceae bacterium
AACAATGCTATAAAAGCATTGAATAATTCAGAAATAGATGGTAGAAATATCGTAGTTAATGAAGCTAAAGCACGTAGTTAATTAAATATTCAGTTCTAAGTTCTGTAAGTCCGTCCCGATTTTTATCGGGACGGACTTTTTTATTTTACACCTCTAAAGTTTAAAAAACTTTTTGCTAAGTAATATTTTTTCTTCCCCTTCTATTGATAAAAATAAAATCCTTTCTAAATTTTGCCTGAGCATATTTCCCCACAATCATAACAGGATATAAAATGAAAAACTTTTCCCTGGAGCTATATTTATATCTTCTCAATCGGTGACAGTGTTTTTGAATGTTCATGAAAATTCCTGTTGATTTTTTGATCCCTGATCACTTATAAAAATTAATTATATTTTAATTATTGATTCTTTTAACTATTAACTGCCTTTGTTATGAAAATCACATTAATAATAGTTTTTGGGATTGCTTTTCTAACATCTGCTCAGATAAACTGGTTTACAGTTGGCGATGGTGCAAACGGACAAATAAATGATGTTGCCTCTGATTCATCCGGCATTTATTTCGTTGGGGGCTTTACTCAGATTGCCGGCATACAGGCAAAAGCAATTGCAAAATGGAACGGAGTTCAATGGGAAACTTTTTCGAATAATTTTTCTTCTCTGAATGCAATTGCACTTAGCAAAAATGATATTTATGTCGGCGGCTCCACCGAAAATCTTACCGGCATCTTTAAATGGAGCGGCTCAACCTGGGATACAATTGGGGTAATTCCCTTTGGAAATATTACCACTATTACATTCGATGATTCAAATTTATATGCCGGAGGATTTTTTAATTCTATCTCCGGAGTTACTGCTTTTTCTGCAGCCAGATGGGATGGAAATCAATGGCATCAAATGGGAAATGATTTTCAGGCTGAAATAATCCATTCACTGATTATTTATAAAAATCAACTTTATGCCGGGGGAACTTTTATAAGAGCGTCTAAAAATCTATTTCACATAGCCAGATGGCAGGATACTTCCTGGGTTTCTGTTAACGGCGGCGCGAATTTACCTGTAAAATCTATGTATGCTTATAATGACACTCTCTATGTTGCCGGTCAGTTTTCCCAGGTTGGTAATTTTTCCGGCGGATCAGGTATTCCTGCTAACAGAATTGCACGATGGGACGGAAATAACTGGAGTGCTATTGGTCAGGGGCTTGAGGGTATTCCTGAAGATCTAATTGTAAGAAATAATTATATCTATGTTGCAGGAAATTTATCGGGAGCTAATCCACCGTTTGAAGTAATTTATAAGTATGACGGCTTAAACTGGAATCTGCTTGCTACAGCCAATGGTTCATTTACTGATATCTCATTCTTTGAATCGGAAAATTCATTCTACATCGGTGGTAACTTTTCATCAGTAAGCACTTTGGGAACAGCAAATAATCTTGTAAGATTTGTTGACAGCAGTGCAATTATTACTTCAATTAAAAACACTGATGAGATTATTATCCCATCAGAATTTGTATTATCCCAGAACTATCCAAATCCATTCAACCCAAGTACCAAAATCAGTTGGCAGTCGCCAGTAAGCGGACATCAAACATTAAAAGTATATGATATACTCGGTAATGAAGTTGCTACATTAGTTGATGAGTACAGAGAAGCCGGAAGATATGAGATTGAGTTTAATGCTGAAGTTGGCAGTCTCCAAATGGCAAGTGGAGTATATTACTACCAGTTAAGAGTTGGAGATACTTCAACAGGTTCAGGACAAAGTTTTATAAGTACAAAGAAGATGATTTATTTGAAGTAAAGAAAATTTCCTTGATAGTAATTGTTCTCAACTTTTAATTTTTCAGGCCAGAGTTATATTTAACTTGAATGAAAATTACTCAGCACACAATAACAAATCTTATCGCGAAGGATTCATCCGGATGTTTTTGGTTAATCGGATTATTCTTTGTTGTAATTGCAGGAACATTTGTTATCGGACTGATGGGTGCGTTTAATAATCTTAATGAACTTAACCAGCTTGAGCAAACCGCCGCTTGGTCTATTTCTCTTGCTGGTGTAGCAGCAGGTATATGGATAATTTATTCTAATCCTGCTATCAAATCAGATTTTGATAAGAGAGAAGATGTTGTGAAGATCAACAGAAAAGGTTTTATGAAAAACGAAAGCGAGCAATATCCACTCAAAGAAATTGATGATATCGTAATTAACGAATCCAAAGATGATGACGGTGATCCGATTTTTTCTGTTGATATAAAATTAAATTCCGGCAAAACAATTCCCCTAACAAAAACCTGGCTTCGTAATAAAAAAGATTTGGAGGAAAATATTAAACAAATAAAAGACTTTTTAGGGAAAGGTTAATTTTTTATTAAATAAAAATTTTTTCTTCCCCTCTATTGCTAAAAATAAAATCCTTTCTGAATTTTGCCCGGGCATATTTTCCCACAATCATAACAGGATATAAAATGAAAAACTTTTTTCTCTTATTTGTATTTATGTCTTCAATTAACATACTGCCACAAACAACTGTGAATGACGGCGATTGGAGTAAGCAGCTTGAAACTCTTAAATCAACTCCCGAAGCTGATTATATGATACGCATCGGGGATATTGATAATCTTGGCTACGGCTGGCCCGAAAACTTCGATCCGTTCTCCGGAAGATCGACCGACTTTCACGAGTGGCCTTTCAGAATTCTTCCTGAAGATGCAAAAGGAACAGACAGAGTTATGATCTCTTCATCTTTTGCGAAGAACCAGGATAGACAGCCATGCCTTGGTGACGGATATTCTACAGGCGATGTTAATGTGTTCAAAGTTGTTCCGCTTGA
>JACAFB010000023.1 GCA_013388545.1 Ignavibacteriaceae bacterium
CTTTAACTTTCCAAATGAATGCCGGATTATAAACGGTAAAATATTGAACAGCATTTGCTTCGTACAATTTTTCCTGTTCGGGTTTCATCTTCATTTGTCCTTTTTGCTTGAGCCGGACAGTGTGAATCATCTCTTTACCAACCGCACCAGAATTTCTTAACCACTTTTGAACTATTGGAGGAAGGTTGATGATTTTTTCTTCCGTAAAAATTTCTTTTTTATCAATTGAATTTTGTGCAAGCATTTCGGCAATTTCATTTTTCACATCAAGATTAAAGCTCCAATCAGCAAAAGAAACAATTGTAACAAGCAGAATTATGATGTTTGGGATTGTTCCAAACTTAGCATCCTGCCAGAATAAAATTATTAGAACTTGTGATAAGATTATAGCAGCCAGAGCAGTAATCCACCACAAATCGTGGTTACTTATGAATTGAATTGCCGCAATAAGGAAAAGAATTAGTGCAATCAACCAAAGTATTCCCATCGGCCTGGAAATATTTTGTGTAAGCTGGTTAATTTCTGCGAGCTGATATGCTTTAAGAAAACCAAGTAAGTGAATTAATGCGTGGATGATAACGATTAATATGAAGACTATTTTCATCTTCTATAGCCCTTGATATTTACAATTCAAATTTAGCAAATGAGCAGTAGAATTTTTAGTTGCCGAATAATAAAAGTTAGACTTAGAGAAATTGATTGAGTATTTTTATTTGAGTCTTAATTATATTTTGAATTTTATAATTCATTTTCGTAGAAAACATTTGTTACTTAATTAGAAATTAATTTTGGAATTATATGCCAAATCAATTCATAACCAATACTGAAAGACTTCTCTCTGAAGTATTCAATAATATCTTACCATCATCAAAGTCTCTCTATTTTCTTGTAGGCTATTTTTATTTTTCAGGGTTTGAAGAAATTTACCAAAACATTAGCGACAAATACCTGAAAATCCTTGTAGGACTTGATGCAGAAAAAGATTTATTCAATAAAATAAAAGAGTTTGAAATTATTGATGAAACTAATCACTCAAGAGGTGAAGTAAGATTAAGGTTTAACAAAAACCTTGTCGAAATATTTAATGACACAGACTTTTTCGATTCAGAACAAAAGCAGGAAGCTTTCAGAATCTTTATAGAAAAAATTAAAAACGGTACACTCGAAATAAGAAAAACACTAAGACCAAATCACTCCAAGCTATATTTGTTTGAAAATAAAGATGAATTTTCACAAGGCGGTGAATTTCCTGGAACATTAATTACCGGCTCAAGTAACTTAAGTCGTGCAGGATTAAGAGGTCAGCACGAAATAAATGTTGTGTTCAGAGATGAACATTTTCAGGAAGGACTTGATTTATTTAATAAGTTATGGAGTGAGTCAGTTCTGATTGTTGATAAAGATAATTACAACGAATTCCATAAAGAAGTTATTGAGAAAATCTGGATAGATAAATTACCAAGCCCTTATTTACTCTATCTAAGAGTTTTAATTGAATATTTCACAATTGCCAAGCGTGGTACAATTGCATTCCCATCAGTTATCACCGGCGAAAAATTTAAAGACTTAAAATATCAGATTGATGCTGTTATTCGTGCAATAAATATTCTCGAGCAGCATAATGGAGTTATTATTGCTGATGTTGTAGGACTTGGTAAAAGTATCATTGCCTCTGCAATTGCTTTCAATATGAAACTCAATACTATAATTATCGCACCACCTCATTTAATACCTCAGTGGAACGATTACTCATATGAATTTAACTTCCGAACAAAAATTTATTCCAGCGGAAAAATTCAACAAGCACTTGAAGAAAATAATGATGATGAGCAAAAACTTATAATTATTGATGAAGCACATAAATACAGAAATGAAAATACTCAAGACTATGCATTGCTTCATCAACTTTGTCAGAAAAACAAATTGATACTTCTTTCTGCAACTCCATTCAACAACCGTCCGCAAGATATTTTTGCATTAATCAGACTTTTCCAGATAACAGCCAAATCAACAATCAGAACGGTTGATAATCTTAGCTACCAGTTCAGAGAGATGATAAAAGAATTTAAGAAACTGAAGGAAAGCCAAAAGAATAAAACAAAATCAGAAGCACAAATAAAATATGAAATTGAAATTCTTGCAGACAAAATCAGAGACATTCTCTCTCCGGTAATCATTCGACGTTCACGAATTGATCTCGAATTGATTGATGAATACAAAGAAGATTTGAAGCATCAGAAAATATCTTTCCCAAAAGTTAATGATCCGGTTGTGCTCGAATACAAGCTCGGTAATCTGACCGAATTATACATAAACACATTTTATAAAATCGCACCTCAGGAAGAAGGAAAAGGATTTATCGGTGTTCGTTATATGCCGGCGAATTACATAAAAAATATTGAGAAGTATAAAGAGAAAATTTCTGAGGAATTTGATGATGTGAACTTATTCAAACAAGCCCAGCGAAACTTAGCCGATTTTATGAAGCACTTACTTGTACGACGTTTTGAAAGTTCTATTGAAGCATTTGCAAAAAGTCTTGATTCAATGATTCAATCTTCTGAATACATCAAAGAATGGTATGAGCGGCTTGGTAAAGTTCCTATTTACAAGAAAGGAAATCTTCCGTCAATCGAAGAGCTTTTTAATCTTGAGAGTGAAGATGCAGAAATAGACTTAAAAGAAATTAACTTCGAAGAACAACTTGCTTCTTATACAGAAAAGGGACTTTTCCTGATTGATAAAAAAGAACTGAGTGTAAATTTCATTCGTGATCTCGAAAAAGATATAAACTTGTTGAAAGAAATCAAAAATGAATGGTTTGCTAATGGTTATCCGGATGATCCAAAGCTTAAGGATTTCAAGATAATTCTGAAAAATAAACACAAAGAAATGCCTTTGCGTAAAATTGTTGTCTTTACCGAATTCAGTGATACAGCAGATTATTTATATGAAAAATTAAAAGATGAATTCCGTGTTTTCAAATATTCATCTAAAGATTCATCGCTTACAAACAAAGATATTATCAGAAGAAATTTTGATGCGGGAATGCGTGAAAGTCTTATGCAAAATGATTATGACATTCTTATTGCAACGGATGCAATATCTGAAGGATTTAATCTTCATCGTGCTGGAATAATTTTCAATTATGATATTCCTTACAATCCGACCAGAGTAATTCAAAGAGTTGGTAGAATCAACCGTATCAACAAAAAAGTTTTTGATGAATTATTTATCTACAATTTCTTTCCATCTGCAGAAGGACAGCAGCATACTTTTGTTACACAAATTGCAACTCTTAAACTTGCTATGATACAGGCACTAATTGGTGAAGACACTAAAGTGCTTACTACCGATGAAGAACTTCGTTCATTTTTTGTTGAACGATTCCGTGAAGAATTAAAAGAGCAGGAAGCTAAAGAATCCTGGGATGCTAAATTTCTAAATGAATTGAATAGAATTAAATCAACAAATCCTGAATTGTACCGGCAAGCGCTTGAATTACCGAGAAGAATCAGAATTAAACGAACAAAAACTTTTGAACAAAAAGGCGTAATTGTTTTTGGCAAGAAAGGTACAGATTACATTTTCAAACTTGGCTCTTCACCCACAGAATATCATACATTAAATGCGAGAGATGCGATTCAGTTATTTAAGGCAGAGCCGCAAGAGAAAGCAGAAACAGTCAGCAATGAATTTGAAGCTATATATCAAAATGTAAAAGCAAATTTATTTACTAAGAAAAATGAAGTTGCACTTGATAAAGGAAAACGAGAAACAATTGATAAGCTCCGCTTTTTAATTGATAATAAAATTGGTAATCAGGATTATCTGAAAGATCTTCTTTTTGTAGTTACTGAGTTGGATTCTTTGCCGGAATTGTATCATCGACAGATAAGAAGGATTAGTGATAAAACAATTGAAAGAGATTTGAAGAAACTTATGGAAGAAATTCCGCACAGTTATTTGATGGATATAATCAGAAAATCACAAATGATTGACGAAGCAGAAGAGAACTTAATATTAGCAGAGGAGTTGAACCCATCCTAAATCCTTCCCTTTTTGAAAGGGAAGGACTTTTAAAACCCTCCCTTTGTTAAAGGGAGGGTATGGGAGGGTTCAGAAATACTTAGATGACTAAACATTTTAACAAACAAGCTATGAAACAACGAAGACGAGAGCTTCGTAAGAATATGACTTTTTGCGAAAAACTTGTTTGGACTTATCTCCGTAAGAAACAATTGCAGGCAAGATTTTTACGCCAATATTCAGTTGATCACTATGTTATAGATTTCTACTGTCCCAGACTTAAACTTGCTGTTGAAATTGATGGAGAATATCACGAGAAACCGGAACAAAAAATTTATGATAAAGAACGACAAACTTATTTAGAAAATTTCGGGATTACTTTTGTAAGAATTAAAAATGAAGAACTGCTTGGAAATCCTGATTTGGCTTTTGAGAGGATTGAGCAGGCAGTAAAACAAATGACAAACTGAGGAATATTTATGAACTTCAACAATCCATATTCGCGGGAAGCGTACAAAGAATTTTTTCAGAATCAGTTTTTAACTGATGATTTCAAAATCTCCGAAGAGAAACTTTCTTTTGAGTTTACACCGCAATACTTAAAAAATGCTTTTGTTATTGGAGAGGATAAATCTCTTGAAATAAAAGTACTCGAAGTCTTGCACGATTCCGAGAATGATCCGCGTGTTGGTTTGTCTAAAGATATTTTTCGTTTGATGTCATCGTATGGATACAAGAGAGCACTTGTTCTTCTTCATTCATCTAAATCAAAAAACTATCGTCTTTCGCTTGCAACAATTGAACTTTCACTTGAAGGAAGTAAAGTAAAGAAAGAATATTCCAATCCACGCAGATACTCTTTCTTTCTCGGACCAGATGCAAAAGTAAAAACACCGCATAATTTTCTTATCAGCAAAGGAAGAGTAAAAGATTTCGAGGATTTACTAAGCAGATTTTCTGTTGAAGTTGTTACCAAACAATTCTACCAAGAAATTGCTAACTGGTATTTCTGGGCGATGGATGAAGTTGAATTTCCTGGTGATGTTGAAAAAGATAAAGAACAAAGAAACGCAAAAAATCTTATTCGCTTAATAACGAGATTGATTTTTATCTGGTTTATGAAAGAAAAAAATCTCGTTCCTAAAACTTTATTTGAAAAATCTTTTGTTGATAAAGTTCTTAACTATAAGGATAAAACCGGTAGTACTTATTACAAAGCAATTCTTCAAAATCTTTTCTTTGCAACACTAAATACACCAATGAAAAAAGATGATCCCAACAGCAGAATTTTTGTTGATGAAGCAGAAAAGAAAGGTTACTTAAGCGATGCACATTTAGAGCAAGGTTATTATCGTTACAGCAGATTTATTAAAGACAAAGAACTTTTCCTTAAACAATTTGAAAATGTACCTTTTCTGAATGGTGGTTTGTTCGAATCACTTGATAAAGATAAAGATTTAAGAGTTGATTGCTTTTCCGATAATCCGAGAAATGAAAACCGATTGAAAGTACCGGATGAACTATTCTTTTTAGATAGAGAAATTGAAGTTGATATTTCTAAACATATTGAAAGTAGTAAAAACAAAAAAGTTACAGGACTATTTGAAATACTTAACAGATACAATTTTACAATTGATGAAAATACACCAATAGATCAGGATGTTGCTCTTGATCCTGAATTACTTGGTAAAGTGTTTGAAAATCTTTTGGCTTCATACAATCCGGAAACATCAACGCCTGCACGCAAAGCAACGGGAAGCTATTATACTCCGCGAGAAATTGTTGATTATATGGTTGAAGAGTCGCTTATCGAATATTGTAAAAGAATCATCCTCGATTCTTTTTTGGGCGGTGAGGAAAATTTGCGAAATGAGGACGCTTCGGTTACTTTGGCTGATAGACTCCGATCACTTTTTGATTATAGTAATGATGAAAATCCATTTATGGATGAACCTGAAATTATTCTAAAACTCATTGATGCAATTGAACAGATAAAAATAATTGATCCTGCTTGCGGAAGCGGTGCTTTCCCGATGGGCATTCTTCATAAACTTGTTCTTGCTTTGCATAAACTCGATCCGGAAAATAAATTATGGAAAGAAAGATTACTGAAAAGAGTTCCGGCAGAAATTCGAGAAGAAACTGATAAATCTCTTCAGAATAAATCCATAGATTACATTCGCAAACTTGGTTTGATTGAGCATTGTATTTACGGTGTTGATATTCAGGAAATAGCAATTCAAATAAGCAAACTGAGATTCTTTATTTCTCTTTTAGTTGAACAACAAATTGATGACTCAAAACCAAACCGTGATATTCGTGCATTGCCTAATCTTGAAACTAAATTTGTTGCAGCAAATACTTTAATAGGACTAGAAAAATTACCTGATGAACTTTTTGTTTCTGATACTCAAGAGATAATAAAAGAACTATTTAAGGTTCGGGAAGATTTCTTCTTTGCTAACAGCAGAAGTAAAAAGAAAGAACTAGAAAGAAGAGAAGAAGAATTAAAAAAGGCATTGATTGAATCAATGAAAAAAAGTATAGAGATAATAAATAAAAAAAGAATCCAAGAGTATAAAATAGAAATTGAAAGATTAAATAAGGAACTGGTTAATTTATCTGGTCAAACGGACGAAATAAAAATAATAGAAACCTCCAACCTTTTCGGTGAAAAAGAAAAAGAAACCATAAATAAAACAGAAGCAAAAAGACAAGAAATAAAAAGAAGAAAAATCGTTTGTGAATATGAACTTGAAAAACTTGAAAGACCCAGAATAGAACCGATTATAGAAATAGCAAAAAAAATAGTGGACTTTAACCCTTATGACCAGAATAAATCTAATAGTTGGTTCGACCCTATATGGATGTTTGGTGTAAAAGGTGGTTTTGATATTGTAATTGGTAATCCTCCTTACATTCAACTACAAAAAGCTTTTAACAATAAGATAAAATATGCTGACTTATATAAAAACCAGAACTATAAAACATTCGACAGAACCGGTGATATTTATTGTCTCTTCTACGAAAAAGGAATTCATTTATCAAAACAAAATGGTTTGCTTACTTACATCACTTCAAACAAATGGATGCGAGCGGGTTATGGAGAAAAGCTGCGGGAATTTTTTATTAAATATAATCCTTTGCAGCTTGTTGATTTAGGTCCCGGAGTTTTTGAAAATGCAACCGTTGATACAAATATTTTATTGATTAGAAAAAGGGAAACATCGTTATCACGAAGCGGGGACGCTTCGGCTACTTTGGCGGTTACATTGCAAAAAGAAGATAAAGATGATATTGCCAAAGCTTTGATTGAAAAAGGTGTTTTACTTACCAAACTAACCAATGAAGCCTGGTTTATCGGCAGCGATGCCGAACAACAGCTTAAAGAAAAAATAGAACGCATAGGCAAACCCCTTAAGGATTGGGATGTAAACATTTATCGTGGCATATTAACAGGCCTCAACGAAGCCTTTATCATCGATACCGAAAAACGCAACCAGATACTGGCAAACTGCAAGGACGAAGCCGAACGCCGCCGCACCGAAGCCATCATCAAACCCATACTGCGCGGCCGCGACATCAAACGCTACTACTACGAATGGGCTGGGCTATGGGTGATAGTAATTCCTGCTGGTTGGACAAATCAAAACAGAAGAGGAGAAAAACCTGCAATATTTATTGAAAGGAATTTTCCATCGTTAATGCAACATTTAAAACAATTTGAAGTCAAAGCCAAAAAGCGAGATGATCAAGGTGATTACTGGTGGGAACTTCGCCACTGTGCCTACTACCCCGAGTTTGAGAAGGAGAAGGTGGTGTGGCAGGAAATGGCACAAGATCCAAGTTTTGCTTTTGATGAAAAATCTATGTATTGCAATGATACTGGACGAATTTTGGTCGGAAACTTTGTAAAATATTTTCTTGGAATTTTCAACTCAAAATTTTTTAAATTTTCATTTTCTAAATGGTACGCTGGAGGTGGTTTAGGAGATAGAGGGATTAGATTTAAGAGTGAATTTATGAAGGAATATCCAATTCCACTACCAATTTCTTCCAACGAGTCAATTGTAAAACAAATAGAATTATTGGTGGATAAAATATTAGCAGCAAATGCTTCGACAAGCTCAGCACAAGCACCAAAACCAGATAACAGCCAGTGGGAAAGGGAGATAGATGAGCTGGTGTATAAATTATATAATTTAACAGAGGAAGAAATAAAGATAATAGAAGGAGGGAATGAACCACACTAAAATCGAATGGGCAGAACTTGTAAGCCTCTGGATTAATAGTTTGGAATAAATAGCGCAAAACAATAATTAAACATAAAACCATTGTAAAACCAATAAGGCATAATGGTTTATCCTAAGTATTTTTCCACATACTTTGCTAACGTTCCCATCGGCAGATATTGATGAAAAGCCGAAAATTCCTATCTAATCATCTCTCTAATTCCAGCTTCCGGAGAAATCGGTATAAAGTTAAATCTCTTATTAAACTTACTGCTGTTGAAGAAATAATCCTGTTTGAATTGATAGCCAACATCCTGCAGTTCTTTTAATATTGGGACGAAGATTCCCAAAGCACTTATCATCCATTCCGGCATTGTTTGAATTTTCTTTTGCTTTTTCATCGCATTCATTATTAATTCAATCCATTGTCCGTTAGTGAGTTTTTGGTCGGTGGTTGGTAAATGCCAAACCTGATTGTAAGCATCGGGAGTGTTGCCAAGAAGTGCAACTGCTTTACCAATATCTTTATTGTAAATGAAATTATGGATTACATCCAGTTTGCCAAGCCATTGTGGATTTTTGTTGTTGATAAGTTTCAGATAAACCGTCTGATAAAGCATACTGCCGAGTACTCTCGGTCCGTAAAAGTCCGGTGCACGTGCAATGATTGCTTCAATTTTATTTTTCTCAACTGCATCCATTAGCATTTTTGCAACTTCTGCTCTTACTTTTCCTTTTTCTGAAATTGGATTGATAGGAGTTTCTTCTGTCATATCAGAGAGATACTTAGGATCATACATATAAACATTATCAAAAAAGAAAATTTTAGGTTTGTGCTTGCTGCAAGACTCTATCAGATTTTTCATAAATTTTGGCCAAAGTTCACGCCATACTTTTATATTGTATGGAAACCCAATCATTACATAAACAATTTCAGAACCCTCAACTGCTTTATCAAGCTGAGCCAGATCTGTCAAATCGGCTTTCATCAGTTGGTCTGTTTCATTTACTTTTTCTGGATTGCGGCTTACTACACGAATATCTTTTGTGTAGTTTGATAACTCTCTTGTTATCTCTGTTCCTGCACCGCCGCCGGCACCGAGTATTGTTTGCATTTTTGTTTTTCCTCTGATTTGTTTAATTAAAATTCTATCTTAATTCCACCAGCCGGAAGAAACTTCAATTGATAAATATAATCAACCTGCTGAGTTTTTTGATTCCAGATGATCTGTTCTGTTTTCAATTTGGGGGGTAGTTCAGCTTTATGTTTTTCTGTATGAAACGGTTGTTGAAAAGCTCGTTCATCATTCATTTCAGAAAGTTTCCAGGTTTTAACGTAAGCCACAGAAGCATTTCTGAAAAAATTCTGAAAACATTCCGATTGTAATCCAGCACAGAATTGGTCTCGGGCAGATATATTTTCCCTTAAATCAATAATTCAAATTCGGACTCAGCCATCTCTCAATTTCTTCAAGACTCATTCCTTTGCGGCGGTGATAATCCAGGACCTGATCTTTTCCGATTTTACCAACCGTAAAATATTTTGCCTCCGGATGAGAGAAATACAACCCGCTTACACTTGCAGCCGGATACATTGCCATACTCTCTGTTAATTTTATTCCGGTATTTTTCTCTGCTTCAAGCAAGGAAAAGATAATTGTTTTTTCAGTGTGATCAGGTTGTGCGGGATAGCCGGGCGCCGGACGAATACCAATGTATTTTTCTTTTATCAGATCTTCATTTGAATATTTTTCTTCAGAAGCATATCCCCAATATTCTTTTCTTACAAGCTCGTGGAGATGTTCAGCAAATGCCTCTGCAAGTCTGTCCGCAATAGCTTTAACCATAATGCTATTATAATCGTCGTTATCTGTTTCAAATTTTTCAATCAACTTTTCAATTCCGACTCCGGCAGTAACCGCGAACATTCCAATATAATCTTCAACACCGCTTTCTTTTGGTGCAATAAAATCTGCAAGTGCGATATTCGATTCGCTGGCTGACTTTTGCATTTGTTGTCTTAATGTATGAAGAACTCTTTTTACCCCTGTTCTCGTCTCATCCGCATAAATTTCAATATCGTCAATACCAACAGAGTTGGCGGGAAACAGTCCAACAACTCCGTTGGCAATAAGAAGTTTTTCATTAATGATTTTATCCAGAAGATTATTAGCATCATTAAAAAGTTTTTTTGCTTCGGGACCAAACGTTTTATCACCGAATATTAAAGGATATTTCCCTTTCAACTCCCAGGTCATAAAGAATGGTGTCCAGTCTATATAATTTCTTAAAGTCGAAAGAGGATAATTATTCAGAACAGTAATGCCCGGCTTGTCAGGTTTTTTAATTTGGTAGTTTTTCCAATTAATTTTTAGGTGATTGCGTCTTGCATCTTCAAGCGAAATAAAATTTTTATCTGATTTTTTCCTTTCATGATCTTCTTTCACTTGAGAATATTCGTCTTTGATAGATTGAATAAACTTCTTCTTTTCTTCTTCATTCTCATTAAGAAGACTTGAAACAACAGGAACACTGCGTGACGCATCAAGTACGTGAATAACAGCACCGCTATAGTTTGGGGAAATCTTTACCGCAGTGTGAATGCGAGAAGTTGTAGCTCCGCCAATAAGAAGCGGAAGATTCATACCCCTTCTTTCCATTTCTTTTGCAACGTGCACCATTTCGTCAAGTGATGGAGTAATCAATCCGCTTAAACCTATCACGTCGGCTCTTTCATCAATTGCCGTCTGAAGAATTTTTTCTGCATGAACCATAACCCCAAGATCAATTACCTTATAATTGTTACAGCCAAGCACAACACCAACAATGTTTTTACCAATATCGTGAACATCTCCTTTAACGGTAGCAAGAAGAATCTTTCCAGAACCAGAACGAGCCCTACCCAAATCCTCTCCCAAAGAAGCCTCCCCTAAATCCCCTCCAAAGGAGGGGACTTTTAAATTATCTAAAACATCTTGCAAAACCTTCGCTGGATTGTTTAATACTTCATCATTTAAAAATCTCAATACTCTGAATCCAATGCTTTCTAACCATTGTGTTCTTATTTCGTCCGAGTCTTTATTCTCGGGCAATTGATGAATTAATCCATCAATTTCTATCACGAGTTTTTGAGGAATACAAGCAAAGTCGGCAATGTATTTTCCAATAATGTGCTGCCTTCGGAATTTATAATTTTCTAATTTTCTGTCCCTTAATAATTCCCACATTTTTTCTTCAGCAGGAGTTGGATTTGATCTGTTTTGTTTAACGAACTTTTTTACTTTTTCATACACATTTAGATCCGCAGTCATCCAATCATATTTATCTGAGTCCCATTTCCCTTGTAGAAGGGCTGGGGATGAGGCTTGCACTACCTTCTCCTTTGGAGAAGGGACGGGGATGAGGCTTTCATCTCTTCGGGAAGGGGCAGGGGGATGGGCCGTTTGGGTTTTGATATATGGTTCTAATATCGCCACAGCTTTTTTCATTACTCTAGCACTCTTCACAACCTGTGGCAGAAACATCTTCCCGGCTCCAAATAAATCACCGACAACATTCATTCCTGCCATTAATGGACCCTCTATAATTTCTAATGGCTGAGAATATTTCAATCTCGCTTCTTCAACATCTTCTTCAATGTAATCAATAACACCTTTGATAAGTGCGTATTTCAATTTCTCTTCAACAGGAAGATTTCTCCACTCGTCTTTTTTATCTTCTGCCTTCTCTTTTTTATTGATTGTTTCTGCAAACCCGATTAGTCTTTCAGTTGAGTCAGATCTTCTGTTCAGGATAACATCCTCAACCTTTTCAAGAAGTTCTTTTGGAATTTCCTCATAAACCTCAAGCTGTCCCGCATTAACGATCCCCATATCCATTCCTGCTTTGATTGCATGATAAAGAAATGCCGAATGCATTGCTTCACGAACAACATCATTCCCGCGAAAGGAAAAAGAAAGATTACTTACACCGCCGCTTACTTTTGCAAGCGGAAGATTTTGTTTTATCCACCTTGTCGCTTCTATATAATCAACAGCATAGTTATTATGATCTTCAATTCCTGTTGCAATTGCAAGTATGTTGGGATCAAAAATTATATCCTGCGGAGGGAAACCAACTTCTTTAGCAAGAATATCATAAGCACGTTTACAAATTTCGATTCGTCGTTCAAAAGTATCTGCTTGCCCTTTTTCATCAAACGCCATTACGATAACAGCAGCAC
>JACAFB010000029.1 GCA_013388545.1 Ignavibacteriaceae bacterium
GGAGGATGTAAATAAATCGACGTTATTGATTTTATTGCTTCTCATTTTTTTCTCTTATTTTTTTGAAGCAAGATTATTTAAATTTTTAATTAATGTCAATTAATTTTTCAGAGGTTTCAAAATCTTTAAATATTTTGAATATGATTACAAAAAAAATAGATTATCACGCACCGTTTGAGTATGAAAGTTTTTACCACATATATAATCGAGGTAATAACAAAGAAAATTTGTTTTACGAACCCAAAAACTATACTTATTTTCTCGAAAACTGGAAGAAATATTTAGCCGAATATCTTGACGTTTATACTTTTTGTCTGTTACCAAATCACTTCCACTTTTTATCACAAGTTAAACCAGAAAAGCATATCTTATCCTTAAGTAAAAAAATCATAGACATAAATATCCTCCTGGAAGAACAATTCAGAAGATTATTTATTACTTATTCACAGGCAATTAACAAAGCCCAAAATAGAACAGGCAGTTTATTCCAGAAACGGTTTAAAAGAATAAAATTAAACAGAGATGAATATTTTTACCGCTTAGTGCATTATATCCATTATAATCCGGTTCATCATAGATTTTGTAATTCTGTTGAGGATTGGAAGTATTCATCATTCAAATTAATTAAATCAAATAAACCAACACTACTTAAAAGAAAGGATTTATTGAACTGGTTTGGTGGACTAAAGCAGTTTCTTGAATTTCACAAAAAAGAATTAAAGGTTTCAAATATTTATCCTTTTGGAATTGATGAAGCGGAGACATAAACGTACCGATAATATCGCTTTGAGCGACAGTATCGTTGATGAAATGTATAAAAGGGATGAATCTTTACCGATACTATCCCTTCAAGGGATAGTATCGGTTGCTTTGTTAAAACATCGCGCTTATTCCAATTGAAGGTAGAATACCTATTGTCTCATTGAACTCAGTTGCTTGTGTCCGCTGATCCCATCTGATGCCAGATATATTTTTTCTGTTATAAATATTCTGAATATCAACATAAGTAATTAAAGTCCATCCAGCGAAGAACCATCTTTTATCAACACGAACATCAAGGCTATGAAGTGAATTCAAAACTCCGGAATTATAATTAACTACACTTTGTGTTCCATCAACATTGAAAGGTGTGAATGGTTTTCCTGAGGAAAATCTGAATTTCAAACTAACTTCCAAGTCCTGACTGATTTTATAACCACCGCTTAGATTGAATAGCCATTCCTGATCGTAGGTTCCCCTTCTAAAAATTCCATCGAGAGCAGTAAAATTAGTCTTACTATAAGTTAAACTAAGAATTCCGTAGTAAGGAGTATCGGAAAGTTTTTTCTGAATTGATAGCTCTACTCCTTTAGAATTACCTTTTCCCGCACTTACAAGAGGCTCAAGCCCGAATGATGAAAAGTTATCTTCGGAACCGGTGAATCCTGCACCGGTATTTGCAAGAACCAAATAAGGTCTTATCAAACTGGCAGGATAATTTTTATAGTCTTTAAAGAATCCTTCAACTTTCAGGAGAGCATCTTCGTTTAGAATGTGTTCAACACCAAGAATATATTGATCAACTCTTATTTTGCTTAAATCTTTATTACTTTCATAAGCAGCAAGCCATATGTAAGATGGAGCCTGCCTGTAGATGCCAGTGCTGAAATTAATATTTGTAAGCTCATTCAATTGATAAGATAATGAAAACCTGGGGCTGAGATAAAAACTTTTATTAAGAGCATTAAAATAGTCTGCTCTGAGGCCTATATTGAAAAGAAAACGGCTAAACAAGTAAGTGTGAATATTTAAGTAGCTTCCAAGTTTGGTATATGTATTAGAAGTATTCAGAGAATTTATTGGAAGCGTATCGCCGAAAGTAGTTACAAAATTCGGGAATAATATTTCTGAGTCAGCTTCAATCAGCTTTGCAGTACCACCAAGATTTAATTCTAATGTTGGAGTAATTTTATAAACCAGATCGGCACGTAATTTATTTTCTTCTTCGCGAGAGTTATTCAGGAAAACTGGCTGAAGCAATGAATCTCTTTGCTGAGAATCGTAATCAACAAAATTTCTGCTTAGCGTTATATTGAAAAATCCGTTTTCGAAAAGCCTTCTGTAAGAAATACCCGTCACATATTGAATTTGATCGGTTCCAAGAATACGGGAGTTATCATATCTTTTATCGTTCGTGTCATTAAAAAATCTCACGTTGTCAAAAGCGCCGATGAACAAATAAGAAATTGAATTTTGATTATCAATCGAAAAATCTGCTTTGCCCAAAACATCGTAATACTCGGGTACAAAAGCGAACCCGGAAGCTTTGAAGATAAAATCAAGATAACTTCTTCTTGCTGAGAAAAGAAAGTTTGCATTTTTTGAGATCGGCCCTTCAAGGTTTAATCCAAATTGTGAAGCTGATATAGTTGCCTGGCCGCCTATTCTATCGTTTCTTCCTTCTCTTAGTTTTATTTTAAGTACCGAAGAGAGTTTATCGCCGTAGAGAGATGTAAATCCACCCGTTGAAAAAGATGTTTCTTTAACGAAATCGAGATTGATATAACTTAAAGGGCCTCCCGAAGCGCCTTGAGTTCCGAAGTGATTTATATTCTGAACTTCAATGCCATCGATCAAATAAAGATTTTCAGAAGGTGCACCTCCGCGAACAATCAGATCATTTCTTCCGCCATCCGCTTGTGCAACACCCGGCAAAACAGATAACGCTCTTATAACATCCTCAAAACCACCAGGGCTTCGCCTGATTTCTTCATAGCTGAAATTTTTTATACTTATTACCTCAAGAGGATCTTTACGGAAATAATCTGAAGTGACAACAGCTTCGTTAAGTTCCAATATCTGCTCATTCAGCTCAAAATCAATTTGAGTAGGTTTACCCGGTTGAACTATTACATCTGTTACTGTTACAGAATTGTATCCAATAATTGAAGCGCGCAGTTGATAAGTATTCGGCTCCAGATTGCTAATTTTATAATAACCATCAAAATCAGTTGAAGCACCAAATCCGGTTCCAAGCACAACAATATTGACTCCGATTAAAGGTTCTTTTGATACAGCATCAACAACTTTACCGTAAATTGAATTGGAGTCGGGTTGGGCAATTGAATATTTTGACAAAGTCAATAAAAACATTATTAAAGTATGTAATAGAATTTTCATTTGTTCTCTTTTTTTACCATAACCTAACAAAACGATCAATTTAAAGTTCAATTTTATAGTAAATGAAGTTAATTTTGATACAGATATGAATTTATTGTTGATATGAATTCTATATTTTGCTTAACAAACTCTGTGATTTCCAAATGAATAATTCCGGTAAAAACAATTACGACAAATTACCGAGCACAAAGACTGAAAATGACTTTCCCATCTCATTATTTTCCGGATTGAAAGGACATTTTATTGTTGTCCGGAAGTTTCTTGAAGGCAAGGAAGTTATAAATATCTTTGGAAGCATAGAATCAGTTACAGGATTCAGGGCTGATGATATTTTATCAAAAGCAGGAGATATTTTTACATTAATTGATGATTACTACAAAGAGTCTGTCAGAAAATCTGTATTAATTTTCTATTCGGATGTAAACCTTTTTGAAACAGAGCTCATCTACCCTATAAAAAACTTTCAGGGTCAAAGAAAATGGTTAAAAGAAACTCTTAAAGTTCAGCGGGATGAAAAAGGCAAACCTGAAAATATTATAAGCTTTTTTTCTGATATAACTGCTCTGAAGGAAGCAGAAGACAAGCTTGCTGCCCGTGTAAAGGATCTTGAAGACCTTAACTCTTCCAAAGATGGATTCATTTCAATACTTTCTCATGACCTAAGAGCTCCGTTTACAAGTATACTTGGTTTTTCTGAAATACTAATGAATGAAGCCGGTATTTCCGAAAAAGACAGGCAAGAATATCTTCAATATATTTATGGTTCTTCAAAGCATCTTCTTCAACTAATAAACAATCTTCTTGATTGGTCAAGAATTCAAACCAACAGAATCAAGTTCGACGTCGTTCGCTTGCAAGCACAAAATACTATTTACCAGTGTATCTCATCTCTTACACAGGAAATAGTTAATAAAAGATTGAATATCCGGGTTGATTTACAGGATAACATTTTCATCGAGGCGGATGAAAAATATTTCTCCCTGGCAATAATGAATCTCCTAAGCAACGCCGTAAAATATTCTCACGAAGGCGGCAACATTTTAGTAAGGGCTTTCCGATATAACGACAGGCTGATCGAATTTGTTGTTAAAGATGAAGGGGTGGGAATCAATGAAACTAACCGCTCAAAAATATTTAAGATTGACAGAGTGTTTTCAACTCAAGGAACGAAGGGAGAAAAAGGCACCGGACTTGGATTAACTCTTGCTAAAGAAATCATTAATAAACTTAAAGGCGAAATCTGGTTTTATTCTGAACCCGGTGATGGAAGTGAATTCCATTTCACTATTCCTTCTTCACCAAGCATTCTGTTGCTTGTTCAGAATGATCAAACTGAGCGGGATGATAATCTGGCTTTTATAAAAAGAGAGTTCCCGAATTTGAACATCATTAATACTGATAACGGTTACAAAGCTATTGAACTTGCTTTGACTAAACTTCCAGGTGTTATTGCTTCTGATCACGATTTGCCTTTGATGACCGGGCTGCAAATTTTTCAAATGGTCAGGAAAAATGATAAGCATGGGAAAGTAAAATTCATTCTCTTATGCCCGCCTTTAAATAAACAAACCCGCAAGTTATATCTTGATGCCGGGGTAGAAGATTTTATTGAAAAGCCCATTGACCAAAATATTTTCTATAAAATTCTCGGGAAATATTTTTGATAAAAATCTGTTAACATTTTCGCGGCATTCAAATGATGCTTTTGAACTGTAAAGCCGGCTAATCGCATTAAAAGTTAATTCATCAATCATTATATTTCGGATAAAAATTCGGAGGAAAAATTGAATTTAGCTGTGGTTGGAACCGGGTATGTTGGTTTAGTAACCGGAACTTGTTTTGCAGAAACAGGAAATAATGTTATTTGTGTTGATATAGATGAAGCAAAAGTAAAAAAAATGCGCCAGGGCATCGTCCCTATCTATGAACCCGGACTAGAGGTACTTTTTGAAAGAAATATAAAAGAAGAGAGACTTTCATTCACGACCGATCTATATGAAGCAGCAAAAAAGTCCCAGATAATATTTCTCTGTCTTCCCACTCCTCAGGGCGGTGATGGCGCTGCTGATCTTCGATTTGTAATCAAAGTTGCCGAAGATCTGGGAAAATTATTTAAAGCTGAACCCGACCTTGAATTTAAAGTTCTTGTAAACAAAAGCACTGTGCCTGTCGGGACAAGCGATAAAGTGCGTACAGCAGTTAGAAAATTCGCCCCGGATTTCAACTTTGATGTGGCATCAAATCCTGAATTTCTCAGAGAAGGAATGGCAGTCGAAGATTTTATGAAGCCAGAAAGAGTTGTAATCGGAACCAGCAATGAAAACACTAAAAACCTTTTAGATCAGTTGTATGAGCCATTTGTAAGATCAGGCAACCCGATTCATTTTATGGATGAAAAATCAGCCGAGATGACTAAGTATGCTGCAAACGCATTTCTTGCAACCAAGATTTCTTTTATGAACGAAATAGCAAATTTATGTGAGCTTACCGGCGCCGAAGTTGATAAAGTAAGAATTGGAATCGGATCAGATTCGAGAATAGGAAAAAGATTTTTATTCCCCGGCGTTGGTTATGGTGGTTCCTGTTTTCCGAAAGATGTTGTTGCCTTAATAAACACAGCAAACGAAAACTCATACGATTTCAAAATTTTAAAGTCTGTTGTCGAAGTGAATAAACGGCAGGTAAAAATATTTCTTGACAAAATACTGAAACACTTCAACAGTAAAATTGAAGGAAAGCACTTTGCAATCTGGGGATTGGCATTCAAGCCGAATACCGACGATGTAAGGGAAGCTCCATCGCACGAATTAATTAAAATGCTTCTTGAAAAAGGCGCAACTGTTTGCGCATATGATCCTGAAGCAATTGATAATACAAAAGCAGTGCTTGGTGATAAAATTACATATGCGCATAATTCATACAAGGCACTTGAAAACGCCGATGCATTGCTGATTGTTACCGAGTGGAATGTTTTCCGCAATCCTGATTTTGATAAAATAATTTCTCTTCTAAAGCAACCCGTTATTTTCGACGGCAGAAATCTTTATGACATCGAAAAAATGAAGGAGCTGAAATTCACTTATTATAGTGTGGGAAGAACTTCTATCAAAAATGAATAAAATATTTTCTGGTGAATTAAATGCCTTATTCTTCAAGAAGGCTTTGGTATGCTCTTTATACTAAACCACGGAATGAATTCAAAGCTGCTGAGCAGCTTTCCGCTAACCGGATTGAATACTATCTCCCTACAATTGAGAAAGTAAAGCGTTGGAGTGACCGTAGAAAGAAAGTTCTTGAGCCAATACTCAGAAGCTACATATTCATTCATGCAACCGAGGAAGAGAGACTAATTTCAGTTGAACAAAAATCCGTTGTTAAATGCCTTTTTGAACAAGGCAAACCAGCCATTATTCCCGCCTGGCAAATCGAAAACCTGAAAAAAATGCTCGTGGTTAAATCAGATTTCTATATAAAAGAAGGTCTTCTGCCCGGCGTCCGAATAAAGATTAAATCCGGCCCTTTTCAGGGTGTTAAAGGAATTATTGTCGAAAGTGAACGCGGTAAAGCCCTTGCCGTTTCTATTGAAATACTCAACCGCACTGTACTAACCCATATTTCTGAAGATATTAAAGTAGAAATAGCCAAAGACATTCAGAGTTGAAAAATTTTCTTTTACTTTTCGGGGAATAAATTCTTATGTTAGATATAAAATTCATCTAAATTTTATAAAATGCTTAAACAAAGTGAGCTAATATCACTACGAAAGGATAACCCGGTAGACCACTATTTACTGGTAAAGAAAATTGAAGTCCGGCTTACCAAAACAAATAAGAACTATCTTTTCTTAGAACTCGCCGATAAAACAGCTACTTTTATTTCATATATGTGGGATAACATTGAGTCTGCTCAGAAACATATTAAAGCCGGCGATGTCGTAAAAGCAAAGGGAATAATTGAAGATTATCAGGGATCTCTCAGAATCAGAGTTGATTCAATCAGGTTAGCAGAATCTTCGGAAAACGTGAATCCATCTGATTTCTTATCGAGTTCTAAACGGGACCTTGAAGAAATGAAAAGTGAGTTTAGAAAACGAATAAATAAAATCCGGAATCGGAATCTTAAAACTCTGCTTGAAAATATTTTCTCAGCAAATGATTTTGAAAAATTTTGCCTGGTTCCTGCAGGCAAATCCTGGCATCACAGTTATATCTCCGGACTTTTAGAGCATACACTCGAGATTATCAGAATCTGTGATTTAATGTGCGATATTCATCCTGAGCTTGACAGGGATCTTTTGATAAGCGGAGCAATGCTTCATGACTTTGGTAAAATTGAAGAGCTTAGTTATGAAACTTCTTTTGATTATACTGACACCGGAAGACTTTTGGGCCACATAGTTATTGCTGCACTTAGAATTAACAGTCAAATTGAAAAAATGGATCAATTCCCCTTAGAATTAAAGAAGCGCCTGCTTCATTTAATTCTTAGTCATCAGGGAAAACTTGAATATGCTTCGCCTGTCGTTCCCAAAACCATTGAAGCGATTGCACTTTATCAGGCAGATGAACTTAGTGCAAAGGTTAATGCTTATAAAAATGCTGTAGCATCTGAGTTAAAAGATGACAGCAACTGGACGCGTTATATCCCCTTGATTTCAACAGAACTTTATAAGACAGATAATTCATCAGAAAATGAGCCCGGAAAAACTCTTTTTGACTAATTAAAAGGAAAATACTATGCGAAAAATTTTTCAAAGCTCTTTAACTGTTTCTGTTTTCGTCCTGCTTTTCTGCGGTTTATCAAATGCCCAGAAAGTTGATGAATTGATTGCAGAAGGTGACAAACTTGTAGAGCAGTTTAATAATCAGAAAGCACTTGAGAGTTACTTAAAAGCGGAAAAGCTTGAGCCAAATAATTGGGAAATATTGTGGCGCATCAGCCGTGCTTATGTCGATATTGGAGAGCATCTGCCTTCAAGCACCGATGATCAAAAGGATGCACAATTAAAAATGTTTGAGAAAGCTTTCACTTACGCTGATAAATCTGTTAAGCTTGCACCCGATCAATCAATTACTTACTTAAGAAGAGGGATTGCAAATGGAAAGATCGCTCTTTTTCAAGGAGTCTTTTCTGCAATTGGGACAGTTAATGATGTTAAAGACGATGTTGAGAAAGCTATTCAGCTAGGTAATGGAGGAAATTATATTCAGGCGGTTGCACACTATGTTCTTGGCAGAACTCACGCCAAGGTTTGTGAAAAAGCTTATTTAGTAAGATTACCGATAGGATTGGGCTGGGGCGATATGGAAACAGCAATTCGTGAATTCAATATCGCAATCAAGCTAAAGCCAAACTTCAGAATGTTTTATCTGGATCTGGCAAAAGCATACATCGAAGAAGATGAGTACGACAAAGCACGGGAATATTTATATAAAATTGAGAAAGCTCCGAAACAGGATGAAGATGATGACAAAGTTTTAGCTGAATCAAAAAAGCTTTTGCAGGAAATAAAGAACAAATGATAAAAAGAATTAAATGAATTTGTCAGAATCATTAATCGGTAAATTAAAAAAGTCCGAGTCGCTTGTTTTTTTTACAGGGGCAGGAATTTCTGCCGAGAGTGGTATCCCAACTTTCCGAGGTAAGGATGGAATATGGAATAAGCTTAAACCCGAAGAGCTGGCAAACTTTAATGCGTTCTTAAAAAATCCACAAATGGTTTGGGAATGGTACGAGCACCGGAAAAAAATCATCCACGAATCAAAACCCAATAACGGCCATCTTGCCATTGCAGCATTCCAGGAAATATTCAGAGATGTTACTGTTGTAACTCAGAATATCGACAACCTGCACAGAAGAGCGGGAAGCAAGAACATTTTCGAACTTCACGGAAATATCGAGAGGAATTTTTGCATTAAGTGTAAAAAGTATTTTAATGAGGAAATAAATCTTTCACTTGGAGTTCCAACCTGTGAATGCGGAGGAATGATAAGGCCTGATGTTGTCTGGTTTGGAGAATACCTTCCACAAGATCAATTCAGGGGAGGCGAAATAGCATCTGAAAATTGTGATATTTTTTTCGTTGTTGGTACTTCGGGAGTTGTCTACCCGGCAGCATCATTAATCTTTTCCGCACAAAGAAGCGGTGCTTATCTTGTAGAGATTAATATCGAAGAAACAGAGATATCCGGTCAGTGTCACGAATCTTTTTTCGGTGAAGCAGGTAAAATTCTTCCGGTAATTCTTGAAGAGGCAAAAATTCAAAGGGGAAAAACAGTCTAAAATTTCTTCTTCCCTACCGCTTTGCAGATTTGCTGAAACAATTCGTGTTCTGAATTATTCAGAACTTTAAATCTTTCAAAAATTATTTTATAAATCGACGGGGAAATCTCCTCATAAATATTTACACCTTTATTAGTCAACCTGATTTTAAAATGTCTTCGATCATCATCACCCCGCGTTCGTTTAACGAGCTCCAGTTTTTCAAGATTATCGATAACCATTGTAATATTTCCGCCGCTCTTCAATAATTTTTCTGCAATTTCTTTTTGAAGGAGTTCATCATGAAAGTACAAGGCATCAAGCACAAAAAACTGACTTTCGGAAAGCCTTTTAGCCTTTAAAGCAATATTTATTTCATTACGAATGGATTCAGAAGCTCTTGAAAGCTTTATAAATGAATTCAGCGACTGCACTTTTTTCTTCTCGCCCTTAAAGTGTGTTCCCATTATTTTTTCTTTGGGGTTAATAATCCTAAAATTAATGTAAATATAACTGCACCTAAAAAAGCATAAATTATCCTGAATGTTCTTCCCTCAATCTCGAATGAAAAAAAGTCAGGCCAGCCAAAGCTTTGTGAAATCCAGTTCCCGATGAGTGCTCCTATGAACCCAATTATGATTGAGAGAATGCAACCACCTCTTGAAAAGCCAGTTAATGATTTTGCAACAGCACCAATAATTCCGGCAATCACTAACAATATCATGAACTGAAGAACAGACATAATATCTCCCTCCGGATTTTTCTTAATATTGTAACTTAAAGTACAATTATTAATTTTAATTTGCATCAGTTAAAATGTTTTCAAATTATTAATATTTAATAAAAGGAATTTTTCAGGTAATCACTTTGTTCACTGAAATATGAAGAGAAGAAAATTCATAAAATATTTTTCTACCGCTGCCGGCGGTTTAATAATTCCCGGATTATTTTTCAGAGATTCTGAAATTATCGCTGGTGAAAAAAACGAATCCACTCCCCACAAACCCAATCCTGCCGATTGGAAATCTTCGGATATCAATATTGCCTGGATTGGTCATTCAACAGTTTTAATAAATTTATTCGGCACAATTATTTTAACTGATCCGGTTTTGTTTCAGCGAGTGGGGTTATACGCTTTTGGAATTACCATTGGCCCGAGCAGATATTCTAACCCCGCATTATCAGCCGATGAAATACCCAGACCGGATATTATTCTTTTATCTCATGCTCATATGGATCATATGGATTATGAGTCGTTATTATTTCTTTCTAAAAAATTCCCGGGAGAAATAGAGTGCATTACTGCTTATAACACTGCTGATGTAATACAGGAATTAGAATGGAAGTCACTTCAGGAAGTTGACTGGACCCAGGAAATTCTTTTGCAAAATATTAGATTTAAGGCAATTGAAGTTAATCATTTTGGCTGGCGCTATCCCTGGGAACGTGATCGTTCAAAAGGTTATTTTGAGAACGGAAGAAGTTACAATGCTTACATAATCGAGAAGAATGGGAAAAAGATTTTATTCGGCGGAGATACGGCTTACTCAGATAAATTTATAAAATCATTTGAAGAAGGCATTGAAATTGCCATTATGCCCATTGGAGCTTACCAACCCTGGAAAAGAAACCATTGCAATCCTGAAGAAGCTTTGATGATGGCATCGAAGCATTTGAAAGCAAAATATTTTGTTCCTATTCATTGCAATACATTCAAGCAAGGCTCAGAACCAATTGAAGAACCAATCAACTGGATGATTACAGCAGCGGAAAATTTTGATATTAAGATAGGTATTAAAGAAATCGGGCAAACGTTTACTACGGCAGTTTGAAGATGAATTAGTAATTCCTTCAATCCATATATAAATAAAAATATAAACCTATTGCCGCGACAAGAAACACTGTCACAAGCAAAGTTAAAAAAATTGATCCTGAAAATAATTCCATTTTTACTCCTGAATACAGCGTTACCGAATCGTTAATGTATAAAACTATGCCAATCAAACTGCCAAAAAATAATCAATAATTATTCAATAAATAGATATATTTTTATACCCCAATTTAAATTAAGTATTTTGCGCTCTCAAAAAGAAACAAAAAGCTAATAATGAAACAAGCGGAGCTTTTATGAACATCAAGGAATTAGTTGAAGCTTTTTTAAACGATACTAACCAGCAAATCATAGAAATCTCGGCCTTTAATAAACTTTCAGGAAATCAACTAAACTGGAAATATTCTTCTGAATTATGGAGTATTGCTGAGTGCATTTCACATTTGAACGTGACAAATAAAATCTATTTAAGTGAATTCGAGTCTAAGTTTAAAGATAGAAATCTTCCTCAAACAGATCCTTTAAATACACGTGTTAAGCATTCCTTCTTTGGCCGTTTAATAATCAAAGCAGTAGATCCTTCAAATCAAAAGAAAATGAAAACATTTAAAATTTTTAATCCTGTTCAAAAAGACTTTGGCAAAGAAGTTCTGGAGGAGTTTGTTTTAATTCAGAAAAAAATATCTGAACTAATTTTGAATAACCGAAATATCAACTTTAATAAAATTAAAATGTCCTCGCCTGCAAACAAGTTAATTAAAGAAAACTATTCAGATTTACTTGAAATTATAAAACTTCATAACAAACGGCATATGAACCAGGCAATAAGAATCCTGAACGATAAAAATTTTCCTCAAGAATAAATGGCTAAAAAAATTAAAGGCTTTGTCCAGATATACACTGGTAATGGAAAAGGAAAGTCTACTGCTGCAATCGGACTTGCGGTGCGAGCTGCTGGTTTTAATTTGAGGACTTATATTGCTCAGTTCATGAAGGAATATCCATACAATGAATTGAATTCACTTAAATATTTAAGTCAATGGATTACAATTGAACAATTTGCTGGCGATGATTTCGTTTACTTAAAGCAACCCCCCGGTCAACCCGAAATTCAGAAGGCACTTGATGGATTAGCAAAAGCAGAGTTTAATATGCTCAGCGGCAAATACGATTTGATCATTCTTGATGAGGTTTTAGTTGCAATCTACTTTCAGCTTTTTGACGAGCAAGAGATAATTAAATTCATAAAAAAGAAGCCGGAAGATGTTGAATTGATTTTAACGGGCAGATATTGCCCGGATAATATAATTGAGTTGGCAGATCTTGTAACCGAAATGAAAGAAGTCAAGCATTACTATCAGAAGGGAGTTCTTTCAAGAAAAGGAATTGAATCCTGAATCTCTGATTTAAATTTATTTCAGGGTAATGTAATTACTTGGAATAAATGTAATATCAAAGTATCAGCTTATTTGAATTTCTTTTAGAATCTCTCCATTTATACCTATCACAATCACCTTCAGAGGTATATCAATTTCTGATTCCTCAATTGCACGTTGAGCAAGCTGATAGAGCCCGCTGCAGCAGGGAACTTGCATAACAAGAACCGTAATTGATCTAAGCTCCGCTTCTCTGATCATTACCACAAGCTTATCAAGATAAGCTCGCTGATTCGTATCAAGTTTAGGGCAAGCAACCGCAAGACTTTTTCCTTGAAGGAAATCCTTATGATAATCGGGATAAGCAAAGGGAACGCAGTCAGCAGTTAAAAGCAAATCTGCATTTCTGAAATAATTTGCATTAGGAGATATCAAATGAAATTGAACTGGCCATTGAGTTAAATGAGACTTGCTTTTTGTTTGATATTCTTCATTAAAGTTGTCTCTGATGTTCAGCTGAATTTCTTTTGAACCAGGACAGCTGCAAGCATATTGTTGATGAGGATTCAAATTCTTTGAAAACTGTTTTTTCTCATCATGTTCGTTAGACCTGACAGAAGTTATTTCATACTCAATACCATGTAATTGAAGATAATCGACCGCCTGACGATAATATTCCATTTCATTGTGATCAATTAAATGCTCAAGATGAGCTTTGATTACATTATGTCCACCTTTAATAATATAATCCATAACCTTCATTTCATCGTATGGTTCTGCTTCACGAACATCGATAGTAATTGCACCTTGAGGACATTGACCTAAGCAGGCACCCAAACCATCACAGAAAAGATCACTTATTAATCTTGCTTTGCCATCAATTATTTGCAATGCACCCTCGTGGCATTCAGGAACACACAAGCCACAACCATCGCAAAGTTCTTCATCTATGTTAACAATTTTTCGAAGCATATTCTTTCTTTTATAAAATCGGATAAATATATCTGATTAAAAATACAAATAATAAGACTCCAAACAAAACATTTGCTTAATTTTTTTACTTAAAAATCATCTTGATAATCGAGTTATACTCAGCCTATTTACAGCGAGATGAAATGAAACAGGCTTTAAATGGAATTATCACTCTCACGACTGCCGGAATAATGCACATACTGCTCCGGCTGGATCCTGAATTACGCAATATTTTCCGTAATTACCCAGATCTTTTGGTGGAACCAATACTTTGCCGCCATTTTGAGTACAGGCTTTTATACTTTCTTCAATATTTTCAACATTGAAGTAAATTAACCATTGAGATGGCAAATCAGAATTGACTCCTTTTCTGTGGCAAATACCTGTTACAGTCCTGCCGCTATCCGGGGAGTTCATATTATAATCATCATAATCGCCCATTGAAACTGGTTCAGGCTTTAATCCAATTACTTTGCTGTAGAAATTTTTTACTGTTTCAGCATCCTGAACTGTAAGATCAAACCATCCTAACGATCCAATCTCAGGTTTTGTATTTCCATTCATCTGTTGCCTCTAAGGTTTGTTTTTAAAGATAAATTATAATAAACAAAATAACTGAACATCGCTTTTGCAATCTCTGTCTATTTAATAATCAGATTAATCATATTTAGTAAGTTCGAAAGAAATAATAAACCTTTTCATAATACCTGATCTTCTAAGATTAAACTTAAATGAACTTTTTAATAAAAAAAATGATTACTAACTTTATATAACAGTTGAAAGTTTATTTATGATTAATCAATCTTACTTCTTTGATTTCTATAATAACCTGGTTGAAGGCAATAAAGCCAAATGTGAAGAAATCGTCCAACACTTGCTGACCAAAAATACGGATATCAAAGAAATTTATACTGAGCTTTATCAGAAGGCTCTCTACCGGATTGGAAAGCTCTGGGATCAAAGTAAAATTTCAATTTCCGAAGAACACGTCGCTACAAAAATTGTTGATCATCTAATCAGTTCTTATTTACCCAAAGATCAAATTGCAAAAAGCAGAGGAGAAACCGCAATAGTAACCTGTGTTGATAAAGAATATCACGAGATCGGTGCTAAAATGGCAGCAAACATTCTCGAGCTAAATGGCTGGTCAACTTTATACCTTGGGGCATCAGTTCCATCGAAAGATCTGATTAAATTTATCAGAGATAAAAAACCCAAGATAGTTGGCATTTCTTTCAATCTTTATCTTAATCTTTTCAGATTGGTTGAGCTTCTTGATCACATTAAGAAATTCTTCCCCGAACAAATGATAATTATTGGCGGACAGGGTTTGAAACAGGGAGATGAAATTAATCTTAGTAAATATTCAAATACTTTCCAATTTGACTCAATATTTGCACTCGACGAGTTCCTGAAAAAAACTCCTTTGACTCACGCACACTCATAATTAACTTTCTTTGACACATAATTAATTCCCCTTGATTTTATTTTTAAGTATACTTAAAATTGAATCAACAATATACTTGAATATGAAAAACATATCTAAAGAAGACTATTTAAGTGTAATCTATAAATCTGCTGATAGCAACGGTGAAATAAAAGCAAATCAAATTGCTGAGAAAATGAATATTTCCCCGGCAGCAGTTACTGATATGCTTCGCAAACTTTCAAAGGAAGGTTATGTTAATTACAAACGATATAAAGGAACAAAGCTAACGAAGAGCGGTGAAGAGTATGCGAGGAATATGGTTAGACGACATAGAATCTGGGAATTGTTCTTACATCAGATTGTTGGTTTGCCTTGGGACAAAGTCCACGATGAAGCACACAATCTTGAGCACAGTGCATCCGATGAATTGATCAACAGAATGGAAGAGATGCTGGATTTTCCCGAGTATGATCCACACGGTGATCCGATTCCTGATAAAAATGGAAAACTGCCTGAAGGTAATATCGGAATTCCGCTCAGCGCAGTGAAACCCGGTCATAAAGTAAAAGTAAATCGTGTTCATGATTTTGACAGCAGTTTTTTACAATACATTTCAAAAATTGGAATAAAACTGAATAAAGAAATAACAGTGATTGAAACATTAGAATTTGATAATTCATTATTAGTTGATATTGATAATAAGGAAACAAGTATAAGCAGCAAAGTTGCGGCAAACATCTTTGTTTCGGAGGTTAAGTAGAATAGTTATGACAGATCCTTTAATAACATTGTTAATTGGCTCAGGTATTATTCTGCTTGCAGTAGTTTCATTCTTTCCGCAAAAAGGATTACTTGCCAGAATCAGGCGGAGTAAAA
>JACAFB010000016.1 GCA_013388545.1 Ignavibacteriaceae bacterium
AAGGTAAAAATTCACTTCACAGTGAAAGGGATTGGGCAAAAAATATCTGGCGACCGCTAATTTTTATGTTTGGTACAGAAGAAGGTAAAGGATTACTTTAACTTTTTCTCAAAGTGCTGGTAATCTTTCAGATTCTTCCAATCACCGCCCCATTGCCAGCCTCTCTGCTTAAATTCTTTAACAAGGTTTGAACCGGCTGTTATTGTTCCGGCTTTTGTTGTATCGTAGATGCAATCTTCAGGCAGAGTAAATCCATTCTTGATGTAAGGATTTAATTTAGGGTTGATGTCAATTGCCAGCCCTGAAGCGTGATTTGATATTACTCTTGAGCCTGTTATGAACCTGTAATTAAATGCTGAAGTATTGTTGTCCTTCATTGAACTTTCATCTGACCAGTTGTACTTGCTGATCGGAATAACTTTTTCAACCGGGAAACGTGATTCTCTTATGAATTCAAAAATTTCAATCATATCCAGAACTACATCTCTGCGAACCACTAATTGTCCTTTATGTAGTTTATCATCAAATCCGTAATAATAAACATCAACAATTCTCAGATTCTCAAGAATATTTTGTGGGATAGAAATACCAGCTATGGCTTCTTCAAATTTTAAATTAGAATCAATTACATATCCGGATTCTTCATCCTGTCCGGAAATATTTTTACTAGTAACTCCGGTAAAACCTGAAAGTATTAAAAGAAAAACAAAACAGAGGTTAAATTTGAGTAAATGCATTTACAGATTTAATATATTAATGTAATTGATGGTCCTTATAACAAATTTATATCAAAACTAAAACTACAATTCATTAAAACATAGGAAAAAATTATTACGCTTTTAAAAGATGATAAATATTATGGATATATTTCATCCTCAAAAAAAATAAAAAGGATTAAAATGCAAAAAATGTTGTTAGCTCTGTTCGTTATTATAACAGTTTCTTTTATTGGCTGCAGTAAAGGAAACGAAATCAAAACACTTGAATCCGGTTTGCAGTATATGGATGATTCTCTAGGAACCGGAAGAGAGGCAAAAGCAGGTGATCTTGTTTCAATTCACTTTAAAGGATGGATGGTACCAAAAGATACTGCCTCGGAATTATTTTCAGATTGGTCCACAGATCAAAGTAAAAATATGTTATCTCTAGGTGATTCAAAGATGAGAAACCAACCAATCAAATTTACACTTAACTCAAACTCTTTTATTAAAGGAACTGATGAAGGTATTGTTGGAATGAAAGCAGGCGGCGTAAGAACGATAATAATTCCTGCTAAACTTGCTTATGGCGAAGCTGGAATTGGTTTTATTCCCCCGAACACTGATTTGAAAGTTGTCATTGAGCTTCTTGAAGTTAAAGACAGAATTGTTGCTGAAATGTGGGATGTTGATTCAACATTGTTTAAGACCACAGCAAGCGGACTTAAGTATGCAATTATCAGCAAAGGAGATGGTCCTGCAGTCGAAGCAAATAAAGTAATTACTGTTCATTATTCAGGTTATCTTGAAAACGGAACTATGTTCGATAGTTCGGTCGAGAGAGATGAGCCAATTAGTTTTGTAGTCGGGCAGGGACAGGTAATTCCTGGCTGGGATGAAGGTATGCAGCTTTTGAAAAAAGGTGATAAAGCCAGATTCATAATTCCGCCTCAACTCGGTTACGGCGAAATGCAGCTTGAGAAAATTCCGGCAAATTCTACTTTGATTTTTGATACTGAAGTGATCGACATTCAGTAAAATTACGCATTAGTGCATGGTTGCATGTAATTCATGCAATCATGCATCTGTGCAATCATTCAAAGGTTGTGATTTACTTTCTTTTTTGCAATTCCCAAAGCTTAATGTAATTCATCATCGTACTTACCGAATGAAGTAGTGAGATAATCAATCCATAAACTCCATCTTTAAATCCCCTTCTGATTATAAAGAAAGCAAAGAATGCTGATACTGTGTGTGAGAAGATTGTCCAACCATTAACTCTATTTTTTTTGCCGAAAAGTTCCTGAGCTTTAAGACTGGTATAATAATTTATTTTCGAAAGATATTCATCGAATGAAGAAAATGTGTAATGAAGCATCGCATTTTTAAGTGTTCCGATTTTGCCTTCTGTGATAAATTTTTCGTGGACGAGTCTTTCATTAAGATTGGTTTTATCTTTTCTGAAGAATCTGAGTTGATAATCTTTTTCCCAGCCGCAGCTTGTAATTTCTTTATCAAACAGAAAATTTTTCCTTCTGATTTTAAATCCAGAGTATTCACCATATGAAAGTTTAAGAATTTCATCTTTTAATTCAGGTGTTATTCTTTCATCTGCATCAAGACTTAAAACCCATTCGTTGCTTGCAAGACTTAATGCATATAGTTTTTGAGGAACGTAACCTTCCCATTTTCTGATGAAGATTTTATCAGTGAACTTCTTTGCTAATTCAAGTGTTTTATCGGTGCTTTCAGAATCAACAACGATTATCTCATCAGCCCAGTCAACACTCTTCAGACATTCAGAAATATTTTTCTCTTCATTTTTGGTGATTACTGTTACAGAAATTTTATTCATTTCAAATTCATTTTTTTGAACTAGCTAAATATAATTCATTGCGAGTCGAATAGCTTAATGTAGTAATGAAATAGTCTTTGTGAACCTTCGTGACTTGGTGCCTTTGTGGCAGAGGATATTTGCTTTTTGTCACCAAGTTACAAAGACTCAAAGAAGGAAAATATTTTTCGTCCTCATTCATACATAATATTTTATTAAGCTTAAAGCCTGCGAATAATAACCACCGCCAAAAAGATTGAGATGGTTTAAAACGTGATAAAGTTTATAGATATTCTCCCTGTACTCATACCCATCTTCAAGTGGATATGTTTCATTATAAGCACGATAAAATTCCGAACTAAATCCGCCGAAAAGTTTTGTCATCCCAAGGTCAGCTTCGCGGTGACCGTAATAAACAGCGGGATCAATTAAGACAGCATTACCATTTTCATCAACCATATAATTACCACTCCACAAATCGCCGTGCAGTAAAGAAGGTTTTTCCTCGCTCCCTTTAATAATATCTTCAATTTTATCCTCGAGTTTCGATATTGCTTTTCTTAATTCTTCAGTTGCATTCCCAAACCTCTCGGCAAGTTGTAACTGGAATAAAATTCTTTTATTGAAATAAAATAATGTCCAGTTTAATTTCTCTTTTTCATCAGGAATATTTATTTGAGGATTTGAACC
>JACAFB010000005.1 GCA_013388545.1 Ignavibacteriaceae bacterium
AAAAGCTTTAAGCCCACCATAAGGACAAAAACGGTTTTAACCGTTTTCCTTAAACCGTTGAAACGGTTTTATTTCTTTGCCTTTTACCCTTGCCCATCAGCTGAAGCTGATGGAGAATAACAGCTTAAAGCCGTAAAGTCAAGCTGAGAAATCTAAAAGAATAAGCTTCATTCCCAATCTCACCAAGATTTCTCTTGGTGAACATTTCGAAAGAAGCTTCACCCGGCTGAAGCTGATGGAGAGGATGAAATGCTTTTCTCTCTTTCTCATTCTCACCTCGATTTATCGAGGTGAGAACTCTTTTTTTAATCTTTCCAGTCGGGTAATCTGCCCGGTGTCCAGGGCGATTTAAGCTTTTCCATTTCAGCCTGAAGTTTTTTCAAATCAACTTCCACAAGACTTTTTAACTCCTTAAGCAAAGCAGAGAATTCTTCCGATGCAATTCTATAATTATCTAAATATGATTGCGTCGGTGCAGAGGATGTTTGCCACATTCCCCAGGTAATTTCACCAAGTCTGCTCGCAACAGTTTGCTTAACGGGTTCATTTCTTTTGCTCAAAGTCTCATCTTCAACCAGGAAGCGATAGATTTCAGCATTCTTATCTTTAATTCTGTTTGCCTCATCAGTTAAGCTCTGAGGTGCTTCAGGGGTTTGTCTCAATGCAGATTTTATGGTTTCAATTGTGGTCTTAAGTTCAGAAGAAACTTCAATTGCACCGTTAACAGCCCGGTTTAATTCGCTTACTTTTTTCAAAAAGCTGACAAGCTGGCTTCTGTCTTCTGCCGGAAGTGTTGTGTTATTTAAGACCCTGGCTTCAAATTCTACCGGGCCCGCAACTTGTTTTAATACGCCATCAATACTAACAGACATAGTGACCTTATATTTCCCGGGCATAACAGGATAACCGCTTGCGTTTTCATTTGTTGATTTTTTTATGGGATCAAAAGAAGCATAACGCAGGTCCCAGCTAATACGATTAATTCCGGCTTTAATATCAGTTCTCAATTTTCTGACAACGTTTCCCTCATCATCATAAATTGTAAACAGCAGAAACGGTTTTTCTTCTTTATCTTCAGCACGCAATTCATCCCAGCCGGGATAATAAACCGGTTCGTTTTTCTTGATAAGCTCTTTTTCACTTTGCTGCCGCTTTTCTTTTTTTGTTTTGGGAACTTCTTTCACGTAGCAGCTGAATGTTGCTCCAAACTCAGGATTATCAGCTTTATAATACGAAGAGCCGAGTGAGCTGAACGTTGCGCTTCGTTTGTTAAACATCAATGCATCTTTGACAGGGAAAAGTATGTAGTCATTTTCTTCGAGAGATTTTTCTGTGATTTCCCTGAGTGGAGTATAATTATCAAGTAAATAGAATCCTCTTCCGAAAGTAGCAAGTGCAAGATCATTTTCTCTTCTCTGAATATCGAGATCACGGACTGCCTGAACCGGTAAACCTCCTTTAAGCTGAATCCATTTTGTACCGCCATTCAATGTGAAGAATATTCCATACTCAGTGCCGATGAAAAGCAATTCTGACTTAATATGATCCTGAGTTATAGAATAAACAACAAAAGGCTCTTTCAAATCACCGGAAATTGACTTCCAGCTTTTTCCCCTGTCATTACTTACTAAAATGTATGGTTTAAAATCAGCACGTTTATGATTATCAAAAGCCGCATAAACAGTATTTGCATCGTGAAGAGAAGCATATAAACAACTAACATAAGTCATTTCCGGAATTCCCGGAAATGATTCAATTTTTGTCCAGGTTTTTCCGCCATCTTCTGTGACCTGAATTAATCCATCATCTGTTCCGACGTAAATTAAACCTTCAACAAGCGGTGATTCGCTAAGAGAGACAATATTGCCATAGAATGAAGTTGATGCATTCTTTGCCACAGCATCAACGCTCCATACCTTATCCATTACCGGCAGCTTATTCCTGTCGATTTGTCGTGTAAGGTCATCACTGATTATTTGCCAGCTGTTTCCCCGGTCATCACTTCTGAATAATTTATTGGCAGCAACATATAATCGTGTTGGATTATGCGGACTTATAATCAGCGGTGTGTCCCAGTTCCAGCGATATGGTTCTTCATCTTTTCTTTCCTGAGGTTTAATACTCATCTGTTCGCCGCTTTGCATGTCATAACGAGTCAATCCGCCATACTGCCAAAGGCAGTAAACAATATTCGGATTTGATGGATCGGTGAGAGCTTCATAACCATCGCCGCCGACAAGAGGAATCCAGTCTGCATTTACAATTCCCTCTTCATTTATAGTCTGCGAAGGAACGATCATACTGTTATTATCCTGCGTTCCACCCATCACCCTGTAAAATGGGGAAAAGTTATCAACGCTAACTCTGTAAAACTGTGTGACGGGGAGATTATCTTTGAAATGAAAAGTTTTTGCAGCATCGAAAGTCTCATAAATTCCACCATCCCCTCCAATCAGAAAGTGATCGGGATTTTTCGGATTAATCCAGAAAGCGTGATCATCAACGTGCCTTGCTTTGTTGCCGATTGGGGAAACAGTTTTTCCTCCATCGAGTGAAATTTTTGAAACAGTGTCGAGAATGTAAAGTTTATCAACAAGAACAGGATCGCAAAAAATTTCAGAGTAGTATTGTGCACTTACATTAGCATAATCGCTCCGTTTTTCCCAGCTTGCACCGCGGTTTGTTGAACGGTAAATGCCATTTCCGTTGTTTGCAGCTTCAATAATTGCATAAATGTAATCAGGATTTACCGGTGAAATTGCAAGCCCGATTCTTCCAACATCGCCGGAAGGCAAACCACTTTTTAGTTTATCCCAGGTTTTACCTGCATCGGTAGATTTATAAATAGCACCTTCAGGTCCTCCATTAATCAAAGTCCAGACATGTCTCCTTCTTTGATATGAAGCTGCATAAAGAACATCAGGATTCCTCGGATCCATTATCACATCAGTAACACCGGTATTCTCGCTGATATAAAGAACTGAATCCCACGTTACGCCATAGTCGGTTGATTTATAAAGACCGCGCTGCCCTCCCGGTCCCCATAATGGTCCCTGCGCAGCAACGTAAATAATTCTTGAGTCGCGCGGATTAATCAGAATTTTGGCGATGTGCTCTGATTTTTTCAGCCCGATATTTTTAAATGATTTTCCCCCGTCTTCAGAACGGTATAATCCGTCTCCCCACGAAACACTTCTCTGAGAATTGTTTTCACCGGTCCCCACATAAACTACGTGAGGATTATTTGGATCGAGAGTTACGCATCCAATTGAAAATGAGCCGTAATTATCGAAGATCGGTTCCCAGGTTGTCCCGGAGTTGGTTGTTTTCCAAACATTACCGCAGGCAACTGCTACGTAAAATTCATGAATGTTAAATGGATTAACTGCAAAATCAGTTATCCTTCCCGAAGTAACTGCCGGGCCAATAGACCGGAACTTTAGCCCATTGAATGTGGATGATTTGTAGGGATTTTTATCGTCTTTTTTTTCTTCTTCCTGTGCTATAACCGCTGATGAGAATGAAAATAAAACAATGACAATCAGAAGTAGTGGGTTGAATTTCATTTTAACTCCAATATATAGTTTGAATGGAAACAAACCTGTCATTGAAAGGTTTTTACAATTGCTGAATTTATCTGATTAAAGTTAGGGAAACTGATTTTACCATTCAATTTTTCAAAATCAATAAGAAATATTTTATTCGGTTCATGTACTTGCTTTTTAATAAAATTTAGGATTAGATTTGCGCCCATTCTCTTCTGATCATTTATTTTTCCAATTAATAGAAAGTATGAATATGAATAAATTTCTCGGGATAGCTTCAATGATAATTCTGTTTCAAGCAGCAATCACTGCACAATGGAGCGGAGATTCAACTCAGAATAATCCCATCTGCAAAGCAATTGATGATCAAACTAATCCTTTAATTGTCTCAGATGGTAACGGCGGCGGAATAATTATCTGGATTGATAACAGAAACTCAAATGGCAACATATATGCTCAAAGAATTGATGAGAACGGTTCAGTTTTATGGACTAACAATGGTATTTCTGTATCTATTGCTTCGAATGATAAAGATCAGATTCACGCTGTGTCTGACGGAAATAGCGGTGCTCTGATTGTGTGGACTGACCGAAGAAATGGAGGATCCTCAAATACTGATATTTATGCCCAGCGGATTGATGCAAACGGTAATCAGCTCTGGACTGCAAATGGCGTTGCAGTCTGTAAGGAATTAAAAAATCAGCTTAACCCGCAAATTATAGAAGACGGATCAAACGGAGCGATCATAGTTTGGGGCGATAATCGAAACAGTACTACTAACGGCTCCGACATTTATGCTCAAAGAATTTCTTCCGGTGGAAACATACTCTGGCAAACAAACGGAAATATTATTTGCGATAATGTTTTTGCACAGGTATCGCCCAAAATTGAATTTGTGGATGATGATACAACAGGCGTGATAATTTTTTGGGAAGATAACAGAAATGCTTCAAACGGAACTGATATTTATGCACAACGTATTTCGTTAAACGGAACTGCATTATGGGAACCTAATGGCAAATCTCTGATCACTGCACAGGGTAATCAGAGATTTATCGAGACAGTAAGCTCCTTAACTGATGAAATTGCATTTAGCTGGGAAGATTCAGGAATTCCTGCAAATGATAAAGACATTCATCTTCAGGTGATAAATAAATACGGCACCTTAAAATGGACAAACACCAACTTTACAAATCGAACCGGGAGCCAGGTCTCCCAAAAGATTGCATCGGACGGGAACGGAAATATTTTCTTAACCTACCGTGATTTGAAATATTCGGTTAACTGGATTTCAGTTCAAAAAATAGATTCAAACGGAAATATAGTCTGGGCTGATACAGGTATCGTTGTAAGCAAACTTGCTGTAGAGCCTTATGTTCTCTCCGATGGATTTGGAAATGCAATTGTCATTTTTGAAGACGGCAGAAATCCTTCGCTTGATGATGATATCTATGCAAGTAAGTTAGATGCAAATGGTAACTTTTTGTGGAATCCGAACGGTGTGCCTGTTTCAACAGTTCTAAATAACCAGGGGAATTTTTCTGCCATTAAAGATAATTCGGGCGGTGCAATTATTGTCTGGGAAGATGACCGGACAGATACTTCAGACATTTATGCATCAAGACTATTCAGCACCGGAAATCTTACCTCATTCAGTGAAGAAACAATTTATGGTGAAATGGATTTTGTACTTAATCAGAATTATCCGAATCCGTTTAATCCGGCTACAACAATTTCATTTTCACTTTCCGAACGGTCGAGCGTCTCATTGAAAATATTTGATATACTCGGAAATGAAATTGTAACTCTCGTCAATGAAATAAAAGATGCCGGTGAGTATGAGGTAAAATTCGACGCAGCAGGTTTATCAAGCGGAATATACTTTTATAAAATCGAAGCCGGCGGAAATTTCAGAGATGTTAAAAAGATGACCTTGCTTAAATAGAATTTAATTCCCCCAAAATAAATCCCGGCAGCTTAAAAGGTGTCGGGATTTTTATCTGATTAAAAATTCTTTTCGTCAGAAAAATAACCAATTTAATTTCATTCTTATTTGGTTATTTTTGATTCATAGTTCTGTTTGCTTTTTCTTCATAAAGTTTTATCTGTAAAATGAAAACCATAAATCTTATCATCGTATTTATTCTCATCTTGTTATTAAATAATTCTTTTTCTCAAACGGAGGTTGAATTGAACCTGATGCCTTTCCCTCAAAAAGTAATTTTGTCTGAAGGAAAATTCAGATTGGATATTGATTTTACGATCTCCATTGAAGGTAATCCCGATCCAAGAATTTATCGATATGCAACAAGGGTTCTCAGAAGACTATCAGGAAGAACAGGTTTGTTTTTCACTCAGGATGTAATCACAAATGAAACAATCAATAAAAACTCAAAATGCATTATTAGTGTAAAACGGGAAGGTAAAGTAAAACTGAACGAGAATGAGTCTTACTCATTAAAAATAACTTCAGACAAAATAGAACTTTATACTGAAAATGATTTGGGAGCTTTGCGAGGTTTAGAAACATTGCTGCAATTGCTGGCAGCAGATGAAACAGGGTATTTTTTTCCGGTATTGCAAATTGAAGATGAGCCACGCTTCCCCTGGAGAGGATTAATGATTGATGCCGGAAGACATTTTATGCCGGTTGATGTAATAAAAAGAAATCTTGATGCAATGGCTTTTGTAAAGATGAACGTCTTTCACTGGCATTTAAGCGAAGATCAGGGTTTCAGAGTTGAATCTAAATTATTTCCAAAGCTTCATCAGCTTGGTTCGGATGGATTGTTTTATACTCAGGATCAGATAAAGGATATAATCACTTACGCCGATGAAAGAGGAATCAGAGTAATTCCCGAATTTGATATTCCCGGTCACTCGACAAGTTGGTTTGTTGCGTATCCTGAATTTTCAAGTGCGCCCGGTCCATACAAAATCGAAAGGAATTGGGGAATTTTCGATCCGGTTTTTGATCCCACAAATGAAAAAGTCTATGAATTCTTTGATAAATTTTTCGGTGAGATGTGCAAACTTTTCCCTGATTAATTTTTTCACATCGGTGGTGATGAAAATAATGGAAAGCACTGGAGTGCTAACGAGTCTATTCAAAAGTTTATGAAAGAAAAAAATCTTCCGGATAATCACGCACTTCAGGCTTACTTCAACAATCGTATTCTTAAAATATTAACCAGGCACGGTAAAAAAATGATTGGCTGGGATGAAATTCTTCATCCGCAGATGCCGACAAACATTGTAATTCATTCGTGGCGGGGTAAAGATGCAATGGTTAAAGCAGCCCAGGAAGGTTACCAATCAATTCTTTCAAATGGTTATTATATTGATTTAATCCAGCCAGCAGATTTTCACTACCTGAACGATCCGCTGCCTTTTGATACGCCTCTTTCACTTTCCGAACAAATATTAATTTTGGGCGGTGAAGCAACTATGTGGTCTGAACTTGTAACTGATGAAAATATTGATTCAAGAATCTGGCCCCGAACCGCTGCAATCGCCGAACGATTCTGGTCAAGCCGTGAAATAAATGATGTGGAAAAAATGTATGAAAGACTAGGAAGGATTAGTATTCAGCTTGAAGAACTTGGACTGACGCATAATAAAAATTATGAAATGATGCTTCGGAGATTAGCAAATTATAATGACATAAATCCACTGAAAACACTTGTAGATCTTCTTGAACCGGTGAAAGGTTATAAGAGACATTCACAGGGAGTTAAATACACCTCATACTCGCCTTATACAAGGGTAGTCGATGCGGCAAGGCCTGATGCCGGAGAAGCCCGTGAATTCAGGAAAATGGTTGATCAATTAATTGTCACCGGAGATAAAGATATTGAAAGAGTTATAAAGGATAAATTAAAAACCTGGTATGACAATCATAACAAGTTGGTTCAGCTAATAAACAAGAGTCCGGTGCTCAAAGAAATTGAACCTCTTTCAGAACATCTAAAAGAAATTTCAGTAATAGGACTGAATACAATCGAGTCATTGAACAGGAATCAGAAAGTTGAACCGGACAAAATGGTTGAGTACCTTAAAACTATTGAGATGGCTAAAAATCCTTACGGACAATTGGAATTAATGATTGTTTCAGCAATTGAAAAGTTAGTGCTGAAAATGAATCAGATGAAATAAATCCTTCAGTAACACCATTAAACGAGCCAGTAAAACCAAATTTCAATAAATTATTTTAAATAATATCTATGGAAAAAATTCTTGTAATAGAAGATGAGAAACTTATACGTGAAGGAATTGCCGAAATTCTGGAGCTTGAAGGTTTTGAAGTTTTACAAGCATCCAACGGAAAAGAAGGGTTGGAGATGACAAGAACTCATTTCCCTGACCTGATTGTATGCGATGTAAAGATGCCTGTAATCGATGGCCACCTGACTTTACAAGCTTTAAGGAAAGATCCGGAAACTGCAAAAATACCTTTTATTTTTTTGAGCGCACTTGTAAGCAATAACGATATCAGAACGGGAATGAATCTCGGGGCTGATGATTATATCCCCAAACCATTTGAACCAAACGAATTAATTCGGGCAGTAAAAACAAGGCTGTTCCGGAGTAAAGAATTAAAGGATAGAATGGAAGGGTTGAAAGAAAGCATACTTCTTTCGTTACCGCATGAATTCCGGACCCCTTTAGTTGGAATTATCGGGTACTCCCAGATTCTGCTTGATAAATTCAGCGATGAAAAATCCAGCGAGTTTTATGAATTTGCCAGAGAGATACATACCTCAGGTCTCCGTTTGAATAAATTAATCCAGCAATACATTACTTATACAAATCTTGTAATAATATCGAGCGACCCAAAATCTTTTCTAGAGAAGAATAAAATATTAAGTACAATTCCCGCTGATTATGTTGAAAATATTGTTTTGAAAATTGCTGAACGATACAACAGACGAAAAGATCTGCAATATGAAATTGAAAACATTGTTTTAAACATTACCCCTAACTACGTCGGAATTATAATAGAAGAACTTGTTGATAACGCATTCAAGTTCTCAAGCCAGGGAACTCCGGTTATCGTTTCATTAAAAGCAAATGCGGATGGTGTCCGGTTTGTTGTAAAGGATAATGGAAGAGGAATAAAAGAGGAACAGGTCAGTAACATCAGCGCATTTATTCAATTTGAAAGAAATCAATTCGAACAGCAGGGAATGGGATTGGGAATTGCAACATCAAAAAAAATAATCGAGTTGTTTTCAGGCAAACTCGAATATAAAAGCGAGTATACCAAATTCACTGAAGTTACAGTTGAATTTCCCGTCTGACTTATCCTTTGATTACGTGAGTTAAATCCAGTTCAATTTTTTCTTCGCAGAAAAAGGGTTCGCCAAATTTTTTACCAATCTGGAAACCATAGAAGTGTGCCCTCGCTTCAATATAACTTAAAAACTCTGGCCGGCTGATAAAAGTCTCAGGCTCTGTATTTTTTGGATCATGAAATTGTGATTCAAAACATTTTATTGCTTTCATCTTTGTTTCAAAAGTATCTGAAATATCAACAATAAAAGAAGGCTCAAAGGTATAAGTCTGCATATAATAAAAAAGTTTTTTTGGTCTGAACGCATCCTGGGGAACTTCTTTATCAAAAGTTTTGATTTTCGGTAAGCCGGAGCTGAACATTGCCTCTTTAATTAAACGGCTTGCATTTATATGATCAGGATGACGATCATTGAAGTGAGGGGCAAATATGATTCTTGGTTTATATTTCCGTAATTCGATGATTACTTTAACAAGATTTTCTTTATCGGTTTGAATATTACCGTCAGGAATGTTGAGGTTTTCACGAACAGCAGTCTTTAAAATTATAGCTGATTTGAAAGCTTCCTGCTGTCGTGTTTCAGCAGTGCCTCTTGTTCCAAGTTCACCCCTGGTAATATCAATTAGTCCAACTTTAAATCCGTTTTTAGAAAGCCTTGCAATTGTTCCACCCATGGAAAGTTCCGCATCATCGGGATGCGCAGAAAAAACAAGCACATCTAAATTCATTTAAGAAGTTTATAATATTATTGAAAATTTTAGATGTGAACTTAAATATTTTTAAGTTCTTATTCCATTAACTTTATAAATAAAGAAAAATATTTTAGAAGAATGGATTCCCGGCATTTTTTATTATAGAATTAATCAATAAATTGAATAAAAAAAATATCTTATAAGCATTTCCGGGTTAATAAAGGATTATTTATGAATAAAACATTTATCTCATTTTTAGTGCTTTCATTTTTAATTACAGTAAAATTATTTGCTCAATCATACTTCTGGGAAATCAGGCAGGCCGGAAGCAGCCTTGGGGGCCCAATCGATGTTGATGGAAATAACACGGATATAATTTACTACGGTTCAGGTGCAACTATTTATGTAAGCACTAACAGAGGCGAATCCTTCTCACCACTTGGAACACCAATTCCGGCATCATCGCAGGTAAAAAACATTATTCTTAATAATTCAATTCCCGGAACAATGCTCGTTGCAATCGAGAGTTCCTCCGGTGGTGATAAAATTGTTAAGACCACAAACAACGGATCAACCTGGACAATTGTTTTAAACAATCTGAATTTTTCTTACTTCGGAATTCCAATGACTCCCGATCCCTCGCATCCGGATACGATTTATACGATGAGCAATACCAGCTTTTACAGATCGACCGATTTTGGAAATAGCTGGGCTGTTATTTCAAATAATTTTGGACCAAACGGCGCGCCTTGTGACATTGAAGTATTCCCTGATACAAGTATTATTCTTGTTGGAGATAATGGAACAGGTATTTATAGAAGCACAGATTATGGTTTAACATGGCAGCAGACTTACGCAACCGGCGGTGAAATTCCAACTATTGCAATTGACTATAATATCCCCGGAAGTGTCTGGGCAACAAAATGGAGTGGCGGAGGAGGAGTTCTCAAATCAGAAAACTACGGACTCACGTGGTCATTGGTTCCCGGCTCTTTTTCAACATCAAACATGTGGGGTATTGCAGTACACCCTGATCTACCGGGATATGTGTTTACCGGCTGCTACAGCTGCAATAATACCTGGTTTACTAAAGATAATGGTATTGGCTGGCGGCAGGTTCCAATTTCTTCAACCAATTACCAGATATACATTGTTGATAGCATGACTGTATTTGCAGCTCAGGGCGATGGATTTTATAAACTTAGATCTCCTTTCTTTATTCCTGTTGAGCTTTCATCTTTCGATGCACAAGTTAGTGGAATGGAAGTCAGGTTATTTTGGACAACCTCTACCGAAACTAACAACCTTGGTTTTGATATTGAAGAAAGCATTGACAATAACGAGTTTATAAAAATTGGTTTTGTACCGGGGTTTGGAACTAGCACTCAGTCACATTCATACAGCTTTACAAGATATGATCTAACTTCAGGAAAATATTATTTCAGATTAAAACAGATTGACCTGGATGGTAATTTTGAATATTCTTCAACGATTGAAGCTGAATTAGAATCCCCTTCTATATTTGCACTGAATCAAAACTATCCTAATCCATTCAATCCTTCGACAACAATTTCATTCGATTTACCGGAAGAATCGAATGTTAATCTTAGGATTTTTAATCTTGCCGGTGAGGAAGTTTTCAGTATCAAAAATAAAAAATATTCCTCCGGGTCGCATTCAATCGTTTTCAGTGCTAATTCGTTTCCAAGCGGGGTTTATATTTACCGTATCGAGGGTTCAACCCTTAACGGAATTACTTTCTCATCCGGTAAAAAAATGGTTTTAATGAAATAGCAAACAAGGAATTAAATGAAAACAAATATTGCTCTGATTATAATATTTTTTTCTATCATTATTCATGCATCCGTTGAATTTCTAACAGGAGTAATTGAGTCAACAAAGCTTAATGGCGAAGGATGTATTTGTCATAATATAACAGCCGATTCAACCGTTAAAGTTTGGGTGGAAGGACCCGACTCTTTATTCACCGGCGCAACCGGAAGCTATAAGATTTACTTAACTGGCGGGCCTTCTGTATTTGGTGGATTCAACGTAGCTTCAAGGTTTGGCAGCTTGGATACAGCAGATACGAATGTTATTAAACTATTAGGTGAATTAACTCATAAGAATCCTCTCGCTTTCGTCAACGACACCGTTTTTTGGTCATTCGATTATACAGCACCTGATTCAGTTATTGTTGATACAATTTATTCCGTAGCAAATAGTGTAAATGGAGACAGCATTCCTACCGAACTTGATAAATGGAATTTTGGTGAAAACTTCCCGGTAAAAGTTATTCAAAGACCATCTGAAATTGAAGAAGATATTACTACTCCCGAAATTTTTGTTCTTGAACAAAACTACCCAAATCCTTTCAATCCTTCAACGATTATTGAATGGCAAATAAAAAGAAGTGGTTTTGTCTCATTGAAAATATTTGATAGCGAAGGAAAAGAGACTGCAGTTTTAATTGAAGGGTATAAAAGTGAAGGAAAATATCTTTCCGTTTTTAACGGAAAAGATTTTTCCTCTGGCGTTTATTACTGCCGTTTGATTGTTGATGGAAGACAGCTAACCCGTAAGATGCTATTGATTAAATAAGATAGTCTGATTGACAAATTTCTTTGTCAACTCAATTCTAAATTTATTTTTTCTCTCTTTTATAGAGAATTGTGAATCTGAGAATATCATCTTCCAGCTGATAAACCTGCAGAATTTCTGCAAGCTTATAATCCGCATCATAAATTAGAAGAACATTATCTGATTGAAGAGACCAATTACCGTTGATTATTCCACTTTCGGATAAAGTTGTATCAGTCAAATCGCATTTACCTGTAACCTTGAAGAAATATTTTTTTCTAAAAGAAGCGGTTGGAAACTCCTTAGAACCTTCTGGCCTGTAAACCTGAACCGAATCAACCTGCTCTTCAAAGGAATTCAGCCAGCTTTTTGAAAGTTTATTGACTTCCAAAGATATGTTGGGATCTTCAACGGTATCACATCCAATGGCGATAAAGACTACCGAAAAGATAATTGTTAAAATAGTTTTCATACTGCCCTCTTTTTGCTTATTAATGTGAATTAATTGAAATAATTTACATCGCGTTTGGAAACTAAGACGAATCAGTGAAACTTTCAAGCATTTTTTTTTATAACACTCTATACATTAAATTTTAATGTATCAATTATAGACCTTTTTTGAGGATAAAATGAAAATCGCATTACTTATACTTTCTCAACTAATTTTAACTAACTATCTATTTGCACAAAATATGAAAACAGCTTTCATCAATGGGAAAATTTACACGGTCAATCCTTCTCAGCCATATGCCGAGGCAGTATTAATTGAAGGCAATAAAATTCAATTTGTTGGCAGCAACGATGAAATTAAAAAATTCATTGATAATTCAACAAATGTTGTTGATCTGAAAAACAAATTAATGCTTCCCGGTTTTATTGATAATCACGTTCACTTTATTGGCGGAGGCGCTTATCTGCTCGGAATTGATTTAAGACCAGCTAACTCAACCGATGAATTCAGAAAAATATTATCTGATTACGCAAAAAAATACCCTGCCAAATGGATTACCGGAGGTTACTGGGATCATGAAAAATGGGAGAAAAAAGATTTGCCAACCAAAGAATTGATAGACGATATAACTCTAACAACTCCTGTATTTGTTGAGCGGCTTGACGGGCACATGGGACTTGCAAACAGTTATGCATTGAAGCTCGCAGGAATAACTAAAGCAACCGAAAGTCCTGAAGGCGGTTTAATTGTGAAAGATCCGGTTACCGGTGAACCAACGGGAATTTTGAAAGACAATGCAATGACCTTGATCTATAATGTAATTCCTGCGGCAACCGATGAAGAAAATTATGATGCCTGCATTGCAGCACTTGAGGAAGCAAAGAAACTTGGGATTACAAGTGTACATGATATTACTTATAACGACGCATTAAATGTTTTTCGAAAAATAAAATCAGAAGGAAAACTCACTTGCAGGATTTACACCCGCTGGCCCATATCTGATTATCAATTTTTAGTTGATCAAAAAATTACTGCGGGCACCGGAGATGAACTTATAAAAATGGGTTCACTTAAAGCATTCGCCGACGGATCACTTGGTTCTTCAACTGCCTGGTTTTTTGAAAAGTACAATCAGGATACAACCACTTATGGCTTACCGATGGATATTATTTCAGATGGAAGTATGGAGAAATGGTGTGCTGACGCCGATAAAAATCATTTGCAATTATCAGTTCATGCAATTGGCGACAGAGCTAATTCTTATATGCTCGATCTGTTCGAAAAAATTATTAATGAAAATCCTAAATGGGATAGAAGATTCAGAATTGAACATGCACAGCACGTCAGATTTGAAGACATTAAAAGATTTGCTGAGCTTGGAGTAATTGCTTCAGTTCAGCCTTACCATTGCATAGATGACGGCGTGTGGGCCGAGAAAAGAATTGGTGCTGAAAGAATCAAATACACATATCCTTTCAAATCATTTTTAGATGCAGGAGTTAAATTATGTTTTGGAACGGATTGGTATGTGGCTCCTTTGAATCCTTTGCTGGGAATTTATGCTGCAGTTACGCGCCGCACTCTTGATGAAAAAAATCCGGATGGCTGGATTCCCGAACAAAAGATTTCCGTTGAGGATGCAATTAAATGTTATACGATAAACTCGGCTTATGCTGCATTTGAAGAAAATATTAAAGGAAGTATTGAACCAGGGAAACTTGCTGATCTGATTGTCCTCAGCGAAGATATACTGACAATCAACCCGGTCAGAATTAAAGATGTTCACGTTACTATGACAGTTTTTGACGGCAGAATTATTTTTGAACAATAATGATTTTATTTTGTAATTATTTCTTTAATCGTTCAAAATGTCATATCCGGAAGTTAATCTTCAAGCGCCTGAGGATATTTTGAATTATTGACATTTATCAAAAAAAAATATGATTTTGTTGTAGAAAAGCATTTTCAGAATTAGTTCAGGCCCGGGCATAAGACTTTTTTATTGTATTTATTCATTATTCAGCTGGCACGCACCTTGATGAAATTTGCTCGGAATATTTCGCTAAATAATCATTCAATAACTTACTGGAGGTAATTAAATGAAAATACTAAAAACAGTTCTGATGGGGTTGACTTTCGTACTGATTGTTGGTGCGGCAAGTAGCTTACAGTCTCAGACACTTTATTTTTGTGAAGATGTAGACGATGATGGCTACGCTATTAATTCAAGTTCAACATTTACAATTCCAAGCGGCGGTGGCTGGTTAAAGTTTCTCGTTAGAATGGGATATGAAGTTGGAACCTATAAGGTCTATTATGATATCTACAGAATTGAATCCGGTGGAAAAGAAACCTTTGAAACTACTATCGATCAGGATGTTGAACCTGACTGGGTTTGGTTCTGGAAGAAAGTTACTTTTTATGATCCCGGTAATTATAAAGTTTATGTTTATGACGGAAATGATAATTTCCTGACATCTGCTAAGGTCAGAATCAACCTTGGTAATTAGATGATTTTATTGGGGCTGTCAGACCCAGATATTATGACAGCCCTTTCTTTATAACTAAGACAATCCATTCATCCATCTCCCCTTTCTCTAAAAGACTAAAGCCATATTTTGAATATTCATCAATAATATCATTTTCATCTTCTTTCAGTAATCCGGATAATATCACAACACCATTTTCTATCACCCGAGTAGCGATTTCACTTGCAATTTCCATCAAAACATTTTTCTGAATGTTTGCCAGAATAGTATCAAAGTTATTTTCTTTTATTGAAGAAATTTCACCTAGTTTTACCTCAACCTGTTTTTCAACATTATTGAGTTTACAATTTTCAGCAGCATTTTCAAGACACCATTCGTCATGATCTACAGCAATTGCCGATGAACCACCAAGTTTTACTGAAGCAATTGCAAGAACTCCCGACCCCGATCCAACATCAAGCACCCTTTCACCACCGGTAATGTATTTTTCAATCATCGAAAGCATAAGTTTTGTTGTCTGATGTTCACCGGTACCAAATGACATTTTAGGGTCTATGGTTAAAATCAATTGACCGGGTTTTGGATCGTATTGATGAAAGGTTTGAGTAATGATGATTTTATCAGTAACCTGGATTGGAGTTATAGTTTTTTCCCACTCTTCATTCCAGTTCTTGTCTTCAACCAATTCTTCGGTTATTTCGAAATTCCGGATTATTCCATTCTTTTTTAATTCTTCAAGCAGAGTTTTAACCGAGTTATACAAAGAATTAATGTTTTCATCAGAATAAACAACAAGTTGATTTTCTTCTTCTGTAATTCCTTTGATGTCCAATTCCCACAAAACACTTTCAAGAAGATCGGGGATGAAAGGTTCGGAGGAAACAATAAATTTATTAAATCTTTTCAAGCTATTGTTTTTGCGAGCTAAGTAAGGTTAACTAATAATTTTCTACAATCAATCTGCAAATCTCGTCCTGAAAGCCCCTTGCTTTTTGTGGACTTCCAATGAAATTCTGAATCAAAATTGAAAATGCAATATCATGTTGATTTTTAGTTTTAAGATAACCTGAGAGGCAGCTTACACCCTGAAGTGTACCGGTTTTGGCTTTAACATTTCCAAGAGTAAACCTGTTTTTCATCCGGTTAGTTAAGGTACCATCAACACCGGCAACGGGAAGTGAATTGAGAAATGTCTCATAAGTCTTTCCACCTTTTTTATACATATACTTCAGGATTTCAATCAGACATTCTGCAGTGATAAGGTTATATCTGGAAACACCGGAGCCGTCGGCAATAACATAATTCTCAGGATTTAATCTGATCAGCTTTAGAAATTTTTTTATTGCTTCAATTCCCTTCTGAGATGAGGAAGGTTTACCGAAAAATCTTTCGCCAAGTAAATAAAAAGTCATCTCGGCACTGAGATTATCACTTTCTTTATTCAGGTTATCGATTACAGAAGTAAAAGGCCGTTCGTAAGAGAACAGTTTCACGGAGTTAAACGGAACATTTTTTATGTTTGCTTTACCATTTACTGTTATTCCATTTTGCTTAAGCCGTTCAATCAAAAAATTAATGAATACTCTTTCAGGTGAGAATAAATTCAATTTTCTCTTTGCAACTGTTTCAGGATTTTTTGTAAGAGGTTTAATAATTCCTTTCACGATAACGTCATTCGACCTGTTCAGCCAATCCCGGGTGATTTCAACATAAGTGGACTCTGCATTCAGATCGATAAATGCTTCATTCCTGATTCTGATAAATTCATTCGGTGGATAAATTTCTATTTCAGGTTTTGATTTTGTGAAAGAACTTTTTACTGCAACCTCGATAATATTATCATTTATATTTAATGCACTCAGAAAAGGCGCATCAGGATACAAATCATCGTCCCACATCCAACCGATTCCCCAAAAGAGAGAATCTTTAATGGAAATGTCGCCGCAAATATTTCCCTCAATTTTCCTTATGTTTAATCTTTTCAGTTGGGAAGCGAGCGAATCCATATCTGCCAAAGTAAAATCGGGGTCCAAGCCACCTGCTATGTAAAGATCACCTTTTAACGAGCCGAAGAGAATTTCGCCGGTATAATAAACCTGAGTTGAAAAAAATAAATCATCCCCATAAAATTCAATCGCTGCAGCAGTTGTAAGAAGTTTCATATTTGAAGCAGGATTGAGAAGTAGCTTTGTATTTTTCGAATAAATTGTTCTATCTGAATTTAAGTCGTGGATCTGAAGTGCAATATTTGTCGTTTTAAAGAAATCATTTTCAAGAAGCGAATTGATTTTAGTACGAAGAGATTCAATCCTTGTTTGAGGAAATGATTGTATTAAAAATAAGATAACGAACAGCAGAATTAATCTTTTCATGTTTTTCCGTTTCTTGCTAGAAGTATTCACGTACTCTGAACTGCGCACCAATTGATTCTTCAACTATTTTTCTTGCTTTTTCAATTTCTACCTGGTCGATGTTCACCACAGTCATTACAACAGAATTAACGTAATTTTTAGCTCTTTTGGCAAAAGTTATCATTTCATTAAACAATCGTGTTTCAACTTTCATTAGCTGAGCGTACTGTCTCGGATCAAAAGTATTCAGGCTTATTGAAACAGTGTCGATTAGTCCTTTCATTTCAGCAGTGATATCACGCTTGTTGATATAATTGCCATGGCCATTAGTATTAAGCCTTGTTTTTCCTCCCTTATTTTTTACATACTTAGCGACTTGTTTTACAACTTCCCAGCGAATTGTTGGTTCTCCGAAACCGCAAAATACTATTTCATCATATTGCCTGGGATCACCGATCTCCTGGATGTAAATTAAAGCATCAGGTTCCTCATTCTTCGACATCTTCAAATTGTACTCGCCAAGAACCGGATTTGTTTTTCGCTTGCAAAAAACACAATCAGCATTGCACCGGTTGGTAACATTTATGTACAGAGAATTTCTGAGCTTGTAAGTGTAAACTGTGTTCCGATAGGAGCCAATTCCAAAAAGTTTAAATGCATTGTACGAGGTAATTCTTCCAATCGATTCAAGGGTCATTCCTGTTATTTCAGAAATTTTTTCTGCGACTATTTTTACAAAGGCCGGTTCATTTCTTTTTCCACGATAAGGAATCGGCGGCATAAAAGGAGAATCTGTTTCAAGTAAAAGATGGTCGACCGGAATCCTGGATAAAATAATTCTGAGGTTTTCTGATTTCTTATATGTTATGTTGCCTGTAAATGATAAATAATGGTTCATTGAAATTAATTCAATTGCTTCATCGAGTTTACCATTGAAACAATGAAACTGAGCTTTTAATCCGCTGCCGCAGTAACTTCCGACAATTTCAAGCAAATCTTCGGACGAATCACGGTTATGCACAATAATTGGTTTGTTTAATTTCAATGCAAGGTCAATCTGATCCCGGAATGCTTCAATTTGTTTTTGTTTTGGCGAATAATCATAATAATAATCTAACCCGATTTCCCCGATCGCGATTACTTTAGGATGAGAAGATATCCTTTCAATTTCAGAAAGCATTTCTTTATTCCAACCTGAAGTTTCGTGAGGATGAACTCCTGCTGCTGCGTAAATCATATCATATTTTTCAGCAAGCTCGATGCTTTTTTGTGAGGTTTGAATATCGGTTGCAGGTACTATTATAAAATCAAGCGAGCTTTCTTTCGCCCTTTCAATTATTTCATCAAGTTCTCCATCATAATTCGGGTAGAATAAATGGGCGTGTGTATCGATAAACATATTAAAATCAGAATTTTGTTAAATGCTTTGGTTGAAATTAAAATTGAAATTCAATGGACAAAGAAAAATTTCTTATGGGCTTTAAATTACCAATTAGTTCAACATAATTGTAGTTAAAAATATTGTCGGCATTTAATAATATTTTAGAATTAAAATCCGCGAATGGCAATTGATAACCAACCCTTAAATCAAATACGATAACCTCGGTTCTTTTTTTACCATCTTTAACCAGACCCAGATCAATCAATTCTTCGTCAATCTCTTCTACCCTGCTCCAATAACGCGCATCAATTCCGAAATCGACATTCAATAGTTTCCAATCAATGCTTGAATAAATTGAATGCTTTGGTCTGTACTTCAAAGCTCTTTTCAAATCAATATCCCGCGAATATAAATAAGTGTAGTTCGCAGAAAATAAAAGATCAGATTTCAAAAGACTGAAGTTGTAGCTGAGCTCAAAACCCTGGATTCTTGCACGTGTAACATTTTTAAATATAACCAGTCCATCGGCGGGATCAATTCCCGCTTCGATCAAATCATAAAATTCATTGCTAAAGAAATTTATTTCGGCGCCAATTATTTCTTTGAAATTCCAATCAGCCCCAATTTCAAATGAAAGATTTTTTTCGGGAGAAATTAACGGATTCGGTTTAACTGTAATTCCACTTGTAGAAGTTGAAGTAAATGCTTCTGCTAAAGTTGGCGCTCTGAACCCAAGCCCGAATGATGTTCTGAAAGTAAGCTGAGGATTAAGTTTATAATTCAAACCGACTTTGGGAGAAATTGCGCCTGATCCTTTTATCGAAGATAACTTATTGTAATCATATCTAAAGCCGGCATTTACAATCAAAGGAAAAGAAAATTTCTGCTCGAAGTGAGAATATATTCCAAACCCGTTAGCATTCCTGTCACCAAAAATATTAGATCGGACGTCTGCATGCATTGCTTCGACACCCGAAATCAAAAGTGATTTATCGTTGAATGAATAGTCCATTTGAACTTCAGAGCGAATAAGGTTTGATGTTGCCCTGTTGCCTGCTTCTGATTCATCATTCCATTTGTTCAGGTAATAACTTGTTTTAACGTTTAACAAAAACTTTTGATCAAGCAGATTTTTATAAATCAATCCGCTCATATATCTGTTTGTAGCAGTTCTCTGTCCCTGGTCTGCATCCGGAGGAACCAAAGCATTTTTAGAATCTTTCCAATAAAGGAAACTCCCTCCTCTTTTATTCAGCGAATTAAAAAAAAGCGATAAAGAAGAAGTTGTTGAGAAATCGTAATCGGCTTTTAAGAAAGTGATATACTTTTTAGAAAAACCACTTTGCTTATAACTATCATCCTCAAGACGTGTAAGTGATGCAGAAAAACCAAAATCATTGAAGCGATTGGAATGGGAAACAGTCAAGCCATTGAAAAATCTCATTCTGTCTGACCAATCCCATTCGTCGAAATGCGGCTTATCATACATTCCTAAAAATGAACTTACAGAAGTTAAAGAATGGTCTGAAATTCTTTTTGTTATAACATTTACAACTCCGCCGATTGCAGTTGAACCATATAAAGAACTTGCAGCACCTTTGATTATTTCGATGCGTTCAAGCTGTGAAGTTGGAATTATCTCCCAGATAGTTTCACCAGTATCACCTGTATAAAAAGGAATTCCATCAATTAAAAGCAGCACACGTGAACCCGCACCCCGGCTGTATCCGCTTGATCCTCTTATACTTATTTGATCTTCAGTCATATTTACGCCGGGAACATAACGCAGTGCATTTTCAACATTGAAAAGATTTTTCTTCGAAAGAAAATCGGATGAAATAACCTCAGCCGACATTGTAAGCTCGGATATCTTTTCCTCATGTCTGCCGGCTGTTATTATTATCTGTTCGGCTTTGATTAAGGTTTCTCTTAAAACTACATTTAGAAACACAGAATTATTCTGAACTTTAATACTATCATAAACTAACTTTTGAAACCCGATTAAGGAAAATTCGAGCGTATAAATTCCGGGTTTGGTGTTTTTAAATTCAAAAAAACCCGATTGATTTGTAGTTGTTCCAAGCAAAGTTCCTTTCTTAACCACATTTACATTTTGAATAGGAACTCCGAGTGTGTCTTTAACAATACCGCTAATTGAGTAACCCTGTGCAAAAGACAAGCTGAATGTGACAAGTGAAAAGAGTAGCGTTATAACATACACGGAAATTTTTAATTTAAACATCTTAAATAAAAACTCCATTATCTCCCGCCCGGAGGTTGAGGGGGCGGATTATTAAAGTCACAAATTATGTCAATATTAGTTACCAGAGTATTTTCAGGAATAACCAGAGTCCCCGGCTTAGTAGTATCACCATTAGCATAATAAACCCCGGCAACAGTCCAGTCAATTCGATTCAATGATAGATCAATGGTTTTTGATTGAGCAACACAAACATATGCATATTCACCAGAAGTTATCTGGATGAATGCAGTATCAAGAGAGTTATAATTTATTTCACTTATTCCGTATGGAATTTCTGGTCCGACAAACTTTAAATTCAATATATTGAAATCACCCGGAGACTGCAGAAGATTCTTAAATACAACCAGGTGAGTTCTGGTAATGCTGTCAGGCCAGGCTCCGATAAAAGTTATTTTCCCGCTGAAACCGGGTTTTTGAGTTGTTTCAGGTTCAGGAGTTATCCCTTCACCACAGCTTAGTTGAAACAATACAGGCAGAAGTAAGATTATGGATTTGATCTTTTTATAATACTTCACCGATTAAAATTCCTTCTTCATTTAATGTGGAAGCAAGCCTCAAAGTTTCATCAGCTATTTCAGGCGATGCAATTGCAATTAAACCGATCCCAAGATTAAATACTTTCTTCATTTCCTCATTTTCTATTTTCCCGGTTCGTTGAATCAATTTAAATATTTCGGGCACCTCCCAGGAATTCCAGTCAATTTTTAATTTCCTTTCTTCGGGTAATATTCTGTTCGTGTTGCCAACTATTCCGCCGCCGGTAATGTGCGAAAATCCTTTAATCTCGAGCCTTGATATCAACAATTCAATGAGCTTCAGGTACGACTTGTGAATGCTAAGTAATTCTTCACCCAGCGTTTGTTTCAGACCCGCCGGTTGTTCGTTAAGCTTAAAGGACTCGAGCAATACTTTTCTCGCAAGTGAATATCCGTTCGTATGCAATCCGTTTGATTTAAAGCCTATAAGAATATCACCTTTAGAGATTTTATCACCTTTAATTACCTTTGATTTATCTACAATACCTACAATTGTTCCGGATAAATCATAATCGCTTTCATCATATAGCCCGGGCATTTCAGCAGTTTCACCGCCAATCAGGACACAACCATTCTCTTTGCAGGCGACTGAGAAACCTTTAACAATATCGGAAGCAATTTCAGGTTTCAATCTCCCGAAAGCCAGGTAATCAAGAAAGAACAAAGGTTTAGCACCACATACAGCTATATCGTTAACACAATGATTTACAAGATCCTGTCCAATTGAGCTATGCCTGCCCATAGAAATTGCGACTTTTAGTTTTGTGCCTACACCATCAACACTAGAGACTAATACCGGATTTTTATAGCCGCTCAGATCGAGTTCATAAAATCCCCCGAATAAACCAATATCAGATAAAACATTTTTATTAAAAGTTGACCTGGCGTAATCTTTAATTTTTTTAACAGCCTCATCTCCGGCTTCAATATCAACGCCTGAATTTTTATAGGTTTCGCTCAAAAAATGATCTCCGGTTAATTAAATCAAAAATAATCCAGTAATAATATAAAAACTTAATCAGCAATTATTTCAAGCATTCAGAGATTTTTATCATACAGTTAGCTTTGGTGTGGAAATTTATCTTGAGGTTTAATGCTTTAAAAGGCTGCCAATTAACTGAAATATTATTAAAAGCTCAGAGTTACTCTCACCTTTCATTTAATCAATTATTAACTTAATGATTAATTACCACTCTAATACCATCTTAATTCGGAGATAATTTTTCCAAAAATTGATATATTTGTATAAAATAATGAATGACTGATAAATGATTAACAATGAACTTAACGAACGAGAAAAAAGCGTACTTAAATCAATAGTGCAGCAATTTATTCTTACTGCTGCTCCTGTTGGCTCAAGGAATATTTCTAAAAAGTACGAAATAGGATTCTCTCCTGCCACGGTAAGAAATGTAATGGCTGATCTTGAAGAGAGCGGTTATGTTAATCATCCACATACTTCGGCAGGCAGAGTGCCAACCGATAAAGGCTACCGTTTTTATGTTAATTCATTAATGGAATTGACCAACATCAGCCCGGCACAGCGGGAACTAATCAATAACAGGCTTGAGGCAACAACTTCAGACCCCGATGATATACTTAGAATTGCATCTGAAATATTAAGTGATATCACACATCAGCTGGCTTGTGTTAAATACCCTAATTTTGATTCAGGTATTCTTGAACGAATTCAGCTTGTGCTTCTTTCATCGACAAGGCTGCTTATTGTTATGAGCATTAAGTCCGGACCACTGAAAACCCTTACACTTGAATACAAAAGCGAAATAAAAAACTCACAGCTTGAATCTGTTCAGTCATTACTGAATGAAAGATTATCAGGATTAACACTACGCGAAATAAGAAAAACTATTCCTCAGCGCCTGGGCGATCTTTCAATTGATCAGCAGCCGATAATACGGATGTTTATTGATTCGGCTAATGATATTTTTATGGAAACTAAAACCTCGAACAGGCTTTTGATTAGCGGTACAAAAAATGTTATCAAGCAGCCAGAGTTTGAAAATCCTGAAAGATTCCAAAGCATAATTGAGCTTGTTGAAGATAAGGATGTTATCATTCATATTCTTGAAAAATCAACTGAAGCTTCGGGCAACCAGATATTTATATCTATCGGAAGCGAAAATTATGATACTAAGTTGAGCGATTACAGCTTTATAACAAAAGAATATAAATTTGGAGATGTTACCGGAACTCTTGGAGTTGTTGGGCCTAAAAGAATGGAATATTCCAAAATAATTGCAATAGTAGATTACATTTCAAAAATAATTTCTGAATTGTTGACTAATAAAAGAGTAAAATAAGGAGACAAAGATTAATGAGTGAAGACTCAATTAAAAAAGATGAAGAGCTTAATTCAATAGATGAAAATCAGGAAGATACTGACAAAGTAAACCAAGAAGTTGTTGATGAATCAATTTTCCTGAAGACTAAGATCTCTGAGCTTGAAAATGAAATCGCAGAATTAAAAGATAAATTTCTTCGTAAGGCAGCAGAATTTGAGAACTACAAAAGAAGAGTTGAAAACGAGCAGCTGAATTTGATTAAATATGCAGCGGAGAATTTTATAACCCGTCTTCTTCCTGTTATTGATGATTTTGAAAGATCACTTCAGCATGTCGGCTCTGCAAAAGATATTAACTCGGTAACAGAAGGAGTAAAACTAATTTACGATAAGCTTATGAAGCTGCTTGATGAACAAGGTGTGAAAAAGATTGAAGCGATCGGCAAACCATTTGACGTTGAATATCACGAAGCATTGATGCAAAGAAAGGCTGAAGGAATCCTGCCCAATACTGTGCTCGATGAAATTCAAAGCGGTTATATATATAAAGATCGGGTCATAAGGCATTCAAAAGTAATTGTTAGCGAAGATTCACACGAGTTATCGGCTAATGATCAAACAATAAATCCTATTGAATCAGATAACTCGGATTAATGCTTATGGCAAAAAAAGATTATTATGAAGTGCTCGGTGTTGACAGAAACGCAAGCAAAGAAGATTTGAAAAAAGCTTACCGCAAGCTTGCAATGCAATATCATCCTGACAGGAATCCTGATGATAAAAGTGCAGAAGAAAAATTTAAAGAAGCAGCCGAGGCTTACGAAATATTAAACGATGACGATAAGCGTGCGCGTTATGACCGGTTCGGTCATGAAGGTGTTCGGGGAAGCGGATTTGGATCGCCCGGATTTTCAGATATCAACGATATTTTTTCTCACTTCTCCGATATTTTCAGCGGCTCATCAATTTTTGATGATTTTTTTGGGACAGGCACCCGGGGAAGAACAAAACGACGTTCAGCAGGTACACCAGGAGCTGATCTGCGTGTTAACCTTAAGCTTTCACTTGAAGAAATTGCTGCAGGCGTATCAAAAAAAATTAAGATAAAAAAGTTTGTTAAATGCGAAAGCTGCGACGGCTCGGGTGCAGAATCAGGAACATCTGTAAAAACCTGTTCTGTATGTCAGGGATCTGGTGAGGTCAAAACAATATCAAGATCAGTGTTTGGACAGTTTGTTAATATTTCTACCTGCAGTAATTGCGGAGGAGAAGGAAACGTAATTGATAAGCCCTGCAGAGCTTGTTCGGGCGACGGAAGAGTTTCTGATGAAGTGACAATAAAAATAGATGTTCCTCCCGGAGTTCACCAGGGAAGTTATATGACTTTGAGAAATGAGGGAAATGCAGGAAAAAGAGGAGGAAGCAGCGGAGATATAATCGTAGTATTTGAAGAAATTGAACACGAATATTTTATCCGTGAAGAGGATAATATCATTTACGATCTTTACATTTCATACCCCGATGCAGTGCTCGGAGCAGAAGTTGAAGTTCCGACCATTACAGGAAAAGCAAAACTTCAGATTGACCCCGGAACACCTTCGGGCAAACTGCTTAAAATGAAGGACAAGGGAATAAAGCATCTTAACCGTTTGGGTTCGGGCGATCAGATTGTTCGGGTAAATATTGTTGTACCAAAAAAAATAAATCAGAAAGAAAAAGAATTGCTGAAGCAGCTTTCTGAAATGCCTAATGTGAAAATAAACAAAGAAAATATTGAAGGCGGTTTCTTCAAAAAATTTGGTCTTTAAATTGACCAGCTGTTTATCGATAAATGCTTAAAAGAATTTCACAAAAAATTGGTTTCACCGAAACCGAAATAAAAGTCATTATTTTTTTGCTGATTGTTTTTTCAGCAGGTTTTGGTTTTAATTACTTGCTAAGCGGCAGTAAAGAGTTGAAATCAAAAATGAACCAGGAAACTCCTTCAGGCACTTCAGAGAAAAAACTTGCTATACTTGATATAGAAGCTGGTTCAAAAAAAGATAAAGAAATAAAACAGCAGGTTCTTGCTTTAGAAAAAATCGATTATAAAAAAGACAAGAAATCAAATCTTCCGCCGGGAAAAAGCATTAACATTAATACTGCATCAAAGGATGAACTAGTGAATATTCCGGGCATTGGTGAAAAAACTGCTCAAAGAATTATTGAGCTAAGAAACAAACTTGGCAGATTCAAAAGCTTAAAAGAACTCTTAGAAGTTAAAGGAATAGGTGAGTCGAAATTAAAGACAATCAGCAAGTATTTAACTGTAAAATGAGTACATCAGGATAAATCTTGAAGCCATTGACAAAATTAAATCCCCGTATTATTCATTTATTACTTTACCTGGTTATAGCCATTCTTTCTATATTGCTCATTAAGGTTGTTATTATTGATCCTAAAAATATTATTGAGAGAGAAAAATATTATAAAAGAGAATCAAGGCTGAGAATGGAAAATATCAGGCAGGCTCAGGTACTTTTTCAAAAAAAATATTCCCGCTTTACAGATAATCTTGATTCGTTAATAAAATTTATAAAAACTGACCGGTACGTAACGGACTTAATGAAAAAGACGGATTCACTTTCGGGAAAATCACTAAGTCCATTTAAAAAGCTATCAAACGGAATCTTCAGCCCCGATAGTCTGTTTCGAACTCCAAAATCATTTCAGAGATATATTTTGCTGGTAGATACAACCGAGACAGGAGATACAATAAAAAATCAATCGGGAAAAACTGTTAGAGTCATTCAGAAAAAAATTATTGGATCAAAATATTACTTGAATGACCCCGATGGTTATGGCTCGGTTGGCAGCCTATCAGACGATGCCCTGAAAAATGTTGTTTCCTGGGAATAAAATATGAAGCCATTCGAAAATCAAACAGGAATTTCAGTTTCAAATTCAAAAATCCAACTTGTAGAAATTGGATATAAAAATGAAAAATTCTGTCTTGATAAAATTGATGAGGCATATTTTGAAGAACAGCTTAACCTGAAAACTGACAGGGAAACAAAAATCATCTCAACTTTGCAAAGTGCATATAATGAGATTACTTTCAAGTCACCTCTTCACAGCAAATCATTGTCCTTTGCACTGCCCTTTGAATTATTTTATTCGATGCAGGTCCCTTATGATAATACACTTCTTCATCGGGATTTGATTGAAGAATTCAGATGGGAATTTTCAGTTCTCTATCCAATGGCTGATGTTGAAAACTTCTCTATCCAGTATATCGAAGTTGAAAAGAATAACATGATCGGGAAAAACACTGCGATTGTGGTTGGCATAGAAAGAAAATGGATAAGTCTGTTTGAAAAATTCTGCAAACAGAATAATCTAAAGTTAGGATTTATTGATAATCTTCATTTTGCTTCAGAACGTGCCTTATCGGTGAATAGCATTTTTATTTTACGAGGCTTGATACTAAATATTTTTCTGAGCAGCAAATTCGTTTCTGTGCTTTTATCTTTCAATCGCAAACCATTCTATTTCAGAATAATCCCGATAGATAATTTCAGTGAAGTACCTTCACTTTTAACAGGTGAACTGACATCCGGGGCGGGCTTGAACATAAATAAAAATTCGATCGATGCGGCATTCGTAAGCGGCGAAGATGTGAGCGAAACAACAATTTATCATCTCACTTCTGCACTTGGGATACATTTCCAGATTTTTAATCCTTTTGAAAAAATTAAACCCGATTTGAATTTACTGAAAAATCCCTTGTATGTGCAGAAGAACAACTCATTCGCTGCTGCTGCAGGAATTGCATACAGGCTCGCTTAATTTTCCGGGAAAAATTATTCAATGCGACTTAGAATTATATCGGGAGAATTTAAAGGCAGGTTCATTTCAGTTCCCCAATCAGATTTGATCAGACCAACTACAGACAGAGTCAGAGAAACACTATTCAATATTCTTAACAACAAAGTTGATTTTAAAGATATCGAAGTTCTGGATTTGTATTCAGGCTCAGGTTCCCTTGGCCTTGAATGCCTCAGCCGGGGAGCGCATCATACAGATTTTGTGGAGAAAAATTTTCAAATAAGAAAAAAGCTTGAAGAAAATATATTATCACTCAACCTGAAGGAGAAAACCACAGTTTATCAGGAAAAAGCTTTAACGTTTTGCGATAATTTCAGAGGTAAAAAGTATGATTTAATACTTGCAGATCCTCCTTTCTTTAAAGATGACATTTATGAAGTCGTTAAAAATTTACTTAAAAATAATTTTCTTGCTGAAAATGGATTCATCATCATAGAAAGATCTATTCAGACAAAAGAAAAAGATGTTTCAAACTTTAAAGTTGAACCATTTAAAGTTATTGGTGATGCCTGCCTTTACGAAATAACGAATAATTGAGCTTTCTTTTCATCAGCCAGATTTAATATTTTTAAGACAACAAAAAAAACTGATTATGAAAAAAGTAATTTATCCAGGTACTTTCGATCCCGTGACATACGGACATATAGATATTGTCAGACGAGCGGTTGATCTTTTCGACGAAGTAGTTGTTACAGTAGCTGTTAATCCCTCAAAGCAGCCTTTGTTCAGCATGGAAGAGCGAATAGAAATGCTAAAAGAATCTTTGAAAGAGTTTGACTCTAAAGTCTTAATCGATTCATTTGATGGTTTGCTTGTCGAACATGCCAAACAAGTAGGTGCACGTGCAATAATCAGAGGATTGCGGCAGATAAGTGACTTTGAATTTGAATTTCAGATGGCTCTGATGAACAGAAAATTATCAGGTGATATCACAACCATTTTTTTAATGCCGCATGAAAGATATACTTATCTTAATTCAACAGTAATTAGAAATCTCGCTTCACTGCATGCAGATGTTAGCAATTTTGTTCCTCCTGTAGTTCACGAAGCATTAAAGAAAAAATTTCCCAGGAAATAGTTCGAAATATCTTTTGTTGTATAACGGTATTTAATTGGTTCCATACCGGAATATCTGATTTCCAGGCTTAAGTGAAAGATTAAACCATCATTAAAATCGTTTTAAGCTCGAGTTTGTTTATATCAAACTGATGATTTAACTTCGCACCCAATTCAAATTATAATTTCAAACCAAAATAAACGGAGCTTTTTATGGCTGAAAATAAGCTTTCTGGTGAGGTTTATTATCCCACTAAAGAAATAATGGATTATGCTCATGCTAAATGTGAGAGCCTTTATAATTTTGCAGAAAAAGATCCGATTGGATTCTGGGAAAAAGAAGCACAAAATCTTTACTGGCATAAGAAATGGGAAAAAGTTCTCGATGATTCAAATAAACCGTTTTATCAATGGTTCACAGGGGCCAAAACAAATATAGCCTACAACTGTCTTGATGTTCACATTGCAACCGCACGCCGAAATAAACTTGCGCTCATCTGGGAAGGAGAAAACGGTGAGTTCAGGTCGTATTCATATTATGCACTTCAGAGAGAAACTTGCAAGTTTTCAAATGTTTTAAAGAGCCTCGGAGTAAAAAAAGGAGATCGCGTTACACTTTACATGGGCAGAGTTCCTGAATTAATGATTGGTATGCTCGCTTGCGCGCGGATTGGGGCAATCCATTCAGTAGTTTATGGCGGCTTTTCTGTTGAAGCTCTTCACGAAAGATTAGAAGACAGCCAATCCAAAGTGCTAATAGTTTCTGATGGCGCCTATCAAAGAGGAAAAATTGTTGAATTGAAAAAAATTGCAGACGAAGCTTTGCAAAGAGCAGCTACAGTTGAAAGTGTTCTCGTTGTTAAAAGAACCGGACATCAGGTAAATATGGAATTCGGACGAGATATGTGGTATCACGAATTAATTAATCTCCCTATTGCCAGCACTAACGACTGCCTTGAAGTTGTCGATGCAGAAGATCCTTTATTCCTGCTTTATACTTCCGGTACAACCGGTAAACCAAAGGCTATCCTGCATACTCACGGCGGATACATGGTTGGTACTTATACAACACTTAAATATGTTTTTGATATCCATGAAGAAGACCGTTACTGGTGTGCTGCAGATCCCGGTTGGATCACCGGTCACAGCTACATTGTTTATGGTCCGCTTTTAAACGGCACAACTTCGTTTATGTATGAAGGTGCGCCAACTTATCCATATCCTCACAGATGGTGGCAAATGATTGAGAAGTACGGTATTAATATTTTATACACTGCACCAACTGCCATCAGGGGATTAATGAGATTTGGCGATGCATGGCCAAACAGATATAATCTGTCGTCTTTAAGATTACTTGGGAGCGTTGGTGAACCTATCAATCCTGAAGCGTGGAAATGGTATTATAAAGTAATAGGAAGAGAAAAATGCCCTATTATGGATACCTGGTGGCAGACTGAAACCGGTGCATTTATGATTACTCCAATGCCGTGCACTCCATTAAAACCCGGTTCAGGAACGAAACCTTTTCCCGGTATTATTGCTGATGTTGTTGATGAGAATGGAAATCCGGTTAAACCAAATGAAGAAGGTTATCTGGTTATCAAAACTCCATGGCCTTCGATGTTAAGAACCATCTGGAATGACCCTGACAGATATGTAAGTCAATATTGGAGCAAATACCAGGGAATGTACTTAACCGGTGATTCGGCAAGAAAAGATGAAGACGGGTATTTCTGGATAATTGGAAGAGTGGATGATGTTATTAAAGTTTCGGGGTATCGGCTTGGAACTGCTGAGATTGAAAGCGCTCTTGTAAGTCATCAGGCAGTTGCAGAAGCAGCGGCAATTGGACTTCCGCACGAGATAAAAGGTAATGCGATCCATTGTTATGTGCTTTTGAAAAGCGGATATGAAAAATCAGATAAGCTGGTTGAGGAACTTCGTCTGCATGTTGGTCATGAAGTTGGACCTATAGCAAAACCGGAACACATTGAAATTGTGGATACCCTTCCCAAAACCCGTAGTGGAAAAATTATGAGAAGAGTGCTTAAAGCAAGGGCTTTAGGATTGGACCCGGGAAATCTCAGCACGCTTGAAGAATAAATTTCAAAAATTTTTAATTGGCTTTCCGTTTATCAATGAAATGATCCACTTATCTTTTTTTTACCGGATTTTTAGGGTGAACTTTTGTTCAGTGTGAGCTGTTTTATATTTTAACAATCAAAAAAATAAAGAAAAATGGAAACACGAAATGCTGATCTATCCTCATTAAGGATCGACAGATCGAACAAGGAAGATTTAAATCCGGGCAGGAAAAAGTTATTTGTTGGAATAGTAATTATTTTCATTCTACTGGTTGCAATTTATCTGATTTATAATTTTGTTTTTTCTTCATCGGTATCCGTAAAATTAACCACTGCAGTATTACAGAAACCCGGTCAAACTGCTTCATCTTTAACAGCAAGCGGTTACGTAGTTGCTCAACGCAAAGCTTCAATTGCTTCAAAAGGAACAGGACGGCTTGTGTATCTTGGAGTAGTTGAGGGAGATAAAGTCAAGAAAAACCAGGTTATCGGCCAGATAGAAAATGATGACATTAAAGCTCAGCTTGAAGAAGCAAAAGCCAACCTTAAGCTTAATGAAGCAGACTTAATCAATGCTGAAAATGTTTATTTGCGCGAGAAAGAACTACTTGCAAAAGGATTAACATCAAAACAGATTTTTGATCAGGCAGAAGCCAACTACAAAAGATCACTCGCCGCCGTAGAGCTTGCTAAAGCACGCATTAAACAAATTGAAGTTGCACTTGAAAATACTTTTATCCGTGCACCTTTTGACGGAACTGTCCTTACAAAAAATGCAGAAGTTGGTGAAGTTGTTGCCCCGCTTGGTGCTGGTACAAATATCCGCGGCGCTGTTGTTACAATTGCTGATATGAATTCGCTGCTCGTTGAAGCGGATGTATCTGAATCAAATATTGAAAGAATACTGGTTAACCAGGATTGTGAAATAATCCTGGATGCGTACCCTGAAAAAAGTTACCAGGGATTTGTCTTTAAGATTGTACCCACAGCAGACCGATCGAAGGCAACTGTTATGGTTAAAGTCGGCTTTAAAGAATATGATTCACGTGTTCTTCCGGAAATGAGTGCAAAAGTTTCTTTCTTTACCGAACCAGTAGATACTTCAATTATCAACCAAAAGCCTTTGCTCGTAATTCCTGTAAATTCAATTTGTCAGGAAAATGGAAAATACTTTATCTTTAAAGTAGTCGAGGGATCAGCCAGAAAATTCGAAGTAACCATCGGACAGAGATTTGATACTTACGTTGAGATTCTAAGTGGATTAAGAAGCGGCGATCAGATAATTGATTCCCTGACCGATAAAGTTCAGGATGGAATTAAAGTTAAAATATCAGATTAGAATTTGGAAAAAATATCGGAGTACAGATGTCAGCAATTATAAGTGTTCAGAATGTTTCTAAATCATATTGGAGGGACAGCCTTGAGATTCCTGTCCTGAATAACATATCAATTGAAGTTCAGGAAGGAGATTTTCTGGCTCTGATGGGGCCCTCGGGTTCGGGAAAAACAACTTTGTTAAACCTGATTGCGGGCATCGACAAACCGTCAAAAGGGAATGTAATTGTTGCAGGTACCGATATTTCAAAACTTGGTGAATCAGCCCTTGCAAAATGGAGAGCAAATAGTGTCGGATTTATTTTTCAGTTCTATAATCTGATTCCTGTTCTGACTGCATTTGAAAATGTCGAGCTTCCTTTACTGCTGACAAAACTGTCTAAATCACAGCGAAAAAAACAAGTGGAAACTGCTCTAACTTTAGTCGGACTTGGCGAACGAATGTACCACTATCCAAAGCAGCTTTCAGGAGGTCAGGAGCAGCGAGTTGCAATCGCAAGAGCAATCGTAACTGACCCGGTTATTCTGGTTGCAGATGAACCAACCGGTGACCTTGATAAAAACTCAGCTTCAGAAATTCTGACTTTGATGGAAAGGTTAAACAGTGAATTCAAAAAAACAATCATTATGGTAACTCACGATCCGCACGCTGCAGAAAAAGCCAAACAGATTCGCCATCTTGAAAAAGGCGATTTGGTTTAGGAGCACTTATGAAAGTATTAAAATTAATTTTAAAGAATGCCCTGAGGCATAAACTTCGAACAACACTTACAATTTTGGGTATTTCGATTGCAGTTATTGCTTTCGTTCTTTTAAGAACTGTTGTAACTGCGTGGTATGCCGGCGTTGAAGCTTCAGCAGCAAACAGACTGATAGTAAGACAAGCTGTTTCATTTATATTTCCCTTACCATACGCTTATAGAGACAAAATTGCAGCAATCCCCGGAGTTGAAACTGTTTCATGGGCAAATTGGTTTCAGGGAGTTTACATCGACAAGAATCAGTTCTTTGCAAGGTTAGCAGTTGATGCAGAAACAATCTTTAATGTGTACCCTGAATTTCTGATTACGCAGTCTGAACTTGAAAGTTTTAAAGCAGAAAGAAATAGCTGCATACTTGGTCAGGATATTGCCAAACAATACAATCTTAAAGTTGGTGATGTGATGACGATCGAGGGAGATATTTATCCGGGAAAATGGGATTTTGTTATTCGCGGAATATACAGACCCCGTGATAAAACCACTGATGCTACACAAATGCTGTTCCATTGGGCTTATGTAGACGAGCGAATGCGGCAGGAACAGCCGATAAGAGCTGGAGATGTTGGCTGGTACATTGTTAAAATAAAAGACCCTAATCAGTCGGCTTTAATATCTCAGCAAATAGATGCGCTATTCAAAAACTCCCGTGCCGAAACTAAAACTGAAACCGAAAGAGCATTTCAGCAGGGGTTTGTGCAATCAACAAGTGCTATTATTACTTCAATGAATGTTCTTTCATTCGTAATAATTGGAATCATTCTTCTCGTTCTTGGAAATACAATGATAATGTCCGCAAGAGAAAGAACACGTGAATTTGCAGTATTCAAAACTCTTGGATTCTCTACGTATCATCTTACAGGATTAATTGGCGGCGAGTCTCTTCTAATTTCAGCACTGGGCGGCGGACTCGGTCTCTTTCTCGCATTCCCCATTATACAGGGCTTTGAGTCATTTATTCCGAAAGGATTTTTCCCAATATTCCAGGTAGAACCAATTACAGTATTTTTTGGGGTTTCAGCAGCTTTGCTCATTGGTATTATTGCAGCGGTTTTCCCAATTCAAAAAGCTTTAAGAACCTCGATTGTCGAAGGTTTCAGATTTGTAGGATAGAAAAAGGTAGAGTTTTTTTATGAAAATTCCGTTTAAATATACTTTGAAGAATTTTGGCTCAAGAAAATTAACCACCGGTATAACCCTGATAGGAATTTCTCTGGTGGTTTTTGTTTTTGCTGCTATACTCATGATGGCTTATGGTGTTCAAAAAACCCTGATTGCCACTGGTTCAAAAGAAAATGTAATTGTGATACGTAAAGCTGCAAACGGTGAAATATCAAGCCTTGTTGAAGGAGAAGTGCAGGATGTTATCCGCACGCTTCCAAATATCGCAACCAACTCTGACGGCAAACAAATGATATCAAACGAACCGGTAGTTATTATAAATCTTGAAAGAGAAAAAGGCGGTATGAGCAATGTAACTGTAAGAGGCGTTGGACAGGTTATTCAGGAACTCAGACCTCAGGTTAAAATTATTGAAGGAAGAATGTTCAATTTTGGAGTCAAAGAGCTTATAGCCGGAAGATCAATAAATGAAAGATTTAAAGGAGCTAAGATTGGTGACATTGTAAAGTTTGCTGGCGATGATTGGAAAATAGTTGGTACTTTCGACAGCGGTGGAAGTGGATTCGATTCCGAAATGTGGGGTGATGCTGATCAGCTTTTAAGCTCTTTTAACAGAGGCAATACCGTTTCTTCGGTAACTCTGAGACTTGACAATATGAGTAATTGGGAAAGCTTTAAAAGAGCCTTCGATGTTGATAAAAGACTTAAGCAGCACGAGCCAAAAATTGAACAGAAATTTTTTGAAGAACAATCAGAAGCTATGGCTACTTTCATCCGAATTCTTGGAATATTCATAACAATCATATTCAGTTTCGGTGCAATCATCGGTGCAATGATTACGATGTATGCTGCGGTTGCTAACCGTACAGTTGAAATTGGTACACTTAGGGCACTTGGATTCAAACGCCGAAGCATCCTGTTCGCATTTATGGCTGAGTCACTTCTGATATCCGTCATTGGCTGGTTAGTGGGAATTATTCTCGCTTCTTTATTGTCGTTTTTCAAAGTATCAACTTTAAATTTCGGATCTTTTTCTGAGCTTGAATTTTCATTCGCACTTGAACCTTCAATTATCGTTAGCTCATTGATTTTTGCTGTAGTAATGGGAATACTCGGAGGATTCTTACCTGCAGTTCGTGCAGCCAGGTTAAATATTGTAAAAGCTTTAAGAGCCGCATAATATTTTCAATTCAGGAAGAATAAGCACCTTTCTTCGCCTCTGAATATTTTAATGAGCACTAAGAATGATTAAAAAGCTTTAAATAATCCTTTTTCCTGCTTTTTATTCCTCAATTACTTTTCAGAATTTCAATTTATAATTTGAAGTAATTCTTTCAATTTCACTTCACTTTAGAGGAATTATGCACTCTGCTGCCTATTTCTAAGAAAATAGTAAAGCTGAAAATTTCTGAAAAATAATCACAGCTTTTTTCATTACAAGCTAATAAATTCTTGTTTCTCTTGAACATCATAAATAATTTTCAAGTGTTAATTTTTATTATTCACACAATCAGAGGTTCTTCATGAGTCTCAGTCTTATAGCAAAATCAATAAAAGCCTCTCCTACATTAAAGCTTAATGAAAAATTTGCGATACTAAAAGAAAAAGGAGATCCTGTAATCCATCTTGGCGGCGGTGAACCAAAAAGCAAAATGCCGAT
>JACAFB010000047.1 GCA_013388545.1 Ignavibacteriaceae bacterium
ACAAATTCGCTTCTATATCAGGTTGTACCTCAAAAAACATTTCAGGTGCCGGCCGGAATATTATTTTCTGATTCAATGTACTACTGGCGAGTCCGAACTGCTACAAATGGCGGAGTCGGACCCTGGTCAGAAGCTTTTAGCTTTAATATTATTATAACAGATGTAGAAGATGAACAGCAACTTCCAACAGAATTCGCGTTAATGCAGAACTATCCAAATCCATTTAAACCATCAACCAAGATTCGCTATAGTATTCCAATAAACGTCAAAGGTCAAACGTCAAAAGTAATTTTGAAAGTTTATGATGTTTTAGGAAATGAAGTTGCAACATTAGTTAATGAAGAAAAGCCAGCAGGTAATTATGAAATTGAATTCAGACCAGAATCCAATATCAGGAATCCGGCATCCGGAGTTTATTTCTATCAATTGAAAGCCGGAAATTATATTGAAACCAGAAAAATGATTTTGATGAAGTAGCTTAAAAACTTTTATATGATTTCAGCACCGGCGGAATCTCAAACTTTCACCACAACTTTTCCTGTGGTTTCGCCGGACTGAAATTTTGCCAGAGCATTTTTTAGTTCAGAATAGTTGTAGACCTGTCCTAAAAGTGGTTTCGGCAGGTTTAAGGATAATATTTTTTGCAGAAGTTCTTTCATCAATTCATGATTTTCCCATAGGTAAATCAAATTAAATCCCAACACTCCCCTGTTCTTATCTGATAGTGAAAGCGGATCGACCTTTGGTCTGCTTAAATATTTAAGCAATATTTTTAAATAGTTTGGCCGTTTCCCGCGGTTTGAAAATTGTGCCGCACCATATACAATAATTCTTCCGGAGGGAGATAAACTACGAAAGCTTTCTTTGAATATTTTTCCGCCAATACATTCAAGCACTATATTTAATTTTCTGTTAGTCAACGCCGCTGAAAGTTTTTTGCCGAATTCTTTATCGCGAATTATTACCTGATCGTAACCTTCTCTTTTAAGTAATTCAACTTTTCGATTGCTTCCAACTGTGCCAATTATAAATGCATCAAATTTTTTTGCTATCCGGTTTGCATAAAGTCCAACTCCTCCTGCAGCGCTGTGGATAAGAACTGTATCTCCCGGTTTGAGATTCCCGAGCTCAAATAAGGCATAATAAGCAGTTAGAGATTGAACAATAAAAGCAGCGCCTTCCTCAAAGGTCCATGTTTCAGGTAAAGGAATTATATAATTCTTATTAATATTCAGAAAGTCAGTATATGCACCGAACCGAATAACCCCTGCAACACTCTGACCAACATCAAACTCATTCACATTTTTCCCTTTTGCATGGATAATACCGGCGTATTCGAGCCCTGGCACAAAACTTTGCTTTGGGGTTGCAGAATAAAGTCCCTTGATTGCAAATAGGTCTGCAAAGTTCAATCCAATTGCTTTAACCCGGACAGTTACTTCATCATCGGCAGGTTCGGGTAATGCCTCAGTAACATTTTTCAGTCTACTGATTGAACCTGCTTTGTCAATTCTGTAAGCATTGCGTTTCATAGATAATTCTATTATACAATTGAAAAATATTGGGAATAAATTTAATTCCTGAAATAATTAATTGCATTAACCGCAGCATAATTTTTTGCCAGATAAATTATTTCACGATTCTGAGAATTTTTCATCAATTCTGTTTAGTTTTATCATATAAATTTTAAGGAGAATTTAATGAAGAAAATAATTTTGCTATTATCTTTATGTGTTTTCATTGCTTCATCCTGCAATGAAGAAGATCCAACGGGAGGAGTAATTGACAGTAAAATCACAGCTAAAGAAAAAATGAATGAAGTTCTACAGAAAGCAAAACAGGATTTCTCTTCAGATGCAGAGATTTCTGCAGTCTATGGTTGGAATGTTGCACTCAATGGTGAAATCGATCTGCTCAATACGAATAATGCATTTGTTTATATCGTACAATCAGATCAGAAGCAAAGTAATGAGTTTTATGTTCCTGTTTTTGCCGCGGGTCCGGTTAAGTCCCCTATAAATTTTAATACAATGCTGGGACTTGTAAAAGATACAACTGCCTCAAATGTGCTTGGTAAAGTTTTTGGAAAGCTTGCCACAATTTCGATTGATCCAAATGCAAATTACAGCGATAGTCCCCAGGCAATTCAGGTTGCATTAAACAACGGAGGAAACAATTTTATTACTCAACACAGCGGAGTGAAAGTTGATATGTTTCTTGTTCCCAGCAAATCAATAGATTCAACATCAGTGATAAACTCTGCAGACTGGATTATTAATTTTTATTCTTCATCGAAGTCACTCGTTCTTTAGATCAACAGCGGAACAGGAATAGTAACAACCATCTCAGGCAATTAGTTATTTGCGTAAAAAAAAACTCCTGATTTGGAAAAACAAGTGAGTTTTTTTTTGAGCTAAATTTAATTCTGGGGTAAAATATTAGCGGGTCTTCAGAAGGTTGAATGATTAAATTTTTGTCAGTTAAAACTTTCTCCGAATAACTGCAATACAATTACCAACTTTTCTCTCGCCTATAAAATCAGAAGGATTATTTACAACTTCGCCATCGATTATCATAGTTGTTGAACCGCCGCCGTCAAGATTCAAGCCATGGTAAATACCTTCCTCAATCATCAAGTCAGCAAATTCAACAAGTGTCATTCCCCTGCTTGATTGCTGTCTGCCGTCAACGGTTATGAAATAAATTTTAGTGCTGTCTTCAGAAAAACCTATTCCTGTTCGCGGGTGCCTTCTAAAAGCAAAGTTAGGTATTATCCCTTCAATAGTGCTGTCTGCAGAGATGAGGTTTATTCCATTTTTAACTAATTGAGGCCAACCACCGACAAGTGATATGATATTTCCATAATTAGGAATGAATTTTAATAAAACTTTTACAGTATCAGCTTCTCTAAATTCTCTTTCAAGGTAACAGGCCATTTTGTTATTTGATGATAGAATAAACCCATCATTACCAATCGTAATTTCAGAAGGGTTATTTAAAACATTTCCCGGAATAAAAAGCAATGTGTCAAGTCTTTTTCCTGTGGGAATTAATTCTCTTTCGTAAACATGCCAATTCTCCGGCTGGATTGGCGTCGTTTTTCCCTGAAATGAATTATACAGAGTAACAGAATTGCTATCAGTTCTCGAATTAACTCTTTCGATTTCAATAATTGTTTTACCAGGAAGAATCAGCAATCCCGAAAAAACAAATTGCTCTATCAACAGCTTTCCATTTCCCAAAAGGGCAAACTGTGAATTAACAAATGAGTTGAAGGGTGAATCTGTGAATTTCACAGCTTTAATAATTTTTCCTTCGCTGATCATATTGTTTACCACTTCACCGTCTGCCTCAAAGAAATCAGCATTTAAAGCGGCAATAACCTGGTAACCGGAGTCATTGAGCATTTCAACCATAGAGCTGGTCGTTTCCTTCGCATTAAGTTTGTTATCAGCTTTTACTGTTATTAAAGAGTAATCCGGGTTTTTAATATCTATTTGCAGAAGGTTAATGACTAGTGTATCCAACTGGTTAATAATTATTTTATGGATCACTCCATCACTAATTGTTCTCTCTTCAATAATAACCTGAGAATGAGAAGGGGCTGTAAATAATATAAATGGGAGCAAGAAAATTGATTTATATAAAGTTAAAAGAAGCAGTGAAAAGAAGTAATCCCTGATTTTAATCATGATCATTCTATTTCTAATATTGATTTCAATTCTTCGAATGACTTCAACAGTGCGATCAGTCTTTTATTCTTATCAATTAGAAACATTGTGGGAGTTGCATAAATATAATAATCAATTACCGACTGTCCTTCCCATCCTTTTAAGGCCGAAACATTACTCCAGTTTAGTTTATTGCTTTTAATAAAATTTATCCAATCCTTTCGAAGTATCAATCCTTACAATCTTTTCTCCCTCGAGTGATGAGAGCACAGCGCTCGTTTCAATCAGATTAACAACACTGATTCTGAATGTTTGAGATAACCCGATATCAAAAAGTAAGATGACAAAAAAAAGTAGAAATGATTTTTTCATAACTCAAAATAATATAGAAAATATATTAAATAATAATAATCAAAGAGTTTCTTATCTTTCTGTATAGTTTACTGGATATAGTTCACTATTCAGGGATAAAGGATTAAAACGTATTATAACAACTTTAAAAGTACTTTTGAAAAAAAGCACGGTTGAAGTTCATAATATTTAATGTCTATTTTTTGAACGAATAAAAATAATAATTCAAACAACACTTATTTCATCCGTTAATCACAATCAAAACAAGATTAACCAAAAATCGTTTAGGGTATCTTTTATTTTGAATTAAACTACTTTCCTTCTTAATAAATAAAATTGGTAAAATATTTATTAAATAAATCAATCGGACTAATTATGAAAATAAGACATTCAATACTCGCACTTGTTGTGCTGCTGATTTCAATTTCAGATTTAAGCGCACAAATAAATTCTGAACCCGATTCATTAAAAAATATTTCACTTGCAGGTCTATCGTTCAGAAGTATAGGCCCGGCAGTAACCGGTGGAAGAATCATCGATATTGCAGTTAATCCTTTCAACTTCAGTGAATACTTTGTGGCATCCGGACACGGCTCTCTCTGGAAAACAACAAACAGCGGAATCACGTTCTCTCCTGTTTTCGACGGAAATAAATCATACGCAATCGGTGCTGTTGAAATTGATCCGACAAATCCAAATGTGGTGTGGGCTGGAACCGGCGAGAATAACAGCCAGAACAATGTAATTTATGGTGATGGTATTTATAAAAGTGAAGATGGTGGAAAAAGCTGGAAAAATATGGGGCTGAAAACCTCAGAGCATATTGGAGGAATTTCTATTGATCCAAAAAATCCGAATATAGTTTATGTGGCTGCAATCGGTTCTCTCCGGAATCCCGGTGGTGAAAGAGGAATTTTTAAAACCACAGACGGTGGAAAATCCTGGGAAAGAGTTTTATTCATCAGTGAAAATACCGGATGCATAGAAGTTCATATGGATCCGCGTTTCAATAACATTCTCTATGCTGTCGCTTATCAAAGAATGAGAAATTTATACACCGGAGTTTACGGTGGACCTGAAAGCGGAATTTACAGAAGCCTTGATAACGGTGTAACTTGGGAAAAGCTGACAAAGGGATTACCATCTGAAGATGTTGGAAGAATTGGCATCTCAGTTTCACCGGCAAATCCCGATTATATTTATGCAATTATTGAGGCCACCGAAAAGGACAAAGGTGTTTATCGCAGCACAGACAGAGGTGCTAGCTGGACAAAGCAAAACAGTTATATTTCTTCGTATGCATTTTATTTTCAAAAATTATATTGCGATCCGATAGAAGCAGACAGGGTTTACAGCGATGATGTTTTTATACAGGTTACAAATGACGGCGGAAAAACCTGGAGTAATCTTGGAGATAACTTAAAACACGTCGATAATCATGCTCTCTGGATTAATCCAAAGAATAATAAACATCTTCTCGCCGGATGCGATGGCGGTGTTTATGAATCATTCGATAGAGGTAAGAACTGGGACTTTAAAGCTAACCTGCCAATTACTGAGATTTATAAAGTATCCACTGATAACGCCGAACCCTTTTACAATGTTTATATAGGTACACAAGACAATAACAGCCTGATGGGTCCTTCAAGAACAATCAATTCCAGCGGAATTACAAACCAGGACTGGCTTTTTACTAATTCAGGTGATGGCTTTGAAACTCAGGTTGATTGGAAAGATCCGAATATAATTTATGCTCAATCACAGTATGGTGGATTAGTAAGGTTCGATAAAAAAAGCGGTGAAAATCTGTTTATCAAACCACAGGACTTTGCTGATACGGCTTACCGCTTTGACTGGGATGCTGCATTACTGATTTCTCAGCACGATAATAAAAGATTGTATTTCGGAGGCAATAAACTTTTGCGATCTGATGACAGAGGAAGCACCTGGGTTGAGATTAGCCCCGATCTAACACGTGGAGTTCCAAAAGAATTGGCAAGACTTATGGGTCAAAGCTGGAGCATAGATCAGCTTACAAGAAAAAGTTTGATGGCACAGATTGTTACCATTGCAGAATCTAATATTGATGAAAACATTTTGTTTGTTGGTTCAGGTGATGGATTAATTCATTTCACAACTGATGGTGGCAAAACCTGGAATAAATCATCTGTGCCGGGATTACCTGAATACGCAAGAGTTCATCAAATAATTGCTTCAAGGTATGATAAGCTTGCTGCTTATGCTGCCTGTCATAATATGATTGGAGGAGATTACAGGCCTTTGCTTTACAAAACAACCGACGGCGGTAAAAGCTGGTTCTCCTTAAATTCAAATCTTCCGGAGCGAGGAAGCACATATTCAATTGCCGAAGATCACGTTGATAAAAATCTTCTTTTCATTGGAACTCAATTCGGAGTTTATTTCACAAATAACGGCGGTGAAGAATGGATTCAATTAAAAAACGGAATTCCTCCGGCTTGTGTTATAGATCTTGATATTCAAAGACGAGAAAACGACTTGGTTGTTTCAACATTCGGGAGAGGTGTATATATTCTTGATAATTATTCTCCGCTTAGATATCTGACGACTGAAACATTAAAAAAAGATGCAGAGATTTTTCCGGTTAAAGATGCTTTGATGTTTATTCCTGCAAATCCATTCGGATTTAAAGGAGTTGGCTTTCAGGGTGCAGGTTTTTACTCAGCACGGAATCCGGAGTTCGGAGCAGTTTTTACATTTTTTATTAAAGATGAATATAAAACTCTTAAAGAGAAACGCAGAGATGCTGAAAAAGAAAAACAAAAGAAAGGTGAAAACATAAAATATCCTGGTTACGATACTCTAAAAGCTGAAATGGAAGAACCCGAATCTTTTCTTTTATTTACGATCACAGATGAACAAGGAAATGTAGTTCGTAAAATAAAAACTGCAAGAAATAAAGGATTAAACAAAATAGTATGGGATCTTAGATACGCAGCCTTTACTCCCCTTTCATTAACTACTTTTGATGAAAGTGTTCCCTGGAGTGAACCCGATAAAGGTTACATGGTTGTTCCGGGGAAATATTTTATTTCGCTATCTGAATTCAGAGATGGAAAGTTCAGTGAACTTACCGGCAAGCAGGAATTTATCTGCAAGCCGTTGAATATAGTTTCACTTCCTGTTGAAGATAAAAATGCCCTCGACAGATTTAATATAAAAGTTGCAGAGCTGACAAGAGCAATCACAGGTGCAGATGCATTCCGGCGGGAGCTTGTTGGTAATATTGACTATCTTAAAAAAGCAGTAATCGAATCAGCATCTCTGCCTCAGGAAGTTTATACAAGCATTGTTAACATAGAATCTGATTTAAGAGAGTTAAACCGAAAATTAAACGGTGACCAGTTGCGCAGCAGATATGAAGGAGCTGCTCCAACTTCAGTAAGAGAAAGAGTAGAGCTGATAACAGGTACATTATGGAATACAACTGCAGCACCAACTACAACATTCATCAAATCTTATGAAGCAGCAGCAGAAAAGTTTGATGAAATATTGATGTCGTTAAAAACCATTGACGATAAGATAAAACAGGTAGAAGCAGACCTGGAAAAATTCGGAGCTCCTTTTACACCGGGCAGATTTCCAAATTGGAAAAAGAGTAATTAAAATAATAACTGCTGAAAGAATCAAAGGCTTGTCAAATAACTGACAGGCCTTTTTATTTTATTTTATTTTATAATTGAGATATAAGCCAGGTAATTTGATAGCAATCAATAAAAAAAGCTGAAATCTTTCGAATTTCAGCCTTTCAATGTGGGCCCAGATGGGCTTGAACCACCGACCCTCTGATTATGAGTCAGATGCTCTAACCAACTGAGCTATAGGCCCAAAATTTTCATACAAAAATTAATATTATTGAGTTAATAAAACAACCACTGAATTCTCCAACAGTTTAAGTAATGAAAAAAGTTCAGCGCACTTATCAGCAATATTCACACGTGCGTATGATTCAAAATAGGGTTTCCATCCGGATAATTAACAACAAGGCTAGCAGGTCTTGTAGTTTTTTCATCAACTTCAATTTCTAATTGTTACCTTTAGCTTTTAATTCCCTTTGCAGCTCCCTAACATCAGTAAAGTAATTCAATGACGCTGCATTTTGATCCAATCCAGGATTAAAAGTTATAATATCCTTTTTAAATATTCCCTGAAAAAGCACTATAACGCAAATATCTTTTTTATAATAATCCATTTCCGCGATATTTCACCGGCGAAAAAACAAAACCAGGTTTTTTATAAAAAGCTTAAGAAACATGAATGTATTTCACACTTAGACTTAATGAAAATGCACCAAATTTCATCTCTGTTTCTTCAGTTTATTGAACGATCTGTATTTGCGGAAAGAAAAATGGAATGGAGTAAAAATTATTTACCGGCTTCTTCTTCTTTAAAGGTAATTTCGGCTGTCAAATTTCCTTTTTCATCATACTGTTGCCAGAGTCCCATTCGTTTTCCATTAACAAACGAGCCTGACTCTTTCAGCTTTCCGTTTTTATAATAAAAATTCCACTTACCCTGTGGAAAGTCATTAACGAAATTGCCTTCAGATTCTAAAGTTCCATCCGGATAAAAGTATCTCCAGTTGCCTTCGTTCTTATTTTTAATAACATGACCAAACATCTCCCTTTTACCTTTTTCATTCAGAATTTCAAACTTGCCATTTTTATAACCATCAACGACTTCGTAAATCACAGTTTTACCATTAACTGTGTCTTTTATTGTACCCGTGAATAATTTTCCGGAACCGACCTCGTAAAGCAAATCATCCTTTAAATAAAATTCTTTTTCTTCTTTTTCGGAACACCCGATAAAGATCAGAGCTGGAAGAATGATGAATGATAAAATAAATATTATTGCACGCCAGTTGTTTTTCATTAAATGATATTCCGATGTTGGAAAAATATTTAAAGATTATGGTTTTGTTTTAAGACCCGAGTAAGCTTCAATGAGTTTAATTTTGGTTGAAAGCAAATCCTGTGAAATGACCTTGACCTCTCCGAGTACAGGCATAAAATTGGTATCCCCATTCCACCTTGGAACAATGTGAAAATGGATATGCTCATCAATTCCGGCACCGCTTATTCTTCCAAGGTTTGCCCCAATATTAAAACCCTGGGCATTCAAAGTCTTGCTTAAAATCTGAGATGCTAACTGAAGTTCCTTCATTACATCAAGATTTTCTTCATCGGTCAGCAAATCAAGTTTATCGATGTGGCGGAATGGTACAATAATCAGATGACCATTGTTATAAGGATACAAATTAAGCACAGAATAAGTGCATCTTCCCTTGTTGACAACAAGATTTGAGTTGTCATTTATATCAGGATCTTTAAGATTGCAGAAGATACATTCACCGGGTTTTTGATTGGTGTTAAATGACTCTATATACTGCGACCGCCAGGGAGACCAAAGTTTTTGCATATTAAAAATTAAGGCGGGGTTTTAATCCGCCTTGCTGGTTAATTTCCTTCTTCTTTTGATTTATTGTATTCTTCGATCACTTTTTGTTCAACTTCTTTTGGGACTTCTTCATAATATGCAAATTTACTCTTGTAAGCGCCGCGTCCCTGAGTTAAACTTCTCAGATTAGAAGAATATTTATAAAGTTCAGCTAACGGAACATTTGCTTTGATGATCTGGAAATGATGATCTGAATCCATTCCAAGAATTTTTCCTCGCCTGCTAGAAATATCTCCCATTACATCACCCATGTATTCTTCAGGAACCTTAACTTCGATTTCATAAATTGGTTCGAGAAGACAGGGTTTTGCCTCAAGGAATCCTTTCTTAAAACACATCGATCCTGCGATTTTAAATGACATTTCATCAGAGTCAACGCTGTGATAGGTACCATCAAACAAAGTTACTTTTACATCCACAACCTTGCTTCCGGCTAAAACTCCTTTACTCATAATTTCCTGAATTCCTTTTTCTACAGCAGGAATGAATCTTCCCGGAACAACTCCACCTACGATAGCATCAACGAATTCGAATCCGGTTCCTCTTGGCAGAGGTTCCATTTTAAAGTGAACGTGTCCATACTGACCTCTTCCACCGGACTGCTTTTTATGTTTGTATTCTACATCGTTGACAGAAGATTTTATTGTTTCCCGGTATGGAATTCTTGGCTCAACCAGGTCAACTTCAACGTTATATCTTTCTTTTAGTCTTTTTACTGCAAGTGCAAGTTGTAATTCTCCCTGACCAGAAATGATAGTCTGTGAAATTTCAGGATCATATTTAACCGCAAATGAGGGATCCTCTTCATGAAGAGTGTGCAATCCGGCTGCAATTTTATCTTCATCCCCTTTTGCTTTTGGGATGATTGCTGCCTGGATAACCGGTTCAGGAAAATTAATCTTATCAATCATTACTGTAAGGTTTTTTGAAGCAAGAGTGTTGTTTGTATGAGTATCGCGAAGTTTTACAACAGCGCCAAGATCACCGGCAGTCAATTTTGAAACTTCTTTCCGGTTATGGCCATTGAGAATTGACAACTGGCTTAGTCGTTCGGTTTTATTATTTGCAACATTGATTAAATCAAGTCCTGTATGAATCGAACCCGAAAAAACTTTGAAAAGTGATAATTCACCGACGTGCTGTTCAGAGATAATTTTGAAAACAAACAAAACCGGCTCAGCATTTTTATCAGGTGCAATTTTAATTTTATTGTTGGCGTTGATAAGAAGGGCTTCTTCTCCTCCTCTATCAGCAGCCGATGGAAAATATTTTACGACAAAATCCAGAAAGTTATTTATTCCAACAGCCTTGGTAGCAGATACCGCAAACACAGGAGTTAAATTTCTCTTCATCATTGCCTGTTTGATTCCCAATTCAAGTTCTTTATCCGAGAGAGTTCCTTCTTCAAAATACTTATTCATTAATTCTTCTGTTGTTTCGGCAACTTTTTCAATCAATTGTAGTCTGTAACTTTCAGCTTCATCCTTTAGATCGGCTGGGATGTCAGACTCAGTTACTTTTCTTGTTCCGGCAGCATCATACGTATAAACTTTCATCTTTAATATATCAACTATGGCATTGAAGTTTACTCCTTCGTGAACCGGATAAGTTATAACTACTGCTCCCGAAGATAATCTTTCACGTGCTTTAGCGGAAGTATCTTGAAATCTTGAATGTTCATTATCGACTTTATTTATCAGAATAGCTGATGGCAGAGCAAATTCGTCAACAAATCTGCCGATAATTTCTGTTCCGACCTCAATTCCTTCTGCCGATTTGAGAACCATGACTGCAGTATCACAAACACGCATAGCAGCTTTTACATCTCCGATAAAATCAGTGTAACCGGGAGTGTCAAGAATATTTACTTTGTTATGATTCCAATCGAGATGTAAAAGCGAAGTTGAAATTGATATTTGTTTTTCTATTTCATTTGGAGAGTAATCCGAAACTGTGTTTCCCTCTGAAACTGTTCCTATACGGTTTATTTCGCCAGCAGTGTATAGTAGAATTTCAGAGAGCGACGTTTTTCCGGAGCCACCGTGACCAACTAATGCAATATTTCTGATTGCATCCGCACCATATTCTTTCAATTAAGTTCCTCCTTAAATTCAGGGTGAGATTGATAATAATTTATTTCCTTTTATATGTATTCCAGAAAGCTTCAAATCCGCTAGATATAGCAGTTAGGTTTTTCAATAACGAATTAAGTGGTGTTTCGAAGCCGCTTCTGATTTTTTCTTCGAGCGATAAAATTTTATCCACTCGTCCACGGATATCTTTAACAATTCCCTGAACCGAACTTATTTGTGAACGGGCTTCATCGGCCAGCCTGATAATTTTTTCAGATAATGTCGTAGAAGAAATCAAAAGCGGTTTCAAATCTGAAGACAATTGTCTTACATTCGACTCAATTTCTTTCACAGACCTGGTGATTTTACCAAGATATAGAATTAATGCTAAGCACAAAGCGGAAGCAGAAATCAGGAGAACAATTGTGAAAACAGTTATAAGATCCATTTATAATAATCTCTTAAGATTCTTTTGCATCTTTATAAGCGTCCATTCCGGCTTTTACTGCATTCTTTATTCTCTCTGTTTCGGATTGAATATTTTCCTTGCCTGAAGAAATTATTTGACCGGCTTTATTCTTTGCATCAGAAAATAATTTTTCAGCATCTTTCAATAATTCTTCAGATTTAATCTTTGCTTCTGAAATTATTTTTTCAGATTTCTTTTTGCCTTCGTTTATCAAGTCCTTTGCTTTGTCTTTAGCTTCAGCAAGATATTTTTCTGCATCATCAAGATATTCATCAGTCTTATTACGAATATCCTGACGAAGTTCACGCCCACTTTTAGGAGCATATAACAGTGCTATGATTGCACCAATAGCTCCACCGGTTAGCATGCCAATCAAAAAACCTTTACCAAAATTACTTTCATGTGCCATCTTCAATTCTCCTTTATTTTCTTATTATGAAAAATGCAAATTAAAATTCTTTAGTTCATATTTTTTATTATTTCATTGGCGAACTCAGAGGATTTAACTTCAGTTGCTCCTTTCATAAGTCTGGCAAAATCATAAGTTACAACTTTTGACTTTATAGTTTTCTTAATAGCTTTTTCAATCAAACGAGCTGCTTTGTTCCATCCCAGATATTCAAACATCATTACACCGGAAAGTATTACTGAACCCGGGTTGACTTTATCCAGTCCTGCATATTTTGGTGCAGTTCCGTGAGTAGCTTCAAATATTGCTGTATCATCACTCATATTGGCACCGGGTGCAATCCCAAGCCCGCCAACCTGAGCTGCGGCTGCATCGGATAAATAGTCGCCATTCAAATTAGGTGTGGCAAGAACACTGTATTCACTCGGTCTGAGAAGAAGCTGCTGGAACATGCTGTCAGCAATTCTATCTTTAATGACTATCATTCCATCAGGAATTTTACCATTATATTTAGAGTATAATTCATCTTCTGTAATAACCTGATTCCTGAATTCATCCAGGGCAATCTGATAGCCCCATTCCTTGAATGCACCTGAAGTAAATTTCATAATGTTACCTTTATGAACCAATGTAACACTTTCACGCTTATTCTTCAGGGCAAATAAAATTGCTTTTTTAACCAACCTTTTTGAAGCAAATTCACTCATAGGTTTTATTCCGATGCCGGAAGGCTTCCTGATTTGCTTACCAGATTTCTTCATTATGTAGTTTATTACATCGTTAGCTTCTTTTGTTCCGGATTTGAATTCAATACCTGCATAAACATCTTCAGTGTTTTCGCGAAAGATTACGATATCAAGATCCTGAGGTCTCTTCATCGGACTTGGAACACCCTGATAGTATTTTACAGGACGAACACAGGCATATAAATCAAGCAACTGTCGTAAAGCAACATTTAAACTTCTAATCCCGCCTCCAACCGGGGTAGTTAATGGCCCTTTTATTGCAACTTTAAATTCTTTTATAGCTTCAACGGTTTCATCAGGCAGCCATTTATTTTTACCGTAGACTTTTAATGATTTTTCGCCTGCATAAATTTCCATCCACGCAATTTTCTTTTTACCACCGAATGCTTTTTCAACCGCAGCATCAAAAACAGCTTTGGAAGCACGCCAAATATCCGGACCGGTACCATCGCCTTCAATGAAAGCTATAATTGGATTGTGAGGAACAATTAATTTACCCTCTTCTAATTTTATTCTCTCACCCTCAGACGGCACCTGAATATTTTTATACTTTTTCAACTTAATCTCCTTCATCTAATTCAACAATTATTTTTCCGTATCTTTTTTGATAAAGTGCAACACTTAAAATTCCAACAAAAACAGCAAACCAAAGTGTGACAACTCTGATTATAAAAGTTGAAGCAAAGGCAACATCTTTTGAATAACCTTTGTTGATAACCAAATAAGTTAAAGATCCCTCGGTAATACCCAAACCTCCTGGCATCATTGAAATAGCTCCCACGATAGTGGAAAAAGCATAAATGAACGAAGCCCATAGAATGTTTAACTCTATATGAAAATTAATTATAATTAAATAATATCCCAAACATTCAAATCCCCAGGAAATAAGGCTCAACATAGTCATTAGAAATAGCGGCGCAGGTTTAAGCATGGTGTAAGAACTTTCGTAAGCATTATGAAGCTTGGAGATGTGTTTTTTCAGAAAGCTGCTTCTTTCCACAAATGAAAGGATTGACAAAGCAAGCTTACGGTTTAATATCACAATTACGATGAATGCAAAAAAGGCTGATACCGCAACAACGACAAAACCGCCATAGTTAAAAATGTATGCACCTGAAACTGCAATGATTAACAATGAAAGGAAGTCAGTTATTCTCTCAACAAAAATGATAGGTGCAGTTTTACTTATTGGAACACCCGATACTTCTTTGACAAGATAAGATTTGAGTAACTCGCCAAATTTGCCCGGAGTTATACTCATTATGAGTCCTGACATAAAAATTGCAAATGAATCCGTTTTTTTTATTTTTACTTCCAGAAGGTTGAGATAATAATCCCACTTTAAAAAACGCGTTAGATAGTTCATCATAGAAAGCATTAGCACCACTGGTAAAAGTATCCAGCTAAATCTGGAGAAGGCAATTATAACATTTCGATAATCAGCATAAATCGTGAATACAAGATAGATAACTCCGGCAAGTATTAGAGAGATGAGAATTTTTTTTCTAATTTTTTGGATCAAATACTCACCTCTTGTATTGCTCTATAAACCTTAGTCAAAGGTAATCCGACAACGTTATAGTAACAGCCACAAATTTTCTGGATAAACACAGCACCAAAATCATCCTGAATTCCGTAAGCTCCTGCTTTATCCATTGGGCTGCCGGTATTTATATAATCCTGAATTTCGGCATTACTCATTTTTCGAAAATAGACAGATGTTTTTTCGTAACTATTCACCAGCTTATTGGTAAATGTATTATAGACGGCAAAACCTGTATAAACAAAGTGCCTTTTTCCACTGAGTTTTTTCAAAGTTTTAAATGCGTCTTTTTTGGTTGATGGCTTGCCTAATACCTCATTGTTTAGAACTACAATAGTATCTGCCGTTATAATCACTCCCTCAACCGAATGAGAAATTGCTTTGACCAGTTTCATCATAGCCAATCGTTTCACCATTTGTATGGGTCTTTCACCTTTAAGTCTGCTTTCATCAACCTCAACTTTTTCAACCCGAAATTTAAGGTTTAATTGTTGAAGCAGCTTTTCCCTTCTGGGAGATGAGGACGCTAAAATAATTGGAATCGATTTTCTTTTCATTCAAATTTTATTACTTCTGTTCCCGGAAAATAATGCTTTAAAATATCATCATATTTCAATCCACCTTTTGAAAGAGCAATTGAACCCCATTGACATAACCCCACGCCGTGGCCTGCTCCTTTTCCATTGAGAAGGACATTTCTGCTTTCGTCAATTTTAATTTCAAAATTATTACTAAAAAGTATTCCTGAATTGTCAGCTTTTCTGATTACGCTTCTTAAAGACTTTCCCGGAATAACTATCTCAATATTATTTGAAGAATTATCCGAAAGAATTACCAGAAGATTTTTAATTCTTCCGGATTGAAACCTTTCACTTATTCTGAATTCAACAATTGAATAATTGGTATCGGCAATAAGATTATTTTTAACGAGCCTTCTTAAAAATTCTTTTTCAGGAATAACTTCACTCCATTGATAGCGTGGCGAAATTCTGCAATTTGGGGGGTTGCCATCCTCAATCCCTGAAAGATAATCCAGATCATTTTGTGTATTAAACACATTAATGGAATTTTCTGTTCTTCCGCCGCAAGTTGAATGATAAAATACAATTGCCGGCAAGCCATTAAATGTTATAATCTCATTTTCGGTTTCATCAACAATTTTATTAGTAATTTTACTCTCGGCTTTAACTCCTCCATAAACCTGATCGCGTACATCTATAAAAACATCAAAGTAATCTTTTTGTTCTCGCATCTTCATCAATGCATACGTTCGCACACAAACTGAAAAAGCTTTCAGAGCCTCATAAGTGTCTTTACCATTGCCAACAGGCATTTCCTTTGTCATAACACCTTTAATGTAATCCTGAAGCGATAGACGATTAATAATTTTTAATGAATTTTTTTCATATAGAATAATTAGTGAACCTCTGTATTCTCCGCCATTAATTTTAATCGTTGATAAATCCTGAGCGGGTCTGAGTTCAAAATATTCGCCATTAAATTCCACCCCTTTTACTGATAAATAAAAATCGTTGTCAGTCATTATAAAATTCAACTGGTTTCCGGACTTGATATGAGCGGCAAGCTTTTCATCTACAAACAGGTCTACCGGCGAGTCAACAGATATTTTATAAGGCTGATGAATTTCACTTAAAAGTACTTTTATATTTTCATTCAGCAATTCAGAAGCAGACAAATCTGAATTGCTGCTAAATCGTTTTGATGAAGAACAACCAATACTAAAAAATAAAATGGGTATAAGAAAAACAATAAAGAGGTATCTGGTGATAAACGATTTATAACTTCGAAGGGATATTAAATGGGTCAAATCAAAGAGCACTACCTGAACATTGCTTTGATGCTGCCCCAGGTTCTTTTTACACCTGAAAGGTTATGAGAAACTGAAACTTCGTTTGAATAAGAAACCTGATTATTATTATCAACAATCTTTAAACGATATACAAAAATCAAATCACTTGGTCTGTAAGCTGCTTCATCAAGATAGGAATAAAATGAGTTACTTCCCTTTGGTTGAATAGTACTGATCTCAATAAAAGGATTTTGAGGAGTTTTTCGTTCAATAACAAATTTTTGCAAATTGATTTCCTCACCGGTTTTCCATTCAAGCCTGACATTTTCATTTTCACTTCTGGCGTGAAAATAATCGAGATAAGCTCCGGCAAAAAATGCAAAAACAGTAATTATTGAAAGCAGAATTTTTACAACTCTCATTTTCATAGCCAAAATATATCTGAATGATTAAAGAATGTCAAGAAAAATTCTTGTAAATATTTTTTAATAAGAATTAAATAACTATTCGATTTTCAATCATAATACTGTTTTTTAAGTGAAATTCCCTTCCAGTTTCTAGAACTAAACTTTAAATAAATAATCACCGAATAAAGTATGATATAAATTGGCAATGCAAACCAGGCCCATACTAATCCTCCTCCCAGAATCACTCCAAATAGGTAAGAAAGAGGAACAAAAACCACTAAATTTGTAATTACCTCTGATATCATGACAAAAGTCATTTCCCCAGCTGCCTGAAGACCATTAGCGAGTACAACACCAACGGCGTAAAATATTTGTGCAAATCCTGCAATTCTTAAAATTGGTTTTGCTGATTCAATTATCTGAAGGTCGGTGGTAATTAGAAGTAAAACTACTTGTGGAACTAAGAGAAAAACAATACCCAGTATAAAAGTAAAATAAGTAGCAATCTTTGCAGTTTCATATCCATAAATGACCGCTAAATCTTTTTTACCTGCCCCCAAATTATTACCAACAAGAGTTTGTGCGGCAATTCCAAAGCCGAAACATGGAAGAAAAGACATAAATAAAATACTTATTACTGCCTGACTTGCAGCTTGCTGAACTGTTCCAATTATTCCTATTATAGCAATAAAACTTAAAAAGCCAATAAGAATGAATACATTTTGAAAAGAGACGGGGAGCGAAATTCTGAAAATGCTTTTAATAATTTCAATATCAATTACTTTAATATGCCTGAAGTTATTAAATCTCTTCCTGTAAAAGGGAAGTAAAATTATCACGAAATAAAATAATACATCCATTAAAGTTGCAAGTGTAGAACCAAGGCCTGCACCTGCTAACCCCATTGCAGGCATTCCGAGTTTACCATATATAAAAATATAGTTGAAAACGATATTCAGAAAATTTGTGAGAATACCTGAAAACATGAAAATTTTTGTTTTACTAATCCCAAAGAAAAATCCCCTGAATGAGACCGAAATAAGAAAAAATGGAATACCTAAAAATCTGAAAAAAATATATTCTGACGCATAATAACCAACTGTTAGATCAGCAGCTAAAAAATGTGCGATAGGTGATGCGGCCAGAACCCCAATCAGTGCAACTACAATCCCAATAACAAATGTTATCAATATTGAATTATTTAAAGTTATACCGCAGGCAGTATAGTCTCCTTCTCCAAACTTTCTTGCAACTATTACGTGAGTACCGGTTGCGAGACTTGAGAAGAAACTTATCAATGCCCATGTTGCCAAAACTCCGATTCCCATTGCTGCAAGAGCATATGTTGCATTATCAATTCTTCCGACCATTGCAGTATCGGCTAATGAAACAATCATCTGAGAAGATAGCCCTGCAATCGCAGGTAACGATACACTCAATATTTTCTTATAGAAGGTATTTAATGGCAATATTTTCATTTAGTAAAAATAGGAAATGTTTTCTCTGAAAGAAATTAATTAAGCGGGAATTATTTATACTGGGGAAACAACATTAGTGGAGCTAACCGGGATCGAACCGGTGGCCTTCTCGTTGCGAACAAGACGCTCTACCAACTGAGCTATAGCCCCGCTAAAAATTTATATAGAATTTATTCCAAGCAAATTTTAATGATCTTTTAGATTTAAATCCTAAAAATTTTGATCAAAGTCTTATTATGCCAACAAAAATAATTATTAACCTAAACAACTTTAATAATTTTTAACTATTTACTAAAAGAATATTTTTTGACAAAAATAATTAAGTATTTATAGAATTTTAAGATACTTTTAACTAACTTTAGTTTGATTCCATACAATTTATTACGTATAAAACTATTGTCCTTACCAAAATTAAATATCAACAATTAGTGAGGCCCCTATGCAAAAAACTTTACTTATAATATTAATCATCATCGCTTCTGTGAGTACTGGTTATTCACAAGTCTCTACATTATGGCAAAAATCAGCTGGCAGTTCTTCACTTCCTGTTTGGTTCTCAGCATCAGGAAATAGTGAAAGAGGACTTAGTTATGGATTCGTCGGCGGAAATCACAGGTTATACATTGTTTCCCGAAATGGTACTTTTGGTGGGAAACAGGTTTACATTTATAATGCAGCTACTGGAGATTCAGTCGGTCGTTTAGATACTACTGGAACAACAGGCGGAACACACGTAGTTAGCGATGTTGAAGTCTCGACCAATGGAGTTATCTTCGTTTGTAATTTAACGACCAATGCATCAACAAGTCCATTTAAAGTTTATAAATACACTTCCGAAGGCGCTGCGCCGGTTTTGGCAATTAATTATACTGCACCAGTTGCTGCAAGGCTTGGTGATAAGTTTACAGTTACCGGATCTACTGCGGACAACTCTATAATCATTTGGGCAGCATCCGCAAACACACAGGAACTTTACAAGTTTACAACCACCGATAATGGAAATACTTTTTCCGCTGCGATTCTTCCACTAAGTGGTCTTACAGGAACAAGTTTTGGCAGTGCATCAGTTGGACCTCTAACTGATGGAAGCTTTTATTGGAATTCCGGCGGATTCAATGTTAAAAGGTATACTGCTGCCGGAACAGTTGTTGGAACAGTACCGGGCTCAGTTGTTGCAACTGGTTCAAACGCAGTTAGATTTCTCAGAACATTTATTGGCGATGAATATTTTATTACGTTCGCCTATGGTTCAGGGAATGAAAACGGAAGAATAGTTAAAGTTCGTTCTGCAATACCTGATTCATCGGTTCTATTTGGAACTACAACCACTCTCGGTACAAATTCCAACTCCGGCGGAACTGGCGACGTTTCAGTGAGAAAAATAAGTGATCTTGAGTATAATGTTTTTGTTCTTAGTACAAATAATGGTTTTGGTGCTTACAAAGTTATTCTTCCAATTCCTCCTTTAGCCGGTAATTATTATATCGGAGATCCGGGCACAGGTCCGGGAGGAAGTAATCCTCAGTTTGCAGGGTTAAGAGACGCGTTCGATGTAATGAATGACGCAACTTTTACTGCCGATTGCAATTTTTATATTACAAGTAATATTAATGAGCCATATACAGCATCAATAGGCTTGGGGCTTGCAATTGATCCATCTCCTTATACAGTAACATTTAAACCTTATACTGGTGTTCAACCGGTAATCACACTTGCTTACCCTTCTGATTTAAATTCAGGTCCGAGTGGTGCACTGATCATTGGTATTCCTTCAAAAGGAAATATTTCGTGGGATAGTTTAAGAACAACCAAAAATATTGTTATTGATGGTTCTAACACAGTTGGTGGAACAACGAGAGATCTGACAATTCAAAATGCAACTACTGCTCAAAGAAATGGATTCCCACTCGTACTGGTTGGTGATGTATCAAATGTTGTAGTTAAAAACACTAATCTTTATTACAAGGCTCAGGGAGTTAGTACATCAGGTAATTTATTTGTAAGTGCTGTTCTTGTTAGATCGAGAAATTATCTCAGCCAGGATTGGGTACCAAGAAATCTTTTATTTGATAATAATCATATCAGCGCAAACTTTGACGGTGTTGTTCAAAGTGCACAGGGTTATGGATGTTACCAAAGTGGTACTCCCCTGCCCGGGACTTATCCATATAACATAATTCTTAAAGACAACAAGATTGAAGGCAAGCGCAGAGGTATTTCTTTGTACAGAGCAGGTAGTCACGATATTTTCGGTAATGAAGTTATTCTGAATCAAAGCATAGTTGCCAATACAACTAATGAAGCTATTTATGCTGTTGATGTTGATACAAATTCCGTAGTAAATATATTCAATAACAGGATATCTTCCGTTGCTTCGATTTCCAGCGGTACTAATGTTGGAAATACTGCCATTAGTATTGAATCCTTTGGTACTTACAATATTTACAACAATATGATTTATGGATTCAATTTAACTGCTGCTAATCCAACAGCTTTCTTACGCGGAATTAAGAATTCCTCTTCATCTGCAACTCTTAATCTGAATTATAACTCTATTTATATGAGTGATATCCCGTCTATAGGTTCAGGTGCAGTAACTTATCAGGGTATTTACCTGACTAATGGAACAAACACAGTACAGAATAATATTATCTATGATGCTGAACCTGATTTTTCAACTTACTGTATTTACAGAGAAGGAACTTCAGGAACGTTAGTTTCGGATTATAATAACTTCTACCCTGTAAATCCCACAAACGGTAACGTTGGATATTGGAATACAGCAGCTACTCCTACATTGGCTAACTGGCAAACTGCTTCAGGACAGGATGCACATTCAGTCACCAAACAGGTATTCTTTGTTTCAGCAACTGACTTGCATTTGACAGGTTCATCAAATGGTGATTTTGATCTCATTGGAACACCAATAGCAGGAATAACAGATGACATCGACGGTGATTTAAGAAATGCAAACTTCCCATATATGGGATGCGACGAAGCCTCAATTCCTCTCCCGGTTGAACTAGCTTCATTCGGTGCCACTGTTGTTTCCGGAGAGGTTTATCTGAAATGGACTACGTCTTCTGAGACTAATAATCAGGGCTTTGAAATTCAGAGAAGCAAAGGAAAGAATTTCGAAGCTATAGGATTTGTTCCCGGAAACGGAACTACATCTCAATCTCATTCATACAGCTTCACAGATAGTGATGTGGAAAGCGGAGTATACAGCTACAGGCTGAAACAGATTGATCTGAATGGTGATTTCTCATATTCAAATGTAATTGAAGTTGATGTTACATCACCGCTTCATTTTGATTTGTCACAGAATTACCCGAATCCTTTCAACCCAACAACAACTATCAATTATGAAATTGCTGCTCCGGTTAATGTTACACTTATTATTTATAACACACTCGGAGAGCAGGTTGAAGTATTGATAAATAATCAAATGACTGAACCCGGTAAATACAGCGTTCGCTTTGATGCCTCTAATCTCGCAAGCGGAACATATATTTACAGACTAACAGCAGGTGATTTTGTTCAGACAAAGAAAATGATGCTTACAAAGTAATTCACATTACTTCAAAAAAAAGCCGGGCATTAAGTCCGGCTTTTTTATTTATTATTGTGACAATTATCTTACTTCAAGAGAAGCATCTTCTTTGATACGACATTTGACTCTGAAGTTAATTCATAGAAGTAAATTCCACTTGGTAGATTTATTGCATTGAACTCCTCAATATATTCACCGGCATTTCTGAATTCATTTACTAAAGTGCTGATTTCTCTTCCTAATAAATCATAAATTTTTAGTTGAACTACTCCTGACCGGGGAATGAAAAATTTAATTTTTGTTGAGGGATTAAACGGATTAGGATAATTCTCATATAATCTGAAACTGAGAAAATCTTCAACACGTTCTTCAACATCAGAAAAAGGACTCCAGGTCAATATATCTTTTTCATAATTTACCCAAACAGAAGACTGCCAGTTTTGGCTAAGGATTTCCGAGACATTGTTGTCCGAATTGTAAGAATAGATATTTTTAAAGGAGTTCTCCCAGGTTGAATTCCAAAATTGAGTTATCTCCTCGAATAATCTGTTTTGACCGTCGTAAGTCATAGTCTTTCGGCTTGAATTTTCCCACATATTATTTACCCAAATTTGGAATAGCTCTTCAGTTTGATTTCCGTTTCCATCATAAGTATAGGTGTACTTATATTGATTCTCCCAGGCGTTATTATTCCAGATCTGGTAGAGCTGTTCTGTTTGTTGGTTTTGTCCATTATAAGTATAGGCTAAGAGGGATTGGTTTACCCAGTTTCCGCTAATCCAAACTTCCGATAATAACTCTGTAAGTTTTAATGCAGCATTGTAGCTAAAGTTAAGCTTACCTGAATTGTTAAAATTTGAACCATCCCATACTTGAATGATTTCATCCTTGATCATACCTGTGGGATACCAGGAATAAATATACTTTGAATCATTTACCCAATTTGAATTAACCCAATTTTGCCTAATAATATTATTCAGACTATTATCAGGATTATATGAATGCGTATATAGACTAGTATTTTCCCAATTATTGGCGTCCCAGATTTGATATAAAACCTGAGTCATATATCCGTTGGCATCATAGGAATAAATAATTTGAAGTTCGTTTTGCCAATTATTGTTAACCCAATCCTCAATCAGAGCATTAGTCATTTTATTCGATGCATCGAAAGTATATGTATATCTGTTATCTCCAACCCAGGTGTTGTTACTCCAGGTTTCATATAACTCAAGCGTTAATGATCCATAAGAATTGAAATTCCGAATCTGTCTTTCATAGTTAACCCAGTTATTGTTCACCCATTGAAGTGTGAGTATTTCAGTCAGCAAATATCCATTCGGATTTAGTGAATGCTTAATGATTACCGAGTCTTTTCTTTGCTTTTTGAAATCGAGAGGATCTTTTTTATTGTAACTCCTCTCATCGATTTGAGAATATCCTGCTACAGAAAGCAGAAGAAAGAACAGCAACAAGTTAATTTTAGTCTTCATATTACCTCCAATTAAAAATAATTAATCAAATAATAGTTTCTATAATCTAAACTTATTTCAGATTCATATTAATAACTTGTTCTTATAAATTTTAATCTGCACAAAATTCCTTATTCTAACCAGCTAATTTCGATTCCCTTTTATAAGAAAAAACATTGATTAAACCGAAAATTTTTTCCGGCGATTCATATTTAACTTAAGAAAATCGACTACTTTTTCCAATCAGTATTTTAAAACCAGTAAATCGATTTTATAATTTTACTTAACCAAAATCATCTTTTTTGATTCTGAAAAATTATAACCTGTAAGGCGGTAATAGTAAATTCCTGATGACAATTCTTCTGCATCAAACTGAACTTCATAACTGCCCGATTGTTTCTCTCCATTTACAAGAGTTCTAACTTCATTTCCCAATACATCAAAAACTTTTAATTGAATGAATTCACTTTTATTAATCTGATAACGAATTTTTGTAACGGGATTGAAAGGATTAGGATAATTCTGTTCAAGTTTATAACTGCCTGTATTTGGTTTTTTATCAGTTAAGCCAACTGAAGGTTCAACCAGAATGTAACAGGATTTTGTAAGTGTATCAACACCGAGAGAATTTGAAACAGCCAATGTAACCGAATATATACCGGGATTTGAATAACTAATATCAACAGGATTTTGCTCTGATGAATATGGGTTATCCGCTCCTTCAAAATACCACTGCCAGCTTGTCGGATTAAATGAAGTATTATCAAAAAAATTAATGCTTTCCCCGGCAAAGATCCTGGTCCCGCTGCTGTCAGTATAAAAGTCGGCTATCGGCTTAAATGGCTTGTTTGGTTTAAAGCTGCTAATAGTTTGCCCTTCACCGATAATGATCAGAATTCCTTCTTTGCCGAGAGCTGGTCCGCAGTAATAGTTTCTGGAGCGAGAATATTCCCAGTATAAAGTTTGAAGATCGGAACTGAAGCAATAATATTTTCCCTCAGCATCCTGACTATTACAGATAAATACTTTTCCTTCGCCATCAACAGTTATTGTGGCATTGAATCCAGCCATAACAGGCACATTCGATTTTGCAAGAACACGTCCATCAAAAGAGCTTAATTTTTTCACTGTGTCATTATCAACAATATAAATATTCCCATTCTTGTCAGAGCCGAAGTAACCCGGTACAGCAGAACCAACAGGATCATAAATCCATTTAATATTCAGCCCGGAGCCATTGTCAGTAAAAGCAAATAAATTTCCACCATCTCTGAAAAGATAAATTGTTCCATCATTTCCAATGGTAATCGGATACTCCTGATCACTGTCACCGGGCAGCGCTGGTGATTCATACTTTAAGTTTCCTGTTTCAAGGTCGAGAGCAATAATTTTTTTATCTGTAACTATACTGCCTGTAAAATGATAAAACGTGTTTCCATAAATCGCATATCCGCTGTTTGGTCCTATGGGCACTATGTAATCGTAAAACCAGATAGTTTCACCAGTGAACTTGTCTAATCTTCTTCCTTTAACAATAGGATCGCCGTTGCAAGCAAAGGTGATTCCCGAGTTTCCACCAAACATGTTTTCTTTTACAGCCCATAAAACTGAACCGTCATAGGGTGAAAGTGCGTAGAGAGTGTCGTTTGAGTAATCGTGAGCGTAAACTGCGTCTTCATTAAAACCCACAGCGTACATAATTGAACCCGGATAAACTTTCTTTTCCCATAACTTGTCGCCGGAATAAATATCACGACACTCAAGTATGGCTGTGTAAGAAGGCGTGAAATTAACTCTTGAGGTAACAAATTTATTACCACTAATGAAAACACTATTTCCCCAAAGCGATAAATTATTTGACATAACTGTCCAGAATGGGGAAACAACACTATCGGGACCAAACATTTCGGTCAAACCATTTCTCTGATTATTTCCGCCGACTGTGGGCCAGTTTTGCGAAATACTATTTGCGGCAAATAATAAAACTATTAAAAGAATAACAAGCAGGGATTTCATGTTCTTTCCGTATATTTTTATTGAAATTAATTAAATGTATTAAAGCATTTCTATGAAGTCAACTGAATAAAAAGCATTTCATCGTTTCTATAAATTTATTAGTGGAATTATTTTTTTACTGAAACTGTTTACGTAATAAAAAATATGAAGATATTACTCACAGGTGCAACCGGGTACATTGGCAAAAGATTACTCCCTGTTCTTCTTGATCAGGGACACGAAGTAATTTGTGCAGTTCGCGACAAAAACCGCTTTCATTTTTCCGGGTCCGGAGGAAAAGGCAAAATATCTACAGTTGAAATTGATTACCTGAAATCAGATACCCTGCCTGATGAAATTGAAATTGACGCAGCGTATTACCTGATTCATTCAATGTCCTCAAACATTTCCGATTTTGAACGGCTTGAGGAAAAATCTGCGAATAATTTTTTAAAGTCACTTGAAAAAAAGAACGTTAAACAAATTATTTACTTAGGGGGAATCACAAATGAACAAAAACTTTCAAAACATCTGGCATCGAGAAAAAAAGTTGAACAAATATTTGCCTCTTCTAAAATTTGTTTGACCTCGTTAAAAGCCGGAATAATAGTTGGCTCAGGAAGTGCGTCATTCGAAATAATTCGCGACCTTGTCGAAAAGCTTCCGGTTATGATTACACCCAAATGGCTTAACACGAAGCACCAGCCAATAGCTATCCGCGATGTAGTTAAATATCTCAGCGGAGTTTTAATGAACGAAAAAACTTTTAACCGGTCTTTTGATATTGGCGGACCGGATGTTTTGAGTTATAAAGAAATGCTTCTTCAATTCGCAGAAATTCGGAAACTGAAGAGATTTATTATCACTGTTCCTGTAATGACTCCCCGCTTATCTTCTTATTGGCTTTATTTTGTTACATCAACTTCGTACAAACTTGCCGTAAATCTTGTTGACAGCATGAAAATCGAAGTGGTTGCCTCAAATAATGAGCTTGAAAAAATGCTCGGCATTAAACCACTTACTTACAAAGAAGCTGTTGCTCTTGCATTTGAAAGAATTGAACAGAACGAAGTTATATCAAGCTGGAAAGATTCGTTGATTTCAAGTTCTTCTGATAATACACTTCTTGAACATATTAACGTTCCTACACATGGTTGTTATATTGATAGAAGAGAAAAAGAAATAACAACCGATGTAAACCGGGTTATTGAAAATATCTGGGCAATTGGAGGAGAAAGAGGCTGGTACTATGCCGATTGGCTTTGGCATATACGTGGTTTTCTTGATAAGCTTTCCGGCGGCGTTGGTTTAAGAAGAGGCAGAACTAATCAAACCGAAATTATGAGCGGCGATACACTGGACTTCTGGCGTGTGCTTGCTGCTGATAAAGATAAAAAAAGGCTTCTCCTTTATGCAGAAATGAAACTACCTGGCGAAGCCTGGCTTGAGTTCAGAATTGATGATGTAAATGGCAAACCATTTTTAATTCAAACGGCAACTTTCAGACCGAAAGGTTTACTCGGCAGGATTTACTGGTACTCAGTGCTTCCGCTTCATTTTTTCGTGTTTAATGGTATGCTAAAAAACATCATAAACTTCAGGGGTTAAGTTCCCGGTCAGATAAATAATCTTTCATTAATTTTTCATTAATTTTACTTTGTAAAATTGATATCAGAAGTATTTCAATTTAAGTTAATCTCAATCTTTATAAAGGGCAGACAATGAAAAAGTTAATTGGTTTTATACTGCTTTCAATTTTTATTTCTTCCCCGATTGAATTGTTTGCACAAGCCGGTTTCAAAATGGAGCTTGTTTCCTCTAAGCTTACAAACAAAGTCTCAAATGCATCAGTTGACTGGAAAACACCTGATTCAACTAAAATAACGGGTTTGATCATTAAAGTTAATTTTCACAAATCACCATCGATGGATTCACTCAAAACAGGTTTCCTGACTTTTGAAAGCGTTAGTAAAGGAGAATTGATAAAATCACCCTGCCTTGGAATGACAGTAATGAGCACTGAAACAGAAACCGGTTTCTGGATTATGAACGATGAGCTTGAAAAAGGCATCTATTATACCATAACACCGTCTGTTGAAGAGAAAAATGAGTTTGTAGATTTTCTCTTCCCCATTCCAACCGATATCCAAAAAGGAAACCTGAAGTACAATAAAAAGACTCTGATCGAAAACATTAGGGTTAAGTAAAAGCAGCATAAAGCAGAAAGTGAATAATTGAACAGAATCCTTTCAGAGAAATGTTTTAAGGAAAAAGTAAAAGTAGAAGAGGGAGAAAGTAAATTGTGAATATGAATTTATTCAGATTACTTTTTGCGGCCTGTCTGAGGCTCAAATTAGGAATAATCCCGATGCGTTCTGATTAGATTGGAAAAAAGAGGAAATAAAAAAGGCTGAAACACTTTGATTTTCAGCCATAATAAGTGGAGCTAAGGGGGTTCGAACCCCTGACCTCTTGAATGCCATTCAAGCGCTCTTCCAACTGAGCTATAGCCCCATAATCATTAATAGTTTCGGTGCTAAAATAAAACTTATTCTTCAATCTTTCAATTGGTTTTATACCATTAAAAGGAATTGTATCAGGCCGCTTCCTCATTTATCTTTAACAAAAAATTTTTGGTTTTATTTGTGAAATACCTGTTTGTTAACATAAGTATATGTTCATTATTCGCTGTAATGATTTTCATCTCCGGCTGCAAAGATGTGATAAACGATAATCCTATCGATAATATCATTATACCTGATTCAAACGTAAGTTACTCACAGCACCTGGCTCCAGTTCTCGAACGGAAATGTGTACCCTGCCATAATTCAGCTTACAATGAAAAAGATGTTGACCTCTCTGTATGGACAAATTTTGTTGACGGAAGAATTGTAGTTCCCGGGGAACCTGATAATTCACTAATTGTCTGGTCAATTGAAGGAAGGCCACCGTTTCAGTTAATGCCTCCGATAGGTTCTCCATATGCACCTTTTACAACAAATCAGTACAATGGTTTGAAAAAATGGATTGAAGAGGGAGCGAAGAATAACTAAATCCACTTCATTTCTGTGTACCAATCGCAGGTTCTTTTTATTCCTTCTTCAATAGAAACTTTTTGCCGGTAGCCTAAATCATTCATAGCTTTTGAAGTGTCACAAATCCAATATCGCTGAACAAGATCTTTTGCTTTTTCCAGATTAAGAGTAGCAGCTTTATCCGAGAGAAATGCGATAAACTGCGCAATTGCTGCTATGCAATAAACTACAGTATGAGGAACTGTTACTTTAATTGCTTTCTTATTCAAAACTTTGGATGTAATAGCACCTACCTCATCCCAAGAATAGAATTTTTCTGATGAAATAAAATAAATCTGTCCCTTTGATTTATCAGAAACTGCAGCCAGATAAAATCCCTCAACGAGGTCGGCAACATGAATCAAGCTCAAAATCTTTTTATCAAATCCGATTTTAGTGGTTAATCCCTTGTTGAAAGTCTGAAAGTAGATAAAAATTTCTGTATCTCTTTCACCATAAACCGCAGGAGCGCGGCAAATTGTAACCGGAAATTTCTCTTTAAAACTTAGAACTAATTTTTCCTGTTCAAGCTTACTCTTTCCATATGTAGTTAAGGGATTACAGGGGGTTTCCTCATTTACCGGTTTACCATCGTGGGCAGGCCCGGTTACTGTTTGACTTGAAACAACCAGAAATCTTTTTATCGAAGTACTGTTCTCTTCAGCAACTTCAAGCAGAGTTTTAGTGGTCTCAACATTTCCTTCAAAGTATCCCTCTTTGTTTTTTGATTTTACAACTCCGGCAACGTGGAAAACATAATGAGCATTTTTGAAAGCCTTTCTGAGTCCTTCTTTATCCTTCAAGCCGCAGTCAAACAATTCAAGGTTTTTGTTTTTCAGCCAGCGAATGTCGCTTGTTTTACGGATTATACATCTTACAGTGAAGTTTTTACTCAGCAGATAATCGACCAGATGGCTTCCGATAAAACCATTCGCTCCTGTTACAACTGCAATTAGTTTGTCATTCATAAATTAAGTTCTTTTATTGATTTTGAAGCATTTTAATCATACATTTCCGTGCGAAATTTATGAAAAAACATCCTAATTATTAACGAAATCCCTTTCATTTTATTCCCCAGGAGGAAATTTTGGATTTATTTAAGAAATGCTATGAATTTACACGTGCCGATGAAGTAAAAGCTGCGGGTGTGTATCCATATTTCAGACCGATTGAAGCTAACGAAGGTCCGGTAGTTCAGATTGAAGGCCGAAAAATTATTATGGCAGGTTCCAATAACTATTTGGGACTAACGGGTCACCCCGAAGTAAAAGAAGCAGCAGCAAAAGCCGTTGAAAAATATGGAACGGGTTGTTCTGGTTCCAGATACCTTACTGGTACACTCGATCTCCACATTGAACTTGAGTACAGGCTTGCTAAATTTTTCAATAAAGAAGCAGTATTACTTTTTAGCACAGGTTATCAATCTGCTCAGGGAGTTATTCCAACATTAGTTCAGCGCGGAGAGTATGTAATCTCTGATAAAGATAATCATGCCTGCATCGTTGCAGGAACACTTATGGCAAAAGGTGCTACAGGCGAAGTTGTTCGCTATAAGCATAATGATATGAAAGATCTTGAAAGAGTGCTCAAGAAAATTCCACATTCAGCAGGTAAGCTAATTGTATCCGATGGTGTTTTCAGCACGGGCGGTGAAATTGTTGATCTTCCTCATCTTTATAAACTTGCAAAAGAATATAATGCACGGGTAATGATTGATGATGCACATTCAGTTGGTGTTATTGGGAAAGGCGGCAGAGGAACTGCCAGCGAATTCAATCTTGAAAAGGAAATCGATCTTACGATGGGAACTTTCAGCAAGACTTTTGCTTCATTAGGCGGATTTGTTGCCGGAGAAGAAAGAATCATCAACTACCTTAAGCATTTTTCACCAGCATTAATTTTCAGTGCATCGCCAACCCCGGCTTCAGTTGCATCGGCTCTTGCTGCATTAGACATTCTTGAGAGAGAACCAGAGCGAGTTGACAAGCTTATCCGAAATGCAAACAAGATGAGAAAATCATTAAGCGAACTCGGATTCACAGTTATTGAAGGCAGAACTGCAATTGTTCCTGTAATTGTAGGTGATGATGGGTTAGCTTTTCAGATGTGGAGAATTTTATACGATCTCGGCGTGTTCGTAAATGTTTTCATCTCTCCAGGGGTTCCTCCCGGAAGACAAATGATGAGAACCAGTTATATGGCAACTCATGAAGATGAACATCTCGATCAGATTATAGAAGTTTTCAAAATTGCCGGTAAACAACTCGGGCTAATTCAGTAATCTATTTTTCTAATCGTAAGCATACTCAATATCCGGGTATGCTTTTTTTATTTCCGGAGAAATATTTATGAGTGAAATAGAAATTTCGGTCGTAAAATCGGATAAAGAACTCATGCAGTTTATAAAAATGCAGTGGAGCATATATAAAGATTACAAGCATTGGGTTCCCCCGCTGATTATGGACAGAAAAAAGTTACTGAGCAAAACTAAAAATCCTTTCTTCAAACATGCCGAAGCCGAATATTTTCTTGCAAAAAAAGACGGAAGAATTGTTGGAAGAATTGCTGCAATAAAAAACAATCTTCACAATAGCACGCACAATGATAAAGTTGGTTTCTTTGGATTCTTTGAAAGTATAAATGATCAGCAGGTTGCTAATATGCTGTTAGATTCTGCAAAAAGCTGGCTTTTATTAAAAGGATGTGATAAAATGCGCGGACCAGCCAATCCCTCAAGCAATGATGAATATGGTCTGCTAGTTGATGGTTTTGATGATGAACCTCGTCTTTTAATGACTTACAACCCTCAATATTATATTCAACTTTGCGAAAATTATGGTTTCAGGAAAGCAAAAGATTTATTTGCTTATAAGCTTGAGAACAAAAAGGTTTTGTCTTCTGAAAAATTGATGAGAGGTTTCGAAATTGCCAAAAAACGATCCGGTATCAAGATTACTCACCTCGATATGAAATCCTTTAACAAAGAATTGGAAAAGGTTAAATATGTTTATAACAAAGCCTGGGCGCCTAACTGGGGATTTGTACCATTAACCGATGAAGAAATCGATGCGATGGCAAAAGACTTAAAACCACTGGTGGAACCAAAAATAGTTTTATTTGGCGAGATCAATGGAGAGCTGGTGGGGTTTGCTTTAGTAATGCTTGACTACAATCAGATATTCAAAAGTATGAATGGCAAACTATTTCCTTTTGGCTTTATCAAGCTGCTAACGGAAAAGAGGAAAATCACCTGGGCAAGAATAATTACTCTTGGTATCATTCCCGAGTATCAGAAGCGCGGGCTTGATTCAGTTTTTTATATGGAAATTGTTGAAAGATGCGCAGACATTGGTATTTATCTGGGTGAGGCAAGCTGGATTCTTGAAGACAATGAAATGATGAACCGGGGTGCAAAGCTGATGAACGCAGAACAGTATAAAACTTATCGTATTTACGAGTTGGATATCATGAAATAAGCAGAGGAAATTCTAAAAACAGATTTTACTAAAAAATATTTAACTTATTCCAAATCAGTTTTTTCTATGATCCAACTGCTTCATCATATTTTGAAGCATGCGAAGGATCAATCTTTTTAAGAGTCTTGAAAATATTTTTATCAGGGTAAAGTTTTAATTTATCAGTAATTTCTCCGCTCTTAGCATCAAAAAAAACCCTTACAAGCACACTGTTAATATCAATTTTACTTTTCATCGCATCAAGAGTTGTCACGAGACTGACTATTTTCTGCATTGCAATATCTCTGTAAACATCAAATGCATCGACGCCAAGATGATATTCGTAAATTGCTTCCCGGAACTGCCTGAATTTATCATTTAATAAATCTTCAACAATGCCTCTCCGGCTGTAAGTATTGCTGTTCTTTTCCCAGCCTGCTGAAAACTGACTTGCTGCACCAAGATTTACAATATCAAATGCTTTGCTGAAATATTGAGTACCTGATAATTTTTCCCAAGTATCCCAGTCCATTCCTATAATAAGATTAGCGTAATAATCAAGAAAGCCTGTAAGCGGATCGAATGTTGACTGACCGGAGTAGAGCGCCTGACCTTCCTGAAATGTGAACGACCATTGAGGATCGTTTATCGTAAGAATGGGCGAGTTGTTTATTGATTTGTATATAGGACGCTGACTAACTACAACAACCTGTGCACTATAATTTACTTCTCCTGAAGCAGAAAGGAAAAAAATATTCAAAGTACATTCAATCTTTTCGCCTTCCCATTCTTCCGGTGAAAACTTTGTTTTGTTCATATAATCTTCAACCACAGATGCAAAATTTACCAGCTTTTCCCTGCTTGAAACTGACAGATTTTCATAGTTAACAAGGACTTTGCAGTTTAATTCCTGAGCCAGTGAGATTCCAGAAAAAATAACAATTAGAAAGACTGTAAGCTTTTTCATTTTTCTTAAAAAATTGTAGTTGATAAAAAATATGAATTTAGATATAATGTTACAACAAAGATTAAATTACTATCTGAAATGAGAATAAAATCTATTGCTGTCATTATACTGATTTTTACAACTCAATTGTATTCACAATTAAATCCCGGGGCAAGGCAAATTTCACTGGCAAATTCGGACGTTGCACTCAGCAATGATGTTTTTGCATTATTCAGTAATCCTGCCGGTATTGCCCAGATGGGTTGGAGGGAAATCGGGATTTACTACTCGCCTGCCCCGTTTGGTTTGACAGAACTTGCAAACGGTTTCATTGCTTACCACGAACCTTTTTATTTCGGTTCAGTTGCGATAGGAGGAATGACTTTCGGATATGATCTCTACAGGGAAACAAAAGTTCTTGTCAGTTATTCATACAATTACGAGAACCGTTTATTTGCCGGGGCGGCTTTCAATTACCATACTGTAAACATTCAAAACTATGGAAATGATGCTGCATTATATGTTAATCTTGGTGGGCTTGCCTACGTCACTAATAACTTAAGATGGGGATTTTATATTCAGAATTTAAACCGGGCAAGTTTCGGGAAAGATGATGACCAGATTCCTATGATATTTAATTCCGGTTTTAGTTATGATGTGATTGATAATCTTTCTCTTAATGCCGCTGTTGAAAAAGATATCCGTTACAATGCATCAGTCAGAGTTGGTGTAGATTACAGCCTGATTGAGTATTTATCAATAAGGACAGGCTTCTCAAACGAACCTTCACGTTATACCGCAGGAATCGGTATACATTATTCAATACTGAATCTTGATTATGCTTTTTTCACTCATCCTGATCTTGGATTAACGCATCAGGCAGGATTGGTAATAAGTTTCGGGGAAGAAGGAAGCAGGCAGGATAAAATCAGAAAATACCTGGGGTTGAATTGAACAGAAACATTATCATATTAATTTTTTTTTTAATTCTTAGTCCCTTCCCGCTTTTAGCGCAAACTGATTCAATCCAGATTAAAACTGAAGAAGTTTTGGAAGAAATTCTGCAGGAACCCTTTGAAGAAACAGATAATTCTGATTTATACGATATAATTGAGAACCTTATTATTTCACCAATTGAGATTAACTCGGCAGGTATTGAGGAACTTCAGAAAATTCCCGGACTTAATATTTCTGACGCACAAAAAATAGTTGATCATAAGAAAAGGTTTGGTCCTTTTTTTCATGTTAATGAACTTTATTCAGTTCAGTTTATTTCAAAGGAAGTGATTGATAAAATCATCCCGTTCATTTTTGTTCAATCTATTGCTGAAAGCGAGATCAACCAGGATCTTGAGTCTTTATATGAACCCGGATTTTTTGATAAGTCAAAAATTCTCTATCGGGGCCGTGCACTGAATGATCTTCAACCAAGAACAGGTTTTCAACAAAACCGGTACGATGGGAATAAATTAAAATTTTACAATCGAATTTTAGCCCGTTATGAATCAAATTACCAGATTGGGCTAACCGCTGAAAAGGATCCCGGCGAAAAATCTTATACTGACTTCACTTCATTTCATCTTCAGATAAAAAAGTTAGGTGTACTGAATAATTTAGTCGCCGGTGATTATTTACTTGAGTTTGGACAGGGACTTGCGCTCTGGGGTCCTTATGGCTTTTCAAAAGGATCTGATGCATTATTCTCAGTAAAAAAACGTGCAAGGACTATTGCTGCCTACACCGGTGCAACCGAAAATAACTTTTTCCGCGGCGGCGCTCTAGAATTATTATTCGGAGATTTGAGACTTGCAGCATTTTATTCTCAAAATAAATTTGATGCTAATATTGATAGTACAACTTTTGAAATTACTTCTCTTCCTGTTGATGGTTTTCATAGAACAGAAACTGAAATACAAAAAAGGAAATCAGCCCAAGAAAAAACAATTGGCGGAAGTTTATCCTATTCATTCCCAAATTTTTCATTGGGATTTTTAACATATAACTCATCGTTCAGCAATGCTTTTGAAGCAAGTAGTATTTTCGACTTAAAAGGTGATAACTTTACCTATTATTCAGCTTTCTACAATTTTTATTGGGAATCAATAAATATTTTCGGCGAAGCTTCATATGACGGCACTTCGGTTGCTTCAATAAACGGGATTCAGATTGCAATAACAAAGAATTTTGATTATGTAACTCTATTTAGAAATTACCCTCGCAATTATAAAAATCTTCATGGTTTGGGTTTCGGTGAACGCTCCGGTGCAAACTCAAACGAAATTGGTTTTTATAATGGACTCATCTGGAAATCTCCTATCGGAACTCTGAATTTTTATTACGATCAATTTAAATTTCCATTTTCAACTTTTTCGAATCCACTCCCTTCTACAGGAAATGAATTTTTAATAAACCTTTCTTCAAAGCCATTACCAAAATTTGAAACGCGCCTGCGTTATAAATATGAAAAAAAGGAAATTTCTGATGAAGTAAATCTACAGAAACAGATGGTTTCAAGGCTTAGACAGAGTTACCGCGCAGAAGTTATTTATGAATTATCAAAAAAGGTCAGACTTAAAGGAAGATTTGAGTTTAACACTTATACTATAAAAGAAAATCCGGTTAATGAAGAAGGATTCTTATTCTTTCAGGATGTAAGAATTAATCCTGTTTCATCTCTTGTGATTTATGGGAGAATAATATTCTTTAAAACTGACTCTTTTAATTCAGCAGTTTATGAATATGAAAATGATCTGGTAGGTGTGCTTTCTAATCTTGCGATGTACGGTGAGGGAGTTAGATGGTATTTGATGCTTCGATACAAGCCGTTCAGGTCAACAGGTATTTCAATCAAGTATGCTGAAACATACAAACCTTCAGAAAAGACTTTAAGCTCGGGGCTTTCGGAGATCAACGGAAACCTGGATAACCGTCTGAGTATTCAGCTGGATCTAAACCTATGATAATCAATTCCGCTTATTTACTATTAAACGTGTGCCATGGGAATTGGTTATATAGTGCCATATCCATTCAATCATAACTCTAAACCGATTTCTATAACCAATCAGAAAAACGACGTGAACAAGCGACCAGGCAAGCCAGGCAATTAATCCTTTAAGTTTTATTTTCCTGATTTCTGCAACTGCTTTTGCTTTTCCGATAGTTGCCATGCTTCCTTTGTCCCGATAAATAAATTCCTTACGAGTATTGCTGGTATGGGAATTTTTAATAATCTGAGCAGCATGTCTTCCCTGTTGAATAGCTACAGGTGCAATACCTGGAAGTGATTTGCCATCATTGTTCAGAAAGCAAGCAGCATCGCCTATAACAAAGATATTTTCGTTTTCACCAACACTTAAATCTTTATTTACTATCACTCTTCCGGCTTTATCCAATTTGGTGTTTAAACTCCTTAGCAATTCAGAAGCTTCGTTGCCAGCCGCCCAAATAACATTTTTTGTTTTGATAAATTGATTTCCAATTTTCACACCTGATTCATCAATTAAAGTTACCTGCTGGTTAAGCATAACTTTTACCCCAAGATTCTCAAGATCGCTTTTAGCAGATTCTGATAAATCTTCAGAATAAGAGCTAAGAATTCTGCCTGCGGCTTCAATCAGAATAACTTTGGTATCAGATGGCAGAAAATTTCTGTAATCTTTAATAATGGTTTTCTTTGCAATTTCAGCAATAGCACCCGCTAATTCAACACCGGTAGGACCACCACCTACAATTACAAATGTCAAATATTCTTTTTGTTTTTCTTTATCAGAAATAAGCTCAGCCTTTTCAAGCGAAGAAATAATCTTTTCTCTGATCTCAAGTGCGTCGTCAAGCGTTTTAAGACCCGGAGCAAACTTTTCCCATTCATTATTTCCGAAATAAGAATGTCGGGTTCCGGTTGCAATTATCAGGAAATCAAAATCAAGTTCACCATCACTTAAAACTACTTTGTTGCTTTGTGTATCAATTGAAACAGCTTCCCTTAAAAAAACGTTTATATTTTTATTTGAGCTGAAAACTGATCTTATGGGGACGGCAATGTCTGCCGGAGACAAAGCTGCAGTTGCAACCTGGTATAATAAAGGTTGAAACAAGTGATGGTTATTACGATCAACTAATGTTACTTCAAATTCAGTATCAGCAAGCTCTTTTGCAGCTGCAAGTCCTCCAAAACCGCTTCCGATGATTACCACTTTTTTTGACATAATTATATATTTTATCTTTCACCTGTTATGATCTATTAAATAACAATTAACTTATTCTATTTGCCTAAAGGAAGTTGTTAACTTTTTTATTTTAACTTCAATTTATTTTATATTTGTTTATTGTTTTGATTCAAATGAACTTTTTTATCACTAAACTAAAGTGAATTATGATAAGTTCTAAAATTGATTTTCTAACCAAATATAACGCATTATTGCAAAATTCAGTTCAATTAAACGCTAACTTTCCCGATGAATTATGTGAATATGTTGCAGGCGAATTTGAATTGGAAGCTGCTGCTATCTTTAAAGTAAGCGGGAACAATTTGTTTAAGTTAATTGGAAGGTCAGGTTCTGTAAAAAAAAGCTTCATTACCAATGAAAACTACACTTGCACTAATTGCAGAATTCTGAACGAAAATTTGCTGCATACTTTCAGCACTCAGAATGAATGCGAAATAAAATTAACAGATGAAATACTTTCTGAATCCTGCAGTTTATTACAGATCAGCGAGTCAAATAATTTGTTGTTAAAAGTTTCGAAGAAAAGTGATTTCACACCAGCAGATATAGAAAATCTGAAAACTGTTTCATCAATGTGCGAATATCTTTTAAAGCTCTGGATGGGTGAAAGAATAAGCTTTGGAGAGTCTCTAAGCCAGATAATTGCTGAGTCAGCACATGAACTCCGGACACCGGTAAACAGCATAATTGGTTTCGCATCATTATTACTTGAGGAAAATTTAACCGTCGCTCAATCTGAATATGTTAATACATTAAAAGAGAATGCTATAAATCATTTAGCTTTGATAAATGACCTTATCGACATTGCCAAAACAGATATTAAAACTTCAAAGGATGTTCGCTCAAGCTTAAAGCTTAAAGAATTTATTGATGAAGTAATTAAAATAGTTCTTGAAAAAACCGGTCAACCGCCAATTGAATTTCTGGTTAATGTAGATAAAAAAATACCTCCCACATTAAAACTTGATGCACTAAAACTAAGGTATATTTTGTCTACAATATTTACAACCTCTATCAGGTTAACTGATAAAGGAAAAATTACAGTATCTGTTTCATTACTTGATAAAAAAACCCTTCAGTTGAAAATCAGCGATACAGGGTCGGGAATACCATCTGCTCAACTCAAAGAAATTTTCAAACCATTTGCAATTATTGGGCTTGGAAATCCTAAAGTCGGAAATCTTACGGGGTTATGTTTAAACCTTGTTAAACGATATGTTGAATTCATAGATGGGAAAATAGATGTTACCAGTGCGATAGGTAAAGGTACCACTTTCACTTTAACATTTACAATTGAACCGGTATCCGAAATTGAAGCCCAAATTAGTGCGCTTCCCACTCCGGCAAAGAAAAATAAAATACTGGTTGTTGAAGATGATTATGCAACTTCAAAACTGCTAAGTAACTATTTAAATAAATGGGGTTATGAACCTGCTATCGTTAATTCTGCCGAGCAAACTCTGAAAATTATTGAAAAGGAAAATTTCCTCGCAATACTTATGGATATAGTTCTGCCTGATTCCAGCGGGTTTGAATTGTTAAAATTGTTAAGAGAAAATCCTGCCACAAAAAACACTCCAGTTATAGTTTGTTCTGTAGAAGCCGAGCAGCAAAAGGCATTCCTTATGGGTGCAGTTGAATATTTTGTTAAACCGGTTCAGTACAAATATCTTGTTGAAGTTTTGAATAGCTACAAACTAAAAAAAGATTCAAACATTTTAATTGTTGATGATGATGTTCCTACACTCAACCTGATTAAGCAGGCTGTTGAACAAGCCGGATTTAATACAATTGCCGAATCTGATTCTTTAAAAGTTTCTCAGTCACTTGAATCTATGACTCTTGATCTGGCAATTATTGATCTTGATATGCCTGAGGTAAATGGATTTGATCTGATAAAACAAATTAAAACAAAACCTCAGTTTAAAAAGCTGCCAGTAATAATTTATACCGGGAAAGAAACTTACCAGGAGGACCTCAAAAAAATTGATGGAATGTTTGAAGAGCTTCTGCATAAAAGCAGTTCGAATATCGAAGAGCTTTCTGAAACAATCAATTCGATGATTAATCGTTATGATGAACCATCAACTCCTGATGAAGTAAGTAAAAAGACTGACACTGTAAAAATTCTTCTTGTTGAAGATTACAAACATTCTCAAATAATCGTAACCAGACTGCTTAAGAAAAATAATTTTGATTCGATCGTGGTTGTTGAAAACGGACTTGAAGCACTTGAAGAAGTAAAGAAACACAAGTATGATATCATTTTAATGGATATGCAAATGCCGGTTATGAACGGATTTGAAGCAACTGAGAAAATAAGAATGCTGAGGGAGTATAAAGACACTCCGATTATTGCTCTGACTGCATTCGCAATGAAAGGCGACAAAGAAAAATGTCTTGAAGCAGGAGCAACCGACTATATTCCAAAACCAATTGACAGCCAGGAATTTATCGAAAAGGTTAAATTCTATACACAAAAAAAAGTTGAGTAAAAGATTTTACGGTATCGCAAATAACATAATTTTCCCATATTTAAAATGATCAGTGAAACCCCGCGAGTAAGATTTGCACCAAGCCCTACCGGATATTTGCACGTCGGCGGTTTGAGAACTGCTTTATTCAATTATCTCTTCGCTAAAAAAAATTCTGGTAAATTTATACTAAGAATCGAAGACACCGATAGAAGCCGCTACGTTGAAGGTGCTGTTGAAAATTTAATAAATGCTTTGAAGTGGGCAGAATTACAATTTGATGAAGGTCCTGATATTGGCGGATCTTTCGGTCCTTATTTTCAATCACAAAGATTGGATATTTACCGGAAGCACGCTGATGAACTGCTTCAAAAAGGTAAAGCATATTATTGTTTCTGTTCGCCGGAAAGATTAAAAGCATTGAAAGAAGAACAGGAAAAACAAAAGCTGCCTCAGGCAAAATACGATAAACATTGTTTGAGTATTTCACCAGAAGAAATTGAAAATAAAATTAAAACCGGACAGCCTTTTGTAATCCGCTTGAATGTTGAGCCGGATCAGATTATTCAATTTGATGATATTGTACGGGGTCACGTTGAATTTGAAAGCAATAATGTTGATGATCAGGTATTGATTAAAAGCGATGGTTACCCAACTTACCACCTTGCAAATGTTGTTGACGATCATTTAATGAAAATTACACATGTTATTCGGGGAGAAGAATGGTTATCATCAACTCCGAAACATGTTTTACTTTATGATGTCTTTGGCTGGGAACGTCCTTTGTTTGCACATCTGCCCCTTCTTCTTAATCCTGATAGATCAAAACTAAGTAAAAGACAAGGCGATGTTGCGGTTGAAGATTATCGAGATAAAGGATTTCTTAAGGAAGCTTTATTAAATTTTGTTGCTTTGCTGGGATGGAATGCTGGTGATGATCAGGAATTTTATTACCTCGATGAATTGATTGAAAAATTTTCGCTGGATCGCGTTAATAAATCGGGCGCAGTGTTTGATTTACAGAAATTAAACTGGCTTAACGCTGAACACTTAAGAAAGAAATCCAATTCTGAATTATTGCTGCTTCTTAAAGATGAAATTAGTAAATCACAATTTAAGGATAGATATTTCCCTGATGAGTATTTGCTTCGTGTGATTGAATCAATGAAAGAAAGAGTTTCGTTCGTTCGCGATTTAATAAATAATTGCAAATACTTTTACGAACCGCCTCAAGAATACGAGCAAAAAGCCATCGAAAAAAACTGGAAACCCGAAACTCCTGATCAGCTAAAAAAATTAGCTGAGGAATTTTCAAAACTGACCAATCCAACCAAAGAAGATTATGAAAACTCTTTTATAAAAGTTTCTGAAGAGCTCGGAGTTGGAAAAGGAAAGATTATTCATCCGCTGCGGCTGGCAGTTTCGGGTCAAAGCACCGGACCGGGAATGTTTGATCTACTGTTTATTATCGGGAAAAATGAAGTTATAAAAAGAATTGTAACAGCAATTGAGAATATTAAACCTCTTTGAGTTTGACTTTAAGAAAATTTATCTATTCCAGAGTTAAATAAGAGAAAGTTATTCCTAGAGAAAAACTTAGAGGTGTACCAATCAAAATATATTCTACGAATAGCTTACCGTCGTCACTTTTGATTTCAGCATACCTGAGTATTGATTTAGCCGTTATAAAAAAACAATCAGAGCAGATACATTCATCAGAACTGATGTCAAATTGATAAACCTTTCAAGGTAACCGATTATCTTTCAGGTTTGTGGTAAATTCATATAAACATTCCCTTCAAATTCAAATATCTTTGACTGAAGTGGTTTTATGACAAAACTAATTAAAATGCCACTGAATTTTGTTAAAACAATTAATGAACTAAATAGAAACAGGATAAATAATAGTTATTTCCCAAAAATTCTTCCCAAAAGAATTCGCTTCGGTTCTTTAAAGTATATTTATGTTGATTGCTATTATAAATAAAACAGCTGTATGAGCAATTTGAGCGGCTATAATCCATATGTTATCATTGCAAAATCTTAATTTGACAACATCAATGTTATTACAGAATAAAATTTTGAATTCTTTACTTGTTTACTCAGAATTTATTGCTTTAAACTTTTTGCCCAAGTATCTTTCAGAGTAACAGTCCTGTTAAAAACTAATTTACTTTCTGTTGAATATTTTGAATCGACGCAGAAATATCCGTTTCTTTCGAACTGAAATCTGTCACCTGCTTTTGCGCTTTTTACAAATGGTTCTGCTTTAGCACCGCTTATTATTTCAAGTGAATTTTTATTTATCAGTTCCCTGTAATCTTTTTCTTTTTCGCCTGCAGGATCCTCCACAATAAACAGTCTGTCGTAAAGTCTTGCTTCGATTTCAACCGACTGATCTGCAGAAACCCAGTGAATTGTTCCTTTAACTTTTTTAGTACTTTTGCCGCTTCCACTCTTTGAATCAGGATCAATAGAACAATATAGTTCAATCACTTCGCCCTTTTCATTTTTTATTACTTGATCGCACTTAATTATATAAGCGTAACGAAGTCTGACTTCACCACCGGGAACAAGCCTGTGATAACCTTTTGGTGGATTTTCCGAAAAGTCAGCCTGTTCAATATAAATCTCTTTCGTAAATGGAACTGTTCTTTTACCCATCGAAGGGTCTTCAGGATTATTTAAAGCTTCAAGCTCTTCAATTTTACCTTCATCAAAATTTGTAATAATTACTTTAAGAGGTTTTAATACAACCATTACGCGCTGAGCACGTTTGTTCAGATCCTCTCTGATTGCGTATTCAAGCAGAGCAATATCTGTCATTGCATCACGTTTTGCGACTCCAACTATTTCTGCAAAATTAATTATTGATTCAGGTGTAAAGCCTCTTCTGCGTAAACCGGAAATTGTAGGCATTCTGGGATCATCCCATCCATCAACGAATGATTCCTGAACCAACTCCAAAAGTTTTCTTTTACTCATAACCGTGTAACTCAGATTTAATCTTGCAAATTCAATCTGCTGTGGATGATAAATTTCAAGTTCATCAAGAAACCAATCATAAAGGGGGCGATGCACTTCAAACTCTAAAGTACAAATTGAATGTGTTATTCCCTCAATCGAGTCCTCGAGACCGTGTGCCCAATCATAAGTTGGATAAATACACCAATCATCACCGGTGCGATGATGAGAAGAATGAATGATTCTGTACATCACAGGATCGCGCATCAACATATTTGGTGATGACATATCGATTTTTGCTCGTAGAACTTTTTCACCGTTTTTAAATTCACCTTTTCTCATTCGTTCAAATAAATCAAGATTTTCCTCTATCGAACGATTACGGAAAGGGCTTTCTTTGCCGGCTTCTGTTACTGTGCCCCGATGATCACGCATTTCATCAAGCTTCAAATCATCGACATAAGCTTTACCTTTTTTGATAAGTTTTACTGCCCATTCATACATCTGTTCAAAATAATCCGATGCGAATAAAATCCTGTTTTCAAAATCTGCCTTAAGCCATTTAACGTCTTCTATTATTGAATCAACATATTCCTGCTCTTCTTTAGTAGGATTTGTATCATCAAAACGTAAATTAAATTTCCCGTTATAGTCCCGGGCAATTCCGTAATTAAGACAGATAGATTTTGCATGTCCGATATGAAGATAACCATTTGGTTCAGGGGGAAATCTTGTATGGACTCTTCCTCCCCATTTATTTATCTCGATGTCTTTATCGATTATCTCATAAATAAAATTTTTAGGACGGTTTCCGTTCAATTTATTCTCAGTTGAATTAGTATTATCGCTCATCAGATTCTCAGATTTTTGGTTCAAAAATAAGTAATGAGATATGTAGTTCAAAAAGCGTTGGGATCAGAGTTCTTAAGCGCAGGGATGTAATTTTCATTTGTAGTCGAGATAAGAGAACACTCGTGGCTACGAAACACAAGGAATAAATTCCTTAGAATCTCTTAATCAATTGAAAATTTCGGAAGAAAAATATTATGTTCTTCCGGCGTACTTATAAATTGAAGTGACCTGAACAAGGTGTTCAACCATAACTTTATCGAACTGATTCTTGATCTCTTTAAGGTCGGTAAAAACTTCTTTTATTTTATTGTCTTTTCCTTGATCATCAACTTCACGGAGAATGATGGTGCCATCATCTTCAACTTCATAGTGGCCTTCAAAACCAAAGTAAGTCTTGCTCATTTTATTTTCCTTTCAGCCAATCAAATTTAAGTTCTTCAGGCTCTTCAATTGGTTCAATGTATGAAATTTCAGGAATATGAAACTCCTCAACGAGATCATCTATTTCTTCCTGGGAATATTCATCAACATTTTCCCATTCGCTAAGGAGAATAACAACATCTCTGGATTTTTTGTTGTTTGATTTAGCTCTTTTTTTGGTTGTCTTCTTCATAGTAGCTCCTTATAGTTTATTCTCAGAATGAACAAGTACAATGCCAACGAAAAAAAGATTATTTTCGCAAGTTTTAATGAAACCATTTGTTTCAGCTTGAGAATTCTTTACATGCTTTTTTTTGAATTACCGAAATACCTGATTATTGTAAAGTGTGATTAATTTCATAAATTTAAGCCCGGAAAAAATAAAAAGCCGAAGTGGCGGAATTGGTAGACGCGCTGGACTCAAAATCCAGTGGGGCTCACACCTCGTGCCGGTTCGAGTCCGGCCTTCGGTACCATTAGCCCACATTTGTGGGCTTTATTTTTAGTTTTTAATAACCGTGTAAAGTTTTTGTAATTAATATTCTTTTTGTAACAAATTGAAACCTGGTATAGATTTTCGCTCTCTAACTCTTATTATCTCCACCTCGTTAGTCGTTGGAATGGTATTTAATTATTTCAACCCTAAGGGCATTCCACTTGTGAGATCAGCGGCTAAGATTAACTGGGCAAGCGATTCAGTATTATACATTAATCAACCAAATTCTCAACTTCAAACAGATTCTTCTGTTATTGATGCTAAATCTGATGAGCCAAAAACAGTTAAGAATAGTTTAATTGATGAAGAAAAAAATGATTTAAAAAAGGAAAAAGAATTCACTCCTTTACCGCCAAGAGCGATTACTTTAGCTCAGGCTTACAAGCTGTTTAATCAGAAAGTAATTTTCATCGATGCGAGAAATCGTGATGATTACGATAAGTCAAGAGTTAAGAATGCTTTAAGCTTACCCTTCTACGAATTTGACGGCTATAAAGATATACTAAAGAAAATTCCTCAGGATGAACTTATTGTGATTTATTGCAACGGACCAGAATGCGATTTGAGTGATATGCTTGCAGAGGAGCTTTACAAAATTGGCTATGGAAACATTCTTATCTTTAAAGGTGGTTGGGAAGAATGGGAAAAAGCAGGTTATCCATATGAATAAATTATTAGCTAATGAATATTTCTTACTGATTATCCGAGTTGTACTGGGATTTGTTTTCCTTTATGCCGGGGCATTGAAAATTTCAAATCCGGATGACTTTGCCAGATCAATAATGAACTATCAACTTTTACCGGTTCAGATTGTAAATTTCTTTGCCATACTAATTCCGTGGCTTGAAATTTTTTGCAGTGTGCTTCTTATTGCAGGAGTTTCTGTCCGTGAAAATTCTCTGATTATTTCTGGTTTGCTTATTGTCTTTATTATTTTGATTTCGGTTAGTTTGTTCAGAGGATTAGATATAAGCTGTGGATGTTTTGGCAGCAGTTCTGCTTCTTCAATCGGAATTCAAAAACTGGCTGAAAATATTTTATTGTTGGCATTCGCACTTATCCTGATTGCAAATGATTCAAAATTATTTTCATTCAAAAATCGATAAATCAACTCTCAAGGTTTTTCAGACTTTCTGCTTTTTAATTTTGAATTTTTAATACTTTCAATCGTATCGCGTAATACTCCGAGCGACCGTTGACTAAGAATATCGATCTTAATCAGTCCCAGATCTTCAATTGAGTACATATCCGGTTGTGTTATTATCAATCCCAATCCTTTATTTTTCGCATATTCAAGAGCAGTATAATTGGTAATTGGTTTTGGTGTAATCACCAAACCACCGGGATGAATACTTAAATGTCTGGGAAAATCGGCAATTCGGGAAGCAAGTCTTATAATACTTTTCCAGGGTTCAATTTCAAAATTAAGCGTTTTCGATTCCGGGAAAAGCGAAGAAATGTTCGGCAGATTTGCTGCATTAGTCCAGGGGATAAATTTACTGTATCGTGAAATTTCATTATCACTAATGCCAAAAGCTTTTGCAGTTTCACGAAATGCAGATCTGGCTCTGAAGGTTACTGTTGTTGAAATCATAGCAACATTTTCATAACCGTATTTATCAAAAATATATTTAATCATTTCATCTCTTTCTTTCCACGAAAAGTCAATATCAACATCGGGCGGAGTGCTTCGGCCTTTGTTAAGAAAGCGTTCGAAGTATAAATTGTGTTTTATGGGATCAACATCAGTTAGCCCGAGACAGTAAGAGACAATACTGTTTGCCGCCGAGCCTCTTCCAATTGTAACCATTCCCCTTCTGCGTGCTTCTTTTACAAGATCCCAAACTATAAGGACATAATCAACGAAACTCATTTCAGTTATAACGGATAATTCATACTCAAGCCTATTAATTTCAACGTCTGTAACTTTTTTATATCGTTTGTGCAGACCTTCATATGCAATGTATCTTAATAATTCATATGCCGGGCTATTATCAGGCAACTCATACTTAGGGTATTTGTATTCGCCGAGTTTAAGATCGACATTGCATTTATCCAATATTCTTTCAGCGCTGCTAATTGCTTCAGGAATTTTTCTGAAAATTATTTTCATTTCATCAGGACTCTTGAAGTAGAATTCCTTATCCTGTAAATCTGATTCATTCAGTTCATCAATTGTGGAATTTAGTCTTATAGCACAAAGTAATTTGTGCAGTTCAAAATCATTTGGCTCAATGAAGAAAACAGGATTCGATGCAACGAAATTAAATCCGCGATTTACAGCGATCTGATATAATTTTCTTGCCTCAGTTTTATTCCGCTTTGTTACAACCAGTTCTATATAAAAATCGGGATAGGGTTCAATTGCTGAAATCAATTTTACTGATGAACTAATTACAATCAGGTTTTCAGGTTTGGATTTTATTAAATCAATTAATGAAAAATCTTCGTTCAGTTTCCTGACGGTAATAATTTTACACAAATCAGAATATCCCTGGTTGTTTTTAGCAATAAGAACAGCATTTATCTCTTCGGCGGATGGATCATCAATAACAGCACCTAAAACCGGTTTAATTCCTGCTTCGATCGCTCTTTTAGCAAAACGAATTAATCCATACATCCCGTTTTTATCTGTCAATGCAATACTCTTCAAATTATACGCAACGGCTTTCTCAACCAGGGCATCAATCGAAGCTGCTGATTCAAGCATAGTGTAATATGAATGAAGATGCAAATGCATAAGAAGTATAGTTAAGATAGAAAAAAGACCAGTTAAAATTTTTTCAATTAGATATGAGAGAAAGCTTTATCTGAAATATCTTTTCTGAAATACATTCCATCAAAATGAATTTTATTCAGAGCTTCATATGCTTTCAATTTAGCTGTTTTTAAGTCATTTGTTTTTAAAACTGAGGTAATGCCAAGAACCCTTCCGCCATCTGTCAGAATATTTCCATCAACTTCTTTAGTGCCAGCGTGATAAATAATAACGTCGTCAATTTTGCTTTCTAATCCTTTAATTATAAATCCCTTCTCGTAAGAATCCGGATATCCTTTAGAAGATGCAACAACACATACTGAGCATCCACCATTGTATTTAACACTTGTTTTATCCAACTCACCAATTGCAGCGGAAAATAATAACTGAAGAAAATCTCCTTCCAGCAATGGCAAAACAACCTGTGTTTCGGGATCGCCAAATCTGCAATTAAACTCAACGACTTTCGCTCCTTCATCAGTTAACATCAATCCTGCATATAAGCAGCCGATAAATTTTCTACCAATGGAATCCAGTGCTTTAAGAGTCGGTTTAATTATAAGATTTTCTATTTGAGTCATTAATTCTGGAGTTACGATTGGAGCTGGTGCATAAGCTCCCATTCCGCCTGTATTTTTACCGGAATCATTATCCCCGATTCTTTTATGATCCTGGGCTGCTGGCAAACAAATAAATTCCTTTCCATCAGTGATCGCAAAAACTGAAGCTTCTTCTCCGGTCATAAATTCTTCAATCAAAATATTATCGCCTGCTGATCCAAATATTCTTTTCTTGAAAATTGAATCAAGAGCAGCATAAGCTTGGTTAAAAGTGCTGCAAATAATTACTCCTTTTCCGGCTGCAAGCCCGTCAGCTTTGATTACACACGGATAAACTGAATCTGCCAAATATTTTTCAGCCTGGTTAAATTCTTTTGAACTGAACTTTGCTGCTCTGGCAGTTGGAATATGATTATCAGTCAACAATTGCTTTGCAAATATTTTATGTGCTTCAATTTCAGCAGCAAGAGCGTCTGGTCCAAATACATTTATCGAATTCAACCTGAGCTTATCTGCCAAACCATCCACAAGTGGTTTTTCGGGACCAACTACTACAAGATCAATTTTATTTTCCTTGCAAAATTCAATTATAGATTGGTGGTCATCTGCGTTAATGTTGATATTTTTTCCTGCAGATTTAGTGCCCGGATTACCGGGTATTATAAATAACCGGTTAAGCAATTTGCTATCTGAAATTTTAAGTGCAATTGCATGCTCTCTTCCACCAGAACCTATTACAGCCACGTTAATCATGATTCTGCTTTAACCAGAAATTGGAAATGCTTAACTAATTGCTCAGTGAGGAAATCGCGCCGATGCTTTGATACAAATTCATCCTTAGGCTTTGGAAGATTGTTATTAACATAAAGTCCATAGATTTTAATAATCATATTCATTATCTCATCAATATCATCCGGTTTAGTGATAAAAGCGGCACCATATTCTTCAAGAGTTGATTTCAATATTCCATCAGGAATGCAGGCAAGTATGGGCTTTTGTGTTCCAAAATATTCAAAAGCTTTACCAGTAGAAATTGCATCTGCATGCTTACCACTTCCTACCATCAACCATAAAACATCACTGCTGAGAGTTTTCAACAATGCATCGCGGTGATTCAAATATCCATACTCTTTAATAAATTCCTGAAGATCAAGCTTACGAATCAATTTCCTGTTTTCATTACGAAGAAATCCGGCAAAATGCAGTTCAATATTCCCGGCAATTTCAGGACGTTCAATTGTTAATTTCTTAAAGGCCTTAAGGAAAAACTTCGGTGTAATGAACTCGTAAAAAATTCCTGAATAGGTCAATCTCATTTTATTATTAGGCTTTTTTTCAGGAACCAATCCCTCAAAATCTTTCGGGTCAAAACCTTGTGTAATTATTGCGACATCGTCAAAAGTAAGGAAGCTGTATTTGTTCAGCATTTTTTCTTTCATTTTCCGATTTATAACTATAGATCGGTCAGCAGCTTTAAGAACTTTATATTCAAGTCGCTTGTGAATGATTTTATGAAAGGGCGTCGGATAAAAAGCAAAATGATTACAATACCATAAATCCCTGTAATCAATTACTACGGGAAGATTAAATTCACGTTTCAGCTTTACAGCAGTAATGGTTGAAGAAAAAGGCGGTGCACTAACAAAAATCAGGTCAAAGTGTTCGCTGCTTAAAATTTCCCTCGCTTTAATCAAAGCTTTTTTCGACCAGCCTTTTTTATTATCCGGAATGAAAAAAGATTTACTAATTCTTCCAAGTAACTTCCTTAAAAACTCAGGCGGAATTTTAACCGGTCCTTTTGAAGGCACCATTGAATTTATATCCCCTCCCGAAGTTCTGACTATTCTGATATTAGCATCATTGGCTTCCTTCAGAAGTGAATAATCGTAGGCATAATATGCAATTTCTCCTGTCGTTAATACCACAGGCTCCCAATTATTTGCTTTAAAGTATTTAGTGAATTTTAACGTTCTTTGAACGCCACTTAAAGCAAGGGGTGGATAATAGTATGAGATGACAAGTACCTTGAACATATTTCCCTGTTGATTCTTTAAGAAGTCCTGTAATTAGGAGCTTCCTTAGTAATTATCACGTCGTGAGGATGACTTTCCTTTAATCCTGCAGAAGTGATTTTAATAAACTTAGACCTGGATTTGAGCGTTTTAATATCCTTTGCACCACAATAACCCATCGAGGCTCGTAAACCTCCAACCATCTGATAAATAGTATCTGAAAGAGGTCCTTTGTAAGGAACTCTTCCTTCAACTCCCTCAGGCACAAGTTTGGAAATATCCTCTTCTGCATCCTGAAAATATCTGTCTTTGCTGCCGATTTTCATTGCAGAAAGAGAACCCATTCCTCTATACATTTTAAAGCTTCTCCCTTCAAACAGTATTTTTTCACCAGGACTTTCATCGACTCCTGCAAACAATCCACCGATCATTACTGAATCTGCTCCCGCAGCAATTGCTTTGGGTATATCACCTGTTTGTTTGATTCCACCATCTGCAATTATTGGTATTTCTTTAGATTTTGTAGCAGTAAAAACATTCATAATTGCAGATATTTGTGGTACTCCAATTCCTGCAATAACTCTGGTAGTACAAATGGATCCTGGACCAATTCCAACTTTTAATGCGTTTACCTTGCAATCAATCAAATCAAGTGCTGCCTCATAAGTTGCTATATTCCCGACAATTATCTGCTCATATTTGAATTTTCTTCTTACATCTTTGATTATCCTGATTACACCTGCTGAATGTCCATGAGCTGTATCAATAACTATAGTATCTGCACCTGCTTTAACAAGAGCATCAACTCTTTCAATTGTATCGAATGTGACTCCAACAGCTGCTCCGACTCTTAGCCGACCGTGTTCATCTTTACAAGCATGGGGATGTTTTTTCTTCTTAAGGATATCTTTAAAGGTAATTAATCCTTTCAAATAACCATTCTTATCAACAACGGGAAGCTTTTCAATTTTATAAGTTTGAAGAATTTTTTCAGCTTTTTCAAGTGTGGTTCCAACAGGAGCGGTGATCAGATTTTCAGCTGTCATCAGGTTTTTAACTTTTAACCTCTGGTTAGGTTCAAATCGGAGATCTCTATTGGTAAGAATACCTACTAGTTTACCGGCTTTATCAATTACAGGAATTCCAGAGATGCTGTATTTCTTCATCAGGTCCAAAGCATCTCCGACAGTTTGTTCGGGATAAAGAGTAACCGGGTTTCTAATCATCCCGCTTTCAGATCTTTTTACTTTATCTACCTCGTCGCATTGACGTTCGATCGACATGTTTTTATGAAGTATCCCTATTCCCCCTTCACGTGCTATTGCAACGGCCATATCAGATTCTGTAACCGTATCCATTGCTGCGGAAACGAGAGGTATGTTTAGCTTTATGTCTGTTGTCAGAAAAGTATTAATCTTAACCTCACGCGGCAGAACGTTTGACTTACCAGGAATTAACAGAATATCATCAAATGTTAATCCTTCATAAGCAATTTTTTTGGAATTCATCCTAACCTCTCAAAATAAATGATTATTTAATCATTCATATTATTCGAACGCAGAAATGCCTGTAATATCTTCACCTATTATTAGTGTATGCATTTCATGAGTACCTTCATATGTTTTAACCGATTCCAGATTTGCAGCATGTCTCATCACCGGGTATTCATCCAGAATTCCATTAGCACCCAGAATTTCGCGCGACATCCTGGCAATCTCCAAAGCTTTCTCACAATTATTTCTCTTAGCCATTGAGACCTGGGTAAACTTTAATTTACCTGAATCTTTTAATCTTCCTAGTTGAATATTCATCAACTGCGCTTTGGTTATTTCAGTAAGTATGTAAACCAGTTTTTCCTGGATCATCTGAAAAGATGCAATTGGTTTATCAAACTGAATCCTGGTTTTAGCATAATTCAGAGCGGAATCATAACAAGCCATCATTGAACCAACAACTCCCCAGGCAATTCCATATCTTGCCTGATTCAGACACATTAAAGCATTTTTAAGCCCGCTGGTTTGAGGAAGAATGTTTTCTTCGGGAATAAGAACATTATCAAAAATAAGTTCTGAAGTAACTGAAGCACGCAAAGAGTGCTTGCCTTTCATCTCCGGGGCAGTGAAACCTATTGTCCCTTTTTCAACCAGAAATCCACGAACGACACCATCTAACTTAGCCCAAACAACTGCTATATCTGCAATAGTGCCATTAGTAATCCACATTTTTGCTCCATTTAACAAATAACCATCCTTAACCTTTTCAGCTTTGGTAATCATTCCACCCGGGTTAGATCCAAAGTCAGGTTCGGTTAGACCAAAACAACCAATTTTTTCTCCTTTCGCCAGCAAAGGAAGCCACTTGTTTTTCTGTTCGTCACTGCCAAATGTATAAATCGGGTACATTACAAGAGCACTTTGAACTGAGACAAAACTTCTGATTCCACTATCACCTCTTTCCAATTCCTGCATTATAAGCCCATAAGCTACATTATTTAACTCTGCGCAGCCGTACTGCTGGGGAAGGGTCGTTCCAAATAATCCAAGCTCTGCCATCTTTGGAATCAACTGCATCGGGAACTGCCCTTCACGGTTATATTTTTCAATTATAGGAATAATTTCATCTGAAACGAAATCACGAATTGTGTCCCTTATCAGGAGTTCTTCTGAAGAAAGCAAACTATCAGTATTAAAGTAATCTACTCCGGTAAATTTGTTCATTTAATTTCCAATGTGTGAAAATTTGTTTTGAAAATTATTGAAACATTGTTTGATAACCAAACGTTCCTAATTTTGTCGTAAAAAAGGCTCAGGAAAAAAGCTGTTGTTTATTAAATCATTTTTTGTAAATTTTGTTTTGGATGCTTAATAAGTTAAAAACATATCGTGTGCTTATTGCTGCATTTGTAATCAGCGGTTACCTCGCACTATTTGCAGCAAACATTTTCCATTTTCATAAAACTGATTTGTTTAATCAAAATCATTTTCTTAGTGAAGGAAATGATAATAATGTTAAAAATCAGTATTCACTTTTGCATAGTAATGACATTAAATGTGTACTGCATAACAATTTCATATCTATAAATTCTTTCTTTCAGGACTCTGAGTTAGATGACGGCTTGCTCTTTATATGCTGCCCGATTTTTCTAAAGAAATCCGAAGATTTCGTTTATAACATAAACATTAGTCAAACTTTCCTTCGGGCACCTCCCTTAAATCAATCTGCTTAATTTAATTATCATTCAAACAAGCATTGCTTGTTTCAAATTATTTTTTTCACTTTAAAGAAGGAAAGTCCAAATGAGAAATTTCATTCATTTATCATTATATGTAATCTTTATTTTTGCCTCAGTCTTTTTACTCAACGGGTGTGATGAAGAAAATACTATAATACCTCCATCTGAACATTTTGAACCTGAAGGATGGGTTGTAAGAGATGCAACATCAAAACCAATTATGGTTATCTGGCAGGGAATTATTCAAAATGAATGGCAGGGAAATCCGGTTGAAGATACACTAACCGCACCCCTGAATGCTTTATCAGAGCACTTGACTATAAAGTTTCTTGACATAAATAAAAATTTAATCAATCCTCCAGCCGGTTCAGACCATACATTTGGTTATTCTATTTCAGATACATCCGTCTTATCAATTGTTCAGGATAGCCGTACAGATTGGGCATTTCATCTGAAAGGCAAAAAGGAAGCTTCAACAAAAATTGAACTTCAGGTTAAACATGCTGGACATGTGGATGTAAGAACTCCTTTGATACCTGTAGTGGTAAAAGTTGATACAACAGCTTATGGAGAACCCGAAGGAATAAGATTAAGCTATGAAGCAACGGGCGCCATTTTAGCAACTGCTGATGCCAATACTTCATCAGGAATTATATCAGTAAAAAAGGATTCCATTACCAACCATATAAAGATTGAATTTTATGATGATCAGGGAAGATATTTTCAACCTGAGTATCCATTACATTCCCTTCAATATGTTGTTGCAGATGGTATAATTGCAGAAATAATTCCTGAGCCGGCTGAACCTTGGGTTATAAAACTAAAAGGAAAAGCCATAGGAAATACATCGGTTGTATTTAAGCTTATAGTCGGGGGTGTTGCAGAATTCACTTCTCACCCAATAAGCATTTCGGTGAATTAAAAAGTGAAGAAAAAAAATATTCGAATTTTGCTGAGTTTAATTCTAATAGCAGCCCATTGTCCTTTTTTATTTACACAATCTGCGATGGGTAGAATTGAAGGCATTATTCTTGACGGCTCGACCGATAAGCCTCTCGAAAACGCGTTTGTAAAAATACAGAATACCACTCTGGGTAATGTTACGGACAAAAACGGCATATTTGAATTTGTTTCACTTCCTTACGGAAAATATTTCCTCGAGGTTTCTTTTGTCGGATTCAAAACTTATTCATACGAAATTGAAGTGAATAAGGAAATCACTCAGGGAATAATAATTCACCTCTACCCTGTTCCGATTGAAACATCACCGATTATAGTAACAGGCTCACATTCAAACAGTAAATTTGATGATATGAATGAATTGATTAATGTCTTGAAAGGAAAGGAGCTTGAGCGCGAGCTGGGAATGACTCTGGCATCCACTTTAAAAAATGAAACCGGATTATCTATCAGAAGTATGGGCCCGGCACCTGCCAGACCCGTAATCAGAGGGCTTGGCAGCGACCGTGTTCAAATCACTGAAGATGGGATTCAGACAACTGATCTTTCAGCAACATCCCCGGATCATGCTGTTTCAATTGAGCCATTTACTATCGAAAGGATAGAAGTAATTCGCGGTCCAAAAGTTTTGCTTCAAAATACTACTACAATCGGAGGAGTAGTAAACATTCTTCGGGATGAAATTCCCGAATCCTTCCAGCAAAAATTTTCATTGAGCGCAGGTATTTACGGTGAAACTGTAAACAAAGGATATTTAGGTTCAGTTGTTACCAAAATACCTTTGGGAAAGTTTGTTTTCAGAGGTGAGATTAGTCATCGTAAAACCCAGGATCTTAATACACCTATTGGCATACTTAAAAACTCTGACATAATAACTGATAATTACAGCGTAGGTGCAAGTTTCTTTGAAGATTGGGGATTGATTGGAGTCTCAGTCCGACAGTTTGAAACAAACTACGGCGTGCCCGGCGGATTTGTTGGAGCTCATCCGAATGGTGTTGATATTAAAATGTTCAAGCGGCAATTTAATTTTAAGTTTAAGCATAATTTTCATTCTGAAAAAATTGAAGGAGTTGAAATTCAATTATCCAGGGATTACTACCGCCATACAGAATATGAGCGGGCTGATCTTATAGGTGCTGATTTTTCGATTTATAATTATCGCGGGAGCGTGAATTTATTTAACAACCAATTTCTATTCTTTGACCGCGGTACTTCCGGAGTTTCGTTTGAGTTCAGAGATTTCAACATAGGGGGATTTGTTTTTACAGCACCAACAAAATCATTAAAGCTTTCTGGTTATTCTTATCAAAGTTTTTCTCTTGGCAGATTCAGTATTGACGGTGCTTTCAGGATATCATTTGATAAGCTTGACCCAAGAAGAGCAAATCCAAGCTCGAAAACAGAATTTCTAATAAACAGAAAATTCTGGACCTATTCCCTTTCAGTTTCTGCACTTTATGGTTTGACCGAAAATTTTTTCGTGGGTGGTAATATCAGCAAATCTTCACGCGTCCCAACAATTGAAGAACTTTATTCAGAGGGTCCCCATCTTGCTGCATATTCATATGAAATTGGGAATCCGAATCTAAAGAGCGAAAACGGGATTGGCAGTGAAATATTTAGTTATTATAAAAATGATAAATTCTTTTTTATGATAACTGTATTCAGAAATGATTTATGGTTTTATATCATTCCCAGAAACACGGGAAAAATCAATTCACAAACTTTGCTGCCAATTTACCAAACTGTTGGTGAGTCTGCCCTGCTGACCGGAATTGAGAGTCATCTTGAGTTAGAATTATTAAAAGATCTTTCTTTGAACTCGACATTAAGCTACACTTTCGGTGAATTGAAAAATTATAATTCACCACTTCCTCAAATTCCGCCTCTCAAATATTTTGCTGAACTAAAGTATTTTGCTGATCAATTGACATTGGGTTTATCTACTGAAGTTTCAGCCAGTCAAACCAGGATTGATTTTTTTGAACAGGCAACTGCCGGCTATGCGGTTTTCAATTCGTTTATTCAATACTCTTTGATAACTGACTTTGCGGTTCATAATTTTTCTTTGAACTGCGATAATATTTTAAATAAAGAATACCGGAATCATCTTTCGAGGGTAAAAATTATAATGCCCGAAGCAGGAAGAAACTTTAGATTTACCTATAGGGTGTATTTATAGAATTATGAAAAGCGATTTTTAATATTCGTGTTTAAAGCTTATTTTTACGTGCGTTTCTAAATAAAATTCAGCTGGAGAGGTGGGTGAGTGGCTGAAACCAACGGTTTGCTAAACCGTCATACTCTGTAAAGGGGTATCCCGGGTTCGAATCCCGGCCTCTCCGCAACTTCAAATAATACTTATAATAACTTTCTCTGCTTTTTTACTCACCTTCCCTTATAATCAAAAGATAACTCTTTTTACAACTTAATCCGATTCATAGTTTCTCCCATTCAATCCTTCAACAATTTCCTTAAAGCTTGCAAGTCCTGCTTCTATGTTTTCAACTATCTCAAGAGCAATAACATCAGGATCAGGCAGGTTATCCATATCACCAAGACTTTCATCTTTCAGCCAGAAAATATCAAGATTGGTTTTATCTCTTGAAATTATTTCATCGTAAGAAAATTTCTTAAAACGTTCTGTTTCTTTTCGTTTGAATCTGTTTTGCGGGTTGTAGCAGGTGACATCTGCGCCAAGTATAACCCAATTTTCATCATCAATAAGTTGAATGAGTTTATAAAGTTTTGCGGGATCCTGAATTTTATTTTGAGCTTTGAAGAATATTTCACCAATCATTCCTTTTTCTTTACCAAGCTCATTCAGAATATGAATGTAATGTGCTTCAAGCTCAGCCCCACTTTTATTTTTCAGACTTTCCCAATTTAGATTCTTTGGAATCTTAATATCTCTGTTATACGGTGGTTTAGAGTACTCATCTGCCATTTTAAGAAAAAGAAGATATGTAAGCTGTTCAACATAATCTCCATAGCTTACCCCGTCATCTCTTAAAGTGTTGCAGTAATTCCAAACGCGCTGAACAATTGATGCTGTTGTCATAATTGATTATTTGTTTTCGTTCAGATGGTTTTGAAGATTATACTTTAATGAACCAATTTCATTCTGAATTATAAACCAGATAATGCTAATATCAACTGAAAAATATTCGTGGACTATTTATTTCTTATCCCTTTTATTTTTTGCCAAGGAATATCACGGAATCTGTTTTGAATATCTTCGGGTAAGTTTTTAGAAGCTTCCCCTATTATTTCAATATTTCTAACAACGGCATCAATAACAAGGGTGTTCTGTGCAAATTCTTCGAAAGTTATATTGCGGGAATACTCTTCTATTTTATTTATGCTCTCTATAATATCTTCAAACAGAATTTTCCAGTCACGTTTAGACATAAATCAAATCTTGTTTGATATACTTCATCATTCTTGGTTTAATTGAATTTGGAGTAACAAGGTCAACTTTGACTCCTAATATTTCTTCAAGTTCATCAGCAAGTGAAACAAATTCTAGTCCGATTGGTTCATCAAACTCGACTAAAATATCAACATCACTTTTAGCAGTTGCATCACCTCTGACAATAGAGCCGAATAAACCGATATTTTTAATATGATATTTATCTCTGAGTATTGGTTTATGAATTTCAATAAGCTTTTTTATTTCATTTAAGTTTTTCATAATTCATTTCGATCGGTGTTAGTAAAATACATTCTATCTTTTTGACTGCAATATCATAAAGTAAATTTATAATAAAAAGAATAAAAACTGCCTTTAAATAATCTCAGTAGCTTACACCGTCATCTCTTAAAGTGTTGCAGTAATTCCAAACGCGCTGAACTATTGATGCTGTTGTCATTTATTATCCTTAAAAAGATTCAGATACTCAGTAAATTCAAATTCACGATTACGCTTCCAGCCAGTCTTTTCTTTGAGGATACCAAGTCTTTCAAAATCCGCGAGAATAGTGTTTGCTGTCGGAAGCGATACTCTTAATTCATCCTGAACATCCAGAGCAGTTACGACAGATCTTCTGAAAAGATATTTAAGTAAAGATTTTGCCGTTGGCAGCTTCTTACCGAGCTTAATTAATTTCTTGTCCTCTATCTGCTCATTAAGTTTTAGAATGGCTTTGAATGTATTAATTCCTTTATCACTCGTTTCAATTATTCCAACAAGAAAAAACTTTATCCATTGAGCAAGATCATTTTTTACTCTGACATTATTCAAATTATCATAGTAAAGCTGGCGATGTCTTTCAAAATAGTCCGACAAGTAAAGTGATGGTTTTGTTAACAGATTAGTGCTCACTAAATAAAGTATAATGAGCAAACGACCAATTCTTCCATTGCCATCAAGAAATGGATGTATGGTTTCAAACTGGTAATGAGCAATACCTGCTCTAATAAGAACCGGAACATCAATCTGATCATTATGCAAAAAATTTTCAAGGTCACTCATAAGTTCATTTATTTCTGTGTGAACCGGTGGGATAAATATTGCATCTTTAAGTGTTGCTCCACCAATCCAGTTCTGACTCGTGCGAAATTCGCCCGGATTTCTGTTCTGACCTTTGACACCTTTCATCAATATTCTATGTGCATCTTTCAATAATCTTGTGGATAGTGGTAATGTTTCGAGTTTACTTATTGAACTGTTTACTGCTTCTATGTAGTTATGAACTTCCTGCCAATCGTCTTTTCTCTCTGGAGCGATATCAGATTCTTTTTTTAATGCTTCTTCTATTTCCGTTTGTGTGCCTTCAATTTTACTGGACTTAGCAGCTTCTTTTGCAATGTGCATTTCTATAAAAATATCAATATCCGGAACTTGCATTGCGAATGTATCCAATGCACCGAGTTTTCTATTGGCTTCAGCAAGTAAAGTATTGATTTTTGCATCCTCCCAAATCCATTGCTGATTTATTTCGGTCGGTGAAAAGCTTTTGTATTCATTCTGCTGTAAATAACTGCCACTATTAAATTCTTCAATTTTCATCGTTTTTGTGGTTTTTCTTTAATTATAAAAAGTTATAATTAAATATAATGCCTTTTCTTTAATTATAGCAAATTATAATTAAAGTTATTTTAGTTTCTTTAATTATAACAAAACATAATTAAGCCATCTTAATTATAAAAATCATTTAATGTGAAGACTATAATGTGTTGAGGATTTGAGGCGGATTCCTTCGGAAGAACCTCCGACCTGCTGATTATGAGTCATGAAGACATTTTCATTTCCATAATATTACCCCCATAACTTATTGTAATCAAAGCAGTCACAGAATCGCATTTTTTGATGGTGTGAGCTGAAGTAGTAATTAAAAATAGTAAAATAAAAAATTTCTGCCTCTAAAAAATCTTAAGCGTCAATAAGTAATAAGAATTTTATTTAAAATATTCTCTTTTCGAATTGTTTTTCTTAAAAGAAAGCTACTCTATACTTCCTCAACTCTTTATATATGCCTCTTGCACCAACACATACAATGTCTAATAAATTCCAGAACCCAGCACCATGATTGTGATGCACCGTATGAACCAAATCATGAAGAATTACATAATCAATTAAATGTTCAGGTAACCGCATTAGATAAATACTTAGATTTATATTGTTCTTCCGTGAGTAGCTTCCCCATCTTGATTTAATATTTTTAAGCGAAAATTTTTTGTTATTTCTCTTTCATTTAATCTATCATAAATAATTTATAAACCAAGTTTATTTATTGTACTTAGCTTAAATTAGTTCGATTGAATTTTGTTAATTATAATATGTCTTTTAAACTTTTAATAAATAAAGTAATATAAAAAATATTATAAGAATAACTGTTGAAATAATAAAATAAAGATTAGTCTTATTTCCTTTTTTCAATAAATTAAAATACTTCTCCAAATTTTTGATTATCTCAACAGACCGCTGTTCTATTCTATCAGTTTTCAATGATAGGTCTGATTTAATTCGATCAATCTCTTGCTTAATATTAGCTTCAACAGATTCAACTCTTGTTAAAATGTTTTGAGTTGATAAGACAATTCCTGCTACATTTGTATCAAGTTTATCCATCCTTTGAGGGATGTTTATATCCTTAATTGTATGATCTAATGAAAGAACCGAGTTGTTTAGGTTGTCAATTTTGTCGAATAAATTACTATTAATTTCATTAAACTGTTTAATAAGAATTTCATTTTGGGATTCGATATCATTAAAAATATTTGTAACAACAGCCTCAGTATTTAAAATTTTTGTAAAAATTGAATCTAGTCTCTGGGGAAAATCAATTTTATCAATATAATCGATATATATCTTAAAATTATTATTCAATTTCTTATTGGTGCTAAAAAGATCACTTGCGGTATTCTTAAGTTCTTCCAATCCTTTTGTAAGATCATTTAGTTTATTCTCATAATCTTTGATTAATCTTTCGATTGAAGATTCTATTTTTGCTTTTAATTCTTTTACGGACTCCACAGAGACCGAAGAAATTTCTTCGGCTTTTGAGATATGTTTGACTGCTTTATCTAAAGCCTGGAGCTCGCTTTCAAGCTTAGATAATTCCTCATGTATTTTTTCGTTCATAATCCACCAAAAATAATTTATTAAAATTTTCTAACCAGATTCTATGGTATTTAGTTTTTAGAAGTTCGATGATGTCTTCAATTCTTTGATCGATATAGTCATTTGCATGTTCTTTAATTGTATCTAAGTATTTTATAATATATTCAAAATATTCACTACCACTAGGTTTTATATTTTGTAAGTATAACTCAAATCCTTTTGCCATACTTTGAATACCGTCTTCTAGCAAAATAATATTTCGCTGCTCAATTGATAAAACTGCATAAGCTTTTAAGAGATGTATTGAAAAAGAATCAGGACGAAGTTGTAACATTCTTAAACAAGCTCCGCGAAGATGTCTAAAATTATTAACTTGTGATTCCATATACCCTATGAATTCCCATATAAGCTCAAAATCATCTCTTCCAGAAATTAAAATTCGATCATATAATGATTTATTAATACCATCTTCTTCGTAGCTCTGCCTAGCATACTTAGAATTAAAGTAGTAATAAACATAATCCTTGAATTCCAAATTTGATGTTTGGAGTCTGTACTGACAAGCATATTTCATATCATAAATTGCCTGTTTTCTCTTCTTACCTATTTCGGAGTAAACGAAATCAATTAAATAGTTTATTGTCTTAGAGAGATAATTACTAAGATTAAGTTCACTAATTTTATTCAATTCTTGCTCAATCTTGTTAGTAGAATAATACTTCAACAAATATTCCCTAATAGCATTTTTGATATCATCGTCAGACTTTTTTCTACCCTTTATAGTATATGTATTGGTTCTATAATCAACCTCATACTCATCAATTATACCTAAAATAGAAAGTCTGTATATTGCCTTTTCAGTATCTTGCCTGTCCCTTATACGATAAAAAATATTTTTTAACCTATTTGTCCTCTCACTTGAAAGAGTAATTCCGAGTCTTTCATAAAAATCTTCAAAGTGAATTGCCCTTGATTTTTTTCCTTTTGGGGTGTATAAATGTGCTTTTTTGATTTCTTCTTGAGTTTTTATTATTTCATTATTTTCCAAATAATCTGACATTGATTTGTAAACTTTTTTCCAATCATTGTTAAAGCCTAATGTAATTTCAAAATCATCACTATTCTCCAGAATTTTGTTGATACCAAGTTGCGGAGGTCTGTCTATTTCGGTTTTTAGCCAATCAACCTTAGAATTTCCATTAAGAACTCTTTCTTCTATGAACTCTTTTACCTTTTTCAAAATTTCGCGGGAGATTTCTATATCTAAGTTAGATCTGGATAGATCTGGTTCAAAATTATTTATTGGTAAGCATCCATATTTTTCTTCAAAATTCTTTTGAGCAAATAAATAATAAAAACCATCTCGGCTTTTCCATAACTTACAGTATGCTTCATAACCATTTTCTTCTAAATATTCATTCACTAAATCCAAATTAGTGAGTTGGGGATATGAAATTTCGTATAACAACTCTCTAATGATCCATTTTTCTTTTTCAACACCCCTAAAAGAGTTAGAATAAAAATCCTCTAAAATTTTAGAATCAATTTCGAAAATGTTTCCATTAGCAATAAATTTCTGCTGATTAAATAATATATATGCCAATGATAATTTACCATCCCTGCCAATTCTTCCGGATTCTTGAATAAAGCTCTCAATTGAACTTGGAAAATTAAGGTGGATTGAAAAACGAATGTTGGGTTTATCAATCCCCATCCCAAAAGCTTTGGTACAAACTAAAAGATTCAACTTATTAGAAATAAACTTGTCCTGATTTTCAATATTATCTTTTTCTACTTGCGAATTATCTTTATCGTCTTCATCGTTCGTACCTATAAATGTACCAGCAAATCGCTTCAAATCTTTTTCTAAATTATCATAGACACCCATTTTTTCCCTGTTGTTCTGATTATATCTATCAGTGACTCCAAATACCCACCCACGATGCGGACAAAATATAATACTGGCATTAAAACAATTATTATTATAAAAATTATCTAATATAATTTCTGACAACCTAATTTTTTGTAATTCATCCGCTAAAATGAATTCACCATACTTGATAATTCTTTGTGGATCATTGATATAGGCATCATTAAATATATCATTCTCATTTAAATTGAATAACTGTAATTTTTCAGGAATCTGTCTCAGAATCTGATTAACAATCTTGTGTTTTTCTATACCAAGTTGCTTCTTAATGTCTAATTCGTTGTTTCCAAAAAAGTTAATATTAATTTCTTTAACTTCATACTGAATTTCTGGTCTGTTGGTCGTTTCATAACGAATAATAGCATCTGAATCTAGTGGATTATTTACAGTCGAAATTTCTCTTAGAATATCAGAAAGTACATCGAAAGAAGCTGTCGCAGTAAGTCCAAATAAAGTAACAGGAGAACCATCCTTTGTTAAACAGTATCTGATTGCATTTTCTCCAAGCCTTAAGTATGAGGTTCGGAAATCATGCCCCCATTCAGACACACAATGTGCTTCATCGATAACGCAATAACTGAAGTAAATTTTTTTCTCATTCATTGAATTAAGTAACTGCCGAAATTCAGTTATTTGCAGACGTTCCGGAGAGACAAACGCAAACAACACCTCACCATTTTGTAATCGGTACTCTGCACTTTCACGTTGAACATGATTCATTGTAGAATTAATAAACAAGGAATTGTCAATTAAATTCCTCCTTAAAGAATCGACTTGATCTTTCATCAATGATTTAATAGGATCTACAATTAGAGTAACTCCCGCCTGTAGAAGCGCTGCCAACTGATATGTGAGCGATTTACCTCCACCCGTCTGAAGTAATCCAATGACACTTTCTAATTGAATGGCTCGGTTTAAAATAGGAAGTTGACCTAATCTGAATTCCTCCTTCCTAAAAATATCTCTTAGTAAATTTGTAAGTATTACTTTTCTTTCTTCAATTTCTTCGAAGTTATCATTAGGAAGTCTCTTACAAACCGGTTGATATTTTATTCTGTCAGAGCAATGAATTTTTCTGAGTGATTTAATTGAATGAATTGATCTGATAGATCCGAAATTTTTCGGGGCTTTTGGAAATTTAACTCGTTTAGTAAGACCATCCCTTTCTAGCATCGAGATATCTAAAACTAAATCGTACTCAGTTTCGTCTTTTATGACATCATCTTTTAATCTTAATTTGTCTATTACAGAACCATTTAATGATGATAATCGAAATTCATCAGTTGTATAAACCTGCAGATCAATCTTAGGGGGTCTGAATTCCTTACCTTGAAGAGAATAAATATTTTGTAATAGATACAAAGTATCTTCAATTGCTAATGATGCACAAGAAACGTCCTTTTCAATAACTGCAATCTTCCATTTTTCATCTGAGAGATTCAACGCTCCTCTTATTATGAATTCTATAAGAGTTTTTTGTATCCTTGCAATTGCAAAAGGTGTTAAAACTAAATGAAAAGCATCTAAAACTTCAGGGGTATTTAAAAAATTATTTGAATAATTTTTTTTAATTTGTGAAAAGTAATCAGATTGAAAAACATTTGCGAGTGGTTGCAATAATTCATTTAATTGAGACCAATGTGACGTTTTTATTCTTATAGTTTCCCAACCACATTCCATAGCTTTGTTTGTTCTTTGAATATCTAATTCTCTTTGATTTGCTTCTTCATGATGAAATCCATCAATTTCAATAATTAAACCTCTTAAATTACTGCTGTTTATTCGCAGCGGGAATTCTATTGAAAAATCTACCCGTTGATTCTTAAAATTTTCTTCATAAGCAGAAGGTATTTCATTTAATCGTAATAGTTCAGACAATGACCTCTGATTCTCGATTAACTGAATTATGAAATCTCCATTTTCACCAAAGATCTCTGGCAATTTTTTGTATAAGAAATCCTCTTCAAACTCACTGTTTAGCTGCTCCCAACTTTTTTTATATTCTATTTCTATATTTTCTCTTGTTAATCGCGGTTCAATCAAGTGCATCGACTTAAATAGTGTTGAGATAAATTCCGGATTACCTTCCTTTATTCTGCTCTTAAAGGAACCATATTCAGAATATTTTTCAAACCTATTGGAAGCATCCAAAATCTTATTCTCAAGCCAATAATTTAACCGAGTTGGTAGTCCTCGTGTAATTATGTTATTTGCTACCGCAAGCGTGGGCTCTATTTCGAAAAGATTTTCATTGAAATTAAGATTTGATGTTAATTCAAAATGAGATAATTGAAAGAGAATCTTATTTACTAATTCTTCTTTTTCAGGAAAATATTTATTTATAGCATCCTTTACAGATTCTATAATATAGCCGGCTTGAAGTTGAGTTTTCATACTTTTTACAAAAATTTATTTTAGTCTTTTCTCTTAGCCTTTGCAAATTTCAACAAACTATAAACAGCAGTGATTGCAGTATAAGTTTTTCCTGCACCTGTTGCCATTTGGATAAGTGCGCGGGGTTTATTCTGAGCGAAAGAATTTTCAAGATTTAAAATTGCATTAACCTGGCAAACACGAAGTCCGCTGGAGTTAAGTGTAGGAAACTTTTTTAACCTTGCACGCAGAGTTTCTTCCTGCTTTAACCATTCGTAAAGAGTTTCTGGTTTGTGGAAATGAAATACCTCACGCTGTCTTGGTGAAGGATCTCGTGCATCAGTAAAATAGGTTTCGGTTCCTGTGGATTCATACTGGAACGGAAGGATTTCATCTTTGCGAATATATTTTAAATTATCAGCGGAATATCGTGTAGTTTGATCGTGCACCTGACTTAAGGTATGCCCTTCTTTCTTTGCTTCAATTACACCAACAGGTTTTCTATCAATGAAAAGAATATAATCGGCAGCACCAGATTCGGTTGGATATTCACGAACAGCAACTCCTAATCCGGCTGAAGGATTGAAATCTTTTAAGTCCTGTACAATCCATCCGGCTAGTTGGAGTTGCTTGTCAATTTTTTGACGTGCTTGTTGTTCCGGTGTCAGCAATCAATTCCTTAAAATTTTTTTTAACTTTTAATTGAAACCTGCTTTAACAACCAACTCACCACCCTCGAAAAAGAAATGAAAAAGGAAGGGAGTGTAATTTTCTTATACGTGGTCTTAACGTTTTCAAAATTACACATTAAAAATAGCTATTTAATTAAAGTATGGCTAATAAAATCTTAGATATTCACCTGGGATTTATTTTTCTGCTGCTTGTTCTTAACCATTCTTCTGCCATCGCGTTTAGTTCCGGTGAGACTTTAAAGTTTCGGAAGCCGTTTAGTTCGGCGATAGAAAATATTCCTTTTTCCTTTACAACTTCCAGCGTTGCTTCTTCATCTTTGTAAATAACTCTGTAAAAATAACATTTACCGCTGCGTATTCTACCAGCATAACTGCGAATACAATTCTGCTGTCGTTTTGCCCACGAGATCAACTCTGTTTCTGTGGTAATTGCTGTAATGTATTCGTTTTCTTCAATCGGAGGTTTAGGGAATATTTCACGTTTTTCCCATTTACTTTTTACTTTTTCATCAAACTTTTTCTTTGCTTCATCAAGTCGGGATATTGAAATACTTTTTGGAAGTGCAACCTTCCATTGTTTTGATTTATGGTGCATCTGCAAAAGCATTGACGCTTTAAGTGCATAGCGCTCATCTGCAGCTAATTCAAATACAAGTCTGTCATTAATACTTTCAAGAACTTCTGTATAAACAGAAACAAAATGAATGAGTTTTTTATTGATTTTCTTGGCAAATGAAAGTACCTGTAAAATTCTTTCTTTTATTTCGGCTTTAGCCATCAAAACTTTTTTAAGCCGCAAAAGAAGTTTAATATCCAGCATATTGGGCTGTACCTTAGAAAATATTTTTACCATTCTTGCTTCTTCAGGAAATCCGCAAAGCCCTATTACTTCTTTTCGCTTTGTCTTTATCATTCTCTGAAAGAGATCAATGTTAGCATAGTACAGAAAAGACGGATTAAACTTCTCCATATTGACAATGATATATGCAAGTGCTGGATTTGTTTTCATAAGAGAAATAAAATCATCACCAATCATTTTAACAGCACCGACAAGCTCCCAATGTGAGTCCGGAAAACGAGATACCTGTTCAATTATCTCAGTCGGAATTGAAAGAAAGAATCTCCTAATTACTTCCGGATCAATTTCTTCTTTTTTCTTTTCCTTTTGTTCCAGCTCTTTCTCAAATAAATGTATCTGCTGCGGTTTCTTTTTTTTCTTAGGAAGGATTATTGCTTTTTTAGTTACATCAATTGAAGGAAAAATTTCTATCCATATATCTGTATCTGCAGCGGAGACAAATCCTCGCCATATTGGATAGCCTGCTACAACTAAAACGTAGTCTTCACTCTTAATCACAAATAAGTTCGTTTTGTCGAATGATTCGAAAGGATTCATATTCTTCGTAACAAATTTTAATTAAGTGATAAGCACCAACCAAATTGGCACCCCTGTTAAAAAATTGAAAACATGAAGGGAGTTTACTTTCTTAAAATTAACTATGTACAATTAGTTTTAAAATTACAATTATAATTAGGAAAATGATTCAACTAAGTCTAACATAAAATATTATATACCTTGATAGTGAATTTTTGTCCAATGATACGCAATCATAAATCAAAAAATCCTGAAGAGACAAATAAATTACGTAGCTGGTTAAACTGATTTTCATTTAATTTCTTTAGAGGAAGTCTTGGTTCGCCTCCAAAGTAACCCGCCATATCCATTGCGGCTTTCAGTCCCGCTACTCCATAAACAGAAGTAACAGCCCGATTAAGCTGAACTAATTTATTCTGCAGAGCCAACGAATCCCCAAGCTTACCCTTGTTATAAAGTTCAATAACATCAATACACTGTTTTGGAAGAACGTTTGCAAGCGCTACTATACCGCCTTTTGCACCGACACATAAACCTGAGTAAATAATTGAAGCTGTACCAACCAGAACATCAAAATTATTTTCAGTCATCGAAACATATTCAATAATCTGAGTTATTACCTCACTGCTGCTTTTTATACCGGCTATGTTTTTATGTTGAGCTAAGGCTGCAACTGTTTCAGGTTCAATTGTCACATTGGTGAATTTTGGGACGTTATAGATTATCAATGGTACTTTTATCGAATCCGCAATCGCTTGAAAATAACTCAGAAGCTGATCGTGTTTCATTTCATTTTTATAAAAAGATGGTGTTAATACAAGTACATAGTCTGCTCCTTCATCTGCTGCGATATTACTGAGTCTGATGGTATCCTTAATTGAATCTGAACCGGTGCCGGCAATCAAAGTTTTATCAGGAGATGAAAATTCTTTCACTTTGCTGATGAAAGCAACTTTCTCATCAAAAGTAAGAAAAGCGCTCTCACCATTTGATCCGAGAGCAACATATCCAGAAAGATTGGTTTCATTTAACTTATCAATGTTGAATTTTAGCTTTTCAAAAGATATTTCACCATTAATAAAAGGAGTTGTTATCGGGGGATAGATTCCTTTAAGCATAATTTCATTTTTCTATTTATTAAAAATGTTTTTTATAACGAACCAAATATTAGCCGGTCTTTCTGCAAGGCGCCGAACGTACCAGGGATACCATGCTTTACCATAACTTATAAGGACGTAAAAATTATACCCTTCCTTTGCAAGACGTAATTGCTCATTCACTTTTATACCATAAAGCATCTTAAACATCAGAGAATTGCGTTGAAGATTTTTTTGCTTGGCATAAAGTTCAATACGGGATATTAAATTGCTGTCGTGCGTAGCAAATGCCGGAGATAAATTGTGTGTAGAATATGCATCAATCATTTTTTTTGAAAGCGAAAAGAAATTCTCATCTACATCTGTTTTTTTAGTAAAGGCAATCGTTGCAGGTTCGCGGTAAGCACCTTTTACAAGTCTGATCAAAGGAGAATACTCAAGTAATCTTTTCAGATCAGAGTCAGTTCTGAAAAGATATGCTTGCAAACATAAACCAACATTTGAGTAGTTATTTTTAATTTGGCAATAAAATTCGATTGTCCTATCAACATAGCTGCTTTGTTCCATATCAATCCAGACAATATTATTAAATTGCTTTGCTTTCTCAGCAATTACTTTAAAATGTTCATAAGCCGCGTCGAATGAAATATCGAAGCCAAGCTGTGTAAGCTTAAGAGAAATTTCGGTTGCCAAATTGTTTTTATTTATCTCAGCAAGAGCGGTCAGGTAATTCTGAGTTACGATTTCGGCTTCTTTCAGTTCTGTTACATTTTCTCCAAGGTAAGTGAAAACTGTTTTTATTCCGATCTCTTTAAGTTTTTTTGCTTCGCAAATTGCATCTTCTAATTCTTCGCCGGGCATAAACCGCCTGACTGCTTTTTTCACAAATGACCATTGAGGTACGTTCTTTTTCAACCATTCATTTTGTGAACACCACAGAAGTATATTTCTTGAAATGCTCATATTATTTTAGACATAATGAATTAGTGATGATCATTATTTCATTTTAAAATAACATCAATTACTACCGGCATGTGATCGGATGGAAATTTTCCATTAAATGTTTCGCCAATCACAGCATGCTGAATAACTTCTACTTTATCATTGATAAAAATATAATCAATTTTATTTCCGGGAATTAATTCGTTGCTGAATCCGTTGTAAGTTATATCCGAGCCATATTTATAAAAAACAGATTTATCTTCAGAATCATAAAGTTTGATCTTGTTATTTTCTTCATTTGAATTTGTAATTATGTGATAAACGTCTGAATCTTTTAATGAGTTAAAATCCCCTGTTAAAATTAAAGGAATGTCTTCAAGCTCAGATATAAGATTTATAATAAATGAGGCACTATTTTTTCTTGCCTCAATGCCGACATGATCTAAGTGAGTATTAAGAAAATAGAACTCTTTTGCCGGATTTATTCTTAATATTTTTGAAACTGTAATTATTCGTTTACACACAGCATCCCAGCCCATCGAAACTTTATCCGGGGTTTGAGAGAGCCAGAAGGTTTTATAGTCAAGCACTTTAAATTCAGAATGTTTATAAAGCACAGCCGAGAATTCTCCTGAAAGATTACCGTCATCTCTTCCAACTCCGATCCATTTATAATCAGGAAGCATCGCTGTTAAATCCTCGAGCTGATTTAACAAGGCTTCCTGAACTCCAATAATATCCGGCGAATGGAACCGAATAACAGAAGCAACCAGTTCCCGCCGGTTCTTCCATGAATTAGTATTAGATTCGTTTTTATCATCATACCTGATGTTGTATGACATCACTCTAAGCTTATCCTGAGCTGAAGACTCCGCCGAAAGGCTTATAATGAATGCAATGAATAACAGATAAATTAAAGAAGAATTAAACGCTGATTTCATAAATATTCATTTTTTCTTTAAAGAATTTTTTTTATGTTTGCTTTGAGAGCTTGAGAGCAATTGTGTCATTTTTAATCATTCTCAGTCAAAAATAACCAACGAATCAAAATAAGAAAAGTAATTCTGTACTTTTTTGCTATTATCATTAAGTAAAAAGTACGTACTAAAAATTCAAAGTCAAGTTGATTCGTTAATTAGTGATTAAAAATAAGCACATCAAAAACTCTCTGAATTGGTACTTTCTTTGAGGTAAATTAAATCAAATTTATTAGTTGAGAGTTTCTCTCCGACCGAAGGGTTACTCAATAAGTCAAAGTAACACGGAGCATTTTAAATATGCATTTCATACTCAAATTAGCGGCTGCTTCGCTTCTTATCATTACTTCTCTCTCCGCCCAAAACCAACAAAATATTTTTCAGTCTGATATAAACGATGTAACTTTAATTACTCAGGAAGGCTCTTTAAACAAAGCAACAGTAGAGCAATTAAATTCAAGTCTTCATCAGGAAAAGTTATTCACCTATATTCATCAAAATGGTGTAGGTAACGAAGCCGAAGTAAAAATAGCCGGAGTGGGCAACCAATTCAGTGAAGTTTATCAGACAGGTGATTTTAACAAAGCGGTGATAACTCAGATTGGTGAATCGAACATAACAAAAATTGTACAGGAGAGCGATCAGAATTTTGCCGAAATAAAACTTTTCGGCTTACAAAATACGGCCAGGATTTTTCAAATCGGATTCAGCAATAAAACATTACAGGAACTTGGCTCAGTCCGCAAACCACCAGGTTCGGATAATCTTTTTGAAATTTCGCAGATCGGCAATTTGAATGATGCAAAACAAATTTTAAGAGCTTCTTCAAGTTTTGCAAACAGCTACAACACTGCAATTATTAAACAAAAAGGAAATCAAAATACTGCTTTTCAACAAATCGGAACTGAATCAGAAATCTCCTCCAACAATATCTTAACAATCAATCAAACAGGCTCAGAAAACATATCCCAGCAGGTTATTCATTTTGGCAAAAACAATTCAGTGTTTTCATTCCAGGATGGAATTGGAAATGAATCCTATGTTTTTCAGCTTGGAAATATGAATGATGCGGAGGTATATCAATACGGAAGTTTAAATTATTCTTTCATCAATCAAAATGGCACCGAAAACTTTGCTTACGTTTTTCAAAGTGGTGACGGTAATTTTTCAAGGATAAACCAGGTTGGTTCTTCGAATTATGCCAGTGTAATTCAGAAATCATTTTGATTACAAATTAAATAGGATTTATTATCAGCCCCGCACTGCGGGGTTTTTTATTCCACCAACTATTTGATTATTATTCTGAAAAACCTATCTTAGCCGCAGCTTATTAAATCCTCAAACGGGCATAAATAATTATCAAACACAATTAAGGAGATCTTTAATGAGAAGGATTTATTTTTTCATTTTCGTAACAATAATTTTTCTTTATTCACAGGCAATATTCTCACAAGAGACTGATGAAGTTTCTGCCGAGATGATGAAAGTGTGGATGGAATATATGACTCCCGGGCCTATGCATGAAATGATGGCAAAAAAATGTTGGTGATTGGAAAGTAAATACAACCATGTGGATGTACCCTGGAGCAGAGCCAACTTATTCGGAAGGTACTGCTACCGCTGAGATGATTCTGGGAGGCCGGTATTTAAAGATGGTTAACAAGGGGATGGTTATGGGAATGCCGATGGAAGGTTGGAGCCTTGAATGTTACGACAATGGTAAAATGGAATTTACTAATATCTGGATCGACAATATGGGAACAGGTATGGCTATCAGTAAAGGTAAATGGAATGAAGCCGACAATACCATAACTTATGAAGGTACTATGTATGATCCGATCGAGAAAAAGGAAATGCCCTTTACTTCTTTGGCAAAGAAGTTAGATGATAATAACAGCTTATTTGAAATGTATATGGAATATCAGGGACAAAAATTTAAAAGTTTGGAAATAAAATACTCCAGATAATCAAATCTGAGTGGGGATGAGAAAATATCATCCCCCCTCTCTCTTTTATTTATTCTATTACCGGGCCCAGGTTCGTAGCACCAGGGTAAAACAAAAATGCAATCGCAAATGCAAGTACGGAAATAATTATTCCATACATAAAGATGTTGTAGCAGATACGAAGGTTTTTATATTTAAGTCCAAGAATCTGACCGAGATAGTAAAAATCTTTTATCATACTTTCGTAAAGGTAATCTTTATCGTTGATCACCTGTTTCATTCCCCATGAAAAATCTTCAAGTTTCATATTATAGAAATTTCCAAAGAACATCAGGTTTGCCCTCTTATGTTCAATATCTTCTTTTGTGAATCTCCCAGATGTAATTTTCGGGCGTGTCACAATTATTGCATAAATCAGGGTTGAAAGACTGGTTAGAGTCAGTATTAAAGTTGGTATGATAAGATGTGGATTTGCTTCGAGCTTTCTTAACATTAAACTAACAATGATTGTAATTATCAAAGTATTAATACTAATCATAATATTGGCTTTGTTATCGGCCATACTGCTGAAGTCAACGTGAGTCCGCATTACGTTTCTGAACATCGTCTCAACGCCTCGCTCAGTTTTTGGTTCTTTATCTTTCTTGGCCGGATTAATTTCATGATCACTCATAATTTTTTCCTCGCTGCGATTCTTTCCATTTGATTTTTTTAATTCTTTCAGGTACTTCTTTTCCATCTTAAAAACATTTTCATTCTTTGTTTCACCATACTGATTTCTGGCATATTCAGTAAAAAAATGATGATCCTTCATGAATTTAATATTGATCTTATACCACTCTTCATCTGAAAAAACTTTATTACCTTTTTTTTCAAGTTCCATTCTGAGCAGAAGATTTTTTTCCTTGAAGTGTTTTGTTCCGAGATGAATTAAATCAGCATCACAGATAACTTCTTCCAATTTATTTTTCGGCTTATGAGGAATACGTGTGGCGTTAATGCATCCGATTACTTTTTCAATTTTATCTTCAGGATAATAGTTTTTCTGAAGAAAATCTTTTGCATATCGGATGCTTACATTTTCATGCCCTTCACATAATTCAACATACCCCACGTCGTGAAACAACGCAGATATTTTAGCGATCTCAATTTCTTCATCGGTTAATCCAACACTCCTGCCAATTTCTGTTATTACTCCGACTACCTCAATTGTGTGTGCTAGATTATGATAGAAATTATTACTTGTATCATTAGTTCTGAAAATATTATTGATGTGTTCTTCAACTTTTTTAAGAATCTCAGAATTCATAATTTTTATACGGCTTGTTTTTGTTATGAAAGAATTATTTATTCCTAACTTAAATTACATAAAAGAATTTGTTAGAACTTGTGACACATATCAAGCCTTGATAAATAATGATTAAAGGCAGCTTAAAATCTGATAAAATTAATTTATGAGGTTAAGCATATATAAATATTTAACGTTAGTTCTTATGCTAATTTTAATAAGCTTGTTCAACATTGGAATTACTGCTCAGCAAATTAGTAATGATAGTACTTCAAACGAAAATATTTTACTTAATGATGGCAGAGCTATTGTAGATGATGCTGTATCATATTTTATCTCACCACTTAATTTTGATTTATCTGAATGGATGAAATTCGCAGCAATTTCAGCAGGGACAGTAATGCTGATTACCCGGGATGAAGCAATAAGAAAATCTATAGGGAGAAATACTATTAAAAGTTTGAACAATGATCTCTGGGATATCCCCACAAAATATGGAATCATCACTTATGCAAATATTATTAGCGGCGTAGTTTATTTGACCGGTTTAGCAGCAGAAGATAACGAAATAAGAATTACCGGCAGACTTATGTTTGAGAGTCTTACCTATTCCGGATTGACAGTTATGGCGGTGAGGTATTTAGCTGGCAGAGTAAGACCCTATTATGAAAAAGGCGCATGGGAATTTTTAGGATTTCAAACCGATAATGAATTCCAATCATTTCCATCAGGTCACACTGTAGTAGCTTTCTCACTTTCAACAATTCTTGCGGAAAGAATAGATACCTGGTGGTCAAGAATTTTCTTTTACGGATTAGCCGGAATGACTGCATATGCACGTGTTATTAACAACCAGCATTTTGCTTCGGATGTTTTTAGTGGTGCAATGCTCGGTCTGTTTTCCGGGTTATTTGTGATTAGTAAAGAAAAAGAACGTGAATATTCATTGTCTGTTTCCGGCTCTGAATCTGAATCCGGATTTTATATTTTTCCTGCAATTAATAGAATAAATTTGTTATATTCATTTTAGGAAAATACCATGAAAAAAATTTTTCTGATCAGACATGCAAAGTCGAGCTGGAAAGAACCATATTTATCGGATTTCGACAGACCCTTGAACAAGCGCGGTAAAACCGATGCACCTTTTATGGGTGAATTATTAGCTCAGAAAAAAATATTACCGGATTTAATTCTTTCCAGCCCCGCAAAACGTGCAATCAGAACTGCTGAAGAAATTGCAAAAAAAATAAATTATAATTTATCTGCAATTAAAGCTGATGAAAGAATTTATGAAGCCTCAAGGAATGAATTATTAAAAGTTTTAAGAGAGATTGAAAAAGACGTCGATGTGATTTTTTTGGTTGGACATAATCCGGGATTGACCTTCTTTGCTAATTTCCTTTCCGGATCTGAAATAGAAAATATTCCAACCTGTGGTATTGTAGAATTCAATTTTAAAGGTTCGGATTGGGAAGATCTTGATATTGATTCGTGCAGTCTTGTTTCTTTTGAATATCCCAAAAAATATTTATCAAAAAATCAATAATAATTTTTTAGAACATCATCGCGGTTTGAAAATAAAAAATTGTCCTTTCGGGTGAATTGGCTATACAGACCGAGAAAACCAATCCTCTTTTCAGATAACCGAGCCATATTCCTCCTCCAAGTGAAGGATGCCATTTTTTTGATTTTATATTTTCAACCCATACTCTTCCGGTTTCAGCAAAAATAGAGATGCCTGCTTCGCCTTTCAGTATAAATTTTATCTGTGTAAGTGAGCTTCTTATTTCAGACTGAAAAAATAATTTTGAATCTCCTGCAAACCTTTCACTGCTATAGCCGCGGAGATTATCTGCACCGCCAAGAAATGCAAACTCATAAAATGGCATTCGACCCCAAATTTTTTCAGCACCAATCCGTAAAGCAAAAGTACTTTCTGTAAAAAAAATAAAGCCAACATACTTTCTCACATCAATTGCTGCTTTGCTGAAAACAAATTTATTTTTAAAAACAACCGGTGTTAACTGAGCAGAAATATTTAAGTACATCCCTTCTGTTGGGAAACGCAGATTATTTCTTGTATCATAATTCAACGACGAGAATATACTTAAAGAAGTAAAACCATTTAAACTATAATTATCTAATCCACTTCCAATGTATTTCGTATTTATAAACGGTTTAATTATATCCTGGTTATTAATTTGAGTGGATGAAAGACTAAATAATGGGCCAGCTTTAAATGACAAATTATCAATCAAATAAAATTCAAGCAAAGCCGAGCAATTAATGAATCGGCGTTTGATAAAATAAAAATCCTGCTCTTCAAGATTTCTTTCATAGCCGGTTTCATTTCCAAATCCAAAATAATTTGCATAGTACCTGTTGGCTGCTGAAATTTCCAAAAGAAAATTTACATTATCGGATAGTGCTTTCGATTTATAATTGATAGAGGAGAATATTCCTCTTGAAATCGAAGTGTAATAAGCAGAAGCCTTCAAATAATATTCATAAGGAGATTTCCTGAAGTTAAAGTGAGTATGATCAATTGTTCCTCCGATAGAAATTCCATTGCTGCCGTTATAATCCAGGTATGGAAGTAGCATTGTTCTTGAGTAACGGTCTTCCTGCAACGGTTCAAATTTTTGAGAATCATCTTCAGGGTCCGGTATTTCTGAATCGTTATAAATTGTTCCAGGGCCAAAAACGATTTCAGTTTTTTTTCCGTGATCATAAATCAAAGTTTTATTTTCAGAATCCTGAAATGGTAAAACGAGAAGTAAGTGTCCCTCAACTTTTGATACATCCACAAAATGATCTGCACCATCGCCGCCAATGATTCTGATCAAAGGAGAAGAATATACAGTACCTGATACAAATACCGAATCATCTCCATCAAGGCAGTGAATCCTTATTTCTTTTGTTATTGCATTATCAAATGTTTTTTGGAAATAAAATTCCCTTTTGATAAAAGGGTCTTTGTCCTTTTTGTAGAATGTAACTCTTGTTTCTTTATTGCTAAGTCTTTCAACCAGAAAGAAATCATTTTTAATGCTGCCGAAAACATCCACAATTTCGTTTATGTGATTGTAATAATCATAAATAATTTTAGAAAGATTATTTCTTCTTACATTCAATTTACTTCTTATTTCATCAGCACATATTTCATAATGCTGAGGAGGAAGTTTCTTCAAAGCTCTCTCTATTAACTCATCAGAGAATTTATTACTGACAAAGGCAGCGATTGAATCCCACTGACTTCGATTTAGTTCAGGAAGTATTCGCCTGTCCAAATACCTTCCGTTCCAGGTTAGAAATTTTATATCGGGGAATTCATAATCAAAATGGTTAAGCTGAGGAACAAAATATTCAGCAATTGATGGAAGCAGACCATCAAATTTAGAAAATGCCTGATCACGATCACGAGGAATTGGTTTCCAGATTTCTTTCCCGTCAAGATTATATTTTGCCCACCTCCACTGATCCATATGACGATCCCAATCGCCAATAATAAGGTCAATTATTCTGGCCTTTAAATAATCTTTCGCATCAATTTGTTCATTTCGCTTTTCTTCAAGACGATTAAGTAATTTATAAGTGCCCATAATTTTTTCAGCACCTTTGAAGAACTGTTGCGAGTTATCTTCAGTTTCGTCAGGATGAATTTCAAGAGTTCCTAGCAAACCACCAAAATCATTTCTGAACTCACCAAGCAGTGAATCATCAGGTAAATAATAAATTGCAGGCGGTGAATGAAGTAAATTCATTGCATCCAGTATCTCGGAAACAATCAATGAAGCACCTGGATGTGATGAACTGATCTGATCTTGAAGTATTTCTTCTACAATTGATTCTCGTAATTCGGGAGATAAAATTTTTTCAGGGTTTTTATCGATTGATCGGAACTTCCAAATGTTTTTGTCAGCATCCTGAAATCTTAGTGAGAGCGTTTGCATCCCACCTCCCCTTTCAATTGGCTTCAATCCGCCTGCAAATTGTTTAAGGTCAAGAACTTCAACACTTAATTGACTGATCCACAAGTCACGCCAATGTTCCCCAAAAATAAATTTATGCAGACTACCTGCCTGGTATTCAGGATTTGGGATGATTTCAATTACCTGAGTTGAATCATCCTTCGGGAATGTATTTTTATTAAAACAAATTAAAGAGCAAATCAAAAAAATCAGAACCATTTTATTCTTTTGCATAAGAATAACGTTAATCTAATTTGAATGTTTTTTGAAAGTAACAAGATTCGTTGCAAAATAACTAAATATCTTATTTAGTTTTTGATCGTCATCAACAGAATAAACATTCAAAATCACCTGACCGTTAGAAAGAAAATCTAGACCAATAAAACCTGGCTGATATGCAGCAAGAATCGTACTTTCGTTTTTTGTAACAGGATTCCTGTGAGCGGATGTGCCAAACCCGCTAACAAGATAGAGATTCTCATTTGGGGCTTTCAATATCTGAAGTGTATGTTCGTGACCGGAAGCAACAACCACACCTGAATAATCATCAATTACACTTTCTAGTTTTTTGATATAATTCTGATATGTACCGGATGATAAATCCTGATCGCTAACTCCAAGATTCCGGACAAGCGGATAAAGAGAACCTATCACAGGAAGTGGAATCCAGAGATAATCACTTAATTCTGTCAGAGGGAAAAGATGTGCCTGCCAGTTAAAGAATCCGCCATGAGGTCCGTAGCTCTTAAGCGGATGATGAGCCGCAATAATCAGATGTTTACCATTAAAACTATCAATCGACTCTTTTATTTCAGCTAAAAGTATCTGTTCTTCTGATTCCCGACAGCTTTTTTTGTTTGACTTGTCATTGAAAAACCATTGGCTGTCGATAATTACTAATCTGATATCATCAGAGAAGTCAACAACCGAAGGACCGGGACAACCGCTGTCAGGAAGAAATTCTATTTTCAAATCGTCAAAACTCTCAATCAAATTTTCCTGCCTTAAAATATTCAGGTAACCGATTGATTTTCCTTTTGCCCAATCATGATTTCCGGGAATGAAGATTCCTGTGGCATCGGAGTTTTGAATTACTTTTACCTGCTCAATTAAACGATTTTTATAAACAGAATAATCCGGATTGCTTTTATCGGGAAGCCCCGAAGGATAAATGTTATCGCCGAGAAAAATTATGGTTGTACTGTCAGGCTTTCTCGAAGCGATCATCTCAAGATATTTTAATACCGGTTCGCGTTGATCCAATGAAGGTTCACCGGCATCACCAATAAGAAGAATTCTTTTCGACACTTTTGATTCATCAACAGAATTTGAATAAAGTTCGTAGCCTTCCTTAATATAAAATCCGGTAACACCACAGCTTGTTGTTAATAAAATAGTCAGATAAAGAATTGAAAACATCACTAATAAATAAATTTGTTTAACGTTTCTCATATAGTTTTGCGCAAGGGATCCTGTTTTACTTTTTTATTTATTTTTATAAAAGGTAAGAATAGCTTTCCCATCTCCACCTTCATCTGAGATGACCATAGTGCGATCATTAAGAAATGTAATTCCTTCGGGTTGGGGATGAAAATCAGAATTTAGTTTTCGACAATCGAGCACATTTCCATCACGAGAAAGCTCAAGAACTGATTTACTATCGGAAGAAAGTACGAAAATAGTTTTTACTGAAGGATGTATTTCAATTCCGGAGGGAGAAAAGTTTTTTAACCCATATTTTTTTTTAAGATCATCCAGTGAAATTAGGAACCGTGGCTGCTTGAGTAATTTTTTTTCAGTCAGGCTGAAGGAATAAATTGCTTTTCTGCCTTTAAGATTTTTACCGGCAATTCCTTTGCAAGCTATTAACAAAGAGTAGGTTTCGCTATCATAACATAGTCCTTCGACATCGAAATCTGAAATTAATCCGGTATCAAAAATCCTATAGTCCGAATATCCATTGTTTTTCTGTTCAGTGAATTCAATAATCTTTCCTGAACTTGTAATAATGTAAAAAGCCCTTGTGGCAATTGCGAGTCCTTCAAAATCACCTCTGACAGTTTCCTTCCCTATTCTGAATTTTTTAATAATCTTACCATTTTCCTCATCCAATTCATATACAACACCTTTTTCATCATTGTGTGCAAAGAGTCTCCCATCAACGCTTAATGCTAAACCGGATATTTCCCTAAGATCATTATCGAGAAAATATTTTTGTTGATCTGCCGAATTAAAATTATATCTTGAAAGCCAGGATTTTTCTGTCTGCGTTGGTCCGGAAAATATAAAGGAAAAAGAAGAAGAAATTAAAAAAAATATCAACAAGCCTTTGGTTATAAAATGTAAGTTAAGGAAATCAGGAATTTTCATTATAAACACCAACACGTCTCATTAGATCTATAAACCTGTCATTTTCAAAAAGTTTTTTGTACTGAGGATTTTGATGAATGAATATCAGACCACCAAGCCGTTCTTCAAAAGCTTTTTCAAGGTATTCAAACGCTTTATCATTTTCTTCCAGGGCAAAATAAAAAAGTGCAAAATCCAGATTAAGGGATGTATCCTTCTCGCTTACACTTCTGATCTTAAGCTTTCTGAGATAATCTTTTGCTTCTTTGAGTCTGCCGCTTTTTGCATAAAGAATTCCAAGCTGAGTTACGGCTTTAAGTTCACTTCCTGCGAGGTTTTGGGCATGTTTAACTGTTGAAATGGCATCATCAATTTTTCCTAAAGCAAACAGCGCCCAGGCTTTTATATAAAGCGCAAGCCTGAAAGTCGGATCAATTTCAAGTGCTGTATTTGCTATCCGAAGAGATTCAGAATAATTCTCATTAAAAAAATATCCTTCTGATAAAGTAACTATGATCGGCAAGTTAAAAGGATCCTGATTGTAAGCAAGCTGAATTTCTTCCAGGGCCAATTCCTTTTTTCCCTGAGATAAATAAAAAAGATAAAAAACGTGATGAACATCGGCAGAACCGGGACTTAAACTAACAGCTTTTCGGAATTCCAGCTCTGCCTCCTTGAAATCCCATTCGTAAAAAAGTTTAACTAAGGCAAGTGAATAATGTGAAGCAGCAAGCTCGCTGTCAATTTCCATTGTTTTTAATGCATAACTTTTAGCCAATGGGTAAGCCTCTTTAGGTCTGAGAATTCCAGTTGCTCCCATAAAGACATAACAAGTTGCAAGTGCTGCATAAGGATATGCGAATTCAGGTTCAATTTCAATTGCTTCGCGGAACAGCTCGACAGCTTTTTTAACAGATTCTGGATTCCATTTATTCCAATAAAATCTGCCTCTAAGAAAAATGTTATAAACCTCCATATTTTTTGTTGGAGTTTTTATCATCGGAGCGTGACCTTCCTCAGCAGTAAGTTTTTCTCTCATTTTCTTTGCAATTGTCCTTGAGATTTCATCCTGAACTTTGAAGATATCTTCAAGGTCACGATCATAGGTTTCTGACCACTGATGGTAACCATCGTTTGTAGTAATCAATTGGGCTGTAATTCTAACCTTATTTCCCTGCTTTCTCACGCTTCCTTCAAGGACAGATTGAACGCCAAGTTGTTTCCCGATTTCCCGAATATCTTTCCTGGTGCCTTTAAATGCAAAAGATGATGTTCTTGAAGTCACAAGAAGTCCATCAACTTTAGAGAGTGCATTAAGAATTTCTTCAGTTATACCGTCGCTAAAATATTCATTTTCCGGATCAGGACTCATATTTACAAACGGCAGTACTGCAATAGATTTCTTTTTATCGACTTTTTTTCCTCTGATTAGCGTCGGGTCAGGAATAACGATTCCATCAGCCTCAACAGCGTAAACTTTAACAGGATCTTTAACATTTTTAAGCTCAAAACTTCCCAGGAATAATGAATGAATTGATTTTTGATTTTTTAATTCATCATTTACTTTATCTGAGATCAAGACTGAACCACCAACAGCAAGCGATTCAATTCTTGAGGCCACATTAACTCCATCACCAAAAACACCTTCGTCGTCATAAACAACATCCCCAAGGTGAATACCTATTCTTATCGGAATAACTGGCTTCTGCTGTAGTTCCTGTTGAATTCTAATAGCTGCATTCACCGCTTCAATAACGCTTCCAAAAATAGAGAGAGTGCCATCGCCATAATATTGAAGGATCTGCCCCTGATGTTCGAATACAACTCTTTCAAGCACCTGTTTATGTTTATCTCGTAATGTTCGCGCCAGCTTTTCATTTTCCTGCATCATGGCAGTATAACCGACAATATCGGTAAACATTATTCCTGCCAGCATCCGAATTTGTTTATTCATAAAAATCAAATGAAAAAATCATTATAACTTTAAACTAAAATTAATTATGAAAATCTTAAAGAAAAGCACTGATTGATGACCGTAATTAAACGATGATCAAAGTGAGAAATCCCCCGTCAAAAATTGCTGAAAGAGAAAAAACAAAAGTTCAACAAATCTGCCGTAGGGATTTCCGGAAAAATATCAGATCACATCGCTTTAATATTATTTTTTATTAGCATCAACCACCGCAATTGCAGACATGTGAATAATATCCTCAACTGTTGCACCTCGCTGTAAAACATGAACTGGTTTACGCATACCCATAAGAATAGGTCCAATTACCGTTGCCTGACCGATTTTTGCCATAAGCTTGTAAGCGATATTAGCAGAGCCAAGATCAGGAAATATTAGTATGTTCGGTTTGCCCTTAAAGGAACAGAATGGAAATACTTTATCAAGAATTTCAGGAACAACAGCAGTATCAGCTTGCATTTCTCCGTCAATTATAAGTTCCGGTCTCTTCTGTCGAACTAATTTCACGGCTTCTTTAACCTTTATAGATTCCGGATAAGGTGCACTTCCAAAGTTGCTGAAAGAAAGCATTGCAATTTTAGGAATCAGATCAAATTCTTTAACAGTATCAGCAGCAGAGATAGCGATCTCCGCAAGCTGGTCAGAGTTTGGATTAACATTAACAGTACAATCTGCAAAGAAGAATGTATCCAGCTTTGTAATTACTATATAAAGACCTGAAACAATATTAAATCCTTCACGGACACCAATACTTTGAAGTGCAGGTCGGATTGTGTTGGGATAACTTGTACTGTACCCGCTTATCAAAGCGTCAGCATCGCCCATTTCAACCATCATCGAACCGAAATAATTTGGTTTGAGAATAAGCTCCATAGAGTCCTTCATTGTAGAACCTTTTCTCTGTCTCCTTTTAAAGAATGCTTCGGCATACAGAGAAATTTTATCACTGTCTTTCGGTTCGATTATAGTGAATTCTTCAAGATCATAGCCAAACCTAATGATTTCTGATTCAATGACAGATTTCCTTCCAAGAAGAATTGGTTTTGCAATATTATCATTGAATACTGCGTGAGCTGCCCTTATTATATTTTCTTCCTCTCCTTCGGGATAAACAACTCTCATCGGTTTTTTCTGAGCTTTGTGAATCATCACTCTGACAATTTCTTTCGACAAGCCCAACCGCTCTTTGAGCTCTTCTTCGTATGTATCCCAATTCATTTCAGTAATTTTAGCTACACCTGTTTCAATTGCAGCCTTTGCTACTGCAGGAGCAACATACCATAGGACACGGGGATCAAATGGCTTAGGAATGATATAGTTCTTACCAAATTCAAATTCCTCTCCACCATATGCACGAATAACCATTTCAGGAACTTTTTCTTTTGCAAGCCTTGATAAAGCTTTGGTTGCAGCCATTTTCATTTCATCATTTATTGCAGTTGCTCTGACATCCAACGCACCGCGGAAAATGAACGGGAATCCCAGAACGTTATTAACCTGATTTGGAAAATCACTTCTTCCGGTTGCCATAATAATATCATCTCTGACTGAAACGGCTTCATCATACATAATTTCCGGATCGGGATTAGCCATTGCGAACACAATTGGATTATCAGCCATTGACTTAACCATGTTTTTATTTACCACGCCACCAACAGAAAGCCCAATAAAAACATCAGCACCTTTCATAGCTTCTTCAAGTGAGTTATATCCCTTTTCCTGGGCAAATGCCTTTTTGTATTTGTTAAGATCGGTTCTGTCTTTTGTTATACATCCCTTTGTATCGAATAAATAAATATTTTCACGTTTTACACCTGCACGAATATAATGTTCACAGCAGCTGATTGCTGATGCGCCTGCACCATTTACAATAATCCGGATTTTATCAAGCTTCTTACCGGCGATTTCACAAGCGTTGATTAATGCAGCGCAGGAAATAATTGCTGTTCCGTGCTGGTCATCATGGAAAACAGGAATGTTCATAGTTGCTTTGAGAACCTCTTCAATCTCAAAACACTCCGGAGCTTTTATATCTTCTAAATTTATTCCTCCGAAAGTTGGTTCAAGCATCTGAGTCAATCTTATAATTTCTTTGGGATCGTGAGATGCAACTTCGATATCAAATACATCAATGTCTGCAAATCTTTTAAATAGAACTCCTTTACCTTCCATAACAGGTTTTCCTGCTTCAGGGCCAATGTCTCCAAGTCCCAGCACGGCTGTCCCGTTTGAAAGAACTGCTACAAGATTTCCTTTTGCTGTGTATTTATAAACATCTTCAACATTTTTATGAATATAACGGCATGGCTCGGCAACTCCGGGTGTATATGCTAGTGATAAATCCCTTGAAGTAAGGCACGGCTTGGTGGGAATTACCTCTATTTTACCCTTTCGACCGGTACTATGATAGTTTAGTGCTTCTTCAACACTTAGTTTCATTTTTAGCTCCTGGTAAATTATGCTTTGAAATAGAAATGTTTAAATTAACTTTTGACTGCGATTTTAAATTTGAACTGAATAGAAAATTTGAACAGAGGATATTTATTGAGAATTCGGATTTTATTTTGTGAAACAATTTATTCTCCTATTCGCCTAGGCGAAGCCGAATATCTAACTCAGAAAATCAATAATTACTATTGTAAAAATAAACAGATTTTGTGAGCGTTACTAATAAATAGGCTGGTTTCAGGGAAAAAATTTGTTGACAATTGGAAAATTTTCAATTATGATTCTGCTGCAAGAACTATTTCAATGTGGCTTCGTGCATAAGTTTTTCGGAAAGCTCCTTCCCAAGATATTTATCAATCACTGAATGCAGAAAGTATAAAATCGGTGTCAACAAAACAGCAACAAGAAATTTATAGAAATAATTAACGACCCCTATTGCCAGCACGGTTACTATATTCCAACCGGCGCCAATATAAAAAGCAATGAAAAGCACAACAAAGCTGTCGATAAATTGTGAAACAAGTGTTGAACCTGTTGCCCTCAACCAGATTTTTGAGTTACCGGTAAACGATTTGAAATAATGGAATACAATAACATCAACTAGCTGACCGACCAAAAATGCTACAAGTGAACCAATTATTATCCACAAGCCCTGACCGAATATCGTATTAAAAGCAACATCCATATTTAATGTTCCTGCACCGGTAGTGCGGTTAATCCAAAAATCAGCTGGAGAAAGAGTCATAGCAAAGTACACCATTAAATAAGCATATGTGATCAGAATTGCAGCAGTAAAGGATAGAAATCGTACACCTCTCTTACCAAAATATTCATTTATTATATCAGTCATTATAAAAACAACAGGCCAAAGTAAAACTCCGGCACTAAGATTAAATGCGAGATTTGGCACATCAAACAGAGTAAAACTAACAGGAGTTAATCCTAAAGATTTTTCAAGAGAGAATATTTTAACACCGATGAATTCTGCAAGGATTGCATTTGCCACAAAGAATGATCCTAAAATGTAAAAAAGCCTTGTTGCTTTGTCTTTCATATTTCCTCTTAAACTTTATACTAAATTTATTCTAAATTTATTTGCAAAAAAAATAGCTCCGGCATTCACCGGAGCTAACCATCATATAGGAGAGGAGTAGTATGCTAAGGAGCGGGGGTTTTATCTGCTTTTTTGTCTTGTTTTATTTTCGTTATTCCTGTTTGAATTAAAGTTCCGATTAGAGTTATCATTGCTCCTGTTATTATTACTTTCGTTTCTTTTCACATTTTGCTGTTTCCAGGTATCGAATTTCGGAGTTTCAGTATTTCTCTGCTGAGTAGTGTACTGCCTTGGCTGTTCATCATTACGTTTTTGAATATTAAAACGATTCTGATCATTCTGATTATTTCTTTGAGTGTAGTTTTCTCTGTTAATTTCATTTCTTTTTTCTACTGTAACATCTCTCTTGAAAATGTTTGAATCGTTTCTTTTTTCCTGGAACTCCCGATTCCTGTTATCATTCTGATTTCTCTTTATTTCAGGAGTATTATTCTTCTGATCATTTTTGTTCTGGTTGAATTTATTATCACGTCTTTTATCAGATTCATCATTTCGCTGAACGTTCTTTTTATTTTCAAAAATATTCCTGTCATTTTCATTTCGTTTATTCTGATCTCTGTTTGTATACTGTTCCCTATCCTTCGAGTCATTACGCGTTACTTCTTTTTTCTTATCCAGATCTCTGTTCAAATTGTTGTCTCTTGAATTTTTATCAGAGAATTCACGTTTTCTATCTCCAATTTCAATCTTATCAATATTCATTGTTGTTTTACGTTCCGATTTTTCAAATTGAACGTTACGAACATTATCTCTAGTAAGTTCATCCCGGGAAGCAACAAATGTTCTAATCTGATCTCTTTCTCTGTTTGTGGTATTATCAAGCTGCCCCGGATCGTTAACGCGTATTATATCCCTTTCACGAAGTTCATTTCCGGTTCTCTGCCGGACATAATTAATGTCAACTCCGCGATTCCTGATATTTCCATTGTAATAATCGAATTCATTTCTGTACCTTGTGTTAGAGTAAACACGGTATCTGTATGTTGGACCAACATAATAGTTATACAGATAAGGATCACAGAAATGTCTGTATCTAACAAAGTTCCAATGGTAATAAGGAGTGTAGTAGTCCATCGAAAAATGAATACCGATAGAAATTGAAAATACAGCATATGGAGGAAGCGGAGCCCATCCTATATAGTCATCATCATATCTCCATTCAACCCACGAAGGAGCATAATCATAATCAGGAATCCAGATCCATCCATAATAGTCATCGTAGTACCATCTTCCATAATGGTAAACGACATAACCAAATGGCTCATAAGAATCCCAATACCAGCCATCGCTTGTCCAGAACCATCGACCCTGTCTGTATGGACTCCAATCAACGCGAATGATTGTAGGTCTCCAAACTACCAGGCCATAATCAAGTTCAACCCAGCTTCCATAAGGAGATAGTGCATTATAAAACTGAACTGAAACTCCAACAGGCGGTTTTGCCTGTGTATTTGTAATTGATAATAAAACTAATACTAAAGAACCGAATATTAACTTTTTCATTTCACACCTCCGTTGAATGCAATAATAGTAAACCAACGGATGTGCCAGATGAAAAAAGAACCAAAAACTTAATATTTAATAGAAAAGAGAAAGCAGGCGTATTGTTTAATGAACAGTAAGAAGAATGCGACTGGACAGATACTATCTCTTAAGCTGTCTTCCCTTCCAATTAAAATCGCCGAAAAGGCCCGAAACAGAAGTTATTAAAATGTAAGGAATATGGAGGAGTTGAGCCAGAAAAAACTGTTCTTTAATATCTTCGCCTAAAAGTTCTTTTGCGCCTTTTTTAATAATTAAGTACTCAAAAATAATTTTTAGGAGAAATGACAGCGCAAAAGTCAAGAGCAGTTTACTGTAAACTGTAAAAGCTAAAATAAACTGTACAGGAAATGATAAATAAAATAAAAAAATCAGTATAAGTTTTAAGATTAGCAGCTTGTCCGAGTAAAATAATCCTTTGCTTGCCCAACGTTTTCTTTGATTATAAAAATTCTTCAGATCAGAGTTAGCTTCAGTGTAGACTATAGCATCCCGATCATAACAGAACTTAATATCATATTTTTTTAGTTTAAATATTTTTTGCATAAGCAGTTCATCATCGCCGGATGAAAGATTGAATTGATCCTTAAAACCATCAACTTCGTTAAATACACTTCTTCGATAAGCTAAATTTGCACCATTGCAAATGGTTGGTTTATTTATTCCGATTAAACCAGCGCCGGTTAATACTAATCCAGCAAACTCAACTCTCTGCAGTTTCTTGAACAGTGATTTGCTTTTATTAAAAACAACGGGACCGGAAACAAATCCCGTGTGTTCGGAAAAACAGGATACCATTTTGGAAATCCAATTACTGTTGTGAACACAATCGGCATCGGTTGTAACTATAATTTCACCTGAAGAGTTATCAATTCCAAATCTTATGGATTTTTTCTTGTGAGCTTTTGGAGAAAAGTTTTCAGGCACGCTTATAACTTTGATATTATTCTTCTTAATAGATGATCTTAATACTTTTTCTGACTCATCTTCAGAATCATCATTAACATAAACCACCTCAAGTAAATCTGATTCGTAATCCTGTGCCTCAATTGACCTGAGATTTTCTAAAATATTTTCAGCTTCATTTCTAAAAGGAATAATAATTGAAACCAAAGGCCTGGATTTAAGGGATGAGAAATTACTCCGGAGTTTTGTTAAACCGGTCAGAATGCTAAGAAGAAATATTAAATAGTAAATAGATAAAGCCAGAAATAATAAAAACAAAATTGTTTCAATCATCGACTTTTCTGAGGAAAAGAAATAATCCGATTAAAGAGGGAATGAGAACATTAATCATAAATAAAAATATTGAGGCATTAAATCCAACTGCAGCCAGTTCGCCGAATCTGCCTGCAAAATAAACCGAAGCACCCTCGCGAACCCCCATCTCACCAATCGAGACTGGTGGTATAATAGTTTTCGAAAACATCACAAGATTCCCAATCCACAAATAATCTAAATAATTTGTGTGATGAGAAAAAGCAGCAATCAAAAAAGCAAACTGAATTAAAAAGCAAGCATAAAAAAGGAAGGAGATAAAAATCATCTTTGCAGTATACCTTTTATCCAGTCCTTTAAGAGGCTTTAAATATTTCAGCAGCGGATAAAGCCTTTTTGATCTTCGCAATTTGTTGAAAATAAAGTTATCCCAGAATGATTCTTCAAATAACAGCAGAATGATAAAGTAGAAAAGAACCAGAAGCACCAAAATAAGTGATGCCGATAAATAGATAGTGATTCCTTCAAATAAGTATAAAAATATTACCGATGAGATTGAACCAAACAGCACCACGATTAAAAGCGGGAAATATTTATCGATCAAAGTAGCAATTGTAATCTGAATTATAGATTTGTCTCTATAAGCTATTGCTCTTCCAAAATACTCTCCGATTCTGATTGGAGTAAAAACTCCCGCAGTGAATCCATAAAAAAGTGATATAAAATTCTTTTTCCCGTTTGTCTCAGATAATATGATCTTGCAGGTCAAATTCCACTTAAGGTACTGCAGGTAAATATTAAAAATACTCAATAATGTCGGAATGAATAAAAGAGAAAGATCTGCTTCTTTAAGAGACAAAACTATTTCATTAATATCAACAAAAAAAACAATGCTCATAATCAGAAATAGTGTAATACCAATTTTGAAGCCAATAAGGACATAGTTACGGTATTTCGCCCACCATCTTAGAATCTTATTATCTTTAGTGTTTTCAATCATTATAAATTTTACTGCTCAATTTTCATAATGTTGATTTTTAATCCTTCAGTGCAGTTGGTACACATACTAACAGATTTCCTGTTTTGAAGAACTTTATTCCTGAACTGTTGATATTTATCTGCTTTCCAAATATCTGAAAAAGATTTTCCATTCAGAATTCCTAATTCATAATCAGCATCCTTATCGAAGCAGCAAGGCACAACTTTTCCATCCCAGGTGATTACAGACGTTCGCCACAAAGCGAAGCAATGATCTTTAAGCTTATTTTTTATCCTGAATGTTTCTTCATCAACTAAATACCGCCTGAATTCCGGATTTTCAGGAAGGTATTCGATTGCATTTTTAAAAGAAGTTACCTGCATTGTCTTGAATACAACTTTATCGACACCAGTTTCTTTGGCATATTTTTTAACTTTATCAATTTGATCTTCATTCTGTTTCATAACTATGAATTGAAGTTCAACGAAAGGTCTTTTAAGCTTGCGTAATTTCTTTCTTTCCGTTAATGCACGAAGTCCTTCATCCGCCTGTTTAAAGGTTCCTCCGACCCGATATTTTTGATAAGATTCTTCATCCAGTCCATCTATTGAAAAAATCAGTTTATCGGGAGCGTTATCAAGTATTTTATCAGCATTTTTCTCAGTAATGAAATGACCATTAGTGCTTATTGAAACATAGATTTTATTAAGCTGAGCATATTTAATCATTTCTGGAAGATGTTTATTTAAATAAGGTTCTCCCTGAAAAAATAACTGAATATAAAACCCGGAATTTTTTATTTCATCAACCAGCTTTTTAAACTCTTGAAACTTCAGCAGTCCCAATGGTCTTGTAAGTGATCCAAGCCCTGATGGGCACTCAGGGCATTTTAGATTGCAATGATTTGTTGGTTCAATAGAATATGAGATTGGCATTCCCCAAACAACGGGTTTGCGCATTATCTTCGATAGAATGAAAGAACAAACCACTTTTATGATGTTTTGAATGCGTTTGAATGAGAGATATTTTATTAAATTTATTTCCAATAATGATCAATAAAATTTTAGAGCGAAATTAACTAAATATTCATTATGATTAAATATCAGGATGGTCGAAAAATACAGGATAAATTGTTAAGGATATTTCTTTTCATTACTTTTTATCAGCAAATTTTTAACTATTGGAGAAATGATGTTCGTTTCCTTTGGTGATATTCCGGGCCATTACAATTTATTTCTTGATTATCTTCACGAATTTGAAAACGTTAAAGATTTTTATCCATACAGTTTTAAGGAGAAAGAAGAATACAGAAAAGTCTTCAAGTCAATAAGCGATAGTGAAAGACCATCCCGGCTTACTATTAAATCCATAATTGAGAAACAATATCACGGTTTTGATCTTCCCCCCAAATTGCAAAACAATATATCAGCACTAAGTTCTCCAAAAACTCTTGCGGTTTGTACCGGTCAGCAGCTTGGTTTATTAGGAGGACCTCTTTATACTTTTTATAAAATAATCACAGCAATTAAGCTGAGCAAGAATTTATCTGAACGACATGATGATTATCAGTTCATTCCTGTTTTCTGGCTCGAAGGCGAGGATCACGATTTCAATGAAATCAGGTCAATCAATTTATTGAATGATATGAATGAGCTGACAACTGTTAACTATGGCGAGGAAATTCCCGATGATGACATTAAAGTAAGTGTGGGCACCTTAAAGCTGAATCAATCAATCAACCAGGTATTCGGACAGCTTGAAAGTGTTTTGAGAGAAACTGAGTTCAAAGCCTCAATTATCAGCCAGTTAAAATCTTTTTACAGAGAAGGCGAGACGATAAAACAAGCTTTCAAAAATCTTCTTCATTCAATTTTTGCAGAATATGGTTTGATAATATTCGATCCGCAGGATAAGGATATCAAAAATCTTCTAAGACCAGTTTTTTTGAATGAAATTCAGAATTTCAGAACCAATACAGAAAAGCTTGTAAATGTAAGTGCAAAGCTGGAAGAGCTTTATCATGCTCAGGTAAAAATCAGACCTATAAATTTTTTCTACTCAACCGACGAAGGAAGATATGCAATTGAACCCTATGAAAATGAGTTCCGTTTAAAGCGTAAAAGAAAAAGTTTTACTTATGATGAACTTATTGCACAAATAGAAAATGAACCTGAACGATTCAGCCCAAATGTTTTGCTCAGGCCTATATGTCAGGATTATTTGTTCCCAACTGCATTCTATGTTGGGGGCCCGTCAGAGGTTGCATACTTTGCTCAGGTAAATGTGCTTTATAAATCTTTCAACATTGTACCGCCAATAGTTTATCCCAGAGCTTCTGCGACAATCGTTGAAAAATCAATTTTATCTTCTCTTGAAAAATTTAATCTTCAGATTACTGACGTTTTCCGCGACCCTGAAGTTCTTAAGAATAAAATTATTCAATCTGTTTCTGAAACTTCTGTTGATGATGCATTTCTCGATTTGACTAACCAGATTGATTTATCATTTGACCGGTTGAAAGAAAAGCTTTTCGATATTGATAAAACAATGAGCGATTTGAGCAATAAATACCGAGAAAAGATATTTTCATACATCGAAGAGCTTAAATCAAAAGCAATTCAGGCAGAGAAAAAGAAGCACGAAACAACTCTCAGGCAAATTGATAAAGTATCAAACTCTTTGTACCCGAATCAGGCTTTGCAGGAAAGAGAGATGAATTTTATTTATTTCGTTAATAAATACGGTATGGATTTTCTTAAAAAAATCTATGATGAGCTTGAAATAAATAAATTTGAGCATCAAATAATTAATATCTGATTACAGCTTTAGCTTTTGATAGAACTGAGTTGATTCAGAAATTCCGGGTTCGATATACTGACACAATCAAAATTACTAACTTCACCTCCCTGCTGATTTAAAGAAGATAAAACAGCAAACGCCATTGCGATCCTGTGATCATTGAAGCTTTGAAAAACAAAACTCATTGGTTTGATTTTGCCTTCAAATGCAAATCCATCGTGATATTCTTCAACATCGATTCCGGTTAATATCAAATTATTTATAATTGAGCGGATCCTATCTGATTCTTTTTTTCTAAGTTCACTGGCTCCCGAAATTCTAAATTCTCCTTCTGCAAAAAGCCCTGCAACCGCCAGAACAGGAATTTCGTCAATAATATTAGGAATAATACTTTCGTCAATTTTAACATTTTTAAGATAGCTTTTTCGAACAACAACATCACCGGCAGGTTCATTCATATAGTTAGTCATATTTTCAATTTCTATTTGTGCACCCATCTGTTTAAGAATTGCAATCATTCCGGTTCTTGTTGGATTCAGGGAAAGGTTTTTGATTCGAATTGAGGGGGAAGCCTTAAATAGTGCAAGCACAATAAAAAATGATGCAGTAGAAATATCTGAAGGGATGAAATACTCTTTCGGTTCGGGATAATTCCCCATTGAGACTGAAATTATTTTTTTTTCATTTTCCCTGGTGACTTTTAATCCAAGCATTCTTTCAGTATGGTCCCTGGTTATTTCCTTTTCAATAACTGAAGTGTAGTCGTCAAGATGAATGCCGGCCAATAAGATCGAACTTTTCACTTGAGCACTTGCAACACTTAATTGATACTCAATTGCTTTCAATTGATCTGAAGGATTTATCAGCAGCGGCAGTTTCCCATTATTTGATTCAATATTTGCACCCATCAATTTCAGAGGAGTAATTACTCTTTCCATCGGTCTGGCTGATAAAGACTCATCTCCTGTTATTCGAGCAGAAAAATTCTGAGCACACAAAACGCCGGAAATAAGTCTGGCAGTAGTTCCAGAATTTCCGGCATCCAATGATACTTCAGGAGCTTTAAATCCTTTAAATCCACATCCATTAACCCGGAGACAATCAGCTTCATCCTTGAAAACAACACCAAGAGATTCAAAACATTTGCGAGTTGATTTCACGTCCTCACCGGAAGACAGATTGTAGATTTTTGATTCACCTTTAGACATTGATGAAAACATTACTGCCCGGTGTGAAATTGATTTATCCCCGGGTAGTTCGAGGTTTCCGTTTACTTTTTCAATGTAATCAAACTTTTGATTCATCTTTATTTCTTGCACCATTCATCAATCAAAGAATTAATCTGAGCTACGGTAAGCTCTGAATTTTTATAATAACCTGCTGTAAATCTTTGTCTGAAAGCTTCGTAAAGTGCAACGGCTGCTGCAACCGAGACATTCAGGCTTTGCACCATTCCGAACATTGGGATTGTAAACAATTCATCAGCATTGGCTGCAGCTTCATCAGAAACGCCCCTGTGTTCATTACCAAATACAAGTGCAGTTTTACCGGTCAAATCTAGGTCATACAATGATTTTGATTCGGACCTTAATGCGGATGCATAAATTTTATAATTGTTTTTTCTCAAATGATCATAACATTCAGCAACTGACTTAAACTTTTCTTTTTCAACCCACTTGAAGGCACTTGCAGAAGATTTTTTGCCAATCTTCGGAAATTTTTCTATAGTATAAATTAAAGATACAATTGGAATACCGACTGCGTCACAGGTTCTTAATATCGCACTTACATTATGAGGATCGTGAATATTTTCAAGAATCATTTTTAATGAAAATTGGCGTGCCTTTATTACTGCTTCAATCTTCCGGAGTCTTTTTTGAGATTTGAAATTTCGCAATGTTAATTCTTATCGAATACAAGCTTGTAAATTGTAACATTCTGCTCGCGCCGGGATTTATCGAGTTTGAACTTCTTTGAATCTATTTGCAAATAGAACGAAGCAAGCTCAAGAATTTTATCAAGAGCATCCTCTTCATTCTTTGCCCAGCACTCGCATAATTTTAACGATGGTATATCAGCAATAAACCCATCATCAGTCCCGGTAATTACTAAGTCTAAAACCATAGAAAAATTTAATATGAACCTTTTGCTGTTTCGCCGCTGATTATTTTAACGCTGGCGCTAGCTCCGATTCTATCAGCTCCGCTTTTCACCATTGCCTCGGCATCCTCTCTTGATCTTATACCACCCGAAGCTTTTACTCCCATCGATGAGCCCACGACGTACTTCATTAAGGCAATATCACCAGTTGTTGCCCCGCCTTTACTGAAACCGGTTGATGTTTTAACAAAATCAGCTTTTTCATTTTTGCAAATAATGCATGCTTTAATTTTTTCTTCATCTGATAAAAGGGCTGTTTCAAGAATTACTTTTACCAGAGCACCTTTGCTTTTAGCGGAAGCGACCACGGCTCTTATATCTGAAGCTACGTAATCATAGTTGCCTGATTTCAATTGTCCGATATTAATTACCATATCAATTTCCTGTGCGCCGTTTCTTACAGCTTCTTCAGTTTCGTGCTTTTTGTTTTCAGTAGTGCTGGCACCTAACGGAAAACCGATAACTGTGCAAACCTTAACTTTTGTGTTACTGAGCATCTCAGAACAAAGTTGAACATAACATGGGTTTACACAAACTGATGCAAAGCTGTACTTCCGCGCTTCATCACAAAGAGCTTTAATTTCATCAATAGTTGCATCAGGTTTAAGCAGAGTATGATCAATCATTGCAGCAAGTTTTTTATCGTTAAGATGATCACCAACGCCCGGTCCGGCCGCGATTCTTGAAGCACCTGAATTAACTATATTTTTTACAGCGTTTGGCTGAGTAATTACATTTGTCTCCCAGCCTTTGCAGGATTCATCTCTGTAATAGAAATCTTTAAGAGTCTTTTCGAGAAACTCTTTTGATACAGATTCTTCTCCGATTGAGTATTTCATATATCTAACTGTATTTAATGAATGCTTCAAAAGTATTTTTAAGCAACATAGCAATAGTCATAGGGCCAACTCCTCCGGGAACCGGTGTAATAAAGGAAGCTTTTTTTGAAACATTAGCAAAGTCAACATCTCCAACAACTTTATAACCTTTGGGGCTGGCAGGATCATCGACACGATTTATCCCAACATCAATTACAACTGCATTTTCCCTTACCATATCTGCTTTAACAAACTCGGCTCTTCCAATTGCAGCAATCAGGATATCTGCTTGTTTCGTATAGTATGAAAGATCTCCCGCGGCTGAATGACAGACAGTAACGACCGCATTAGCATTTTCTTTTTTCTGAAGAAGAATGTTTGCTATCGGTTTACCAACAATATTGCTTCTTCCAAGAACGACAACGTGCTTTCCGGCAATTTCAATTTTATAACGTACCAGCAATTCCTGAATTCCTGCAGGAGTACAGGGATAAAATGTTTCTTTTCCTATTACAAGATTACCAACACTTGAGGGATGAAATCCATCAACATCTTTAAAGACAGAAATTGATTCGATTATTTTTTCTTCGTTGATATGTTTAGGCAGCGGAAGCTGAACTAATATGCCATGGAAATTTTTCTCGAGGTTGTATGATTCGATTATCTTTAAAAGTTCAGACTCGGAAATGTTTGCCGGGAAACTTTCAGTTTTTCCTGTAATACCAATCTCTGCGCAGGCTTTGCTTTTACTGGAGACATAAATTTTTGAAGCTGGATTCTCACCCACAAGAATTGCAACGAGCCCCGGCCTTCTACCGGTTATTGCAAATTGCTCATCAATTTTTTGTTTAAGCTCAGCTTTTATTTCGGCTGCAATTTTTTTTCCGTCTAAAAGAACCATTATTAAAATCCACTCTGAATTCTAATGAGAATAATCTTTAATTATTATTACCGGTTTTCTTAACAAATTCCGGAAAAAGGATACTTTCAATCTCTGTTGTCTTACCGCTTTCTGTATCTGTTTTGAAGAACACACCGGCTAAATGCACCTCATTTTCGGCTGTTTCATACTTCTGAGGAGTTTGGTATAAGAACCTATTTATTGCTGCGACAGATTTCATACCAATTACTGAATCATAGGGACCACTCATACCTACATCAGTAATGTACCCTGTGCCGCCGGGCAAAATCCTTTCGTCTGATGTTTGTATATGCGTATGAGTTCCTATCACAGCACTGACTTTTCCGTCAAGAAAATTTGCGAGTGCCATTTTCTCTGCGGTAGCCTCGGCATGAAAATCAATTATAACAATTTTGGTTTCTGTATTCAGCTTTTGAATTAACCATTCGGCTGTTCTGAATGGACAATCAATTGCTGCCATAAAGGTTCTTCCTTGTAAACTAATAACTGCAGCTTTCCCTTTTGGAGTATTGATCACTATATAACCGTTTCCATGAGAACCTTTAGGATAATTGAACGGTCTGAGAGATCGGGGTTCTTCTTTAAGATAATCCTGAGACTGGTGCTTATCCCAGGTGTGATTTCCTCCTGTTATTACATGAACACCCAGATCAAAAAGTGTTTTACCCTCTTTTACAGTACAACCTTTACCGTCAGAAGCATTTTCGCCATTGGCAATAATCAAATCAGGTTTGTATTTCTGAATCAAACTGGGCAGCCACATTTGAACAAGCGACATTCCCGGCTTGCCAATGATATCACCTATAAAAAGAGTATTTAATGAAGGCATGTTTTCACTATTTTTGCGATGTAATATATCTAAATTTGAAGTAAATAAAAATCAATCGCCATTGTGATTTAAATTGATGTTCGATAAACTGAATAAAGAGTATGATTTCTTAAAAACGCCGGTTACTAAAGCTAAATTTTGTGTAGTTGATGTTGAAACTACAGGGCTGTCTGCTCTTAAAAACCGAATAATTGAAATTGGAATTGTAAAAATTTCACAGATGAAAATAACTGATAAGTTTCACTCTTTCATAAATCCGCGCACATCTATCCCTGCCTTCATAACTTCTTTAACCGGAATTTCGGACGAGGATGTAGCTGACGCACCTTCATTTGATGATATTGTCTTTAAAGTCAGGGATTTTATTTCGGACAACCTGATCGTTGGACACAACCTTTCATTTGATATCGGTTTCTTAAATCACGAGTTCTTACTCTCCGGAGTGGAACCGCCTGCAAATCATCAAATATGCACTCTAAAACTCAGCCGGAATTTATTTCCGGATCTTAAAAGCAAATCACTGAATTCTGTCAGCAGCCATTTAAGGATAAGAAACAAATCTGCACACAGAGCTTTAGCTGATGCAGAGACAACTGCAAAAATATTTTTGAAGATCGCAAAAAAAATTAAAACAGATAACAAATCACTTTTGATTTCAGATTTAATCAATTTACAGAATGTAAACCAGGTTAAGTCACAGGTTCTTGCCCGAAAACCAAAACTTGAAAATGATTTACTTTCTGTTCCAAATAATCCGGGAATATATTTCTTTCTTAACTCGAAGAATGAAATTATTTATGTTGGTAAAGCAAAATCTTTGAGAGAGCGGGTTAAGAGTTACTTTACATTAAATGCGTCACGAAAGGCAAAAAAAATAATTAACCAGGCTGCGAGGGTTAAAGTTGAAGTTACAAACACCGAATTAACCGCTCTTTTAACCGAAGCTGAGGCAATTAAAATTATCAATCCGAAGTACAACTCCTTTCTTAAGGATTATGGAAGTAAATATTTTATTGTTGTGAATAAGAATAAAACATTTTCTGATTTGGCTATTTCAAACAATTTTAATTTTGATGGGAATGATTACTTCGGATTATTTCTTTCAAGAAGAAAGGCTGCCAAACTGGTTGAGATAATCAACAAAACTTTTCAGCTAAGAGAATGCAGTGATAAAGAATTCGAAAAAGGCAAAGCTTGCTTTCTTCATGAAATTGAGAGATGCACTGCCCCCTGCATCAATAATGACAATCAAAAATATTCCTTTGAGCTTGAGAGAGTTTATGATTTTCTATACGGTAAGAATCAGTTCGCATTAAACAGAATGTTAATTAAGATGAAAGAATTTTCAGCCCGACAAAGGTATGAAAAAGCTGCAGAAGTTAAACAGACAGTTGATTCAATTTTAAGCCATATAAACAAATCAGCTCTTCTATCAGAACCAGTAAACCGTGCCAGAGTTTTATTCCGGATTGAAGGAAAATTTGAAAACGATTTTATTTTAATGATTGATGGGAAAATTTATATTAAGAAATATTCGCTAAGCAGCGGTGACAAATTTGAAACAGCAATTAATGACTACTACGAAGGAGTTATTTCAAGAACTAATTTCCCCGATGAAGAAGACCTTGAAAAAATGAAAATAAGCTTAAACTGGTTAGCACGAAACCGTGAAAGAGTGAAAGCATTTTATCTTCGTGATTACAAATCTAAAGACGAATTATTCAGCGCTTTATCAAAAAATGATTTCGGCACGAATGATTACTATCAGGGTGTTTACGATGTAAAGGAGTTAACAAGAATTTTATCATAAACTATTCAACTACTTTACTTCTATTAAATTCTTACTTTTTTGATTGAACCTAAGAGTCAACAGAACCGCAGAACAGGTTAAACCAATAAGTAATCCGATCCAGATTCCTTCAACACCAAGATTAAAAATAAATCCCAGCAAGTATCCGCATGGTAAACCAATAATCCAGTAAGCCACAAACGTAATTATTGTCGGGGCTTTAACGTCAGTTAATCCCCTGAGAACTCCGATACCAACTGCTTGTGTTCCATCAGATAGCTGAAAGAGCGCAGCAATTATCAGCAGCTTTGATGCAATTGAGATAACATTTGGATCACTAATGTACAGGCCCGGTAATAAATCATTTAGTGTAATGAATATTACACCGGCAAAAAACATAACCGAAGCACCTAAACCAATTGCTGTAAATCCTGCTTTTCGTGTTTCAACAATATTTTTTCTGCCCACTGCATTGCCAACTCTTATTGAACCTGCAAGTGATACTCCTAACGCAGCCATAAATGAAACGGAAGCCAGGTTAATTGCTATCTGATGAGCAGCCTGAGCTTCAGATCCAATCCAACCAATCATAATAACAGCAAAAGAAAATGCGCCAACTTCAAAAAAATATTGAATACCACTTGGCAGCCCGATACGAAGGATTCTTTTAATAACTGGTAAATCAAAGTCCTTTAGTTTAATAGATAAATCAAATTCTTTGAAGTAATTGGATTTTAATACGTAAATGATAATCACCACAGCCATAAACAAACGTGAAATAAAAGTTGCCAATGCTGAACCAGATAAACCGAATTCAGGAAATCCGAGTTTGCCATAAATCAAGATCCAATTGAAGAGCAAGTTGATTAAATTTGCAAGTATTGCAATTATCATTGCAGGACGCATGATCGAAAATCCTTCAATGAATTGTTTGAAGGTTTGAAATAACAAAATTGGAATAGCAGAAAATCCTAAAATTCTTGTAAATGTAATTGCCTGTTCAATTACTTCTTCCGGCTGATCAAAAGTCCTGATCAGCAAAGCTCCGAAATAAATAATTGCTACAATAATTACAGCAATAGTCATATTTATTTTAGATGATTGCCTGAAATAAACTCCGCACTCTTCATATTTATTAGCGCCAACTGAAATTGCAACTAAGGGTGTCACAGCCATCGAGATACCGATTCCGACAATCAATACTATTATGGTCAAACTATTACCAATGGATGCTGCGGCAAGTGGAATATGACCAATTCCTCCAACCATAATGATATCAACAACACCCATCATAATAAACCCAAGCTGACCAATAATTACAGGTACAGCGAGTTTAATAGTATATTTAATATGATTTTTTACTGAAAGCATATAAAAATTTTCTGACTAAAAAATAGTGAATTAAAAACTGTATGGAAAGAAATGTTGAAACAAAAAAGCTGATCCATCTTATTGATGAATCAGCCGTAGTATGCGGACGAACATTATAGAGGAGTCAACTATAATTCCTTGTTTTCAATCTGCTTAATAAGATATTCTTGGTAAAACTTTTTGCAGGTCTTGCTAACTCTTTCGCTGTCATCAAATTTAATCGCTTGTTTAATTGCATATATTCCTCTCTGATCTCCGATCTTTAGAAGAGATAAAGCTGCAAGAATCCTGGTATCTTCATTTTCACTGCTTTTTAATAATTTCATCAATGGAATCACTGATTTATCGGCTTTCAATTCACCAAGCAGAAAAACAGATGAATTTTTTAATCCCTGATTATCAGACTTTAAACCGACCATCAGATTTTCTATTGCTGCGATGCGCTTGGTTTCAGATAGGTTTTTTAAGGGATTTTTTGCAAATGCCGAATTGATCAACAGAACTGAGAGCAAAACAACAAAAATTATAAGTGTCTTTTTCATTTTCTTAGCCTTTCTTTTTTTACAGCAGAAAGTTACAATTGATATCAACGTCCATTAATCAATTTGGGATGAAAGGTAATCTAAACAGATAAAATGATTTTATTCGATTTGGTTTTTAGATGGTATGAATCCGGGGAATAATTATCTCACCACTGAATTCTGATAAGTGAAAGAAAGATTATTAACTGCAGAAAGACTATCTATCTGGCGCATAGATAATTTGGAGATATCACTCGTAATTGGCTTAACTTTTACTTCAGAGAATTTGAATAAATTTCCTCTAGATACTTTATAAGTTGCAGCTCCTAAACCAATAATCAATAAAACAAAAATTGAAAACAAAGTAATTTTTCGCATAGCAAACTCCCGGTAAAATTAAACACGCAGTTTATCCTCTGCTAAACTGCCAATAAATAAATAAAATTTCAATACCCTAATACAAAACATTATTTTATAGATTATTGCAGCCCAATGTTCCAACAAATAAGGATTTTACTAATTTTGTAAAAAGAATCTACCTCAATATTTTTTTATGCAAACTAAACTTAAAGTCAAACCAAACATTGAAGAGCTCGTAAAAACTATAAAACGGGGAAAAGGCTCTTTTATTCCTATTGCTGAACTTGGTGTTCATCCGCTGATAAAAGAAAAATTTATAGGAAGAAAAATAACCACACTTGAAGACGAAATTGAATTCTGGTATGGTGCGGGTTACGACTATATCAAGCTTCAGCCTGTAGCAGACTTCAATCCGGCAAAAATCGGAATAGAGAATAATCTTATGTTATTTAAAGATGGAACATCAATCCGAAAGTGGGCATCAGAAAAAAAAGGAGTTATCACAAACATAAAAGAATATGAAAGCTACTTATTCCCATCTTCTTCAGATTTCAATTACAAAAACTTTGAACTTGTCAGTACAATACTACCCGAAGGAATGGGAGTGATTGGTCAGTACGGCGATATTTTTACAATGACCTGGGAAATGATGGGGTTTGAAGCTTTCTCTTTTGCACTCTATGAAAATCCCGAACTTGTTTATGAATTAAATAACAAGCTTGGTGAATTAGTCGTAAGCATGTTCGAATTTTTTGCACAATCAGACATTGTCAACATTCTCTGGTATAGTGATGATATCGCTTATAGAAATGGTTTACTCGCTTCACCTGAAGTTTTAGACGGATTATTTTTTAGGTGGCTAAGAAAAATTGGAAAACTCTGCAAAGAATATAACAAACCTTTAATTTATCATAGTGACGGAATTTTATTTCCAATAATGGAAAATATTATCGAATGCGGAGTTGATGCTCTTCATCCGATTGAACCAAAAGCAATGTCAATTGTTGAGGTTAAGGAAAGATATGGAGATAAATTAAGCTTAATCGGTAATATTGAAGTTGATTTACTTGCAAGAGGTACACCAGAAGAAGTGAAAAAAAGTGTTTTGAAAAATATTGAACTTGTAGGAATGAACGGAGGTTACTGCGTTGGTTCATCAAATTCAATTCCCGAGTATATTAATTTTGAAAATTATATAACAATGATAAGAACAGTTAAAGAATTTTCTTTCGGGAGTTAAATTATTTGTAAATGTTCATCAACAAGTTTTCTGATCACTCTGATATGTTCAGGAGTTGTTCCGCAACATCCACCAATAATATTTACATTTAACTCAAGCAAATCCCTAACTGAATTTTCAATCCTATCAGGTGATTCACTGTAAATTAATTGACCATTAATTATCTGAGGTAAACCGGCATTTGCCTGTATGATCAGAGGAATCCGAGCATTTTTTAACCTGAACTTTTCTGCAACGCGGACAATTTGCTGAAATCCGTTTCCGCAGTTTGATCCAATTATATCTGCGCCTGAATCTAATAATTCACTAAGAACAGTTTCAGGTGATAATCCCATCATCGTTTTATAATTGCCATCGGTTGTTTGATCGAAAGTAAATGAGCAAATAATTTCAAGAGCGGTATTTTCTTTTGCGGCTTTTATTGCACACTTAGCTTCGTCAATATCATAAAAAGTTTCGAAACAAACTGCGTCTGCACCACCTTCTTCAAATGCTGCAGACTGTTTTGTAAATGTCTCATATAAATCATCAAAAGTCACTTCTCCGGTAATTAAGAATTTGCCGGTCGGTCCTGTAGAACCAATAACCAAAACATCGTTCCCTGCAGCTTCTCTGGATATTTCAGCAGCAGTTTTATTGATTTCAAAAATCTTTTCACTCAAATTAAAATGAGAAAGCTTAAAAATATTGGCTCCGAAACTATTGGTCCCAATTATATCTGCACCTGCATCAACATAATTTTTTGCGACACTATAAACGATATTTTTGTTGGTGATATTCCAAATTTCAGGACATTGACTGCTTTCCAGGCCAAGCTTCATTAGTTGAGTGCCCCAGGCTCCATCTGAAACCAAAAATCTTTTTCGCTTTAATAACTCGAGCAGCTTACCCATGCAAAAATTTCTCAAATACTTTCTGAATCTGTTATTCTGTTTTATTTGATTGATGCTTTCTCTTATAGCAAAAATCTAATTCACATAAAGAACAATTATAACTTTCCTTTTTAACATTTTTTCCTATCCCAATTACACCACTTACAGATTTAACGGGAATCATTAATGAACTCTCTGTTAAAACTATTCCTAAAAACTTATCGGGGAAAAAAGAAAATAATTTCTGCTGGTCTGTCACACTCCATCCACAATATCCGGGACTGAATCGGTTTGTAATATGCAAATTTTCAGCAGATACTAATTCATCTATTTTCATTTCGAGTAAATCAACTGTTCTTTCGGCAAGTTCTGAGAAAATTAAATCAGCTGTAAAGCCTTTCAACGAATCGCCCTCATCGAAGCATTTCTTACAGAGAGCTTCAGCTGAAGGCCCGATTGTAGAGGCAAATAATATCAGAGAATCCGCATTGCTGAGTTGATTTGCAATTATCGGTTTACATTCGAAAGACACACCATCAATTATAAATTTATCATTTTTAATAACTATAGAAGATTGACTGAATGAAACAAATCCTGCTGAAGCATCTATCAGGCCCGGTATTTTTTCGAACAATTCTTCAACTACCTCCTTTATAGTTTCAGGAACAGATTCGGCAGTGTAACCCAATAATTCAATGGTATCCTTTATTGTGATGAATAACTCATTTTCTTGAAATTTGAATTTAAATTGTTTGATTAAAACAGGTTTACCTGAATTCACAGTTCACCATTTAAATACTTCGAATCCACATAATGAAGCATACCGGCCGGATCCGGAAAATAAGCATCAGCATTAATTTCATCAGCAAAAGATTGATTCACAGGCGCACCTCCGATAACAATGAGCAATCCGGGAAATTCTTTTTTCAACCCAGCAACTATTTCTTTCATGTTTAGCATCGTTGTGGTTAATAAAGCACTTAGCCCAACAAACCGGGCTGGATTATTTTTTACTGCCTCAACAAATTTTTCAACTTTTACATCAACTCCAAGATCGATTACTTCCCAACCGCCGCCTTCAAGCACCATTTTTAGCAGGTTCTTTCCTATGTCGTGCAAATCACCAGTTACAGTTCCAAGAATTATCTTCCCTTTTAATTTTAATTCGCCTGAAATGAAATAGGGTTTCAGGATTTCCATTGAAGCATTCATCGCTCTCGATGCTATGAGAACTTCCGGAATAAATATTTTTGAATCACGAAACTTTTCGCCAACTGATTGCATTGCAGGCAGCAAAGCAAGATTTAAGATATCCCAGGGAGAAATATTTTGATTTAATGCAGATTGAGTAAGCTCCGCGGCGCCATCAGTCCCGGCTAAATCGGCCGGATACTTTGAATCCCGATTAGTTTTACCGCGCTCGATACAGACAGCTAATTGTTTCAGTACTTCCTGCATTAAATTATCTATAAATTATTTTGAATAACCCTGGTTCCATCGGTGATTTCCATAAAATAAACCGGAAGTGAAGTATTAAAAACTTTAGCATAATTTTCTTTTATGTATAACGAAAATTCTTCAAGTTTTTCTTTTTGAACTATATTGATTGTACAGCCGCCAAAACCTCCTCCCATCATTCTTGCCCCGAAGACGGAAGAATGTTTTGCTGCGGTTTCAACAAGATAATCGAGCTCAATACAAGATACCTGATATTTATCGCGCAGACCATAATGTGATTCAAACAAGCATTTGCCAAAAGAATCAAAATCATTATTGAGTAAATTGCTGCAAGCAGATTCAACTCTAATATTCTCTTCAATAACATAATGACATCGGTTAAATGTTTCTTCATCCAGCATTTTTTTATTTTCCAATAATAAATCTAAACTGCAATCACGCAAACTCTTGATTCGGGGATCGATAGAAGAGAGTATTAAAGAAGCATTCTCGCATTGCAGCCTTCGCTTGTTGTATTCAGAGGAGGCAAGTGAGTGTTTGACTTTAGTATCGCACAAAACAATTTTTATTTTGTCATTGGTGAAAGGAAAATAATCAAAATCCAATGACCGGCAATCAAGTTTCAATAATTTGCCGGCTATTCCGTATATGTTTACAAATTGATCCATAATTCCACATCTTACGCCAACAAAATCATTTTCAGCTTGCCGAGCCATTTTTATTATTTCTAACTCTGTTAGTTTGAGATCGAATAAAATATTCAGAGCAAATAAAAAACCAGTTTCAATCGCTGCGGAAGAAGATAGACCTGCTCCAATTGGAATATTACCACCAAAAACACAGTTAAATCCAGGAATGGATTTGCCGGCTTTTTCTAATTGGTCAATAACTCCTAACAAATAATTTGCCCAAAATTTATCACCGGGACTGATTTTAACTAAAGACATTTCCAATCTGTCATTCAGATCGTAAGCAATCATAGAATATTTTTCATCATCTCTTGCAGATAAAACAAGGATAATATTTTTATTAACAGAAGCGGGCAGAACAAATCCTTCGTTGTAATCAGTATGCTCACCTATCAGATTAACTCTTCCCGGAGATTTGACAATTAGGTGATGTTCACCATAGAATTTCTTGAACTGTTCAGCTATCTGATTCAGAATATCTTTCATTGCAAAGTCAGACAGTCTTTGTCCTGTTAACGAGAATAAAAATCAATCCGCTTAAAGTCATAAAACTTCCCCACCATAAATCCGGATAAGTATGACCAAGAACTGTTTTATGAGTTTCACCGGAAGATAAAAGAGAAATTCCGGATACAACTAAAATTAGTCCCATCAAAAAGAGAATTAGTCCAACAAAATACCAGATAGGTTTCATAATTTATTCCTCTCTTACCAAAAGTAAATATTTAATAAAACCAGAATGATTAAAGAGATTACAGCCCAGAATTCTGGTTTCCTATAAACTGAAATATTTAAATCTTTAGATTCAATCGTTAGTCCTTTTACAAGGCCAGTTAGTTCTTCTTTAGGTTTCTTTTTAGTGAAAAAACTTATAAAAATTGTAAGAACAAAACAGATGAGCCACGCCCACCAAGCCCGCCAAAAATTGATCGCCATATCGCTTGCAGTATCAGATAGAGTTAAGACAGTGTTATCAAACCAATTAAATTTTTGGGCAAGAAATAAAGTGAAAGAAGAAAGCATCCCGGCGATCAGTCCCCAAAAAGCTCCATTAGGAGTAATCCACCAGACAAACATTCCAAGAAGCATTGTTGCAAACAAAGGAGCATTTACCCAGGAGAATATTGCCTGCATATAATCCATAATGCTTGGAAAGCTCTTAGCCCAATATGCAGTTGCAACACTTATTAAAATGCCGACAATGGTTGCGGCGCGCCCCATCCAAAGCAAATGTGCATCTGAAGCTTTTTTATTAATTACCGATTTATAAATATCATAAGTCCACACCGTGTTGAATGCACTGACATTGCCTGCCTGTCCTGCCATAAATCCGGCAAGTAATGCAGTAATACCAAGCCCTATCAAACCTGCAGGATAATATCTTTTAATCAACATTGGTAAAGCTGAATCATAATTAACCTGATTGCCGTCTTTCAATAGTTGGAAACCACTTTGTGGATCATTGGCAAGGATGATTGCAATCAAACCGGCAAAGATTACAATAAAGGGTACAGCCATTTTAAAGAATGAAGCAAGAACGGGAGTCATTCTCGCTGCATGCAAATCCTTAGCTGAAAATGCCCTTTGGACAACAAGAAAGTCAGTGGTCCAGTAACCAAAAGATAAAACAAATCCGAGCCCGAGTACTATTCCGGCCCAGCTGATTACCATACCATTCAAATTTGGATCTGTAGACGATGACCATAAAGTTGTATAAGAAACATTTTGATAAAGTTCAGTGACTCTTGATAGGATTTCATTCACACTTCCGATTTCGAGTAATCCGAGAATTGAAACCAGAAAAAGTCCAAACCAAATAAGAAAGAACTGAATTATCTCAGTGAAAATTGCTGAAAGCAAACCACTCAGAGTAACATATGCCGCTACAGTTAATGCTGAGATCCACATACTGATATCCCAATTCCAGCCAACAAAGGTATGCAGCACAAGAGCCATTGCATAAAGATTAATTCCCGAAACCAGCAAAGTCATCAAGCCAAATGCAATTCCATTAAGCACGCGGGTTTTCTCGTCGAATCGCAGCTTCAGGTAACCGGGCACTGATTTAATTTTGCTGCTGTAATAAAATGGCATCATGTAAATTCCAAGAAACAGCATAGCCGGAATTGCTCCTATCCAGTAAAAGTGTGCGACATACATACCATATTTAAAGGTATTTCCGGTCATACCAAGTAATTCAAGCGCACCAAGGTTTGCGGAAAGAAACGCCAGACCAGCAACCCAGGAGCTGTTTTTCCTGCCTGCGAGAAAAAAGTCTTCCTCGCTTTTAGTGAATCTTTTAAGATAAAAACCAATCCCAATTATGAAAAAAAAATAAACGATAATGATAAGCCAATCTGCAAGTGATAATCCGATTTGTTCCATAAATTTTCTTTCTGAATTTTTAATCTGAATAAAAATATCAGTGGTTAATTACCTCTAAAATTATATCCCAACTCATTTGCGATTTCCCCTGCACAACTCCGGCTTCATTACGGCTTATCGCTTCAGCCAAAGAGTCAGGTCTTCCTATTGATGGTTCAATAGCAACAGTTAAATACTTTTTTTCAGAATCAACAGGCCAACCACCATAACACAGCCACAACCCCATATATGGAATTTTATTAACGTCAAACTTGAAAACCAATTCTTCACTAGTTGCTTTGAAAAGAACCGAAGCTTTGCCTTCTTCAAGCTTTTCGGTAAATAGTTTAACAGCTTTGTCATAATTTATTTTTTGAACTATGGAAAAATCTTTTCGCTTTGAACCCGTTAAACAAGGCCAATTTAACAAGTCAGAGTGACTACCTATTTTGTCGTCGGAACTCCAGTTTAGAAACATTTTTTGAACTGAACCAGGAAAAATAATTCTATCTTCAGGTTCAACTGCCAACAATGGATGAGCTGCCCAGAGAAAATAAAAAGTATCTTCTGAATAATTATTGATTAAATAACTTATAATAATCTTCTCTCCATCCAGTCTGATCCTTTTCTCAAATTTATAATGGAATGCAACGCCAGGAATTTCAAGGATAATTTCATCTTCAGTTAATTTATATTTCCACTCCCTGCTCCAAAGTTCACCGTGATCAGGATAAATGAAATTCTTTTCATTAACTTCAAATGAACAGGCTGAAATTGTAGGGAGGCATTCATCAAACCCGCTCGGATCATACTTTGAATAATCTGCACCATAAAAAGCTTTTTCGTAACTAACGGGATTTTGTCCCGGAGTAAGTAATAAATTGCTACCTGAAAATTTATTTTCAAGTTTTATAATTTTTCCGCCAATCTCGGGAAGAATTATGAGAAGGACAGAGTCATTCTCAAGCAGCAAATGAGTTAATCCGTTTTCTATGTACTCGCGAGTCAATTTATTTTTCCGCTTCTATTGTTCTAACTTCCTGTTTTATTATTTCACCACTGGCCTCATCTCGAATTAAAATATCGGGCTGGGGATAACTTTTTCCTTTAAGAACTACATTTATCATTGGCCAATCTTCTGATTTTGTTATAACCTCAAATCCATCCTTGCTAACTATCATTGTTTCTTCAACCTTTGCACCTGTAATAGTTGGATTCCAGGCGAATCCCTGAAACTCCTGAATGACATTTTCATTTTCGGGATAGTTAACATACTCGCGATCATCATATCCAATTGCGCCTCCCTGATGATGCTTCATCCATTCATCGGTAAAGCCGGCTTCGCTGTACCAGCTTTTACATTCATCCCAAATATCTCTGAGTTTTTTGCCGGGAACTGTTGCTTCCTGATATTTTGCATTGATAAAGGCTGTTTTTTCAATTTTATTTTTTAGTTCAGGACTTAGTTTACCGAAATGAACAAACCGGGTAACTGCAACAGGCATTCCCCATTTTTCTGCGACTACATTTATCATTGCATATTTTTTTAATGAAGCACCATTTGGCAGGCAGTGCCGGTAACTAAAAATTCTTTCGTCAACACCGATTAGCAAAACAGTTGGAAAAATTCCACGGGATCTTAATTCAGCAGATGTAATTGCTTCAATTTCAAATTCATTCATTCCGGGCTTTATGGTTTTACATATTTGTGCGACAGCTTCAGTAGTCTGCTGCCCGAGCCATTTATATCTTTTAATTTCAGAAGGAAGCAAAGAGTAACGCAACGGTTTAAATTTATCAGCCATTGCAACGGTGCCGGGAAACTGAGTATCACTCCCGATTCTTAGTTTTGCAGAAATTTCCCTGATGATTTCTTCTCTTACATCTTTAATAGAGTTAGCTTCATACCAGTTATATTGTTTCAACTGGTAGCCGAGTTTTCCCAAAACCTCATCCATCAATCTTCCGGACTCACTTCCATTACAGATGAGATACTTTTTACCATCACGCATTATTAGTAGTGATGCAGCTCCAATATCTTTGTTCAATACTATTTGTGTATTAGCCAGTCCGGCTGTTATCCAGTTTACATTCCGGACCTGTGTAAAAAGCATTCCGCCAAGATTGTTTTCATCAAGAAATGAATTAAGCATTTCTAACTTCTGCTCAATTTCATCTTTTATCTCTTCATCTGTAAGGATATTTGAAGGAGGATTCTTCCAGATTTTTTCAGAAATGGAGCTTTGACCGTCACCTGATTTTTCACATGAAACCAGAAAGAAAGTAACTGCAGTCAATAAATAATAAATGTTTTTCTTCATTGTATAACCCTATAAGTTATTCATTTGGTCGAGTTTAGTGTTGAATAATTATTCTGTGCTGCCTGAAATTATTCTTATCTTCATTTTTAATTTTAACCATTAATCTGTTTCCCTGAAGCTCTGCACCAATAACAGATTTTATCTTTTCGCTGTTTGTAACCCCGACATAATATTCTCTTTCGGCCAGCACTTCAACGTCAGTGATTAATTTGTCGTTATCAGTTGACTGAGAAATAAATTTCAGACCGATATTTGGCTGCCCGATTTCAGTTTCATCGGAAATTAAATACAATTCAGGCACAGGATAATAAGTAACCATAACTTTTGAACCGGAAACTATTTTGGAAATAAAAGAGATTACTTCGCCCTGGGATTTATGAATAACTCCGGCAGTTACTTCGTTTCCATCTTTATAAATTTTGAATCCTTTCGTGCCAGGAGAAAATACTGGTTCAAAGATGAAATCAATTTCCTGATTTTCCTGAACTTTGATTTCAATCTCAATCTTTCCATCATATTTAGTATAAAACAAGTCAACTTTAGTTTGTCCAACTCTGATATTATTGATACTGACCTTATCCCAATCTGCAGGAAATTTAGGAGAGAACGAAAGTTTTTTCTTCGACGCATCAACCTTAATTCCCAGCAAACCATTCACAACCGGATATATAAATCCTGAATATGAAAAACCCTGGTTGTGATAAGCTTCGGCAAGTTTCTGATTAATCTCACCTGAAAATACTTCAGGTACGGTCCCTAATCCATTATCATAAAGATGATTCAAAGTTGCACGCAGGTTTTGGTAAGCGGGCAAATTAAAATAATAATTGTACTGCGCAGTAATGAAGAGCATAGAATTAAATGGCCATACAGTTCCATAGTTGTAGTTTGAAGGATGAAAAAGTTCAGAATTATTTGAAAGGTTTCTTATTCCCCAGTCAGTAACCATATCACTTGAATTGAAATGCCGGATAGTACGCTCCGATTTTTTTTCATCTAAAAGATTGAACATTAAAGCGGATGATGAGAAAATTGATTTTTCTCTGACCTGCTGATCATTTTCATTTGCTCCGAAGCTGTAAAACTGCAAATCATCAATCCAGTATAATTCATCAAGCCTTTTTTCCGCCATAGGAATAAGCCTGATAGTTTTTTCAAGTATTTCAGAATCTCCGATCTCTTCAGCCATCAACTTAAGAAATTTCAATCCCTGTAAATAGACTGCCTGGGTATAAATATCGTTATGAATCTTTACAAGTGAACCAAATTCCAGCACTCCTAATCCTGCACCTTTCAAATCCATAAGGCCATCATTGTCGCTGTCTTTACTCAAACACCAATCAAATGCCTTTACAATTGAGTCCCAGCTTTGTTTAATGAAATGAACATCGCCGCTTTGTACAAAATAATTCCCAATCGCGACAAGATACCATGGAGTTGTATCTGCATGATTATAACCAAAATGATAGTCATTCCACCAATCACATAATCCGTCACTTTGCGAAAGTTCATGAGCCATCTTTCCAATATCTTTGGGTGGATCGGATTGATTCCTTTTTCGCACCGGATAATTCTCTTGCCTTTGCCATTTTTGAGTAAACCGGAGAGCATCTTTTACTGTTTCAAAATCCTGAAAACTGCATAATGAGAGTGAGTTTATAAAAGCATCCCCTCCAAAGAACCAGGAAAAGCCCGGTCTTCCGCCTCCTCCTGAAAGCCCATAACCTGCAACCAACCCCTTCCCTAAATTAGGATTATCAACCAGTAGATTGTACAAAGCAATTTTTCCATACCGAAAAGCTGAATTTATTTTTTCATCAGGAGTTGTAAGATTAATGGTATTCTTTAATAACTCATTGTAATCAGAATAATTTTTCTCATAAAGGCGTTGAATATTATTGAGAATGTAGTTGTAGTAAATTTTTACTGAATCGTATTTTGTTTTTACAGGACTTCCGCATATAATAATTGGCACGTAATGATTTTTGCATTCATCAGGATCTATTTCAAGCTTAAACTGTAAAGGATTATCAGCGAACATATGTGCTGGCGGAGCAGACATTTGCTCTCCCAGAGGTGAGCCGCATAAAAACAATCCTCTTTGCTGAGATTCCGAAATAATAAAACATTTTATTTCATCATCCCAGTAACTGTACTGCCCTCCTATTCCAGCAGGCCACTGAGGCTGCATTACAGGAATGAAGCCCGGAACGATTGTCAAGGGTTCTGCTGTATTTATATCCAGCAGGAGAATTGCTGCAGCTTCTTCCCTGGGTAGAAGATAAATTACTTTTACCGAAAATGTTTCATAAGAATAATTAATAACAGTGACTTCGGGTGTTACGGAAATTGTTCTTACTATTTCAGAAGCATTAATCGGAATAGTCGAGGAAGGCCTAAAAAACTGCAGATCAAAATTTCTTAAAACTTTCCATGGCCATATCCACATTTCAAAGCTTCCGTTTTCAAATCCCATTAAAGCTGCTTTTTTTCCTATCCTATCAAAATACTGGTTTGCTTGAGCAATTCTCTCCAGGTTCAAGTCGTTCTTGTGCAAATCAAAAACTGGTATCAAACCTTTTTGCTGAGCTGGAGTGATTTCAAATATTAAAACTAAAAGAAGCAAAATCTTTAAAGTCAGTTTCATTGTTATTATATGATTTATTTTAATAATAATTAGATAACAGATTTACTTATTAATTTCATTCGCAGCCTTGAATTCCAAATCACCCATTTATGAAATTGAAAATCATAAACAGGATTTGAATCAGTAGATACTTTCTAAACATCATCAGAATATTTTCAAATATATTTCTGAAATACCAGCCTTCAAGAGAATTTTTAACTACGCTAACAAATCCCCACACTATTTAAAAACTGCAAATATTAAAAAGTCTGTCCAATCAAAAACTTTTATGGTAACCGAACTAATTTTAATGTTATTGTTTCATTCACCTAAAATGATATTTATCAATTAAAACTCTTGCGATAATTGAATCCCAGATATAGTTTGATGGAGAATTTATTGCTTCATTATCTGGACTGTAAGACTCCCAGAAATTATGATTTTTTTTCAACTGAGTTGTTACAGCGAGCAGCATTTTATCGCCTAGCTGATCAGCGATTTCATGAAAACCATAAAGTTTCAATCCCTGAAAAACCATATAATTCCAAAGAAGCCAAACAGGTCCATTCCACTTGCAGCAATAATCAACATATGGTGAGTACCATTCATCATCGGCTGACAAAGTCGGTATTCCATATCTTCTCCAGAATTTATTTGTATCTAGAAGAACTTCAACAAGTTTTAATGCTCTTATAGAATCAACTGCCTCAGCCCATAAAGGAAGGAACCCAATAATTTCCTGTCTTCTTAAATCCCTTGTTAAAAACCTGAATGAATGATCCTGCTTATTAATCGAATAGAAGAATTTTGTTTCATTGTCCCACATTCTTTCATTAATTAATTCAGAAAGATTTTCTGCTTTCTTCAAATAATCATTAGCTTCACTTTTTTTGCCGAGTTCTATGGCAATAGCTGCCAGTGATCTAATTTCTTTTAATACCATTAATGTTAAATCAAGACATTCAAGTTCATCTGAAATATCTTCTTTATCTACATCAAGAAATCTTTCGGCAGAAACCTGGAAGACCGCATTGTACCAATCGCGTACGTTTTCAATAATGCCATACGGTCCCCACTCAAAAGTTCCGTCGCGATCAAGATCCCGGTTTTCCAATAACCATTTAAGATATTCTTTCCCGGATTCATAAGCATCTGAAAGAAATTCAAGATCCTTACTAACTTTATAAATTTCAAGATTTATCCAGTTAAAAAACGGTGCTGAAGTAGTAGACATATCTTTTCCAAGCACTTTGCTGAAATGCGGATAATCCTGAAGCCCGCGTGGTCCGTGCCTGTAAGCAATTAGCCCATTCTCTCGCTGCTGGTCGATATAAATATATTGGGATCCCTGTGCAGACCGGGGATCGAGAAAAACATAGGCAAGCATACTCAATGATTCATGCAAAACCTGGTGACCGTGTCCCCAGCCCCAAAGCGGTTCGCGTGAAAAAACATAGAAATTAGTTTTGGCCGAATCTGTCGGAGGAAGCATACATCCTCTTACAAGATTGAACGCACCGATATAGACAATTTTTTCTTCCTGATTATCAGACCTGATCCTTGGGATTTTACTGAAGAGTTTTACATTTTCATCAACATATTTTTGAAGATTTTCGTTTTTGAGTTTTTCAATCGCAGACATTAGCTTATTTTCATCTTCATCTTCGCTTTGCCAGCCGCGGGAATATCTGAAATTTATTTCTTCCCCAGGATTTAAGTAGTATTTGTTATGAAAGACTATGAAGTCAGTATAACCGCTCTTTTTATTATTTAGCGAGTCATTTCTATTTTCAGAGTAATAATCGGTTTTGATTGTCGAGTATAAATCCTGCAAACTTCCTGAATAGCCTCCGTAGGAATATGGTTTTGAATTGACTGAAAATATGTTTTCACAGTTTGTTGGATAAGGTGCATTTTTATACAAACTGCTTATTAACCGGTATTTCGATTCATAATGCGAAGCATGAAAAGAATTAAACTCATCATTATAGTTTTTTATTAGCAATGAATCATTTCCAAGTTCAAGTATTGGATAAAGTTCAATTGAATGACTGACATTGTCAATGTTCTTAATTTGCATACTTATAATCGCAATGGATGAACTGTAAACGAAAAAGGTCTCCTGAACCTTTATTCCTCTGAATGGTTCATATTCCATAAGGACAAGATCAGGAAATGAGGATGTTACAACGGGTTTAATCAGATACTCTCCTTTATTCAAAATTACTATCTGGTCAACTTTCCAGATGCAATAAAACTTTCCAGCCTGATCACCGGAATAAGTTATTGGGCTGCAGTCAGAATAATAATCCATTTTATATCCTTTATCGCCATATAATTTTGAACGATCTATTGCGGCCGTATACGTTGTGTACAATGGCGATTTTGCATCTGCATCCAGAGAAAGATATGGATCAGATACAAATAGTTTCTGTGGAAAGATTGAAACAGTAAAAAGGAGGAAGTAAAAATATTTCATAGCAAACCTTTGTTATTAAGATCTATGAAAAACCGGGCAATCAGTCCTGTCCAGATATAAGTTTTATTCCAACCCGCATGGTAATCGTCTGCGCTGTAAAATTCCCAGAACCAGTGATTATCTTTTAACTGAAATACAATATTATCTAAAATTCTTTTTGTAAGATCAGCAGCATCAAAATTATAACCATAATCCAGAAGCCCTCTGAAAATTAAATACTGCCAGGGGATCCACACCGGTCCGTTCCAATAACCAATCGGATTGTAGTATGAATCGTCAGCAGACAATGATGGCATGCCGAATCTTCTATAAAACTCATCTGGATTTCTAAAGTGTTCAAGAAGTTTTTCAGCTTGAAGCGAATCAGCAATACCCGCCCACAAAGCCAGAAAAGCAATCATTTCTTTTCTTTTCAAATCATTTTCATTTTTGAATGAGAATGAATGAGTATTTTTTGTAATGTGATAATAAAATCCTGTTGCTTCATCCCACATAAACTCATTTATAAGTTTTGAACGCCTTTCCGCATCAGCGATCCATTGATAAGATTCATGTTCAAGCCCTAGTATTTTAGCCATTTCGGAAAGTGATTTTGCTTCTTTGACAAGCATAATGTTGCAATCCAGCGCTTCAAAATTAGCCGGATCACCAACCTCATCCCAAACTGCAACTCGTGCATCTCTTACACTTTCAAGCACGGCATCCGCTCCCCATTCACACAATCCATCTTTATCCGAATCGCGGTTTTCAATGAAATAATAATAGAATTTTTTCCCGGATAAATAAGCCTCTTCTAAGAACGAAGTATCCGAGGTTACTTTAAATATTTCAAGATTCTGCCAATTGAACCAAGGAGCTGATGTTGTGAACTGATCGTTAACTGGAATTGATTCATTCAGATAAGGTCCGGTCCTATAATTTATGTAACCATTCTCATGTTGCCGTTCAAAAAATATTCTTTGAGAGTTCATGGCAGACTTAGGATCCATAAACGCATAAGCCAGCATAACAAGACTTTCGTGAAACACCTGTCCGCCATATCCCCATCCCCAACGTGGTTCTCTTGAAAAAACATAGTAATTGTAAGAGCATTCACCTTCAGGTGGAAGCATGCATTGCCTGATTAAATTAAATGAATTCCAGTAAACAGATTCATAGTCTGTATTCTTAAAATTAATTTTAGGAATGTTATCATACAGTTTTTCGTTTATAATCAGATAATAATCAAGATTTTCATTAAAAAGTTTTGTGCTCATATCTAACAGTTCATTTTCATCATTTTCATCTTCAGTCACGCCTCGTACTATACGAATTGTTATTGAATTACCTGCAGGTATTGTAAATACCTTTTGTAAAGATATCAATCCTGAGTTCTTTATCCGGAGGCTATTCAACTTTGCCGTTTGAATATCAGAAAGCAATGTGAATTTATTTTCATCATCTGATGAAGAAAACAAATCATATAATCCAAATGAGTCAAATGGTTCACTCAGCAGGAAAACATTCCTTATTTTTTCCCGGAAAGGAATTTTATGTTCTTTCATCCAATTATCAGGAAATTCATAATGAGTAAAAAACATTCCTTCACTATCAGGTAAAATTTTGATATTCTGATAATCTTGTTTAGAATTTTGAATGGATGGATAAACCTCCAGTTTCATTTCAGAAGTACCTAAGTTGAACAGCTTCATTTCCTGAACAGCAAATCTTGATGAATAAACCAGGAAATAATTTTCTGAACGCAAGTCCCTGAATGGATAATAAAAGAACTTTACCATATCACTGTAAGAAGCAGTAATGACTGGCTTCTGATAATATTGTTTAAGCTGCGATCTGATTTCATCTCCTCTTTTGAAAATAACAGACCAGCTCCCCCACTGCTGAGAATCAAAACTCACAGGCTTTTCCGGATCAAACCATACCATTTGATATGATTGGTTCAGAATGTATTCGGATCTTTCCAGTGAAGCTGCGTAGGTTGAATAGACAGGATTATCCTCATTAAAAAAGATATTTGATAAATATGCCTGGGAATACATAAAATTACCAAACGGTAAAAAGAAAATGAGCAAGTATTTTGTAATCATCTTCTAATTAGTTTTCAGATTTGTGAGAGAAAATACGATTGTATTTCTTTCATACTTATTGCCGGCATTCATAAAGCGTGTCTCCAAAGTATAAATCCCATTTTTCACAGAAATAATTTTTGCATTAGTGCAATCAATAATTTTCGTTCCGGGCGAATACACAGAAAAAGTCTCAAGGCTTCCACTTTTGCCTTCCAGATCAACAATATATTTATTCCGCATAAAAGCTGAATTTAAAATTCTAAACCCATTTGATTTTGAACCGGGATTTGGGAAACATACTAATGGCAAAATACTAATTCCATCCGTATAATAGATTTGAACAGAGGCTTCTGACTTAAGCTCAAAATCAATTTTAAGGATCGTTGAATTCATGTTTTCATCAGTTATAAATTTAACCTGTTCATTATTAATCATAACACTTTGAATTTTTGTACCCGGTGGTAATTCAGGATTGAATGAAATTTCAATTTTATCTTTGCCTTTGTTTTTGAATTTGTACTCTATACTACTTTTATTTCTCTGCATTGAAAAGGAAACTGAGTTATGAGCACCAATACGAATATTTGTAACATCAATCCAATCCCAGTTTGCAGGCAGTTTTGGTGAAAGTGATAAGAATTTTTTTAGCGCATTCACTTTCACACCAATCATTCCCTCAATTGCAGGCTGCAGCACCATTGTTTCAGACCAGCATTGATGCGGGCACACACCAGCAGGTCTGTACTCTTCACCATGCATCACTTCTTCAACATAACCTTTATTCCAATTTTTATAAATGAGAAGATTTGACATTAGATGAAAATAACCTTGAAGAGAATTTCCGTATTTATATTCAGCCAATGATACCCATCCTGTAAACAAAGGCCATACACTTCCAGTGTGATAACCACGCGGATTATAAATTGGACTTTCCTCACTCAAAATTCTTACTCCCCAATCTGATGAAAAATCATTAGCAGCAAAATGATCAATTACCAGTTTTGATTTTGCCGAATCCACCAGATCAAAAAGAATCGGAACAGCAGAAAGAACTGTTTTTTCTGAATTGAAGGAACCATCTTTCAATTTAGAAAAATTCAGAAAAGTGTTTTCTTCATTCCAGAATTTCGTATTGATTATTTTAGTAACCAGCTGAGATTCATATTTATATATCTCGGCAGCTTCTGAAAAGCCTAAGATTTGAGCAATGTAAGCTGCTTCCTCTAATGCCTTTGCCCAACAACCAGCAAGGTATAACTCCGTGTGAGCGGTATATAAACCACCGCCTTCAACCCAGCCGTGACCAACCAAAGTATTTTCAATAAGGTGGTCACCATCAGTGTCAGTAGAAAAACAAAAATCAACAGCTCTCTTAATGTTATTCCAGATCTTACGAATGAACTCAATATCACCTGAATTTTTAAGATAGTGACCTGCAAGAATTATGTAGAGAGGAGTTGCATCAGATGCATCATAATGTACCGCACCGCTTGTAGTTAATTCATGAAATATTTTTCCATTCAAATCCTGATATTTACTGAACATCATCAAAACATTTTTGACTTTTTCAAAATCACCATAATCTGTTACAGCTAATCCGCTCCATTGTCCATCTCTGCCGAAGTACCAGCCATAACCGGGCCTGCCATTTATCCGGTGACCACCATCCCAGCCTTTTTCAGTAGTAGAATAACCTGCAACTAATGACGAACCAATTCCGGGAGTATTCACATAAAATTTATCGGTGCCAATTAAAGCCCACCGATAACCTTCATTAAAAATACTGTCCGGTGTAGTAATCAAAAGAGAATTAGCCAATAATGAATCGTAATACTGAAAACTTTTTAGAAAAACCTTTTTCGGTTTGCTAAAGGCATCTTTGTAGGATTCAATTGCCTCTTCTTTGCTCTCGCCGGAACCAGAGACAATCACATCGAAATTATCATTCATCTTAAGTTTTTTCATGATGAGAAAAGAAGCTTGAGAACTGGTTGAATCAACTCCAATAAATGTACTATCAACTTCAACAAACGTATTAAATGGGCCGGCAGTTTTTTGATCAACTATTTTATTTATCCCAATTATAGAGTGGTAATTATCTCTTTCATCATTGAACCTGAAAGCATTCAAGCCTTCATCCCAGCCATAATAAATTGTGCCGAGAACATTTTCAGAGTAGGGCCACATAATTCGCAGATTAGATTTGCCTCTAATAACAATTTCAGCAGGATATACTCCACGATATTCATAGTGAATTACTGCCAAAGGCTCCTGAACAGAAGGAGTAATAAATTCAGTAATATATGCTCGTGGAAATTTATATGTCCTGATTAAAGATTCCGGGTTTACTTCGATTCGTGGAGTCTGATCTTTGAGCCAGTAAATAGTATCCTTATATGAAAATCGAATACCAACCTCATAATCTCGCAAAGCCATGAAAGGATGTATCCAGATTTCATCAATGCCTGCCTTCTCTTTTCCAGTCACAAGTATCCTTTGTCCGGCAACGTCGAAGAAATTATCTGAGGCATGCCTGAAATGCAGATTAAAAGGTTTCCGATTTATTGACCAGGTTTCGGATGCGGAAATTTCAATTTGTTGTGAAGAAAATTTTTTTTCAAGAACTTTTGGTGAATGATAAGTCCAGAAATTTGTTTGTTCGTTAAATTTAATTCCAGCGAGATAGCGGATGCAATTATTTGTGAATAATTCAAGATGAAGCCTGTTAAAATTCTTTTGATCATAAATAGTATATGCTCCGACCGCTAAGATCTTTCCTTTACCCAAATCATAATCAATAACCAATCTGGAATTTTCTTTTAGATGAATGTATGACCAATCAACAGCAGCAACTTTTCCATTTTGCGGAAGTGATTCATCAAAAAATCCAATTTGACGACTAATCTGATCATAAGCAGGAGCCCAAATGTAAGCGCCGCCATTCAATCCTGAAAAAATCGGATGTGAACGATAGGAGTGTAAGCCAAGTTTCCTGCCATAACCCTCATCAATTGCTTTAACATAGCGGACAGTTGGAATTTCAATCTCCACCCCCAGCAAATTAATATATCGTAAAGCGTCAAGTGTTAATAGTAATCCGCCTCCATTAGAAACAAAATTTTTTAAGGCTGCAACAATCTTATCATTCTTTTCAACAGACAAAAAATCACTCGAGTCAGGTCGGTGAATCCAGATAACATCAAAACCGGAAAGCAAATCAGAATCTTTTAGTAATTGATTAAAATCAATCAGTTCGGTTGAAAAATCTGAATTAGCTTTCAAAAAATTAATTGCGGCATTCAATTCAGACACAGATAAATTGACCCTGTCAACAGTCAGAAATCCGATTCGAATAGTAGATGATTTTGATTGAGAAGAGATAGTAAAAGAGATGAGAGTAATAAGAAAGCCTGCCCGGATAAATACTCGAAGCAGATGTCTGTAGTTAATAAAATTCATAATCTGTTAGTAATAAGAATTTATAACAGAGCTAATTATTCTAAACCTGAATGAGGTTAAAAATCTAATTATTTAAAGACTTCAGATTATAAATTAACTTCTACTCAGGTATTCATTTATTGCTTTAGCAGCTTTTCTTCCAGCTCCCATCGCCAAGATAACAGTAGCACCACCCGTAACAATATCACCACCGGCAAAAACACCTTTCTTGGAGGTTTCCATTGTTTCTTCATTGACTGAAATATTTCCCCACTTATTAAATTGCAAATCGGGAGTAGTATTTTGAATAATAGGATTAGAACCGTTACCGATTGCAATCACTGCCATATCAATATCAAGAATATATTCAGAGCCTTCTATGGGAATAGGTTTTCTTCTTCCAGAAGCATCAGGTTCGCCAAGCTCCATCCTTACAAGTTCAACTCCTTTCAACCAGCCGTTTTCATCACCAATAAATCTTTTAGGATTTGCGAGAAGAATGAATTCAATACCCTCTTCTTTTGCATGATGAATTTCTTCTTTTCTGGCGGGCATTTCAACATCTGATCTTCTGTAAATAATATATGCATTTTTAGCTCCGAGTCGCTTCGAAGTTCTGACAGCGTCCATTGCAGTATTGCCACCTCCAAATACAGCAACATTTTTATCCTTACAATTAAAAACAGGAGTATCAAATTCGGGGAAACGGTAAGCTTTCATCAGGTTAACCCTTGTAAGAAATTCATTTGAAGAATAAACTCCGTTGAGGTTTTCTCCTTCAATGTTAAGAAAGTAAGGTAAACCGGCTCCAACAGCAATGAAAACAGCATCATAATCATTTGCCAGCAGTTCATCAACAGTATCGGTAAATCCGATTACTGCATTAGTCACAAATTCAACTCCAAGCGCTCTTAATGAATTGATCTCAGCTTTTACGATTTCTTTTGGCAAACGAAATTCAGGAATGCCGTAAATTAAAACTCCACCAAGTTCATGTAATGCTTCGAATACCGTGACTTCGTGTCCCATTTGGATCAAATCCCCAGCACAGCTCAAACCTGCAGGACCGCTTCCAACAATTGCAACTCTTTTCCCTGTCTTTGGTTTTAACTCTGGTAAACGTAATTCGGTATGTTCACGTTCAAAATCAGCAACGAATCTCTCAAGTCTTCCGATTGCAACCGGTTCACCCTTTTTTCCCACGACACATTTAACTTCACATTGTTCTTCCTGAGGACAAACTCTGCCACAGATTGCCGGAAGAAGATTATCCTCTTTAATCTTTTGAGCCGCTCCTAGAAAATCACCTTCGCTAACCAGCTTGATGAACTCGCTTATTTTAACTTCAACCGGACAGCCTTCGATACAAATGGGTTTAGGACACTGCAGGCATCGAAGAGCTTCCATCTTAGCCAGTTCTTCAGTAAATCCAAGATTAACTTCAGAAAAATTTGTTCTTCTTTCAAGTTTATCCTGTTCAGGCATCGGCTGACGAGGAATTTTCATTCTGTCTTTTTTACTTATTTCGTTCATTCAGTTTCCTATTCGATTTGATTAGTTAAGAATTAAGATGGTTTATGTACGAGCCTCTTCAAAAGCTTTATCGATGTGACACTGAAAGCTGTGATAAGAAGTCTCTTCCATTTCTTTGTAAGTTTTATTTCTTCTCTCAAGAGTTGCAAAATCAACTTTATGTGCATCGAATTCAGGCCCATCGACGCAGACAAATACGGTTTTATTGTCCACAGTAGCTCTGCAGCCTCCACACATTCCTGTACCATCAACCATTATTGGGTTTAGGCTCACAACTGTTTTGATTCCATAAGGTCTTGTAGTTTCAGCAACTGCTTTCATCATTGGAATTGGTCCAATTGCTAATACAAAATCAATCTTTCGACCTGAATCAATCAATTCTTTTAGCTTAGCAGTGACAAATCCTTTAAAGCCATATGAACCATCATCTGTAGTTGGATAAACCTCATCACAAACTTTTTTCATTTCATCTTCCAGAATTACAAATTCTTTTGTTCGTCCGCCGATAATGGCAATTGTATAATTTCCCGCATCTTTAAGAGCAACAGCAGTCGGAAACGCAATTGCTGTTCCTACTCCACCGCCAATACTTACAGCAGTTCCAAAATTTTCAATGTGAGAAGCTTTACCCAATGGTCCAACAACATCCGTTATATAAGAACCAGTAGTAAGTTGGTTTAGCTCATTAGTGGTTTTACCCACACCTTGAACAATTATGGTAATTGTGCCAAGCTCCTTATCTGAATCGGCAATCGTTAATGGAATTCGTTCACCATTTTCGTTAATTCTAATGATAACAAACTGCCCTGCTTTTCTTTTTTGTGCGATCTTTGGAGCTTTGATAATGAATTTTTTTACGGATGGGGCTATAAATTCAGCTTTAATGATTTCGTACATTGAATTTCCGTACTAATTATAAAAAAATGATTGATTCAAACAACTTTAATTTTACTTCCTAAACTTATCAATTTTTTATGTGAGTATTAACCTTTATACTTTATTTTTTTTGAGTTAGATACATTTATTTGCTACTTTAGGAAAGTATAAGAATCAATACTTTTCTATTATGAACGCTGAGGGTATTTTTTTCAATTATTTAATCAATCAATCTTTTCTCTAAAATTATTTTGGGAAATACTTATTTGGAATGAAGCTTCATACAAAAATTTTTATTGGCTTATTCTTTGGGGCGGCTCTGGGTTTACTGGCAAATTTTTTTATTTCTGACAAATCAACTATTGAATGGATCGTCAATAATATTTCTTATCCAATAGGTCAGATCTTTTTGAGATTGATTTTTATGGTTGTCATTCCCCTGATTTTTGTAGCAATCGTCCTGGGAATTTCGGACTTCAGAGATATTAAAAAAATTGGACGTATTGGAATTAAAGCTTTACTTTTTACTTTCTTCATTACTTTGCTGTCAGTGCTAATCGGAATAGAAATGGTTAACATTTTTCAGCCAGGTTTGAATATTGCTGAGACTGAAAGAGCTGCTGTGATTCAGTCATTGTCAGGAAATCAGTCTGTTACGGGAATAATAACAACTGCAAAAGAATCAAAAAGCTTTGTGCAGATTCTGGTTGATTTGATTCCACGCAATCCATTTGCAGAAATAGTTTTTGCTTTTGATCCGAATTACAGGGGCGGAGGATTGCTGGCACTTATGTTCTTTGCTTGTATTTTCGGTGTGGCAATGGCGCTTGTTGATTCAAAGAAAGTGCAGGCGTTGACATCAACATTTCAAGGTATATATGATGTCCTGATGAAAATAATTGATTTTGCTATGAAGATCGCGCCTATCGGTGTAGCTGCATTGATTTTTTCTTCAACCTCTCAACTTGGATTTCAAGTTATCGCTTTGCTCCTGCAATATGTACTTGTTGTTTTAGGGGCACTTATAATTCACATAGTTTTAACCTACGGATTTATTATTAAATATTTTATAAAGAAAAATCCACTTCATTTTTTCAAGTTAATCTCTGAAGTCATTATTACTGCTTTTTCAACCAGCTCGTCAAATGCTACTTTGCCAACATCAATAAGGGTCTCGATTGAAGAACTTAAAATTGATAAAGACGTGAGTAATTTTGTATTAACTGTCGGCTCAACAGCCAATCAGAACGGAACTGCGCTTTACGAAGGAATTACAGTTCTATTTCTTGCACAGTTCTACGGTATTGATTTGACAATATCTCAACAACTAGTGGTTGTATTACTTTCAATTTTAGCGGGAATTGGTACTGCAGGAGTACCAGGCGGATCATTACCATTAGTTGTTATAGTCCTTCAAACCGTTGGGATCCCAATTGAAGGAATAGGAATTATTCTTGGTGTTGACAGAATCTTAGATATGTCCAGAACTGTTGTTAATGTTACCGGAGATATAATACTGGCAGCCTGGATTGACGAGAGTGAGAAAAAGAACTCATTGGGTTTAGCAAACCTAAATTAAGGTTCAAATAAAAAAGCTAAGACTCAACTACGTAATCACTTATAAATAATAACTGAATCTTAGCTTTTAATAATAAAACTATCTGAATCGAACAAAATCTTGATTTTTTACTTTATTTCAGATCTCATACTATAAAAAGATCTCCAGGCGAAGACCATTCCTACTACAAAAAATACGAAGCCTACAATCGGAGCAGAGTGTCTGAATGATTCTGAAATAGAAATTTCCATAGCTAACAGACCAAACAATGTTGTGAATTTAATAATGGGATTTAAAGCAACAGAGGAAGTATCTTTAAAGGGATCACCTACTGTGTCCCCAACAACTGTTGCGGCGTGAAGATCAGTTCCTTTTTCCTTTAAATCTACTTCAACTACCTTTTTTGCATTATCCCATGCACCGCCGGCATTTGCCATAAAAACTGCCTGAAACAACCCAAATACAGCAATCGAAATCAAAAAACTTATAAAAAATGTGACAGGGGCTGTGGAATAGCCGGGAGCTGAGAATAATGCAAATGCTAGTGCAAAACTGAATATAGTTATAAATATGTTCAACATTCCCTTTTGAGCATATTGAGTACAAATTTTAACAACCTCCTTGGATTTCTCAATTGATGCACTTTTACTTGCTGTTTCATCTAATTGAATATTTTTCTTTATATACTCAACAGCCCGATGTGCTCCGGTTGTTACTGCCTGAGTTGAGGCACCAGTGAACCAATAAATAACCGCACCGCCGACTATAATGCCCATACTTGCATACGGATTAAGCAGGCTTAAAATAGATGCCGGATCAATTCCTAATGTTTGTTTTAATAGTAGAATTATCGAAAAGATCATAGCTGTAGCACCAACAACGGCTGTACCGATTAATACTGGCTTAGCCGTAGCTTTGAAGGTATTTCCTGCGCTATCATTTGCTTCAAGGTAATGTTTTGCTTTTTCGAAATCGGGTTTAAAGCCGTAATCTTTTTCAATCTCTTTATCAATTCCTTTTATTTCCTCAATGAGTGATAATTCATAAATTGATTGGGCATTATCTGTTACCGGGCCATAACTGTCTACAGCAATTGTAATTGGTCCCATTCCCAGAAAACCAAAAGCAACCAATCCAAATGCAAAAATTGATGGGTAAGCAATAAAGTCAGCCAAAGTGCCTGCACTTGAGACGTAAGCGACAAACATTAATCCGGCAAATACCAGCCCCATCCAAAATGCGCTGAAATTTCCAGCCACGAAACCGGATAAAATTGTTAGCGAAGCACCCCCCTCTCTTGAAGAGGAAATGATTTCTCTTACATGTTTAGATTTTGTGCTTGTAAATACTTTTGTGAATTCAGGGATAAGAGCTGCACCTAGTGTTCCGCAGCTTATTACGGTTGAAAGAGTAATCCAAAGATTGTTTGGCAGATGACCGATCAGTAAATAACTAAGAACATATGTTACAGCAATAGAAAGTATTGAGGTTATCCAAACAAGCATTGTTAAAGGCACCTCAAAGTCCAGTTCATCTTTCTTAGAATAGCGTAAATGAGTAATTCCTTTGTTTATAAAAAATGAGCCTATGGAAGTAATAATCATCATAATTCTCATCGCAAATATCCAGGTAAGAAATTCTTTCTGATATGTAACCTCTGTTACTGCAAGAACAATTAAACTAATCAAAGCAACACCCGTTACACCATATGTCTCAAATCCATCTGCGGTAGGCCCAATGCTATCGCCTGCGTTGTCACCGGTGCAATCTGCAATTACTCCGGGATTTCTTGGATCGTCTTCTTTAATTTTGAAGACTATTTTCATCAGGTCAGAACCGATATCGGCAATCTTTGTAAATATTCCTCCTGCGATTCTTAATGCGCTCGCTCCTAATGATTCACCTATTGCAAATCCGATAAAACAAGCACCTGCAAATTCCCTGGGAATAAAGAGAAGTATAATTAACATCATTATCAGTTCAACGCAAATAAGCATTACTCCAATGCTCATTCCTGATTCCAGAGGTATAAAAGATAATTTAATCGGCTTTCCTTCGAGAGAAGCAAATGCCATTCTGCTGTTTGCAAGTGTATTCATTCTAATACCGAACCAAGCAACGCTGTAAGATCCCAGGATACCAACTATAGTCCAGGTTAGAATTAACAAAACACCGCCGAAACTATTATGAGTTATAAATCCGAAATAAAAAACTATACAAGCTGCCAGAAAAACAAAGAGGAGCATTAAAAACTTTCCCTGCTGTACAAGATAAGTTTTACAGGTTTCAAAAATTATCTGGGCAATGTCCAGCATTGACTGATGTGCCTTCAACTTTTTTACTTTGAAAAATTGATAAAGACCAAAAAGAACACCTAAAACACAAACGCCTATACCAACCATTAAAATCATCTGCTGATTCTCTTCAAGCATAGGAATGTTTAAGTTAGCTTCCCCTGCAATTAAAAGGTCGCTGACAAAAATTGATGGGAGAATTGATAGTAAGAACTTTTTCATAACTTTTCTCTTGTTTTGAAATTAGATTATTAGCTGATTAAATATTTAAGGCTCAGTAAAATTCAAAATAAATTACTAAAATTTGCCAACTGAATATCTTAATCACATCGGGTAGCTGATCTTGTTAAAATTTACACGTGCGTAATCGGATTGCAACGTGCAGAATTGTTTTAATTCTGCAGAGCGGAGAGAGTGGGATTCGAACCCACGGTACCCTTACAGATACACACGCTCTCCAGGCGTGCCAGTTCAACCACTCCTGCATCTCTCCTTTATTTGATACAAATATAATTATTTCAAATACCTTAGCAAAATAATGTATATTTGCGGTAACTGTATCTTATAATGCCTAATATCATCCTAAAAATTTATGGATCTTCTTACTTTAGTTTATTCATTGATTGCGCTTTTAACAGCACTGCTCGGGGCTTTGATGACTTTTCTGATAAAGCTAAATCACTATAGATTATGCTCACTTATTTCTTTCTCCGCAGGATCTTTAATTGCCGCTTCTTTTCTGAATTTATTACCTGAATCCTACAATTCGATCGGGCCAGTTGAACTTACATTAAGCGTTGCTTCGGGATATCTGATTTTTTTCTTCATAAATAAATACTATTCGCACGTTTGTCCTGCATGTTCAGCTTCTCATTTCGATGAAAAGACTACAAAAAAATTCTCCGAAATTTTTCTTACTTTATTTACTGCATTAGCTTTTCACTCGTTTTTAGATGGAATTGCAATTGCTGCCGGGGAAGTGCATTCTCACAATCAAAACAGCTCAATTTTCCTGGCTATTAGCATTCATAAATTTCCTGAAGGACTTGCTTTAGCAGCGCTAATGCTTGGAGCATCATATTCAAAGCTTAAAATTTTTGTTTATGTATTTCTTGTAGAACTAACAACTGTTGTTGGTGCTTTTACAGGAAACTTTTTTTTAAGAACAGGAATTCCAGAAACATTGATGGGAATTCTGCTTGCTCACATTGCCGGAGGATTTATTTTTCTGGCGTTACATGCGGTGTTGGGTGAGATGCTCAAAAATCATAAAAAGCTTGTAATCTTTTCTATGCTTTCAGGTTTCATGTTGATATTTTTGGCTAGTGTTCTTTTAAATATTTAGTGGAGAGATGCCGGAGTGGTTGAACGGGGCGGTCTCGAAAACCGTTATTCTGCTTACGTGGAATCGAGGGTTCGAATCCCTCTCTCTCCGCACTCTTATTTCAATAATTTCATGGATAGCATCATGTTCGATTCAAAAACCTACACCCAAAGAAGAAGTTTATTAAAGCAACAAGTTGGCTCAGGAATAATTTTATTTCCCGGTAACAAAGAAAGTGCAATGAATTATCCTGCTAATACATACAGGTTCCGTCAGGATAGCAACTTCCTTTATTTTTTTGGATTAGATTATCCAGATTTAACCGCTGTTATCGATGTTGATAACAACAGGGACTTATTATTCGGAAATGACTTTTCTGTTGATGATATCGTCTGGATGGGCCCGCAAAAATCAATCAGGGATAAAGCACTAGACTCAGGCATAAATGAATCATTTCCCAATTCCTACTTGAATCGATTCATTAAAAATGCAAAGAAACAGAAAAGAAAGATTCATTATCTGCCGGTTTATCGCGGTGAAAATGCTATTGAATTAAGCGAACTGCTTGAAACAGATATTAAAAAAATAAATAACCGGGCCTCGGTTAAATTAATAGAATCGGTGATAGAACAGCGATCAATAAAAAGCCCCGGTGAAATTACTGAGATCGAATCTGCTCTTGAGATTAGTTACCAAATGCAGACTGCTGCAATGAAATTAACCCAACCCGGTATGATAGAGCGCGATGTTGCCGGTGTAATTGAAGGCATAGCCTGCGCTTTAGGAAAAGGACTTTCTTTTCCTGTAATATTTTCGGTTCACGGAGAAACCCTTCATAATCATCATCATGAAAATCTTATGCATGATGGTGATATTGTTGTTAACGACTCGGGTGCTGAATCATTTTTACATTATGCTAGTGATATAACCAGAACCTTCCCTGTGAATGGCAGATTTACTACCAAACAAAAAGACATATACCAAATTGTACTCGATGCACAATTAAATTCAATCCACAGTGTGAAGCCTGGAATTCGCTTTAAAGAAATTCATCTAATAGCAGCAAAAACAATTTTTGAAGGTTTAAAGAATTTAGGACTGGCAAAAGGCGATACTGATGAAGCTGTAAAAGCCGGTGCGCATGCGCTTTTTTTTCCTCACGGTCTTGGGCACATGCTAGGACTTGATGTACATGATATGGAAGGCCTTGGTGAGGATTTTGTAGGCTATAGCAAAAAAATCAAGCGCAGTAAACAATTTGGGCTTTCTTATCTGAGATTAGCCAAAGAACTTAAATCTGGATATGTATTCACAGTTGAACCCGGCATCTACTTCATTCCTGAACTGATCAGTTTATGGAAATCAAAGAAAAAATTTGTTGATTTTATTAATTACGATAAACTCGATGATTTCAAAAATTTTGGTGGGATCAGAATTGAAGACGATATATTGGTCACTGAAACATCTCACAGGACTCTGGGACGAGCGATACCCAAAACAATTGAAGAAATAGAACAAGCCTGTCAATAATTAAATATCTTATCCATTTAAAATTAAAAGCCGCTCATTGAGCGGCTTTTTCATTAAACAAATGCAATTAATTTGAATTCAATACTTCGATAGATGATTCAAGCAATTGTTTTGCATATTTGAAATTGTGCGAACCTTTACTCAAATCATGTTCAACAAAATAATAGTTGAACAGAGCACCAGCCAGAAATGCAGGAGCAATCCTAAGCGGGTTACTTGAACTTGCATTTACTAAACCAGTAGATGGATCGATCCAGTTTCTGTTAAGCAATAGTGTATGTAAGCTATCAAGCAAAGCTTCAACTTGTGTATGACTCTGGTTATAATCGATAGTGAAACCTGCCGATGGATGACAGCCGGTAATTGTACAACCATTTAACAAGTAAGTTGGATTGCCTGAAGTATTGAGATATTCAATATTCATTGTATGTCCACCGCCAATACCACCACCTGCAGTTGGATCAGCCATATGACAGATTGCGCAACCGTCAGCTTTGATAACTGAACTGGTTGTATGGAATGAACTTGTATAGGTGTAATTCTGGAATTCAAATCCGCCCACACCAGCTAACATTTGTCCCTGAACTCCGTAATGTGGATACCAACGATTTGTTGTAATTTTAATTGTATCAGTACTAGCTGTTTTTGAGGGATTTGGTTCCGGACTGATTGTCCTGGTTTTATGGCAGGAAACACAAAGATTACCTTTACCATAATCAAAAACATAATCCGCAACTCCGTCTACTGCAGAAATAATGGTAACCGGTGCAACAGTACGAAGTGAGAAGTCCGCATTTGAATGTGGTGAATGGCAGGCAAAGCATCCCGGAGGTGACCCGTTTACATGGGCTGTAACAGTCTGTCCTCTCAGACTTTGAAGGTAGCCCTCGGTTGTGTGACAATTTGAACAAGAGCTTGAGTTACGTTCAAAATCGCCCCCGATTGCGTGTTTTGAAAGATCCCATTGATACTTTCGTGCCCATACATAATATGTTGTGTCATAATCGTAGTTATGACAATCGGCACAAACTATACCCTGTTTGAATCCATCCCAGTTAATATAGGAATCACCAGGATCACCTTTATCACCTTTATCACCTTTGGGCCCAGCCGGACCTTCGCATCCTACCAACAATGCTCCAAGCAGAGTTGCAGCGATAAGAATAGTGAGAAAGTATTTTATATTATTCATATGCACTCCATTTTTTTATGGGAAATTATGTTTTTTGTAGGACTAATATTTAATATCCTTTCCGAATAAATTTAGTTTTCCATCAATATGTTTTGATGCATTTACGAATTTAAGATTTGCATCTATAACACCGGCGTGACATAAAGAACAATTTTGAACATTTGGATGAGTTCCGCCATCAGCACTTGTCTTTGGTAATGGATTAGATCCATTTCCATGACAAGATCCACATTCAGAGGTTGCGGGATTATTCCATACCGGCGCGTTTGTTAAGTTACCATTCTTAAAATAGCCATGGCAATAAGTATTAGAACAAGTTAAATTCGCTAAATCATAAACCGGATTGGGAGTAAATAACGGCAAGTTTGAATCATACTCTGATGTTGAAGGATCGTTTGTCTTTAGAACAGCCAGAGGATTACTGCTCATCAAAACTTCGGCTCTTAGATCCGGGTCAGTATGCCCCGGAGTTGATACACTTCCGGGAACATTATGACAATCTCCGCAAAGCAGCACCTTTCCTTCCATGTTACCTTTTAAGTGAACCTGATGGGCTCCGACACCCCGACTTGTGTTTGAGTAATTTCCACTCAAATCTCTAGGTGGTGCATTGCTGTTCTTATTTCCATGGCAAGTTGTACAGTTTTCGGGTCCGCCTTTATAAAGATGACAGTTATTGCAAGTTGGAGAAGCGATACCACCCGAATAATCATTCCCATGGCAAGGCTTACAAAGTGAGAAATCCCAATTCCTGTTCGAAATGTATTTCCCATGAAAGTTAGCAGAATTAGTATCAACAATTCCTTCAACATGAACTCCAATACCCAGATGACATTCACTTGAAGAACAGCTAACTTCAGTCAACCCGCCCGAAAAGTCGCCGGCGTGACATTGACTGCAATCATTTAATTTATTTAAACTGTTTTTTACAAGCAGTCCATGAAAGTTTGCAGAGTTTTTATCGAAAGTCCCTTCACCGTGGACTGAAACATTCTGAGGTTGAACAAGCTCATCTTTAAGTTTTGAGCAGCTTGCGATAAGCAGAGCTGCTACCATTATCAGGATAGTCAATAATAATTTTTTCATTTTAAAACCTGTATTTACAAATATGATTAACTGCCATGACAGTACCCGCAAAATCCTATTCCCTTTGGGCTCGAAGGTGAAAAAGATGAATGACAATTGTAACACACAGATGCATCAGAACTATGCCAATCACCATTTTCATCTTTCATAAAACCTGAAGGATGAGTTTTGGGATTTGTTCCTTGTATTCCGTCACTATCAAGATGGCATTGTAAACAAGTTGGATCAGCACCCTGCACATCATGACAGGAAATGCACCTTTCAATATCTCTTCGTGCCAATACTGAATGTTCGCCTCCACCTGTTCCAACTCCAATAGTTATAAACCCTGCTTTAAGATGCGAGGCAGGAATTATACCGCTAATGCCAAAGTCGTTATTATCTGACTGATGACAATTGGCACAAAATGTTTCTATCTGATGGCAGCTTTGACATTCAGATAATTTACTCTTTGAGTCAATGCTATGAGTAAACCGATAGTTTAATTCATGAACACGATTGATTGCCTGCTGCTTAGCCCCGTCAACGTAGTTTGAGGGATAATATGGCTGATAAAAATCATCAGAAACATTTTTTTCATAAATCACATTAGTTGCAACGTGGCACTCTTCGCATGAATTATTGTCGTGACACATTACACAATTTGCATCAATGTCATTAGCAGCGAATCGATGAGATTTAATAAAATTGCTGCTTATGTGAGATTGAGGAATTAGATTCACGGTTGAAATATGACAGGCTTCGCAAGCATTAGTTGCCATTCCTTTTTCAGAATGACAGTTATAACAATTTTCCATAGGAGGATTTGGTTGGACTGCCTGAAAGCTGTAATCAACTTTATCTAATCCAATATGACATGAAGTGCATTCCATCTTTTGATTACCAGAGTGGAAACTATGATCAAAAATCAGCGCTGATTCTTTTTGTATCAAAGGTTCATAAGAATCTCCGATATGGCAAGTCCCGCATTCATCCTGATTATCAACCTGATGGCAGACACTGCAGTTTTCATGGTTTGGGAGCAATCTATCTTTTAATGATGTACTTGAGATAACAGATGAATGGCAGTCTGCACAGCTCATCGCATCAGCATGCAGCTGATGAGAAAATTTAATTCTTTCCGAGTTATCTGAGTATTCGCTGCCCTCCCGATCATTCATTACAAATGCTGACACAACCAGAAAACCGATAAGAATTATTACGAGGTTAAGGTAAATAAGTTTTATTCTCATATTACATCATATCGAGATTAGTATTGAACCAGTAATTAATTTTAAAGAACATTCTGAAATCATTCTTATAGATTTTGTTATTTAGGAACTGACCCTGTAAATCGAATGACAAAATTCTTAATGGCCTTATGTTTACACCAGCAAGAATGGTAGTCAGACTGTTCTTTTCACTAGCAGTTTTGCTCAGCTTATATGAAGTGAAAGAAACTCCCACCGATGGTGTGAGAAATCCTTCGAGAAAAGTGTAACCTGAAAATAAAGAAACGGCATCAAGTTCTCCGGCATAGCCAAATGTTCTTCTGTAAGTTAATGTTCCGTATGAAGTGACTAATCCTGCAGTAAATCTTTGCGATTCATCATCTTTGTAGGTTACATTGGCAAATCTTGCCAGAGCCGAGATCATATTGCTGAATTTGTAAACACCGCCAACTTCCACTTCCTGCGTATTACCATAATCGAATACGGAAAAGATGGAGTTGTACCTGATTCTAGGCTCGCGATACTGATAATAAACGTTAAGATTCAGTTTATCTATCGGCTCATAATTGCCATCGATCTCAAACTTTGAAGTCTTTTCAAAATTCAAATCATAATCATATCTGGTATTTATCGAAATAGTGTTAGGCAGCTCATAACTAATTTCACCGGAAACGAACTGATATTGATTGGAATTATTTTCAATTAAAAGATTAACAGGATTAAGATCTGTTCCTAATCTTGCTGCAAAATATTTTTCAGTTCTAAAATTCTTTTTTATGTAGCTTACACCAAGTTGAAAATTCTTTAATACGGAAGTTGAAAATTTTCCACCGAGGATATAATCATCTTCCCATTTGTCGGTTATTTCCAGCTTCTGATAAGCCGGTACATTCCCTCCGTAGTAAACAAAAAATCTGTAGTTTTCAGGTTTTACCTCCAGATAAGCACCGTCAAAAACACCACCAGCCACACTATTAAATATCGGCTGCCTTCCAAGCTTGACTGTAGCGATATTAAAGATTTTTCTTGCTTCAAAATACAAGTTATAAAATCTTAATCGCGGATCGTTCTTCTGCTTTACTGCAAAATCATTTTCAAGATTCAGATAAGAGCGAAGTGAGAAATTGCCTTCATTAATATTTAGATTAAGCACCTGGAAACTTCGAAGATGGGTTTCTGAGACATCTGCAGTATCAAATCTTTCAAATGAGTAAAGAGAAGAAGAAATTCTGCCGTTTATATTCTGTGCAATTGTTTGCGGAAGAATCAGAACGGCAGCAAACAAGACAAGAAAAATATTTTTCATTAATTTATTTAACGATTGTTAAAAATAGCTATTTCAGAAGCTACTATTTAGGAACACTGTGTTTTATCTTTTCCCACATAGTTGTCAAATCAAATTCTTTGAAAGTAGGACTTTCAGGGTTATGACAGTTAACACAAAACTTATCAAGTGAATCATGAACAATCAATCCGTTTTTGATTGATTCCTCTCTGCTCTTCATAACTTTGAGGCTTTTATATTCTGAACCTGGTCCGTGACAAGTTTCGCACTGCACTCCATCTTCAACTTTGAATTTTTCCATCTTCAAAGAAGCATCAACATTGTAACCACTTGCGTGGCATTTAAGACATTCAGGAGTTTCAACTGCTAAAGTTGTAAACCCTTTCTCTTTTGCAATTCTGTTTGATTCTTCTGACTTTAATGTTTCATAAGCTTTTGAATGTTTGCTCTCCTGCCAGATAGAAAGTTGTTTACCCTGCTTATCTGTTTTATGACACATACCGCAGGCTTCAACACCTACAAATTTCTTTTCTTGAGCAATGGAGACATAGATGGGACTTACTAGAATTAACAGCGAGAGAAAATATTTGATGATCATTTAACCTCCAATTAAAAATTGGATTAACATTTTGTAATAATTAACACATAACAAATTTAGAAAATAATAATTTGAAATTCCATGTTATGTTAAAAATATTTTTAAAGTTTTATTTTATCAGCATCATTTTTCTAAACATCTCGGACTCATTTAGTCTTAATTTACAAATATAAATTCCTGAGCTAAGATTATTAGCTGACCATACAATTTCATACTCTCCGCTGGGCATAAAGTTGTGCAAGAGCGATTGAACTTTATTTCCGAGAACATCATAAATATCAAGTGTAACATACGATGATTGAGGTATAATAAACTTTATTTTCGTAGAAGGATTGAATGGATTTGGATAGTTTTGAAAAAGATTAAATGAATACTCTGAATTTTGTTGATGCTCGTTAATTGTTGTTGAATCAACAGCATAGCCTCTGAAAGGAATTATCTTATTACCACCATCGGAATTGATAGTAATTGAACCACTGTAATATCCGGCTGCCCCCGGATAGAATGTTAAATCAATGTAAGTCGAATGCATTGGTAAAATCTGCGTTTGATAATTACCAATTGTAAATGCAGAATCGCTCGAAACAATGTTCTGAATATTTAACGTTTTGTTTCCCACATTCAATAGTTGGAAGAAAAGTGATTGCATATTCCCAACTCTTACTGTGTCGAATTGCATTTTAAGAGGAAGAGCAAGCAGCAAAGGATTTTGAGGACGATTTTCATTTGTGCGAAATGAATAAATTCTTTCAACAAATACGCTATGATCTATAAAAGGATTACGTTTGTTCTGATAAAATGCTATCAGATTGTTTCTGTTTATTTCTTTAATTGAAACTTCATCAAAATCATTCCATATTCTGAAAATATTTTCTTGCCTTATGTCAAGATAATTTCCAAAGTTCTCATATCTGATAATAAAGTAAAGCATTGCTCTGCTTACATCGCCTTTGTGGACGTCGCGAGGTTCGAAAACAGTTTGATTCACAGAATCCTTACCAAGTTTACTGCCGCCCAATTGCCATGTAATTCCGGATAAAACTTTCCCGAACGGATAATTGCCACGGGTATTGTTAGCATTTTTATCCGTAGGGTAAAGGTGATTTAAATCCGATCTCATTGGTTCATCTTGATTAAAAGTAGATTGAGGCCAGGAGTGTTCAGTATCAAAATTTTGATTTTGTGCTTCTGTTCGGTTATTAGCTTTTATTTTTCTTCCTGTGTAAACGCATTCAATTGTATCTCCTGGCTGCTGATCAAGCGTATCAAACATTCTGTCACGCGCTGTGTTGTATCCGAGTGATGTATGATTGATTACAAGATTTTTCAGCACACTTTTTAGTTCATTATCATATAAGTTAAAAGTAGTTGCGTCATAACTGTCATTAAATATTGCCGAACCTGTTAATCTTACAGAGAACAATTTTGTACTGTCCGGTGATTCAAAAATCAGAAGATCATTATCAATAACATTTTGAGTGGGTTTAAAAAAAATCCAGAAAATACCGGAGTCTGATGGACTGATATTAAATGATGAATCGGATGTAGAAAATGATCGATTGAAATTTACTATTCCACTTACTTCAAATTCTTCTTCACAATCATTTTTAATTATAATTTGAAGGCTGTCTTTGTTTCCGGTTATTAATTGTGGAAAGTTAAATTCCTGCTGATTGGTGATTATCTGAGAATGAAGGTTAGCAGTAAAAAATAATAATGTTACTGTTATTAAAATTACTTTGAAAATTGCTTTCATTTAATCAGTCAATGCTTACGGTGTTTTGATAATCAATTAAAATCTTTAATTTCGCCCGTTAAAATAATTCAGGTTAAGTTATAATGAAACAAATATTACTTTCAGCTTTGGCTTTTTTCTTAATAATTAATGTAAGCCTGACAGCACAAATTGATCAACACATATGGAAACCGCTCGTCGTAGAGGAAAATCAGAAACTCTGGTACGATGCAAATATGCTTGACTCTGCTAAAGGCGATAAGTTCCAGGTTTGGGTGCTGGAGCTTCATAAACCTCCACTTGAGATTGAAAATATAGACGGCGATGTTTACAGGTCTAAAACACTATACACAGTAAACCTCAATTCTGTTAAATATGGGATCCTCAAAATCGTTTATTATGATGTTGCAAGCCGTGAAATATTTAGTTATGACTATTCTAAACCTGAAGAGTACGATGACCTGAATTATCCTTATCCAATTACTGAAAATTCTTTTATGTTTTTAATTCTTAAAGAACTGATGAAGCAAAAAGGAGAGCAATCCCAGAAATGACCAGAAATAATTTCGATGATAAAGTTTATATCAAAGGATCACCAATTCACGGCAGCGGAGTATTCACTTCTGTTGCAATTCCAAAACATAGTTTGATAATGCCTATTGATGGTGAAGAAATTTCGGTTGAAGAGTGCGAAAGAAGAGAAAATGAGGAAAACAATGTTTACATTTTTTGGAAGACCGATGAATCTTTTCTTGATGTATCATCTACGCCAAAAATTAAATATATAAATCACCTTTGTGACTCGAATTGCGAAGTTGTTGAAGATGATAATGGATGTTTATGGCTGTACTCGATTAAGGATATACTTGCTCACGAAGAGCTAACAATTAATTATGGTTACGAAGAAATATACCAGCACTGTGTTTGTGATTTTTGCGATCCTAATCGTGATCAAATAAATTCTAATCAGAATCTATAATACCTGCATTAGACTGATTCTGTTTTTTTGCTCTTTTCAACTAACCTGGCATTTTTTCTGTCAAGTTCAGTGAGATATTTTTTCCTGATTCTGATATTCAGAGGAGTGACTTCTACATATTCATCATCGGAAATCCATTCTAATGCCTGCTCAAGAGTTAAAAGTCTCGGAGTATCCAATCGAATTGCTTCTTCGGCAGTTGATGATCGGAAATTTGTAAGCTGTTTTGTTTTAGTTACGTTCACAGGCATATCATTCTGCCGGGAATTTTCACCAACTACCATTCCCTCGTAAACCTTTGTTCCTGCTTCTATAAAAAATTCTGCCCGCTCCTGAAGCTTGTTCATAGCGTATGCTGAAGCAGTTCCTGATTCCATAGCTACAAGCGCACCCCGCTGACGGGAGGGAATTTCGCCTTTGTATGGTTCATAACAATGAAAATTATGATGAATGATTCCAAGCCCTTTTGTGTCAGTCATAAATTCGGAACGATACCCGATCAAACCCCGCGAAGGTATAAAAAATTCAAGTCGGGTGTTATCATTAAATGTAATCATATTCTTCAATTCACCTTTTCTTTTCCCAAGCTTTTCTATAACAATACCAGAATAATCGTTGGGAACATCTATTATTACATGTTCAACAGGTTCAGATAAAACATCATCAATTCTTTTCAGAATTACTTCCGGGCGACTTAACTGAAGTTCATATCCTTCACGTCTCATATTTTCGATTAAGATTGCAAGATGCAGCTCGCCTCTGCCGCTGACCTTAAATACATCCGGCGAATCTGTCATTTCTACTTTAAGGCTCAGGTTTGATTTCAGTTCCTTCGAAAGTCTTTCACTTAGGTTGCGGGTAGTAACATACTTCCCATCCTGTCCGGCAAAAGGTGAATTGTTCACGATAAAATTCATTGTAATTGTCGGTTCATCAATTTCAACAAACGGAAGAGGTTCAGGATTTTCCGGAGAAGCGACGGTCTCACCAATATCAACATCTTCCAATCCTGCGATAGCACCAATATCACCGGCAGTTAATTCATTTACTTCAATTCTTTTAATATTTTCAAAAGTGTACAACCTGGAGATTTTGAAATTCAATTTTTCATTACTCCTTGTAATAAGAAAAATGTTTTCACCCGCCTTTAATCTTCCCGAGTGTATTCTGCCAATTCCAATTCTTCCAAGATAATCATTGTAATCAATTGCAGAAATCAGCATTCTAAAAGGCTCATCAGGGTTGGCTGCGGGTGCAGGAACGTGTTTAATAATTGTTTCGAACAGAGGAATCAAAGAGTTACTATCATCATTCAACTGATATCGTGCAATTCCCTGTTTTGCTATTGAATAAACAAACGGGAAATCGAGCTGATTGTCATTTGCACCAAGGGAAACAAATAAATCAAATACTTCATTAAGCACTTCATCGGGGCGAGCATCTTTTCTATCAATTTTGTTGATTACAACAATGGGCTTAAGGTTAAGTTCTAAAGATTTTTTAAGTACAAACTTAGTTTGAGGTAAAGGTCCCTCCGCCGCGTCCACAAGCAGTAAAACCCCGTCAACCATCTTTAGTGTGCGTTCAACTTCTCCCCCAAAATCCGAGTGACCCGGTGTATCGATAATATTTATTTTGATACCATTGTAATTGACGCTAAGGTTTTTAGCAAGAATCGTAATTCCTCTTTCTTTCTCTAAAGCATTTGAATCCATTACTCTCTTCTCTACCTGCTGATTATCACGCCAGACTCCCGTTTGTTTTAACATATAATCAACTAAAGTTGTCTTGCCATGATCAACGTGAGCAATAATGGCAATATTTCTTAAATCATTTCGGATGTTTTTCAATTATAAAATCCTGTAATAATTAATAAAAAAAGGCTGGACAGAAATTTGAGTATTAAGTAATTATCTGTGTGTGAAGCGCGATTTCTTCAAGAATTGAAGTTACTTTCAGGCATTGATTCAATGAACCGCTGAAGACTACCGCTTTTCCTTTTACGTGCACTTCAAATGCAAGCAAGCGGGCTTCTTCAAATGTGCAGTTTACTGCTTTTATCAACTGATTGATTACCTCATCAAAGGTATGGATGTCGTCATTAAAAAGTAAAACCCTGCTCGAAAGATCAACTCCCGAATCAATACTCTCATCAATTTTAATATTTGTATCTGTCTGTAAATTCACGCTTAAATTTAGCTAAACTAAAAAAAATGTAAAAGTGAAATAATGGGTTGTTAACTCAAAAAAGTAAGTTTGTTTTTGTAACCCCCTATTTATATATTTTTTTTCAAAAATAGTTCAATAATTGGAGGCAGCATGAAAATAGCAGTTTGTGTCAGTAATGTTCCTGATACTGCTACAAAGATTAAAATTGGCGCCGATGAAAAATCAATTGATCCATCCGGTGTGACATTTATTATCAACCCATACGACGAATACGGAATTGAAGAAGCTCTCAGGATAAAAGAAAAGTCCGCAGCAGATTCGGAGGTAATAATCGTCACACTCGGCGAAGATTCCAGTAAAGAAACTATTCGTAAAGCACTTGCAATGGGTGCCGATCGAGCAATACTTTTAAAAAGTGAGACACGGAGAGACTCTGTTAGCGTTGCAAAAGCACTTGCAGATGAAATAAAAAAACTCGGGTGCGATATAGTCTTTTTCGGGAAACAATCAGTTGATTATGACAACTCGGCAACCGGACAAATTACCGCTGAATTGCTGGGATATAACTGCGTTAGTGTTGTTGTCTCCCTGGCAATTAACGGAAATAAAGTTATTGCTGAGAGAGAAATTGAAGGCGGAAGAGAAATAGTTGAAACTGAATTACCAGTTGTAATAACAGCTCAAAAAGGATTGAATGAGCCAAGGTATGCTTCATTAAAGGGTATAATGGCAGCCAAGAAAAAAGTAATTGAAGAAAAACCGGCATTAGAAAGTGATTCTTCAGTTGAAATACTCAGAGTAAGAAGACCGGCAGATAAAAAAGCCGGAAGAATTATTGGAACTGACAGTTCTGCAGTTCCGGAACTGGTCAGATTACTCAGAGAAGAAGCAAAAGTAATTTAAAGGGAAAAACATGAATAAAATTGTTGTTGTACTCGAACAAAGAGAAGGTAAATTAAAAAGGTCAGCATTTGAAGCTGTTAGTTTTTCGGCTAGCTTAGCCTCAAAAATCGAAGCTGAATGCTCAACAATTGTTATTGGTTCTGAAGTTCAGAATTTAGATGAAATTGCTAAGTATGGAATTTCTTCTATAACCTTATTTAAAAATGATTCATTGATGAATTATTCATCATCTGCTTACACAGACTTAGTTGTTGAATATGTAAAGCAAAATGCAAATAACATTATAATTTTTTCAAATACTGCATTTGGAAAAGATCTTGCTCCAAGAGTTGCCGCCAGACTTGATGCGGGCTTATTGATGGATTGTATTTCACTAGAAGTCAATGATAACGAATTGGTAGCCTCAAGACCTGTATTTGCCGGAAAAGCAATTCTTGACGCAAAGCTGAAAAGCGAAATAAAAGTTTTTACAATCAGACCAAATGTATTCAAACCAATATTAATTGAAGACGCTACGGCGGCATCAGTTAATGTTCAGAATGTTGAACAACCAAATCTTAAAAGCAAAGTAATTGAAATAAAAAAATCTGAAGCAAAGCTTGATGTAGCTGAAGCCGATATTATTGTCTCAGGCGGCAGAGGAATCAAGGGACCCGAAAACTACCATCTGATTGAAGAACTTGCCGAGGCAGTTGGTGGTGCAGTCGGTGCTTCAAGAGCTGTTGTTGATGCAGGATGGAGACCTCACAGGGAACAGGTTGGCCAAACCGGAAAAACAGTTTCTCCATCACTATATATTGCGTGCGGAATTTCAGGAGCCATTCAACATTTAGCCGGGATGTCATCGTCTAAGTATATTGTCGCAATCAATAAAGACAAGGATGCACCAATATTTACAGTTGCAGATTATGGAATTGCGGGTGACTTATTTGAAGTATTACCAAAGCTTACAGAAGAAATTAAAAAGCTAAAATCACAGTAAGGGAGTTGATTGTGTATAAGGTTCAGTGTGAAATATTAGGAATATCTGCGAGTCCTTCTACCGGCGGAGCTTATGCTATTTTATTAAAAGAAATAGGTGGTAATCGAAGACTGCCAATTATTATAGGTGCTTTTGAAGCACAGGCAATTGCCCTGGAAATCGAGAACATTAAGCCACCAAGACCATTAACACACGATTTATTAAAAAACGTAATTGAAAATCTTGGTGGAGTTGTTGTCGAAATTCAGGTAAGTGAGCTCAGAGAAAATACATTTATTGCGAAGATTATTTTAGAGCTTGCAGGCTTGACAAATGAAATTGATGCAAGACCAAGTGATGCTATTGCTCTTGCAGTAAGAACACAAGCTCCAATTTATGTTGCAGATTCTGTAATGGATACTGCTTCTTTTGTTCCATCTGAGGAAAGCGAAAGATTTGAGCTTCAAAAGGAGACTGAAGAGGAAGAGTCTGTCTCCGGCTCAAAAGAAGCTAAAATTGCTGCACTTCAGACAAAATTGCGGGAAGCACTTGAATCGGAAGAATATGAACGTGCAGCTAAACTAAGAGACGAGATTAAAAAACTTACAAGCCAGAATTGATTTAAGAAAAAACTTTTTTCCCGATTGAACAATCCAGGCAGGCATCTTTTGAACAATAATTTCTGAAAAGTTCTATCATTCCCTGGTATAAAACGCTCCGGTGATTAGCATCATTTAAAGAAAGAATTTCGTTTACTTCATCCACCAGTGTGTTTTCACTTTTTTGAGTGTAATTAATAAAAATTGAATATACTCTCTCTGCCTCAGTTTTTTTGTTGAAGATCTGGAAGTATACGTAAATTACGGGAAGCATCACATTGATCAATATTTCATCAGCCCTCGATAGTCCAAGCAAATATTTTATCTCTATATTCGCATTCTTTTCAAAAGTGTAATGAGTACTCCAGAATCCCTCTCCTTTAACAATCAAATTGTTTCTAAGCACAGAGATATGTTTTTTCTGATCGTCATTCGCTTCGATAGAAGTAATAATTTTATGAAGTATATTTTGGTGAACCAGCCTGTAAATCAAACGTGCTGCAGCAGCTATTCTGATCGTTGGAAAATTCTGAGGTCTTAACTTAAAAAAATGCCAGTCCTCTTTATTGATTATCCTCCCGTCATAAAATTGCTTTAAGGATGCCCATATCTCGGTGATCTTTTTCAAATAAGCCGATGTACTTTCATCCGGTAGTTGATAAATATCAGGGAGCAGACCGCTAACATTTAAAAGAATTGATTCTGCAGCAAGAACAGGATCAGGATGATGATTAATATGCCTGTAGAAATTAATGTCAATACTTTTTGCAAGTTTAAGCATAACGTCTTTGTTTTTCGAGTATCCAAGCGCTTCAAACATCATTTCATAAACAAGCTGCTGCCAAATAATTTGCTCTTTAAAGTCTTCGGCAGTGAATTTTTTATTTATAAAATTTTCATCAAGATCATACCTGACAACCGGCTCTTTAATATTAAGCTGCCTGAGATATACTATTTCTTTAAGCCTTTCATAAACACGTGTGCATTTGTGTTTAAATCTCTCAACACCAAGATGGAAGAGCACATCAATTTTTTCCTGCTCGCTCATTAATTCATTTATTTCAAGACAGGGCATTTTGTTTATTCTCTTTTTCCTGTCGCTATCTATTGCGCTTTGAATATTTTTACGAATATTTCCATCTATAAACTCATCAAGTGAAACCGATTGTATTCTTCTTCCATCCTGACTATAAACGTAATGATGACGATTATCGGGTGTTAAAACTGCATGAAAAATTACTTTGTTGTACCGCTTATTAAGATTATGCCCGTGAGCTTTCCAATCTGAATGACTGGAGTCTATCTCAACATCGCCAAAATATGTTAGTGAGCCTATTTTAATTCGAGCATTTTTAAAGTCCGGTCCACCAAGATCCTTATTCTCCTCTCCGGCGTCAATAACTTTTATTAATTGTCCGTCATAAGTGGTAAGAGTTTTTATAAATTTCTGCGACTTCCAGATTTCGCATAAAAACTTTTCGAGCGGTTTTGATTTTGATTTCATTTTTCCACCCGCTTGAATTTAAATGCCCAGGATGAATAAACAACAGGAATAAAGTATCTAAAAAAACAGGTTGATTCCTGATAAGAATTGTTTTTCCTGATTCGGGTTGGGAAAGAAATTTTGATGCATCCTGATTTGCCTGACCGTAATATTCTCTCGATTACGGAGAGAACTTTAGAAGAATTAATCGATTCTGAAATCCTGCTTTGCGGCAGCATTTTCTTTCCTGCTTAATGGAAGTTTCAAAAATGACAATAAAACTTACAAATAAAGAGGTAAAATGCAAACAATGTTGAGGAATTCTTTTTAATTATGCAGGATTATTGATTTGTTCATTAAGACTGAGCATTTCACTCAAAGCAGCTTCAGCAAAATCTTCACCGTTTGATTTATAAAGCACCGAGCGGCTTACATTTATTATAAAATCGTTATGATTGACCTGATTCATCAATTTGACAATTTCATTTAAGCTTCCCCCCTGAGCTCCTACGCCCGGTATTAAAAGAGGTAATGAAGCTAAATCAGTCATAGAATTTTTAAGTTCAGAAAAGTTGGTAGCTCCAAATACGATTCCACAGTTTTTATTTTTATTCCATTCTTTTACTTTGTTTATAACTTTCTGATATAAAAATTCTCCATCTTTAAGAGTTAATTTCTCAAAATCCTTTGAACCTGGATTTGAAGTAAGAGCTAATACAAAACTCAGCTTATCATTGTAATTTAAAAATGGGCTGATTGAATCTTCTCCCATATAAGGATTAACAGTCACAGAGTCAAACTTTAAATAATCAAAAACAGATTTCGCATACATCTGTGAAGTATTACCAATGTCACCTCTTTTAGCATCTGCTATTGTGAAAACATTTTCCGGAATTATCCGAACGGTTTTTTCAAGTGTTAAAAAACCCTGCTGACCCAATGCCTCATAAAATGCAAAATTTAATTTAAATGCTGCTACGAACGGTGATAATTTTTCTATGATAATTTTATTAAACTCAAAAACAGGGTCATCAGAATGTTTGAGGAATTCAGGTATTTTATTGAAATCAGTATCAAGCCCGACACAAACATGTCTGCCTGAATTAATGTTGTAATAAAATTTTTCTATCGACTTCATTGTAATAAGTTTATAAAAAGCAGATCAAGTATAATTTTTGCGGGTTCGGTAAACATTTGCAACAATTCCAAGCATTATCATGTTCGCAAGCAAAGAACTTCCTCCATAGCTAACAAACGGCAGGGGGATTCCAACAACGGGCATTATACCAACAACCATTCCTACGTTAATAAGGAAATGGAAAAAATAAATTGAAAATATTCCGGTAAGTGTAAGACTTAAAAATTCATCTTTTGCAGAAGTAATCAATCTTAATATTCTCACAAAAAGAATCAGGAACAGGGAAAGCACAACAATACCGCCGATAAATCCAAATTCTTCACCAATAACACAAAAAATAAAATCCGTCCACTGCTCCGGAATAAACTGAAGTTGAGTTTGATTGCCATTTAAAAAACCTTTACCCCAGATTCCGCCCGATCCAACAGCAACCTGCGCCTGAATTGCATTATAACCCGCTCCAAGCGGATCGGCAGAAGGATCAATGAAGGAGTGAATTCTTTTTTGCTGATGAGGACTCAATGCCTTAAACACATAGTCTGTAAAAAATCCTGCAGCAAGATTTAGAGCAAATATGGATCCGGAGAAAAAGATATCCTTTCTGAAAAAGATAAGAGCAGCTGCAACTATGATTAAAGAACCAATGAAGTAGTACATACCAAATAAAGATGATACAGCAACAATTCCGGGAGAAAGGACAACAAATAAACCAAAAAGACTGATTCCTTTCCAAAAGATCATTGTTAGTATGAAACCTAAAAAAATAAAAGACGTTCCGGTATCTGGTTCAAGCAATATTAGTGCGACAGGAATCAAACCAATGGCAAGAGCAAATAGGATGTCGCGGAAATTATCAATGTCAGTGTTTTTTCTGCTTAGAAATGAGGCAAGTGCCAGAACAGTTCCAATTTTTGCAAACTCTGAAGGTTGAAAGCCCATCATACCAAGATCCAGCCAGCTTTTTGCACCTGATACTCTTCTTCCGATTAGAAGAACGGCTGTTAATAATAAAAGCGATAGCAAGTATGAAGGAATAGTTACCAATCTGAAAGTATTGGTTGGAACAGAATAGGCAATAAAAAAAACAATTATCGATCCGATTCCCCAAAACAATTGTTTTGTAAAATTACCGGATGCATTAAGGTTATTTATAGTAGCGCTATAAATTGCGGCAAGCCCGAAAATGGTTAATAAAATAGCAGGGAGAAAAAGTCCCAGATCAAATCTGTCGTTAAGTTTATAATCAATTCTCAAGGCTAGCACCAATAAACTGGTTTTCAATTAGTGGTTTAGTTTCCTCCCGAGGACTTGTGATATTGTTTTTCATTAAATAAGCTTCGATTAATTTTTTTGCAATAGGTGCTGCATGCGTTCCGCCAAATCCAACATTTTCAACGACAATAGCAATGGCAATTCGGGGATTTTCATAAGGGGCAAATCCAATAAAGAAAGCGTGATCTTTTCCGTGAGGATTTTGTGCAGTTCCGGTTTTACCGGCAATTTTAATTTCATTCATCCTGATATGAGTTGCAGTTCCTGATCCATTAACAACTAAAAACATCCCTTCCTTTACTATGTCAAAAACCTCTTTCTTAACTCCTGTATTGATTTCTTTAAACTTAAATGGCACCAGTTCTTTTGTCATATCATCTCTATAGCCTTTTACAACATGAGGGACGAAAGACTTTCCGTTATTCGCAATTAAAGCAACATATTGAGCTAATTGTAACGGAGTAACACTAACCTCACCCTGACCAATGCCCAGGCTTGCCATAATGCTTTTAGGCCAGTTTGGTCCATATATCTTCTCATAAAAAGCAGTGTTGGGGATAAAGCCGGCAGATTCTTCTCCAATATCTATTCCTGTTTTTGTTCCAAATCCAAATTTCTTTCCGTACTCATACCATTTTTCAAGACCAATTTCATAAATAAGTTTATAAAAGAAGGTGTTACAAGATTTCTCGATTGCGTGTACTACATTAACAGCTCCGTGTGAACCGTGACATTTGAAAAATCTTCCGAAGGTAAATCCCCCACCGCAATAAAATGTGGTTGAAGTTGTGATCACTCCAAGATCCAAAGCTGCAATTGCAGCAAGCATTTTGTAAGTAGATCCGGGTGGTTTAAGTGACATAGTTGCCCTGTTAAACATCGGCTTATCAGGATCAGAATATAATTTATTCAAATAGTCGCGCGTTGTTACATAAGAAAACTGGTTCAGATCGAAATCGGGTGAGCTTACAAGAGCAATTATTTCACCGGTCGAAGGTTCAATTGCAACAACTGCTCCCCTTCTGCCTTTCATTTCTTCTTCAGCAATTCGTTGAACGTCAGCGTCTATACCAAGAACGAGATCTTCGCCTTTGATTGACTGGGTGTCCATTTCACCATCTTTAAACTTATCAAATTCACGACCTCTGGAATCAACAAGGACATAGTTAAATCCTTTTTTACCCCGTAAAACCTTCTCATATTTTTTTTCAATACCGCTATGCCCGACATAGTCGCCTGGGGTATAATAATCTTTTTCTTCCTGAAGTTGTTTGGCAGAAATTTCTTTAGTATAACCAAAAACATGAGCCCCGACAATCCCGCTTGGATAGCCTCTTTGCATTTCGACGACATAGTCAACACCTTTAAGGTTTTCGGAATGTTCCTCCAACCAGGAAACGGTGTTGAAATCTATCCCTCGTCTTATTCTAACAGGTATATACTTAGAATATAGTCGATTGTTATACAAAATTTTGCCGATATATCCTCTATCTGCACCAATTACTGTTTCAATAATTTCATTCAGGCTTGTGTCGTATTCAGCCGGGGTAATTCTGAGTGTATATGCTGGAATATTGCTGACAATAACATTAAAATTTCTGTCCAGGAAAACACCGCGCAGCGGGGTTTGTTCGATTGGCTTAATACTATTATCAGCTGATTTGGTATCATAAGCTTTTTGCTGAACGATTTGCATTTGAAATAATCTAAATGCAAGCAGAGCAAAGCTTGTGAATAAAACAAAGTAAATAATAGATTTTCTTTGGAATGAACCAAAACCAACTGCTCTCAAAATCTTCTCCTTAATATGAAGAAAACCAAAATCAACAAACTAATCACGGACGTGTAAATTCCTGATACAATTCCATTTTCAAAAAATAAACTAAAAATATTAGTTGTTAAATCAGCACTGGATAAAAACGAAAAAATCATTGAGTCAATTACTGCACATATTAAAACAATTACCGAAAACATATAGCTTCTGAGATAAAAATCACGTTTATTTTCATTTGAAAAGTAACCGGCAACAAAACCCGAAAGAGTTTTTGCAAGCATTGCACTTCCTAAAAGGCTCCCTGTTATCAGATCAAAAAGTAATCCATAAACAAACCCCTGAACAGTGCCAAAAATCTGGCCGTTATTTATTGTAAAGTAAACCAGAAGAATCAAAATAAGATCAGGAATAATTCCCTGAATAGCAATTAAAGGGATAATTGTTGTTTGTAAAATCAACACAGGGAAAAAAACAAGAACCGGAATGAAGTAATTAAATTTCATTTTACTTTCTGTTGAAAAAATTTAATTCCAGATCATTCTTCTGCTTGCTTTCAACAACCTTAAGAACAAAAACATTTTCAGTTCCGTTAATATCTGAAAATGGTTTAATTTGAACTTCGTTAAAAATACCAACCTCAACCTTGCTAATTCCGATAACAACTCCAATAGGGATGGGTACATTTACAATTGAACTTAATTCCGATGTTACAACCCTGTCACCCTCCTGAATATCGTATGTTTTTGGAACATCAACTATAACAAGATTTTCACCATTCCATTTCATAATTCCATTTACGCGGCTACGCTCATTCTTCACAGTCAATTTTAAATCCGTATTAAAAAGAGTTCTGGCTAATGAAAAATCTTCGGAAGTTGAATAAATAATACCTATAAGACCTTGACCATCGAAAACAGGCATTCCGGGTTTAATACTGTCATTCCTTCCAACATTAATTGTTATAGTACCTTGAGAACGGGAAAGAGAGCGCGAAACAACAGATGCAGGATGAATAGGATATTTAGTAGTGTCCTTTAAATTAAGAAGCGAGCGTAACTCCTGATTTTCGATTCCATACTGCCGTAGTTTATTAACCTGAAGCATTAATTCCGCATTGATCTCTCTGAGTCTTTCATTTTCATTTTTCAAGCTGCTAATGTTAACCAGATCTGAAATAAAAGATGTAACAAAAGCAAAGCTTCCGAATGCTACTGCACGGACTTTTTTAATTTCTCGCTGTTGATTTAAAGACAATGCGCCAAGGCTAAGAAGAATGAGAATAATCAGGATAATATATTCTTTAAAGTTTTCCCAGAGATACCTAAAGAATCTTACCATCAATATCTTCTGTTACGAATTAAAACTTTTGAATAATGATTTATATTTTCAATAACTTTACCCGCACCTCTGACTACGGCTGTAAGAGGGTCATCCGCCACGTGAACAGGGAGATTAGTTTCCATTTTAATTCTTTCATCCAATCCCTTCAAAAGGGCACCGCCGCCGGTTAGCATAACGCCTCTGTCGAGAATATCGGCAGATAGTTCAGGAGGAGTTCTTTCAAGAGTCTGTCGCACTGCATCAACAATCTGTACGACAGATTCATTCAATGCTTCTCTTATTTCTACTGAACTTACTTCAGTGGTTTTGGGAATACCACCGACCAGGTCTCTTCCCTTAACCTGAATTGTTATTTCTTCTTTGAGAGGAACTGCTGAACCGACTTCACATTTAATTGCTTCGGCAGTTCTTTCACCAATAAGAATATTATGATTCTTCTTAAAGAATTGCATTATTGCGTAATTCATTTCATCACCTGCAATTCTTATTGATTCTTCATTCACAATGCCTGATAAGGCAATCACAGCAATTTCTGTTGTACCACCACCAATATCTATAATCATACTTCCAACAGGAGCTTCAACATCAATCCCGATTCCTATGGCAGCAGACATTGGTTCTGCAATTAAGTGTACTTCTTTTGCTCCTGCATGTTCTGCACTATCCCTTACCGCTCTTTTTTCAACCTCGGTTACTCCTGAAGGAACTGCAACAATTACTCTTCGACTTGAAAATGTACCTGCACGAACTTTTTTAATAAAAGCTCTTATCATTCCTTCAGCAATTTCAAAATCGGCAATAACTCCATCTCTCATCGGGCGGGTAACTTTAATTTCTTTATGTTCTCTGCCCTGCATCTCTTTTGCTTTATTCCCGAGTGCAATAATTCTTTTTGAATTCCTGTCAAATGCAACAATTGAAGGTTCATTTAATACTATGCCCTTGCCTTTTACATAGATCAACGTATTAGCTGTTCCAAGGTCAATTGCAATATCAGTAGAAAGAATATCTAAAAAACCCATATTTCCTCTTAGTGTTTAAAGTGCCTTATTCCGGTAAAAACCATTGAAATATTATTTTTATTTGCTGCATCAATAACTTCACTGTCACGCACAGAACCTCCGGGCTGAATCACAGCAGTTGCACCATGTTTAATAATCTCGATCAGTCCATCAGAAAATGGAAAGAATGCGTCGGAAGCAGCTACTGAATTTGATAAATCGAGGCCATGCTCTTTTGCTTTTATTGCTGCAATTTTAACTGAATCCAGGCGAGACATTTGTCCTGCACCAACACCCAGTGTGGCTTTGTCTTTAGCAAAAACTATTGCATTTGATTTTGTATGCTTTGCAATCTTCCAGGCAAATAACAAATCATCAAGCTCTTTTTCTGATGGTTTTTTTTCTGTAACAAAGTTTAATTGTGTTTTATCCAGAACAATACTATCGCTGTCCTGAACGATTGCACCACCAGGAATACTTCTGAAAGTCAGTGACTTCCCGGAAACTGATTTAAGCTGTCTGACTAATCTTCTGTCCTTTTTCTTTTTTAATTTATTTAAAGCGGCTTCTGAAAAATCAGGAGCGACAATTACCTCAAGAAAAATTTCATTTAATTTTTCTGCTAGTTTTTCATCGACCTGCGAATTAAAAGCAACAATCCCGCCGAAGGCTGAAACTGGATCACATTTGAGAGCCTTTTCATAAGCATCAAATAAGCTGATGCCAATAGCGGCACCGGCAGCATTATTGTGTTTTATGATTGCGCAAGCATTTTCGCCCAGCTCTTCAACCAACTCAACGGAGGCAACTAAATCAAGGATATTGTTGTATGAAATTTCTTTTCCATGAAAAACTTCAAAATACGAACTGAAATCGCCATAGATTGATGCCTGCTGATGAGGATTTTCGCCATATCTTAAATTCTTTTCAAGATTGTAATTTAACCTGAACTGAGATTGAGGGAGTTCAAACTTCTTTTCGAGATAATTTGATATATAAGTATCATAATTTGAAGTATGAGCAAAAGCTTCAGCGGCTAATCTTTTTCTGGTATCAAGACTTATTTCGCCGGAATTAAGTTCTTTGATAAACGGAGAGTATTGTTCAGGATTTGTAAGAATGGAAACATATTTGAAGTTTTTTGCAGAAGCTCTGACAAGGCTTGGGCCTCCGATGTCTATATTTTCAATTGCAGTTTCAAGATCTACCTCAGGATTCTGAGTAACTTTTATGAAAGGATAAAGATTAACACAAACTATATCGATCGGGAGGATGTTATTCTTAGTGGCAGAAATTCTATCTTCCTCAATATTTCTCCTCATCAAAATTCCACCGAAGACCTTGGGATGAAGTGTTTTAACTCTGCCTTCAAAAACCTCGGGAAATCCTGTGAACTCGGAAACTTCGATCACATTAATATTTTCAGATTTTAATAGCTTAGCTGTATTTCCGGTTGCAATGATTTCATAATCACTCTTGATTAATTCACGGGCTAAATCTACGATTCCTCTTTTATCTGAAACACTTATTAGTGCAAGCTTTTTCAAAATATTCAACCTGATATTAAATTGTTGTTATGTATAAACCGCCCTGCTGCCTTCTACCTTTACTTTTCCTTCTGCAATTTTTTTTATTACAAAAGGCAGTATCTCGTGCTCAATTTTAAGAACTTTTGAGGCAATTTCTTCGGCAGACTGAACATCTGAAATATCAACTGACTTTTGTGCAATGATGATTCCTTTATCATATTCTTCATCTATAAAATGCACTGTTGCACCCGACACTTTAGATGAAGCTTCAAAAACTGCTTTATGAACGTTCATGCCGTACATTCCTTTCCCTCCGAATGAGGGAAGCAAAGCCGGATGAATATTTATTATCCTATGTTTGAACTTTGAAACAATTTCACCGGGAATAAGTTTTAAATATCCTGCCAGCACAATTAAATCGATTTCAAGTTCTATTAATTTTGAAAATAATTTATCCGAAGAAAGTGAACCTTCTGTTTTCCCTATAGAAAAAGTCGGGATAGAATTCTTTTTCGCAATTTCAAACGCAGGGCAATCACTTTTATCACTGAATACTGCTTTTATGCTTATGAGATTTTTTAAATCTTCAGATTCAATTATAGCGTTTAAGTTTGATCCGCGACCCGAAACAAAAACAGCAATATTCAATTTTTTCCGTTAATAAATAGTTGTACGAAATTAGTTATTCATTATAAAATAAGCAATTAGAGGGAAGGATTTTACGATAAATTTTAAGTGCCCAAGGTTAAACTATATATTAGATTCTCTAAACGATTGAAATAATCGTAGTCATTGAAATCCTCAATCTTTTCAATTTGCTCATTCATTTCTTTTATTCTACCATTTTTCTTATGGATTCGGGCAATGTTGAAGTAACAGTACGGAACTACCCAGCTTTCCTCAGTATTGTTTAGTTTTATTACATCCATTGCATATGTATAAGATTCGTTTTCTTTTCCAAGCCAATAACTTGATTCACTTAATAGATATAAAGCTTCAGACTTTAACTTTTGTGATTTGATAAGCGGAATAATTTTTTTCAAACTGTCATTAGCTTCCTGAAATTTACCTGCTTCTATCATATTTCCGAAAATCACAATCTTCTTTTCATTTTCAGCCATTGTTCTCTTTGAATAAATGCCGCCTTTACGTTTTGCATAAATGTCATCCTCAATATCAGGATTACCTTCGCCGGTCAGCTGAAAATATTTTTGCGATGAAGACCGGTCATTTAAGATCTCATACGAAGTTGCTATTCTGAAATTTGCGATTCCTTTATAATCTGAATCGGGAGCGGATTCTAAAAAAGATTTGTAATAAGAAATAGCCTCTGAAAATTGGTTATTTCGGAAATGAATATCCCCCATTAAAAAGTTTGAGAATGAAATAATCTTAGAAAATTTTTCGTTTTTTGTTTTAATAATTTTACTGAGTAAGCGTTTTGCTTCGGTCAGGTCACGCTGTTTTATTTTTACAACAGCCAGAGCATAACTGAACAATAAGTTATTCGAATAATTCCTATTAAGCTTTTTCAGATATTCGGAAGAGGTTTTATAATCACCTAAAATTTCTGAAAGGATTTGTGACAAATAATACTGAGCTTCAATTTTTAGTAAAGAACCCTTCTCCGCTGTAATTTTGATATAATCTAAACCAGTTTCCCTGTCGCCGCTCATACCCGCGATCTGCAGAACCCACTTAAATGCACCCGGCACTTGTGACATAGCAAAGTAATACAAACCCAATCCTAAATATGCATCATTTAACTGGGGATTTCGCTTAATGCATTCAGATAAAAATGATTCAGATTTTTTACTGGCGAATACGGCATCAACCAGGTTACCCGATTTTGTAAAAGCTATCGCCCGGTAAGTGTAATTAGTCCCGATAAGAAGCATAATATTCGCATCTTCCGGTGAAGAGTTCAGAAGTGACTCCGATTTTTCAATTGCCAGATCTGAACTTATTGTAAAAGTCTCCAAATCAGTTTGGTTATTACTTCCAAGGTAATACCATAGATAAATGCTCGCTTTATACTGATATCCGTGAGGTTTTTCAGGGAACCTGTTTATTACCTTTTGAAAAGTCTTTTCTGCTTCGCTCCATTCAAAATTATAACATTGTTCCAATCCAATTTTTACAAGCTTGCTTAAATCAGACTGTGATCTAATTGATTGTGAAAAGAAAAGAAAAAAAGTAATCAGAAGAACAAACCAGCGGGAACAATTTATCATTTGATGAAATCTTTCTTTTCTTGCGAATACTTCAGAGCAGCTTTTACAAATTCTCTGAACAAAGGATGAGCTTTGGTTGCTCTCGATTTTAATTCGGGATGGAACTGACAGCCAAGAAACCAACGATGATTGGGTATCTCAATGATTTCAACAAGTTCTCTGTCCGGAGAAAGCCCGCTTAAAACTAATCCATTTTGAACCAAAGTAGATCTGAATTTATTGTTCACTTCGTATCTGTGACGATGCCTTTCTGATATATAACTGGTTTTATAAGCTTTCATTGCGTGCGTACCTTCAGCAATAGTGCAGGGATAAGCGCCAAGACGCATACTTGCACCCATATATTTGATATTCTTTTGTTCAGGCATAAGATCGATCACATTGTAATTATTCTTTTTAAATTCTGAACTATGTGCTTTAGACAGATTGCAAACGTTTCGGGCATATTCAATTACAGCACACTGCATACCCAGACAAATTCCAAAAAACGGGATATTATTCTCTCTTGCATATTGAACAGCTTTGATTTTTCCCTCTATTCCTCTTTCACCAAAACCACCGGGGACAAGTATTCCGCTGACACCGGAAAATAATTTTGCCAAATCTTCAGTTTCACATTTTTCTGCACTAACTGGTCTAACTTTAACTTTAACATCATTCTCAGCGCCTGAATGCACAAAAGCTTCTAAAATGCTTTTATAAGCATCCAGGTGCTCAACATATTTTCCACAAATGGCAACTTCAATGGAAGAAGAAGGATTTTTTAACTTTTCAACTAAGCCTTCCCAATCATCAAGTTTTATTTTTCTCTCGAGAAGATGAAGACGCTTTAAAACTATCTGATCAAATTTTTCTCTAAAAAGAACCAGCGGAACTTCATAAATGGAAGAACAATCATAAGCAGAAATAACAGCAGAAGAATCAACATTGCAGAATAGTGCGATCTTATCTTTTAATTCTCTGCTCAATCTATTTTCCGACCTGCAAATTAATACATCAGGTTGAATTCCAAGCTCCAGAAGATTTTTAACGCTGTGCTGTGTAGGTTTGGTTTTTACCTCACCGGCTGAAGGAATATATGGAACAAGTGTCACATGTACATTCATTGTATTTGCCCTGCCAAACTGGAGCATAAGCTGCCTCATCGCTTCGATAAATGGCAGACTTTCAATATCGCCAACTGTTCCACCAATCTCGGTAATTATTATATCATATTCACCAAGTTCACTAAGTTTGGTCATTCTATACTTTATTTCATCGGTAATATGAGGGATTACCTGAACTGTGGCGCCTAAAAAATCACCGCGTCGCTCTTTAGTAATTACTTCATTATAAACCTGACCGGTTGTGGTGTTATTTGCCCTCGTCATATTCACGTCAAGAAATCTTTCATAATGTCCAAGATCCAGATCAGTCTCTGCACCGTCATCGGTAACATAAACTTCTCCGTGCTGGAATGGGCTCATTGTGCCGGGATCAACATTGATATATGGATCAAGTTTTTGAATAGTAACTTTAAATCCGCGTTGTTTTAGAAGTAAACCCAGAGAAGAGGCAGTAATCCCTTTACCCAATGAGGATACAACACCACCTGTTACAAAGATGAATTTTACTTTTTTTCTGAGAGGCATAAATTTTTTTGCCGTCAAATATAGGATATGTATTTACTATTATCAATTTAATAAGCCCAAATAAGAGGTATAATTGAAAACTAATTTTGTAAATATTTTATTTTTTATTTGGCAAATAGAATAAAAATTTATATTCTTAATGCAGATATTATGAAAGAAGAGTTAAAAATATCAACTGTGTTTCCTGTAAGTGCTAAAGTAATTTATGATGCCTGGCTTGACAGTAAGGAACACTCCAGGCTTTCGGGGGGCAAAGCTGTTATCCAACCCTGGCAAGGCGGTAAATTCAAAGCCTGGGATGGATACATTTCAGGAAAAAATATTAAGCTTCAGCCGTATGCAAGAATTGTACAATCCTGGAGAACAACTGAATTCCAGAAAGATGATATAGACTCGCGAATAGAAATTTTACTTGAAAAAACTCAAGGCGGAACGAGGTTTACTTTAATCCACAAAGACATTCCCGAGGGGCAAGGAAAGAAATACGAAAAGGGATGGAAGGATTTTTATTTGAAACCTATGAAAGATTATTTCAAAAAGGAAAGCAAAACAAAATCCTGAGACTCCTGAACAATAATATCTATTCTGCAGCCCAAATTTAATCACGGAAAATTTCCATAATTTCATTTACCATTATAAATCAGGATATTTGTAATGACGTTATTGAAATCATAACCAAAACTAAAATTGAGTAGAAATAAATTACAGCTAATTGTAATCATCACCTGCAGCTTAATAATTTTTAAACCCGATTTGATTGCTCAGGATTCAAGTAAAAGCCTTGTTCTTAAAACTAACAGACCCCGGCAGAGTTCACCGTTTTTCTATCAGCCCGATTTAGCCTACGAAATTTGGCAGCAATTCAAAGTTATGCAGGCTGCAAATGCCGGCGATCCGCTTGCTATGCACGAACTGGGAATGAGATATTTGCTTGGTCAGGGAATTGCCCCGGATACTTTGAAAGCAGCTTTCTGGATTAAGCAAGCCGCTGATAAAGAGATCACGTCGGCAAGATATAATTACGGAATTTTATGCCTCAATGGCTGGGGTGTTGATTGGAATCCTTTTGAAGCTTATAAATATTTCCTGTATGCTGCCAGTGATGGAATGCCTCAGTCTCAGTATGTAATCGGACTTCTGAACACTGATAATCTGATTATCAGGCAAAACTGGGAGAACGCATACTACTGGATTAAAAAATCTGCCGATGCCGGTTTTGAACCAGCAAAAGATATTCTACAGGAAATTATTCCTAAAGTCTCACCGGAGATTTTGAGAAGTGATTCTGAAAATTTCATCCAAAAAAATGTTAATAAAAAATTGTCTGAAGATGAAGATTTTAATTCTTCAATAGGATTAGTATTTATTGATTTTGATAACCTCATCGACTCAATTCCCCGAGTTACGAATTCAATACTAATCGAAGACTTAACCAATGCACTCGAAAATGATTCGTTGTTGAATAGTCTCAAAATTGATTCTACTTTAAATTTTAATGCTCAGCAGCTTGAACAAATTAAAATACTGGGTGATCATAGCTGTCCGGAAGCTTTAACAATTCTGGGAAAAAGTTATGAGTATAGATACAATGATATTCTTAATAAAATTAAGGCTGCTGAAAACTACATTCGTGCGATTAAATTGGATTCTTACCGTTCCCGAATTTTGCTATACAGACTGATAAGTGACAATCAATTCAACGATCAATTAAACCGAAGCATTGAAGCAAATGAAGCATCAGCGCTTTATGTATGGTATGGCTTAAATGCTTTAGGACTGCGGAATGATTTGACTTCAAACGATATTATCACAGTTCTTCAAAAAGCTTCTGCGAAAGAACATCTGCCTTCGATAGTCGAATTGGGTTTGAACTACTACACAGGAAATTTTGTAAGCAAAGATTTTGATAAAGTACTTGAACTTTGGAAGTATGCTGAATCGAGGGGAAGTATTGAAGCCAGGCTTCGGATATTTGCTTCTGCCGTATTTGACAGATCGTTCCAAACCAGCAATGAGAACTTAATTACTGAACTAAAGCACCACATAAAACAAGGATCAATACTTGCTCAAATTATACTCGCTAAATGTTATGAAGACGGATTTGGTACACAAAAACGAATATCCGAAGCCGTTAAGAATTACAGGTGGGCAGCTCAGCGAGGTAATAATTTTGCATTTACTAAACTTAAAGAAATTTACAATTCGTTAAGACCGCCAGATGAAAAATTCAAATTAGATTAAATATTTTTCGGTAAATATTCTAAAAAGAAAAAAGTTCCAACAATTATTATTAAGCAAATGAAAACAGATTCAAAACTTCCTTCAATTGGTACAAGCATCTTTGCAGTGATGTCAAAAATGGCAAATGATTATAATGCTATAAATCTTTCTCAAGGCTTTCCTGATTTCAACTGCAATGAAGAATTGAGAAATCTTGTTTCTGACTACATGAACCGCGGCTTTAATCAATACGCCCCGATGCCGGGAGTCTTGAAACTCAGACAGAAAATTTCCGAGAAGACCTTAAAAGTCAATCACCGGTATTACGATCCCGAAAATGAAATTACAATTACTGCAGGTGCAACACAGGCGTTGTTTAGTGCAATATCTGCATTAACAGGCAAGGATGATGAGGTAATAATTTTTGAACCGGCTTACGACAGCTACTCACCTGTTGTTCTGTTAAATGGCGGCCGGCCTGTCTATATAAAATTGAAAGGAAATGATTTCCGGATTGACTGGGATGAAGTTGCCGATTCAATTACTGAGAAAACTAAGTTGATAATAATCAATTCACCTCATAATCCAACCGGCAGTGTAATAAATGAAACAGATATCAGAAATCTTGAAACGATAATTGAGAATAAAAATATATTTGTAATTAGTGATGAAGTTTACGAACATATTGTGTTTGATAATAAAAAACATTTAAGCCTGGCATCTTCGGAATTATTGTATCAAAGGTCTTTCATCATTTCCTCTTTTGGAAAAACGTATCATACAACAGGATGGAAAATTGGTTATGCAAATGCACCCGGATATCTGATGGATGAATTCAGAAAAATTCATCAGTTTATTGTTTTTGCAGTGAACACGCCAATTCAAATGGCTTATGCTGATTATATTGAAGATGAGAAAAACTACTTGTCGCTTAATGACTTTTATCAGGAAAAGAGAGATTATTTTTTGGAAAACATAAAAGATTCACGATTCAGGTTTAAACCTGCAGAGGGAACATATTTTCAGATTCTTGATTATTCTGATATATCAGAACTCGATGATTATACCTTTACGGAAAGGCTGACGAAAGAATCCGGTGTGGCAACAATTCCGCTCTCACCGTTTTTTTCAGGATTAAATGATTTAAAATTAATCCGGATTTGCTTCGCAAAACGAAATGAAATTCTAAAAAGTTCTGCAGATATTTTAAACAGAATATAATTTTGTTATGGCAAAATTTAACCGCATAAGTAAACTTTACGAATTCTATGCTTCCGACCTAAGTTATAACGAGGTTGAAAAGTTAATCCGCAGAGATGTTCCCGAGATGTACGATTTCTATGTACGAAGAATGAAAAGACCAGGTAAAACCGGAGGCTCGTTCTGGGGTACCCTGAAATTTTTCCGGGATCTTTTTATAGATTTTCTTGAACAGCTCACACCTGTCAGACGATTACTTTATTCGGCCTCATTATTGTTTTTCATTATTGGTGTAATCTCAAATTTTTGGGACTATGCCGTGGTGGCATTCATTATTGTTAACCTGCTGCTTGCATTTGAAATTGCAGAAAAACTAAGTGCCAGAGATGAAATTGAAGTTGCACGCGACATTCAAAATTCACTTATTCCACAAGAGTTTCCCAAATTAGATTCATTCGAAATTTCGGGATGCTCACTATCAGCTAATGAAGTTGGCGGTGATTATTATGATTTCATTCAGACGAACACAAATGGGAAAACCTTTTTCGTTATCGGTGATGTCTCTGGTAAAGGTATGTCTGCCGCACTTTATATGATTCAAATCAGGGCTCTGCTTATAAATCTTGTTGAAGATCAATTATCACCGAAAGAATTAATTCTTTCTTTACGAAGACAGCTTGATAAAATTTTACAAAACAATTCGTTCTTTACACTAATTGCCGCAATTCTTGAAAAGGATAAGAAAATAAAACTCGCACGAGCGGGACATATGCCGGTTATTCACTATAAAATGAATGAAAAGGTGTGTGATTTTATTAAACCTTCAGGAATGGCTATCGGAATTGATAAATCGGATAAATTCAGTTCAGCACTCCAAGAGGTTGCAGTCGAGATTAACACCGGCGATATTCTTGTTTTTTATACCGATGGTATTACAGAAAGCCGGAACAACTTTGGTGAAGAATTCGGAGATACCAGGTTGCAAAACATAATTAAAACTTTTTCCGATAGAACACCAAAAGAAATCGTGGATCAAATTCTGGGAAACATATCAACCTTTACGGGTAATTCTGCGTCCGGTGATGATAAAACAATCGTAATTTTCAAAGCATTGTAGACCATTATGACTTCATCTATTCAACTCAAAAAAAGAGCTGCAAAACTTTCACTCATTGTGGGGTTTGGCATGCTGGCAGCAAAATTAGGCGCATACCTTATAACCGGTTCAGCCGCAATTTTCTCTGATGCTGCCGAGTCTATAGTACATATTATGGCAACAGCAATGGCTTTGTTCAGCATCTATTTAAGTTCAAAGCCTGCTGATGAATCACATCTTTACGGACATGGAAACATTGAATACTTTTCAGCCGGAATTGAGGGTGCTTTGATAATTATTGCTGCAGTTGTAATAATTAACAGTGGTGTAAATGATATAATATATGGTTCTCAACTAAAGCAGCTTGATATCGGAGTGATAATTATTTCCTCTGCCGGAGCTATAAATTTATTACTTGGCAATTACTTGATTAAAATGGGAAAGAAAACAAATTCCCTTACACTTATTGCAGATGGGAAACATGTACTTACAGATTCATACACAAGCATTGGAGTTATTATTGGAATACTGTTGGTTATCATTACCGGATTTCAAATTCTTGATCCATTATTTGCAATTGGTGTTGCAATAAATATTTTGTTCACCGGTTACAAACTTGTAAGAGAATCAATTGGCGGGTTAATGAAGGAAACCAATAAAGAGGTACTTAATAAATTGATAAAGAAATTAGCTTCAATTAAAAAGGAATACTGGATTGATTTGCATGAATTAAGATTCTGGCAGTCAGGTGAAAGAATTTTCGTCGATTTACACCTGATATTTCCTTATTATTTTACAATTCAGCAAACTCATACAGAAGAAAATGCAATCGAAGATGAACTGGTAAAAGAGTTTCCGAGTGTTCAATTGAAAATTCATTTTGATTATTGTGTAGCTGAGCTTTGTAAGTTTTGTGAATATTCAAAATGTCCGGTAAGAACTGCACCTTTTTCAGATAAATTTGAGTGGGATATTAAAAAGATGACAGGCAAACCGATTTATCTTATTAAATGAGTTTAACTGGTTTTTGGGTCTTGAACCTTTACAAGAATAATCAATCCTAAAATAAAAAATAAGCCTACCGATAAAATTGCCAACCGTTGACTTTCAGTTATAAAACTGATGTAGCCAAATAAAGTTGGTCCTAATATGGCACTGCTTTTCCCGAAAAAAGAATAAAAGCCGAAGAACTCGGTTTTTTTATCTTTGGGTGTAAGTTTTGACATTAGGCTTCTGCTTGTTGACTGACAAGAACCCATCGCTGACCCGGCAAGAAGTCCGACAACATAAAATCCGGTTTTGTCTGTGATAAAGAAAGCCAGCCCAACCGTGAGTATCCATATCAGCAAAGTAATAATGATTGTTTTCTTCTGCCCGATTGAATCAGCTACGATTCCCAGAACTACTGAACCTAAGATAGCAGTTGTTTGTACAGTGAGAAAGAAAATCAGCAGCTCATTTTTAGAAAAACCCAATGTAGTGCTGGCGTAATTTCCGGAGAAAAAAATAATTGTATTTACTCCTTCAATGTAAAAGAAATAGGCCAGCAGAAATAATGCAAGATTTTTATAGTTCTTCAGGTGAGAGATAGTCGACCATACCCTGCTAAAACCAATTACAAAATAAGACTTATTTCTCTCAACCGATTTCCTGTTGTCTTTAATGTAAATAAAGAGTGGAATAGAAAATATCAAAAAGAAAAGTGCAGAAACAGGAAATGTTTCTTTAATCATTTCAGCCTGGATAAACGGAAAAACCAAAGCTAATGTAGCCAGCGATCCCAAATAACCCATTGCAAAACCATAACCGCTTACACGTCCATAATTTTTGGGTGTAGTGATTTCCGGCAGGAAAGAATCATAAAAAACCAGCCCTGCTTCAAATCCAATATTCGCAATAATGAAAATTATTAATCCTGAAAGAATATCCCCTCTGCCCACAAAGTAAAGCGATGCTGTTGCAATGATGCAGATCAAAGTAAAAAACAACAGAAATCTTTTTTTACCAGCCGAATAATCAGCTATAGCTCCAAGAACAGGAGAAATAATTGCAGTGGCAATCATAGCAGCGCTTGTTCCAAAACTCCAATACAAATCACCGATTGATTGGTTGTCTGCTACAGTTTCTTTGAAATAAACTGCGTATAAAAATGTCACTACAATAATAGAGAACGAAGTATTAGCAAAATCAAACAAAGTCCAGATGAAGATTTGAGTTTTCGATTTCATCAGATCTGTTTCTTTTTATCAAACTTGGTAGTTGAGTCTTCAACCAGTCCTCTTCCTGATTTGTGAAGTTTGCCTGTTTCTTTTAATTCATTAAGAATGGCATCAAGAATTCCGTTAATAAATTTTCCGCTTGCTGAAGTGCTATAAATTTTTGCTATCTCTATTGCTTCGTTGATTGAAACTTTTGGAGGAATGTCTTCAAAATAAAGAAGTTCACAGATTGCCATCCGCAGGAGGATTTTATCAATTAGAGCAATCCTGTTCATTTCCCAATTGGCAACCCTTTTACTTATCATTTCATCAAATATTTTTTTGTTGAGAGTAACTTTTTGAATAAGCTCCTGAGAAAATTTTTTATCCGCTTCATTGCTCAGATCAATAAGAACATTCTGAACAAGATCATTTAACGAATTACCTTCCATTTCACATGCGTAAAGGATCTGAAGAACTCTCTCACGCGCCAATCGTCGTTTAAATACCTGTGACATTTTCAAAGTGACCTAAGATGTTTAATAAAATTTCATTGATCTAAAGAGCAAAGAACCAAAAAATTACAAGTGCAATACTTTCCCTTAAACGGTAATATAATTCATCCTCCGAGCTTAGAATTAGTTCCGATGGAACAGCGATGGTTGAGAAATTATAAAATCTGCAAATCTCAAATACCCGGTTCAAATGATATGACTCAGAAATAACAATTACGTTATCGAATTGCTTTTTATCAATTAAATTCATCTTGATATAGTGAACCTGTTCAGTTGTTGATGTGGTATTATCCTCGAGTTTAACATCTGCCGTATCAACGTCATAATTAAGCAAATAGTTAAAAGCAACCTGCGCTTCTGAAAGTTCGCCGGGTGCATTACTTCCGGTCAAAAGTATTGTTCTTGCAAATCCATTCTTGTAAAGTTCAGCCGCTTTATCGACTCTGACTGCAAGGCTTGGACTGGGTTTATTATCTGACCAAACGGCAGCTCCCAGGACAACTACAATATTATTACTAATATTATCTAATTTCTTTTCCCATCTTTTTTCATAACTCCCGGATTCATAAATAAAAGCACCAACCAAAATTAAAATCATCAATGTAAATGAACTTAGTGCAGACCTTAAAGGGATTCTGTTTCTTTTGAATATCCCATACCAGATAAAAAAAAGAAAATATATCAATGTGAAGTAATATAAAGTGAATGAGGCACCATTGACCAGCCTATAAAATGGCTGCCCTATAAAATAAAACTGTTTATCAGATTCAAAAGGATTAAGATTTTTTACAACAAAGCAAAGAATCAGCAACGCCGTTAAAATATACGAATAGTAAATGAGCAATTGTGGCTGTGGAGTACTTGATCTCCGAATCAGATAAAATGTTAATCCAAGAATTATAAGCAGGAAAGTAATCAGGTTAATCACATTTCCGGTTGCTTCGGGATTAAAATAACTCAAAGGTAAAGATTGATTTGAATACTTAATGTAAATAAAGATAACTGACTGCAGAAATATCAGAAGTATAACAAAGAAAACTGATTTACTTTTGTTTTTATTGGAGTTCATCAGAAATATCAAATAAACAAATAAAATATAACCAAAAACCCGACTATTTATTACAATCCAATTAATTAATAATTTTTATCCTTTTCTAAAAGGTTTTAATAATATTCATAATGGAAGATCAAAATTCACTTAAAAAAAGTGACTTAAGGAAGCTTAAATGTCAGTTGAATAGACATCTGAACTTTGACAGGAACTCCCTCTTTTTTGCCAGGCTTGAATTTGGTTTTTCTCACAGCATCAAGTGCAGCTTCATCACAACCCGAACCAATTCCTTTCACTAATCTTACATTTCTGACAAATCCATCTTCATCAATAAATGCAAGAACATAAACTTTGCCTTCAACTCCGTTTTGTTTAGCAAGCGGTGGATAAATTAATTTACTTTGAATTGCCTGAATACCGCCATAGGGTTCGGGCATAACCTCAACTGCTACAAAATATACAGGTTTCTCAACTATGACTTTTTTTTCTTCTTTTATCATTGGAGGAGGAGCGCCCTGATTTTCTGCTCCGGCATCAAGCTCGTTATTGATAAGTTCGACTTCTTGTTTAGTGTCTGGTTTCTCTTTTTTAACAGGAATTACAGGTTTAGGAGGCGGAGGTTTATTTTCGTGCCTGGTTGATTGTATATCTTCTACTGTGAACAATTCCTGAGGAGTTTCTCTTTTGAGAGTTGAATCATCGTTAATTACAGGGAAAAATTTAAAGGCAATCAGAATTACACTCATCGAAATGATGAGAGATAATTTTGATACAGTTTTATACTGACTTCTCAAATCAGCATCGGGTGTTTTAACGATCGGCATTGCTAAAATTCAAGTATAAATAATTACTCTTCAAATAAAATATTTTTATTTTCAATCTGCTTCTTAAGGATTTTGAAATTGAAAAACCACATAATCAAACTGCCTAATAAAGAACCACCGGAATCTGCTATCCAATCCATAAATTCACAAGATCTTCCTGGAATAAACATTTGATGCAATTCATCAACAGCTCCATAAACTATACACACAATAAATGAAATCAGCAGAGAATTCTTCTTTAAATATTCTGATTTTTGTTGAATTGAAAAACTCAAATTTAATAGTATATTTAAAACAAGGTATGCACCAAGGTGATTTAATTTATCTCCCAATCCAAGAGAAGGAACACTTTGCGATGGAAGTGAAGTTGCAGCCAACAGAATCAGCCAATAAACAATCAAAATAATGTGTACCACCGGAAATTTCTGTGATGAAATTTTTTTATATAACAGATTTACGAAGGAATTTAATTGCATTCGGAATATTCTCAATTATATCACCAGCCAGAATTCCATACTCGGTCATTTTTTTTAATAACAAATCTGCAGAAAGACTGTGAAGATAAACTGCTGAGATCACTGCATCTTCAATAATCTTTTTCTGAGATATCAAACCTGAAAGAATTCCTGTAAGCACATCACCGCTTCCAAACTTAGCTAAGCCCGGATTTCCTGTAGAATTAATCAAAGCTTCGCCTGATGGTGTAAAAACTATTGTTGGTGCGCCTTTTAAAACAAGATAACTTTTTTGTGAAGTTGAAAAATCTTTTCCGAAACGAAGAATGTCTTTTTTAAGCTCACCGACTGTAATTCCAAACAAATCTGAAAATTCACCATGGTGCGGAGTAAGCACAACATTCCTCAACAGATTTTCTCTTTTGTAGAAATTTTCTTTTAAAGAATATAATCCATCAGCATCAATTACGATTTTCTTCGCAGCAGAATATTCAAGAATAATTTCTCTGACTGCATCAAGAGTTTCAGGGTTTCTGCCAAGTCCCGGCCCGATTGAAATTACTTCTGCCCAATCCAGTTTTTTCTTTAGTTCAGACAAATTTGACGTTGAGAGGAAACCTTTCCCTTTGTCTTCATAGCCTTGAACAACAAGTTCCATCAAATTTTTGTGAACATATTTTTTTATTGAATTTGGAAAAGCAAGAATTACCGAACCAGTCCCTATTTTCAAAGCTGCACGTGCTGTCAGTAATGCAGCACCCGGAAATTGTTCAGAACCAGCAACAACAAGCAGTTTGCCTGAAGAATATTTATGAGCGTCTTTTTTCTTTTTCGGAAGTGCTTCAAATGCATCTTCCGGTTCGATCAGATAATCCTGAACCGGTATATCATCGAAAAGATTTTCATTAACTCCGATTCCGGCTAAACATATTTCCCCGGCGTTTGCATAACCATCTCCAAAAAACAATCCCTTCTTCAAACCTGCAAGTGAAATTGTGAGATCGGAGTGAAAGCACAGACTTGAATAACCTTTGTTAACATCAAGTCCTGTAGGAATATCAACTGCAACTTTAAAGGCTGAATGGTTATTAATATTTTCAATAATATTTTTATAAGGTTCGCGCAAATCCCCTTCCGATCCGCTTCCAAGTAAAGCATCAATAATTACTGAGCAATCTGAAAGAAAGCGAATATCTTTTTTAGAGATATAATTCTTTAATATCAGCTCATCATCATTCTCAGCTAATTTTTGTAAGATCTGGAAATTCATTTTTGCATCGGGGGACATTTCTTCCGGCAATCCGAGGTAAAGCACTTTGACTTTCAATCCATCATTTCTTAAATGACGCGCAAGTGCAAATCCATCTCCGCCGTTGTTTCCTTTACCGCATAAAATTCCATAAGCTGATTTTCTGTACTTAAATGTTTTATCAATGATAATTTTTGAAAGGTTGATGGAAGCATTTTCCATAAGGATTGAGCCGGGGATATTCAACCTGTTGATTGCAAAGCTATCAATCTCTCTTATTTGCTGATTTGAATAAAGCGGTATCATAAAAAATCTCCTTTAACAAAGTACAATTTTGATCTTTATAATCAAAAGCACTTCAGGAGCACTTTTAATTTCAGAGGAAGGAGCTTATTAAATTTATTATTGAGCCGGGAAAGACTCCAAGAAGCACAACAAGAATTGCAGAGAGCACCACACCAACCATTCCCATTGCACTTTTTGAGGGAATAACTTCTTCCCCCTGATCCTTAAAGTACATCAAAACAACTATTCTCAGATAAAAATAAACACTAATAACACTTGATAAAATTCCTATCAATGCAAGCCAGGTTAAACCTGATTTTATAGCTGCAAAAAACACATAATATTTTCCGAAAAACCCGGCAAATGGAGGAATACCTGAAAGAGAAAACATAAAGATTGAAAGAAGAGCTGCCAGAGCTGGATTTCTTTTCGCTAACCCGGCATAAGAGGCAATTGAAAGATTAGTTTCATTTTCACCTTCAATCAGAGCAACAATTCCAAATGCACCAAGGTTCATAAAAGAATATGCGGCGAGATAAAAAATTATTCCTGCTGTTCCCTCAGAATTTCCTGCAGCTAAACCAATTGCAAGATAGCCGGCATGCGAAATAGATGAATAAGCCAGCATACGTTTAATATCATCCTGGGAAATTGCAACAATGCTTCCATAAATCATCGAAAGAGCTGAAACAAAAATTAAATATGGAGTAAACAAGCTGCCAACATTTCCGTTAAACAAAGCTGCAAGTGTTACAAGAATAGCGCTGAATGCAGCAGCCTTTCCGCCGGTAGAAAATAATCCGGCTACTACAGTCGGCGAGCCCTGATAAACATCAGGCACCCACATGTGAAATGGGAAAGCAGCAATTTTAAAAGTAAAGCCGACCAGAAAAAGCAGCACTCCGGCAAGGAATAAAAGGTTACCTGTCAATTGTGGGAAACGGACTGTCAATATATCTATCGAGGTAGTTTGAGCAGTTCCATATATCAAACCTATTCCGTAAACAATGAAGCCTGTTGCAAAAGCACCAAGCAGAAAGTATTTCAAAGAGGCTTCATTTGCGTTATATCGTTTCCTGTTCAATCCCGCTAAAACATAAAAACTTATAGACATTAACTCAAGACCAATAAAAATTATAAACAAATCTTTAGCTCCAGCCATAAGCATCATTCCAAGAACAGATGACTGAAGAATTATATAATACTCCCCGTAATAAGTACCATACTTTCTTATATAATCTGCCGAGAGAAGAGTAACAATGAAAGCCCCGATATTAAAAATGAAACTAAAGACATTAACATTTCCTCCGGTTGCCAGCATACCATTGAATAGAATAGAAACGTTGTTTACAGAATACAAAGAAAAAAGACCCGCGGCACCGAAAACTAAAATTGAAAGAGCAAAAAGGATTTTTTCACTATCCTTCGAGTACATTTCAACTATAATTGAAACAAGAATCCCACCTGAAACTATCAGCAATGGAATTATATGATATAAATCTTGTAAACTGTTTAACATTTAAAATCTGTTCTTTTGTTTTTAATCAAAATCATCCCGTTTATGGCAAGCTCAAATTTGATTTGCCGGGATTCATTACCTGCTCAATAACTTTTGATGTTGATTTATCAGATAATTTTAAGAACGTATTAGGATACAATCCTATCCAGACAATAAAAATAAAAATTGGTATTACAACAAGAATTTCTCTTGCCGTCATATCTTTTAATCCGGAAAGTTTGGGATTCTTTACTTCACCAAAAACCACCCGCTGGTACATCCATAAAAGATAAACGGCTGCAAATATAACTCCCGATGCTGCAACTATTGAAAACAACCACGAATTAAGAACTGAAGATTTAAATGCTCCGGTAAGAATCAGAAACTCACCAACAAAGCCGTTCAATCCTGGCAAGCCAATTGAAGATAAAGAAGTAAACATCAGCGCAAATGAATAAAAAGGAACAAGCCTGGCTATACCTCCATATTCAGAAATTTCGCGAGTGTGAGTTCTTTCGTAAATTACTCCGACCAAAATAAATAAAGCTCCTGTTGATAAGCCATGATTTATCATTTGAATAATTGAACCCTGAATTGCAATCTGGTTCATAGAAAAAATTCCAAGAACAACAAAACCAAGATGAGCAACTGAAGAATAAGCAACGAGTTTCTTCATATCAGTCTGAACCATAGCTACAAGAGCGCCATAAATAATCCCGACAACAGCAAGCACTGAAATAAAAGGAGCGTATTCAATCGATGCTTGTGGAAACAAGGGCAGATTAAATCGAAGTAAACCATAAGTTCCCATTTTCAGAAGAACACCTGCCAGAATAACACTGCCTGCAGTTGGAGCCTGAACGTGAGCATCGGGAAGCCAGGTATGAAGCGGGAATAACGGGACTTTAATAGCAAAACTAAGAGCAAAAGCAAAAAACATGAATCCCTGAATAGAAACAGGAATAGTTGGTCCAGCTTGATATAAATCCACAAGACTGGTAGTAAAATAACCAAGAAATCCTGAAGCATAAACTGCGAGCCAGATAATTGCAACCAACATCAAAAGGCTTCCGGCCATAGTGTAAATGAAAAACTTGATGGAAGCATAAATCCTCTGTTCACCTCCCCAGATTCCAATAATGAAATACATTGGGATTAACATTGCTTCCCAAAATACATAGAACAAAAACAGATCGAGAGAAAGAAAAACTCCTATCATTCCAAATTCGAGCATCAGCATAAAAAATGTAAATTCTTTTACTCTAGAAGTAATACCTGACCAGCTGCTCAAAAGTGTTAAAGGAGTTAAAAACGTTGTTAAGAGAACCAAAAGAATGGATAATCCGTCGACGCCAACAAAATAGAAGACATTCAGGTTTTCAATCCAGCGAAACTTGTGAATAAATTGGAAATCAGGATTGTTCGAATCAAAGAAATAATAAACGACCAAAGAGATCACAAAAACAATAATAGAAACCGCCAAACCGAAATAACGAATAAGGCTTTCCTGACTATTCTTCAGAAACATAGTAAGCAGCGCTCCGATCAAAGGAGCAAATAATAAAATTGTCAGCAGTGTATTACTTTCCATAAACTAACGGCTTAAAATAATCCAGAATAAAGCGAGTGTAATTCCAAGAACCATAATTATAGCATAAAACTGTGCGAGCCCGGTTTGCAATTTTCTGGAATAAACAGAAATAATTGCTACTACCTTTGCCAATCCATTAACTGTACCATCAATTATCTTGTTATCTGCAATCTTCCAAAGAAAAGAAGTTGATCCTTTAACAATGGGATTCACAATTGTATAATCATAAGCTTCATCAACAAAATATTTATTCAGAAGAAGATTGTAAGTGAGCCTGAATTTCCTTGAAAGATTCTCTGCGATTGAAGGTCTGTTAAGATAAATGTGCCTTGCAAACCAGATTGCAGCAGCTGCACCAACAACGGAAATCGTCATCAAAGCAATTTCTTCGAAATGTGAATGAGTGCCAAAGATGATCATCTTTCTTTCGGCCTGCTTAAAGATTGGTGAAAGCCAGTTATGAAATCTATTCCCATGTTCCCCGGAAAAGATTTCAGGAATTCCTATTAATCCGCCAATTACAGAAAGAACTGCGAGAATAATTAATGGAATAGTCATAACCTTGGGAGATTCGTGGGGATGCTTATCAGAACCAAATCTTGATTTTCCTTCGAAGGTCAGGGTATAAAGTCTGAACATATAAAATGCTGTAAGCATTGCGGTGATCACCCCGATTACCCACAGAAACCAAAGTCCATTAGCATAAGTGTACCACAGGATCTCATCTTTGCTGAAGAAACCCGAGAGTGGAGGGATTCCTGAGATAGCTAATGCCGCAATAATAAAAGTTTTTGAGGTAACGGGCATAAATTTTTTCAAACCGCCGTAACGCTGTATATCCTGCTCTTCGTGCATTGCATGAATAACAGACCCGGCGCCAAGAAATAATAATGCTTTGAAGAAAGCGTGAGTCATAACATGAAAAATTCCTGCACCAAATGCCCCGGCTCCAAGTCCAAGAAACATATAACCAAGCTGACTGATCGTTGAATAAGCGAGAACTTTTTTAATATCATTCTGTACCAAACCAATTGATGCAGCGACGATTGCAGTCAATATTCCAATTACGGCAACAACAATTAAAACTGCAGGAGCAGAAGCAAATAAAACTGAGCAGCGGGCAACCATATAAACGCCTGCAGTAACCATTGTAGCAGCGTGAATCAGAGCTGAAACAGGCGTCGGACCAGCCATTGCATCGGGAAGCCAGACAAACAGAGGTATTTGAGCGGATTTTCCGGTTGCACCAATAAACAATGAAATTGCAATTAAACTGAAAACACCTTCCGAAACATTAAAGATACTTGCACGATTAAAAACATCATTAAAATTAAGACTTCCAAAAGTCATAAATATTAAAAACATACCAACAAGGAAACCGAAGTCCCCAATTCGATTGACAATGAATGCCTTCTTGCCGGCATCGGCTGTGGTGCTTTTTTCAAATTTTCGATCATACCAGAATCCAATTAAAAGGTAAGAACAAAGACCAACTCCTTCCCAACCAAGAAATAACAGTACAAAATTATCGGCAAGAATGAGATTCATCATTGCGAAGATGAAAAGATTCAAGTACGAAAAGAAACGCCAGAAAGCCTTATCACCGTGCATATATCCAATTGAATAAACATGAATGATGAAACCAACACCCGTAACAAGCAAAGCCATTACCAGCGACAGTTGATCAACCTGATAAGAAAAATTAATATTCAGGTTACCAACATTTATCCAAGGGAAAAGAGTTACAATTGTTTGTCTTTTATCGACCGGAAGATTTAGAGTTTCAAAGAATGAAATGACTGAGATAATAAAGGATAAACCGATAGAACCACTTCCGATTATTCCGATTAATTTTTCATTTTTTATTTTCGGGCCAAATATTCCATTGACTAAAAACCCAAGCAAAGGAAGCAATATTGTTAAATAAATATGCTGGGTCATAATCCGGCTCTTAAAATATTATTGATGAATATTACCATTTGAGAATATTTATCTCGTCAATATTTAATGTTAATTTATTTCTAAATAATGCTATGATAATTGCAAGCCCAACCGCTGCTTCGGCGGCTGCAACTGTCATCACAAAAAAAACAAATATTTGTCCAACTGAATTGCCGAGGTAGGAAGAAAATGCTACTAAAGTCAGATTAGCAGAGTTAAGCATTAATTCAATCGACATAAAAACAACGATCGCATTTCTTCTGATAAGTACTCCGGTAACACCAACTAAAAACATAAATGCGCTGAGAGCCAGGTAATATTCAATTGGAATTGTCATAATTATTCAATTTTCTTTTTAGCTAAAATTAGTGCCCCAACAGTTGCCGCCAGCAGAAGAAAACCTGCAGCTTCAAAAGGAAGCAGATAATTAGTATAAAGCTGTTTTCCAATAGCTTCAATAGTACCTGAATCAATACTTTTTGTCATTTCAGGAGAAAGTGATTCGGATGGTTTTGAGAAAAATAAAAGATAAATCAGTTGAAGAAAAATTATTGCAGCAATGGCAACAGCAAATATCTTAAGTTTTGGTTTGGCTTCAAGAAATTTCTTTTCGTGCTCGGGTTTCAGCAGCATTATCACGAAAAGAAAGAGAACCATTATAGCTCCGGCATAAACTATTACCTGAGTAACTGCGATGAATTGGGCATTGAGTAATAAATATAATCCGGCCAAACCTGCAAAATTTAATATCAGATATAATGCACTGATAACGGCATTACTGCGGGTTATCATCAGAATTGCTGATATGACAGATATAAGAGAAAAAACTATAAAAAGTAATATTTCTAAAGACATTAATCTTTCTGAAAATTATGGAGTATTTCTGTAAATCATTCTGGGAAAAGGAATAGTTTCCCGAATATGATCAAGACCGCAAATCCATGCTACTGTTCTTTCCAGCCCTAAACCAAAACCGGAATGAGGCACTGAACCAAATTTCCTCAGATCAAGATACCATTCAAATGCTTCTCGTGGGAGATTGTGTTCCTGAATTCTCTGAAGCAGTAAGTCGAAACTATCCTCACGCTGGCTTCCACCAATTATTTCACCATAGCCTTCAGGTGCCAGTATATCAACCGCAAGAGCAAATTCAGGCTTTAGAGGATCACGCTTCATATAAAATGCTTTTACTGCAGCAGGATAATGATGAACCATAACAGGTCTGTCAAACTGCTCTGAGATAATTGTTTCATCTCCTCCACCAAGATCATTTCCATATTCGAACTCGATGTTATTTTTTTTCAGAATTTCCACAGCTTCATCATAGCTTATCCTTGGCAGAGGACGCTTAACATTATTAAGTTTAGATAAATCTCTTTCGAGCACCTTTAGCTCAGATTCTCTTTCTTTAATTACAGTTTGAACAACATATTCAAGAAATTCTTCGGCAAGATCCATATTATCATTTAAGTCTGCAAAGGCAACTTCAGGTTCAACCATCCAGAATTCTGTCAGATGTCTGCGGGTTTTAGATTTTTCTGCTCTGAAAGTTGGGCCAAAAGTATAAACTTTTCCCAGTGCCATTGCTCCGGCTTCTGCATAAAGCTGACCTGACTGAGTTAAATATGCTTTTCCTAAATCAAAATATTCAGTTTCGAACAGTGTTGATGTACCCTCACAGGCGGCAGGAGTAATAATTGGAGGATCCATCAAAGTGAATCCTTTATTGTCAAAGAAATCACGAATTGCTTTTACAATTCGGTGACGAATCCGCATAATTGCAACCTGACGGTTAGATCTTAGCCATAGATGTCTTTTATCCATAAGAAACTCAACCCCATGCTCTTTTGGCGTAATTGGATATTCGTGAGTTTCATTTATTACCTTTAAATCGATTGCATCCATTTCGTAGCCGCCTATAGCGCGAGGCTCTTCTTTTATTTTTCCTGTCACCTCAATTGAGGATTCCTGACCAATTCTATCAGCAGTATTAAAAATTTCATCGCTGACATTTCCTTTGAAATAAACACACTGAAGGTACCCTGTTCCATCCCGGAGTATTAAAAATTTTATTTTCCCGCTTGAGCGTTTGTTGTATAACCAGCCTTTTAAGGTGATTTCCTGACCAACATGTTGGGATAAGTCTGAAATGAAAATTTTCTGCATTTATAGAATTTATTGTGAAAAATTGGAAGCAAATATAAAAACCTCAACTGATAATTCAAAAGTAAGCCCTGATTTGAAAAGTATTAGATTTCCGAAAGCAATGAGCATTTCTTTAACTTTCAATCGGGGAAAAAGTGTTTTTCAAAAAAAGACTGCCAGCCATATTGTCTCCCTTTCTTTAGCTGTATATTCTACCCTGTGTTTAAGATGAGGAGGAATGCTCAAATAGTCACCTTCTTTTAGATTCAACCTTTGCCCATCCTGAAATTTCAGAGAAGCTTTTCCTTTAAGCACGATAATCCATTCGGTTTCTTCCTGATCATACCAAAACCCCTCGGGACTTTTCTGACCGGTTGAAATAATTTTTTCAATTCTGATATTCTTTTCTGAAAACAAAATCTCTGATATTTCATTGTTAAAATCAGGATTTAAGTTCTTAAAAATATTTTCTACTTTCATTTAGTTCTTTCAATTACTCTTACCTTAAATTTAATTCATTAATTCAAGAATTTCAGAAACCTTTAATTTTTAATTTAAGTTTAGTGATTTAACTTCTAAAAGTTTGATTATAGAGATTAATTAGTTATAAATTTGCCTCAGCATTTTCATTATAAAACAGAAATTGTATTAGTTAAAGTAAATAGTATTATTACTAATATTACATTAAAACGCAAAGGCCTAAGCTTGAAGAAGCTCTATATTTGCATATTCGCATTTTCAGGATTGACTTTTCTCATTTTTTACGGGAATAATTTTGCTCAGGTACATCCTGTTCAAAAAGATTCTTCAATAATAAAAGTCGGTTCGAAGGAGAACACAAACACTTTAATAACGATTGACAACACCAATAAGCAAATATGAAATAAATTATGCCCGGTTACTGGCAATCAGATAGATTCTGAAGTTAATACAGTTGAATATAAAGATAAGTTATATGGATTTTGCTGCAATGACTGCGATAAAAAGTTTAGAAAAAATCCTGAGAAATTTGTAAAAAATCTTAGTGAGGATGGTACAAAATTTCTAAAGTAGGAAGTCACTTTGTTACCTAAACCTGAATTATAAAAATTTTAGGTTAAAGAAATTTTAATTGTTTGCTCTTTTCGTTGAAAATATTTTATTTAGCTGTGGCACTTGTTTTGAAATTCTTATTGGTAAGAAGTTGAGGTTAAAATGTTCAAAAAAGTAATTGCATTATCCGTTTTATTCATAATCTTTTTCATTGGAAGGGTTTCTGCTCAATCATTAGATGAAATTTTGTCTAAACATTTCGAAATAATCGGCCAAAAATCATTAAGCCTGATGCAAACTCTTTCCTATCAGGGCAACATAATACAAAGCGGGACTCAGGTTCCTGTTCGGGGTTTTATCAAACGGCCGAATATGATCATGACTGAAATCAACTTGCAGGGAGTAATTTCAAAGCAAGGATTTGACGGAGTAAATGGCTGGATAATTAATCCATTTACAGGTGATTCAGTTGCCCGCCCCGCTTCAGAGGAAGAACTTGAACTTCTGATGGATCAGGCTGATATGGATGGGCTTCTTTACAACTACGAGCAAAAGGGGTTTTCCGTAAGACTGCTCGGTCAGGAAGATCTGGAAGGTCAGCCAACTTTTGTTATAGAATTGGTAAAGCCCTCAGGCAATACCTACAAATATTATCTTGATGCCAGGAATTATGTAATTCTGAAAACCTCAACGAGCCTGGAATATGGGGGAAGCCCAAGATTAAATGAATACATTTTCAGCAATTATAAAAAGGTTCAGGGAATTCTTGTCCCGTTTAAGACAGATATTGTGGTGGATAAGCAGATGGTGGTTCAGTATGTATTTGACGATATTTCTTTTAACAGGGTAATTGAAGATGCTCTGTTTCAACCTCCGGCCAAGTGAGATAAAAGGTTGAATTTAAATAAGATTTATCATCTGAAGGATATCACATAATTTTTCAGAATCTATAAAAGAAAAATTATCTGCGCTGATAATATTTTCTTTGCCTTCAATCTTAGCATTTGAGAAAAAGATAATTTTTTCTGTTAAAGAAAATTTATTTTGTGATAAGTAAAAATCGTTTACTTCAGTATGGTCAACATAATCAGCATAGATAAATTTTGCCTGAAGATTTATTGTCCGTGTGTTTCGGATTATCGAACTATAAAGATTTACTTCCCTGCCAAACTCAATTTCCTGAGACTGAATTTCACGGAAACCAAGAAAGGTCAGAACACTTTCAATTTTTGCGAGGTAAATTTCAAATGAATAGCTCTCAACAATTGAAAGGTTAAATAATCTTTGCGCTTCAAATTCCTGGTCGCAGTTAAAATTACCAATGCCAAAAATGAATGTCCAATCTTCAATTGATATTAACGATGATATTTTTTCAGCGGAAAGATTGTCGAATAAATTCTTATCCAATAAAGTGCGGTTGAACATATATTTTTTTATATCTTCAAAAATCGAATTACGCGTCAGGTAACTTACAATATGGACATTGCCAAAATTTAATAACGCATCGTATCTTAACATTTCATCGGTGTACCATTGATTTGCAGGATTCCATAAATGATCAAAATGAATGACATACTGAATATCTGATGGCTTAAAATAAATGTTTGGTAATTTACTTGAAGATAGAATAACATCAGCTTTGCTTTCCCGCACGTTTTTGCTGAATTGATTTTCTGCCGGGCGATCACTTCTGACAGCTTCATATAAATATGATCTGATTTTATTTTTCTTAAGAACATTTTCAATCCTCTTCAATCCTTGTCTGTCATATTGAGATAAAATCAGCACTTTTGAACCGTTTGAAATTATCTCATCAATCTGTTCAAGCATTAAATTAATTTTAGGATTTTCCTCAGATGAAGAAGAAAAATTACATACCTGGTTCAGTTTATGAAGAAGAGTAAAAATGTTGGCCTTATAAAAAAGCGGATTACCTTCATTGAACATACGCTTGAGATCTGATCTTCCTGACTGAAATATTTCTTCATATTCCAGTTTTTGACTTTCATCCAGGTTAATCCATAAATCCTGATGCGAAATCTGAGGAATGTCATCGTGGAAGTTTAACTTCTTCAAAGCTTGATATAGAAATCTATTCTGAGCTGACAATGACTTAATATCTTTATAAGAAATTCTCCACTTGTATTTCAGGTTTGGAAAATTAAAATCTTCTAAGTTATAATCTTCAAGCTTTGAAGTGTCAATTACAAGACAGTCCGTTGTCTTTAGAATTGAGGATATTCTGTCAAGGTCAGAAAAAATTTCTTTATAGTTCTCCGAGAGGATTAATTTAACAGGAACTCTGAATCTATGTTTATCTAGTTCATTGTAATTACTGAAAATCGCAGCCGGATAGTTATATAAATATTCCCGAAGAACATTAACCCAACCGTAATTCTGATGTTTATAATATCCAACTCTGTCGTTTCCAATGTTAGTACCATCTGTTAAAACAAGAACTGATCTGATCTCTTTCTTTCTGAATAAAATTTTTAATGCATGAACCGCCTGCAAAATTATGTCCATCCCGACTTCTTCACATAACACTGCAGAGTGGTTTGATGCAAGAAATTTTGCCCCTGCTTTGTGATAAGATTTCAGAGGCTTTAAAATTTCTTTTTCTTCCTCGGCTGACAGTTCACAACCTTTTTCATAAAGGATGCTGTATAAATAGGGCGGTAAATTTTCATCACTGAAGATATCAGTTATATCTGTGGCGAAATCAGTCTTTAAATCAGAGATTGAAAAATCGGAAATAAGCTCTTCAAAGTTTAGCTGAGAAAAATCAATAGCCTGAATCTCAACACCGGGAATTTCGGAGATTGAATAATTTAGCAGATGGTGGTGCCTGTTAAGTTGGATATTTTTAGCGGAAAATACTTTAGGTTTTACATTTGGCAGTTCATCAATTTTACTTTTAAAAATTCGCACCTTTTTATTTATTGATTCAACTTTGAATGATTTAACCGAAGGCAAGTGATCGTGTGTATTTTCAAAGTCAAATGAAGTAAAATTAACCTGATATATTTCAGCATTCAGGTTTTCAAGTTTGTTTAGGACTTCGGGATTTGATAAAGTAAAATTGAATGATTTAAGGAGCCCAGCTTTCAACTCACTTTCAATTTCAGTAATTGAAATGTCCGGTTCCATCAAAGTTATTTTTTTTAACTCAGGTTTATGGAGTCTGCTGCCTTTATTAAATAAACTTGTCCGGACTTCTCCTTTTTTAATTGTAAAAAAAACAGGATTTGTTTTTGGCTTTTTAAATGAATTGGTTTCAATTTCCGGAAGAAGAAAAGTTGAGGAAAAGCTATAATTTATTTTGATATGAAGAGGGGGTATAAATTTCTTGTTAAAAGAAATCTGTTCACTTATCTCAACTGGAATTTTATCAATAACTATAAACTCGTTCAGAGGTGTTTTAATCCATTTTTGCCAGCTTGAATGCTCTGGCCCTTTGATCGGGGAGATCTTAGGAGAAAGTTTTAATCTTAGCCGTCTAAGCATTTAATTATTCATTAGTCTTTTGAAGATGAACCTGTTCACAGGCAAGTTTTAATCTTTCAAAAGGCTCAAGCAAATATCGGTTTTCGGTAAGAGGTAAAAGTTTTTCAACAATGGATTCAAGTTCCGATTCGAATTTTTTTAGAGTTGAAACAAAAATCTTTCCTTTACCATTACCATTACTCAAGAATTTTTCACAAACCTGACTGCTCTTGTGTTGTCCATCCTCTTCGTTAAAAACCCTGATTATTCTTACTCCCTGTTTATTATTTGCACCCAGGAAGAAGGGATCTTTGACAATTATCAGATCGATCTCCTGATTAATCGCATTTAGCAGAGGCAAAGAGATCAGTTCAACAAGAATATGTTCCAGAAGCACATCTCCATACAATGTTTTCTGGAAATTAGTTGGTCTAATAGGCGCAGTAACTCTGAATTCAATTGGCTTTGTGTCGGAATCAGTAACCAAAATAGCCCCCATTAAACCTGATCCATCGGAAATTTTAAAGGTATCCAAAAAAGCTAATTTATTGATATCCATTTCTGCTCCAGTTCTCTTGGTAATAAACTCTTTATAATTAACATCTTTATCACATTCAATGCCACTTAAATGCCCGACTTTTCTTTATAGAATTAATATGAGACATCATTCTATTTCTTTAATTAGTACCTAAAAAAATGATTTTTTAATTTTATTTAACGCATTTTTGAACGTCATTTTTTCTCTGCGGTTAATTGATTGGGATACCCGAATTTTAAGAAAGTAATTTTTACACAGAGTAAAGAATTACTTCCTGCAACGCCTGGAGAAAGAATTAAGTCGTGTGAAGCATTAAACACTTGATTGATAAAATTTTCAGCAGTATTTTTATGTAGATTAAATCTAAATAGTAAGTAACTTTTACTCAAATGAAAAAAGCCTCTCAATTAAATTTTGGTGAAAAAGTAGTCATTAACGACATAGATGTTCTAAGTCCTCACTGCAATCGTCTTCTTGAAGTTGGATTTACTCCCGGTCAACAAATCGAGCTGGTACATAAATCATTCTTTGATGATCCGTTGGCATTCGCTTTAAGAGGAACCATCATCGCAATAAGAAAACACGAAGCTGATTCTATAACTGTTATTTAATTATCTCTGGATGACAAACTCTCCTTTAATTCTGTTGACCGGGCCGCCTAACTCCGGCAAGACAACTTTGTTTAATTTGCTTTGCGGAAAAAATTATAAGACCGTCAACTATCCTGGTTCAACTGTTGAGTATTTAACTTCCAGCATTTTAGAGAAGTACGATATTCAAGCCGATTTATTAGATTCACCTGGCATTATAAGTTTAAATCCTGAATCCCCTGACGAGAAAGTTTCCGTCGATTCATTACTAAATCCACCTGGTGACAAGCAGACAAAGCTTGTGATAGTAACAATCGACTCAACTCAGCTTACAAGACACCTTCTTCTGGCAAAGCAGTTAAAGTTAAGCGGCTTTAGAATCATTATTGTACTTACTATGGTTGATCTCCTGAAAAAGCGTGGATATGATATCAATGCTGATTTACTTAGTGAAAAGTGTGCCTGCCCTGTTATAAAAATTGATGGCAGGACTGGCAACGGAATTGAAAATCTCCTAATTGAAATAAGACACTCCCTGAATGATTCTATTCTTACTCCGATTGAAAAAGTAAGAAGTTCATTGAAGGAATTCAGTAAAGATGAATTGTTAGAAATATATTCCGAGAATGAAAAAATTGAAAAAGATTGCATCCACGAAATAAATTCTCCGGTTAATAAGGATCAACTAAATAAGGCAAATGCTGAAATAAATATTATTCAAGATAGAAATGTAAAAGCCTCGCTGAAGATTGATGAAACCACAAGAAAAATCGATTCTATATTATTGCATAAATCCTACGGTATTTTGATATTCATTCTCATTATGACTTTAATTTTCAGCTCAATTTTCTGGCTGGCAAATCCACTGATGCAATTAGTAGACGAATTTTTTGGCGACCTTGCATCGAAAGCAAATACTTTGTTTGGGCAGAATCTTCTGGGCGATTTGATTTCAAATGGTATAATCAGCGGAACCGGTTCAGTATTGGTTTTCGTTCCACAGATAATAATACTCTTTCTGATTTTAGGGTTGCTCGAGGACACTGGTTATCTTGCAAGAGGTGCAATGTTAATAGATAAACCTCTTTCAAAAATCGGATTAAATGGAAGATCATTTGTTCCGATGCTTACGGGATTTGCTTGTGCAATTCCTGCAATGCTTGCCACCCGAACTATTCCGAACCGCAGAGAAAGACTGTTAACGATTTTCATTATTCCACTTATGAGCTGCAGCGCACGTTTACCAGTCTATGCACTGTTAATTGCATATCTTACTCCCCCTGATAAACCCTGGCTTGGCGGAGTGATTCTGACTTCAATTTATATACTCAGCATTTTGAGCTCGGCAATTATATCTGCGATAATTAATAAAACCAAAAATAAACTTGTAAATGTGAGCGATAACTCATCCTTCATTCTAGAACTGCCAACTTATCGTTTCCCAAAGTTCAGAAATATTCTTTACAACACAATTGACCGGACTTTTTCATATATAAAACGGGCTGGCCCGGTAATTATTCTCTTTTCTTTATCATTATGGTTTTTAACTTATTTCCCTGATAATAATCCTAAAGTTGATACTGCCGGTTTATCAGAAAATGAAATTATTGAATTACAAAATGCTGAAAGACTTTCAAACTCATATGCTGCCGGTTTAGGCAAACTTATACAGCCAATTATGACTCCTTTAGGAATGGATTGGAGAGTGGGAGTATCACTGATTTCTGCTTTCGCTGCACGCGAAGTCTTTGTAAGTTCACTTGCTTTAATATTTAAAGTTACCGGCGAGGATGAAACTTTGCAAGCATCAATGCTTGATGCAATGAAAAAAGCTGAAATTGAAGGAACCGGCAAAAAGTTATTTACAAAATCAACGATCATTGGTTTGATTGTCTTTTTTGTTTTTGCAATGCAATGTTTGTCGACTGCAGCAGTCGCTCGTAAAGAAACCGGAAGCTGGCGTATACCAATTTTACAGATAATTATATTTTCCACTTTCGCTTATGTGTTCACATTTATAACTGTTAATGTATTGCAGGCAATCGGTATTTCATAAAAAATAATTATTCACTGTTTATTATCTTAAGAATAGTATTTGAAAAAATTAGAATTCTGATAATTAAATGAAAAATCAACAAGCAAGGGATATCTTTCGTAATTACCTTAAAAACGGAAAGAACAGGATAACCCCCGAAAGATTCGAAGTTTTGGAATCAGCACTTGAGTATGAAGGACATTTTGGCGCTGATGATTTGTACATATTAATGAAAAATAAAAAGTCCAGGGTTTCAAGAGCAACTGTTTATAATACACTTGAACTTCTCTCACAGTGTGATCTTTTAAGCAAAAGAAATTTTGGTGATAACCTCACCCGGTATGAAATAAATTATAAAAAACAAACGCACGATCACCTTATTTGCGTTGATTGCGGACGAATTGTTGAATTTACTGAAACTATAATGAAAAAACTTCCGGAAGAAATCTGTGATAGTTTAGGATTTAATTTTGAAAGTTATTCTTTTAATATTTTTGGCAGATGCAAGGAACCGAGAACCTGCAAAGCCGGCTCATCAAAAGAAAATAAAATCAACAAATAAACTGTTTGAAAAACATTAATGCTTAAATCTGAATATCCATTAAAATGGCGAAAAGACGACTTTGAGATAAAGATCTTCTGCTCAATTCCAAACATAGCCACAGGAATTCTGCTCAAAGCAGGCAATGCCAACCTTGTGATTGATCCGGGCGATGGAATTCTCAGAGACCTGAAAGATGAAATAGGAACTGAGAAAATCCTGTCAATTTCAGATGTATTTATTTCTCACGGTCATCACGATCACCTTGGGGGCGTATGGTCATTGCTTACCTATTTAAGGGTGATGGGAAAAAAGAATCATTTGTCAATTTTTTTCCCAAAAGGCTGTGTGGAAATAAAAAGCATTTATCAAGCATTCACTAAAGTTTACTCGAAGTCTTTGCCATATAAAATCAGGCTTAAAGAAATTGAAAACTATAATGTATTTAGCAGCGGTAAAGTAAAAATTAAACCTTTCCCTGTTATTCATAAAGAATTTCTTGCTGCTAAAAAAATTATTCGCAAGGTACCAGCAATAGGATTTAAATTTATTTATAAGAATAAAGTCATTTGCTATGGCGGCGATACAGCTTATTGCGAGGAATTAGTCAAAAATGCCAGAGGTTCCGATCTCGCAATAATTGAAGCTGGACACTTCAATGAAAAGTCGGACGATATGATGCATATGACTATCGATGAAGCAGTTAAAGTTGGTTCTTTGGCTAAAGATTTTTTCCTTGTTCATGTACCAGAATAAAAACTAATAATTACTAATCACAAATACTTGTATGATAAAAACATCAATTTCATTAATAATGACAATACAGATTTTGTTCATTCAGAACATAATTGCTCAATCAGAATTTTACAGCATTGAGGGAGAAAAGCATTTTCGTAATATAAGAATGTTAACAGCTGGAGGTGAAAATGCTGAAGCTTATCTTTCCTTTAAAGAAGATAAGCTGACTTTCCAGGCAACTATTGATGATCTGAAATGTGATCAGATATTTACTATGAATTTAGATGGCTCAGAAAAAAAATTAGTTTCTAACGGATTAGGCAGAACCACATGCTCATATTTTATGCCGGATGATAACCAAATAATTTATGCTTCAACTCACCATTATGACGAGCAGTGCCCTCCCCCGCCAGACAAATCGAGGGGCTATGT
>JACAFB010000039.1 GCA_013388545.1 Ignavibacteriaceae bacterium
AACAACCATGGTTCAAGATATTTTAATTCAAGTTCCTGCGAAAATCTGTCAAGCTTTTGCCAGCGGATTGCCGCTGATCTTCCTGTCCCGAAAAGATTTCTTAATACAACATTTACTAAACCGGTAACATATCCTTTCTGATTAGACTTTCCCCCGGGAATGTACCCAATAATTCCATCGAAATTATTTGTTTGTTTTTCAACTACTTCAATAAGGAGAATTCCCTCATTACGGGAATTGATATAATATTGAGGAATATTAACAGGCTGAAAGAATCTTAAACGGTTAAGACGTTTAGGAAGCTCATTAATGTTTTCCTGCGAGTATTCCTCACCTTGAATGATTCTAAGTTCCCGAACAATCACATAATCTTTCGTTGAAGTATTTCCCCTGATTTCTATTTTGTCAATACTGCGCTTTTCACCTCTTCTGATATTCATTTTAACATCAGCGAGATGATTACCGCTTATTGAATCATCATAAAATTGAATTGACTGAATAGAGATCTTTATGAAGGGATGGCCTTTGTTTTCATATTCGCTTAAAATTTCAGAAATAATCTCTTCAAGCTGATATTCATTAAATACCTGTGATTCAAGAAAATCAAATCTGCTTTGAAGCTGATCAATTGCAGTTGAATCATCCGAAGTGATAAAAATATTCTGAAAATATGTCGGTGAACCTTCATCTACATTAATAACCAGGTTTACCTTTTGTGAATCGGCAGTCTGGAGAACAGCTGTACCCTCAAATGAAGCGTTGAAGTATCCTCTACGGGCGAGATTATCCGCAAGTCTGTTTTTTATACTGTCGAGAATTCCGGGATAAACCGGAGAATTAACTCCAAGCTGAATCCAGCTTTTTATATCGGAATCATTAAAAGTAATGTTGCCATTGATTTCGATGTTTTGAATCGATTGAGCGTTAAGAGTTGAAAGTAGAAAAAATGAAAGCAGCAGCTCATATTTAATTCGGTGAATCATCGACTGTTTTTACTTTCTTGCCAACAGGAGTTATTACAATCTTTTCCGGCAAAACTGAATCGGCATCGGGAATTGATTTACAAACTTCAATTGTCTGAGCATTCATCGCACCGAGAACCGAGGCAAAACGCAGGGTTTTATCAAAGGTCATATCATTGAACAAACCGTACACTAAACCGGCAACAAATGCGTCTCCGCTGCCAGTGGCATCAATAGTATTTACACTGAGCGGCTGAACTTCATAATGAAAGTCAAAATTGGAAGCATAAAATTTTTTTTCGCCATTTGTAATAAATGATTGTTTAATTCCGCCGGAATAAAATTCGTCCATTAAACCAAAAGCCTGTTCGTCCGAGACAAGCTGAATACCAAGTGATGATTTCAATTCATCCAAATTGTTATGGATTATAGTAGGAGAAGCCTGAATGCATTTTTTCAGATGGGATCCATAAGTATCACAAATAGATATTTTGTCGTGTTTATTCGCGGTTTCAATTCCAAAGGGAAAAATGTCATCAGTATTTTTACAGGGTGAACTTCCTGAAAAAACCACTATCTCACAGTTTCTTATCATCTTTTCAAGTTTATCTTTGAATTCATCGGATTCATTTTTCGATATAAGTGAATTAGTAATAAATAAATATGTAGGCTTCTGATGGTTTGAGCCGAAAATAACATAACCTTCCCGTGTTTCTGCCTGAGTGTAAATGCTGGCGAATTCGATCTGTTCTTCCTTAAGAATTGAACGAAATTTCTTGCCATTTTCTCCGCCTGTAAAAGTCAAAACTATGTTTTTAACTTTAAGGAGATTCAATTGTCTGCTGACATTAATTCCTTTGCCGCCGGCATTAAGAATTAATTTCCCGTTCCGGTTTGAACTGCCGAAATCAATCTTATCAAAAAAGAGTCTTTTTTCAAGCAGAGGATTCAGAGTTACAGTTAAAACCATATCAAAGATTTTTTAACGATACCGGTACAAGTCTCCATATAAGGGAGTAATTAAGCGATAATCTCCAAAGCCGCTTTCATCAAGAAATATAAAACTGCGGTTCAATTCATAATATTCCCAAACCTCGTAGGGTTTACTGTCATAATTAAACGGGTGACGATCAATATTATTAGGAGGTCCAAGAATTATGAAAACCATACCCCTGTCAGATTTCCATCCTTCGATGTAAGTTGAAAAATTTTCATTGGCAAAATCAACTCTGCTGTAATATTCTTCAAAAATGGGATTATCTTCAGTATTTTGAGTCGGATCTTTTGCTTTCCAGTAATCCATAAAGCGTTTAATTTTTTCTTCTTTGGTTTCAGCTTCCTCAATATAATCGATCTCGTCAGAGGTAGCTATATAAACCATTTGTGCGATTGCATTGTCAAGATCCCTGATGTTTGAAGGGACACCAACCCATCTTGAGAAAAACTGTTTGGATATCTGATCAGTTGCATCGTTGTATGGATTAGAAACCCTGACAGTTAAAATATAATTGCCCAAACTAAGCGATGAATCTTTTAGTGTATAAAAAAACTGATTGCGGCCGGGATTAACATTCTGTGTTTCAGATTCTTTATAGAGATATTCTTCCTTCTTGTCGGTTATAGCATATTCAATTAAGATTCTTTCGCTTGTGTCGGAGTAAACTTCGAAGAAAATTGGCACCCCGCCTTCCTGAGTAACTATGTTCCTTGAAACATTCGGAAGAATTTTATTCTTTCCATCAACCACATTCTGCTGTGCTATAAACATCGGGTCGCTGATTGAAAGAATAGCAGATAAATCTCTGACCACAAAAAGATTTTCAGCTTTAAACTCTTCCCTGGAGTCTTTATCCTCCACTATGGTTTTGATAAAATATTTCCCGGGAGTAAGTTCAAAAGATCTCAGACTTAAATTAAAGTTATTCTTCGAAATCGTTTGCTCAAAATTCTTTAATTCAATTTTTTCGGTCCATTGTTTTTCTGAAATAAGCTTTTCTTGATCTTCATCCATTACAGAAATGGTAACCAGATATGAGGCGGTGAATTTGTCGGACTGTTTGATGAACTGAATGTTTTCATAAGGCACCTGAATGAATATATCAAGACGGGTTAAACCTTTCTTGTCTGAAGCAAAATTCAGAAAGTCCTGATAAAATTTTGATTTTAACGTAACCGGATTTTTCTGAACTGCATCATCAGTTTGAGCGAAAGCTGCTGTGCTTAAAAATAAAAATAAACAAACCACAATTTTTCTATTCATTATAAATTTTCCTGTTAAGTGATCCAAAGAGATCGTACTCATTCGAATCATAAATATTTATATGATAAAATTCACCTGCATTTAATTTCCCCCCGCTCTTCGAAATAAGCACTTCCCCATCAACTTCGGGGGCATCCCTGTAAGATCTTCCAATATAAAAATCATTTTCAGAAGACTCGATCAAAACCTCGAGCTGCTGCCCAATCAAAGACTCGTTTATCTCTGCAGAAATTTCCTGCTGAGCTTCCATCAATTTATTTTTTCTTTCCGATTTTACTTTCTCCGGGATTGGGTCGCCCATTTCAAAAACGGATGTGTTTTCTTCTAAAGAATATGTAAACACACCAAATCTTTCAAACCTGAATTCTTTTACAAAATTATAGAGCAATTCAAAATCTTTTTCTGATTCATTCGGGTAACCGACAATAAAAGTAGTTCGGATTACAAGTCCGGGAATTCTTTCCCTTAACTTAAACAGCAAATCCTTTATTTGATTGGATGAAGTACCGCGGCGCATAGATTTTAAAACATTATCAGAAATATGCTGAAGAGGTATGTCGATATACTTACAAACTTTCGGATTATCCGCCATTACATCTATTACATCATCAGGGAAACGAGATGGATAAGCATACATCAATCTCAGCCATTTGATTTTTTCAATCTCGGATAATTTGTTTAAGAGAAGTGCAAGACTTTTTTTATGGTAAAGGTCCTTTCCATAGTCGGTTGTATCCTGTGCAATTAAAACAAGCTCCCTGGTATTATTTGATGCAAGAAACTCTGCTTCCCGGATAAGCTCCTCAATGGATTTGGATTTATGAAGTCCACGCATCAAAGGAATTGCACAGAATGAACAGGGATGATCGCAGCCTTCGGATATTTTCAAATAGGCAGTATGAGAAGGTGTAGTCAGCAATCTTTCGCCGAGAAGATTGTATTTTAATTCAGCGCCAAGCTCTTTAAGTATTCCCTCGTAATTTTCTGTTCCGAAATAAACATCAACTTCCGGAATCTCTTTCTCAAGATCGCTCTTATATCTTTCCGAAAGACATCCGGCAACGATTACCTTTTTAAGTTTTCCTGAATTCTTCATTGAAACAGCATTCAGAATTGTGTTTATCGATTCCTTTTTTGCCGCTTCAATAAATCCACACGTGTTAATTATCAAAGTATCCGCTTCATCAGGATTGCTGCTGAGCTTAATCTTATTGAGCTGCATCTGGCGTAGAAGTCTTTCCGAGTCAACTGTATTTTTTGAACAGCCCAGGGTAATAAGGCTAACTGTTTCTCTTTTCTTTTTATTCATTATTATATATACCTTAGAAAAATCAGAATAGCAGGTGAAGAAAAAAGAAGTGAATCAAATCGGTCAAATACACCGCCGTGGCCGGGAATCAAGGATGAGGAATCTTTAATTCCAGAATCTCTTTTTAATAGTGATTCAATTAAGTCACCTATTTGACCAATCGTTCCAATAATAAAGCCGATAATTAATGCCTCAGACCAGCTAAGAAAACCGAGGACCAGAAATTTTGCCAGAGCCATTGAAGCAACTGCAAAAATAAATCCGAATATTGCTCCCTCCCATGATTTCTTTGGACTGACCCGGGTAAATAATTTATGTTTACCCATTGCAGTTCCGCCAAAAAAAGCTGCCGAATCACAAATCCAGATTGCAGCTAAAATGCTGATAATAAGGAATCCTCCCTGACTATAAAGATTATCTATGCGTGGGAAGAATTCCCTGAGAGCTACAAGCGAAGCTGAACAAAAGCCAAGATAAAAAACCCCAAGATAAGTAGCGCCGAGATTCATTATTGCAGAACCTTTATTTCTAAATAGTTCTGCAGTCAGAGTTGCTATAAGAAAAAGTAATATTAAAAGAAAAACATCCAGGAGGTGGAAATATTGGTTCAGGATTATTAACAATGTAAATAAAGATCCGATTAATAAATTTGTCTGAACGCTTTTGTTCTTTGCCAGTAAATGAAATTCAAAATAGGAGATTAAACCAATAAGGCTGACAAAAGTGAGGAAAAAATATTCACCCAAATATGAAGCTAAAAGAATCAGCGGAATAGCAATTACAGAAACTATAATTCTTATTGCAGTATTACTCAAAAGAATCTTCTCCATTCTTCTGTTTATCCTTCCCAAGTTCCTGAATAAAGCTTAATGCATCAGGCATATCTTCCTTCCTCACGAAAAGTTTTACAATTGTCAGATTCCCGGGGGCAGGAAAATTTCTGTCTTTTTGCGACATAATCATTGATTCAATTCCTGCACTTTCAAGATAGTCTTTAATCATATCAGCTTTATATTCTTCGTCAGTTGTGAAAATCAATGCCCAATCTTTCTCGGAGAGATCCTCAAATTTCGGAAGATCTTCGGAATCTACAAGAACAGCATTACAATCGGGACAAATAGTAATACCTTCTATGTATTCATATAAACAATTAGGACATACCGGCATAATTCCTCCTGCTTAAATCAATTCTCTTATAAAATTTTTTGATAACATACACATAAAGCACAAAAACCAAAATCGAAGCAATTAAAACAACAATTGCAGATAAAAGATCCGATTGATTGCTCACGTCAGAGCTTAGCAATTCGTCATTTCCAAATGCAAAAAAGGAAATAACCGCAACAAAATTGTTGAGGAAATGCAAAAACATCGGTATCAAAATAGAATTACTTGTGTAAGCAGCAAATCCAAAAAATAAACCTAAGCCAATCAAAGGCAGGATTCCATAAGGATTAAAATGATATACTCCAAAAAAGAGTGCAGTAATAATCGCTGATGTTAAAGGTTTGAGTTTATATTCAAAGCTTCTCTGAACGTAGCCTCTGAACATAACCTCTTCGCAAATTGCGGGAATTACAGCAATAATAAAAAGAACAAGCAAACGCTCTGCAAAAGTATCCGCAGAGATAATGTTGATATATGTTTTTTCAACAAGTTCATTCAAACTATCCAGTAATTTTTTTGCCGCAGCAAAAGAGGGAGAAATTTTTACAATAATTTCAATTACAGCGTTCTGGACATAAAGGTAGCTTTGCAGAAGCGGGGTAAGAATTAACAGGCCAACAGTAAAAAGAGCAAATTCTTTAAATTCAGGTATTCTAACCCTGATTACATCTGAAACATTCGAATAAAACATTTTTGCAAAAATTAATGCAGGAAGCAGTATAAAAAGAATCTGACCGGCTGTAGTAAGTAATCGAACACTATTAACCGGGGCATTTTCCAGGTCAAAACCGAAGAAAGCAATAGTTATCAAGCCACCCACAAATTGATAAAGTATAAATCCACCGATCAATCCTATGAATGCGGCAGCAATGGGAGATATTTTCCAGATTTGCATCGGGAAATCAGAAGAAGATTCTTCAACTATTTCATTTTCGTTATTGTTTTGTTTTTCATTCATAAAAATAAAATCGGGTGGAAATTTTACGATTAAAGTTAGTTATATCCATATACACACTCAACAATAAAAAAAGAAGAAGCCGAAGCTTCTTCACTTACTAGTACTTAAATTCATTAAAGTGAAAATTAACGTTTAGAAGTAAGTTTTCCTGCAAGTCCTTCATACTTGTTTAACTCAGCATCAATTGATCCTATAACAACTTTTGTTTTCACTTTTACAGGAACTTTAAGGTCATCGTTGGTCAGCCATATGACAATGCTGCCTTCACTCTTAAACAATCCGCCTTCCTGAACCAAAGGTTCGACAACAATACACTCAAATTTTCCGGCGGCAACTTCAATAGTTTCAATACCGTGATAGATTACATCAAGTTCATAAACTTTATTCTTGTAAAAGTTTTGAAGATGAAGCTTGTCATTTACTTTCAACTTTGAATAATCAAGAGTTCTTGCATAGTAAAAAGCAGAAACGATATCATTAACATATTTTGGAATTTCATATTCACCTTCGCTGGTTTTTGCTTTTCCTTTTCTTTGATCGAAGAAGGCCGAGAAGTCCCGGCTGAATTTTCCTTCTCTGATATGCTGCTCAAAACGCCAGGGAAAAATCCCCTCAACATCTACATAAGTTTCATAACGGTCACGGACTTTATAAAACCAATCAAAGCTCGGAACGGTATTTACTTCAAAAGTAATATGGTATGCATCTCTGCCTGAGATTTTTTTAATTTTTGGGACTTCCATTGTGGCAATACCAGCTACAACAAATCCATATTTTACATCGAATGTAAGTTTTTCGCCTTCTTTAAACGCTTTATTTTTATGCTTTCTGAATTCATCGACCTCTGCATTAGAATCAACCACAAATCCAAAAATTATGCTGATTACTAGAACGGTATTAATCATTGACTTAATTAAACTGAACATCATTTTCTCCATATTAATTAGAACTTAAAATTTTATTTACCTGATAGAACACAAGATCAGATTCTATGGTATTCATACAATTTAATCTTGCGCACTGTTCCCGGTTACAGTTTTTACAATCTATCGGCGGCTCAAAAACGAAGCTTTTTTCAGAGTATGCACCCCATCTTTTTGCCGAGCAAGATGGAATCTTAGGAAAAAACCCGATCGTATACTTTCCCAGTGCAGCAGCAATATGCATCGGTCCGGTTGAGTTTGAAATAAACAAATCAGCTTTACTGATTAAAGCTACCAGTTTTTTCAGGTCAAATTTCCCTGCAAGGTTAAGTGCCCGTGAATTCTTTGCCACGAATTGACATTTACTGCTTTCAGAACTATCTCCCGTAATAAGTATGTTGAATTGTGATTTCTCGTCAATCAAATGTATAAGCTGTGAGAATCTTTCCAGAGGCCAGTCAACCGAGCTTCCGCCGCTGCCGGGGTGAATTATAACAGTTTTCTTTCTCTCATCAAATCCATTTTGTAGTAGAAACGAGTTTACTTCTTTCAAACTTTGATCATCAATATTTAACCTGAAATTTATTTTGCCAACCTGACTTTTGTGATCAATGCCTAGTTCCTTTAAAAGGTTTACGTTATACTCAAGTTCATGCTTTTCAGCGTATTTTCGATGCTCAAATACTCTTCGATTAAACAAGATTGAATACCAGCGATAACCGGAACCAATTCTTATTTTAATCCCGCTCAAAAAAATAATTACCGCAGTGATAAAAGTTGGATAAATTATTATTGCTGCTTCAAACTTATGTTTCCTGAGTTTTTTAACATTCTCCAGAACTAAAATTTTATTTCCCTTCTCTGACAGAACAATTACATCATCAAGGTCAGGATTATTATCAACCAGCGGCTTTGTGTAATTCCTGACGAGAAAGCTGACTTTGGCAGCCGGAAATTTCTCTTTGATTATTCCCGCCAAAGGTAATGATAAAATAAGATCTCCTATTCTGTCAGTTCGTACAAGCAATATATTTTGGGGGTCAGTCATTTTCTTGAAATAAAAGGATTATCCTTTATATAAAATCTCCAGAGAAGCTCAGTTGATTTTTTGATTCCGATTCTTGTTGTGGTGACAATTTCTGATTCAGAGATTTTTTTGTTATTTAAAATAAAAATTTCATTGCCCGTTAAATCAATTCCATTATGTTTACTATTGATATCAAATGCAGAGCAAATCTTTCCCGGCCCATTTGTTAAATTCAATTTTTCTTTGGGACTGATACTTTTTTTTCCAAACCTGTTTAACATCATTCTATCGATTCCATCAATGGGTTGAATAGCCCGGATCAGCACAGCATCTCCTTCTTCCTCTTTCCCGGTTACAACATTACAGCAAAAATGATTTCCATACGTGAAGTAAACATACAAACAACCGCCTTTATTAAACATCACCTGATTCCTTTTAGTTTTTCCTCTGAATGAATGAGCCGCCTGATCAATTGAACCGATATATGCTTCAACCTCAACAATTATACCTGATAAAACTTTACGACCATCTCTTTTTACAAATATTTTACCGAGCAATTCAGCTGCCACTTTTAGTGCACTTCGCTGATAAAAAGATTTGCTTAGTTTTTGTCCGGGTTTTGTATGGTTCATTGGACAGGTTTAAAATTTAATCTGTGCAACAGAGAAATTAGAAAAATGAATTCTCCCTGATTTCACGAATTCTGTCTTCATACATTTGCTTTTTCTCAGGATGCCTGATTATAAGCTGTTCATAAACTTTAATTGCTTCACTGTACTCTCTCTGAGCAATATAAATTTTTGCAAGCGTTTCTGACACAATAGGGTTTTTGGTAGCAAGCTTTTCTAATGAATCAATATTGGCTGTTGATTCTGACTGGATATCAATTTTCGCTTTTGACAATTGCCTGGCAAGCTCGTCAAGTCTTTCTTCAATTGATTTTGATGAAGAGCCACTTTCTGAATCAGCTTTCGTTTGTAAATTCGATTTTGCCGGAATTTGCCCTGAAAATTCATCATCAAAGCTGTTCAGCCTTGCTGAACTTATTATCGATTTTTCACTTTTAACAGAATTTAAGTAATTCAGATAGTATTCGTAAGTAGATTTTGAATGAATTAGCTCACTGCCTGTTTTGAAGTAATTGAGAGCCTGAGAATAGTCACCGGAAAGAGTTAAAACGCGCCCCAATAAAAAATGTGCAACCGCGAAATCCGGATAATCTTTCAATCCGTTTTTAAGGATTCCGATTGCACTTTCTAAATTATTTTTCTCAATTTCTGAATTTGCTATCCGGACAAATAAAGGAGTTTTCTTATTGTACTCAAAAATAAGATTTATCTTATCGATGAATATTTTATCCGATGGCTTATACACATCAATAAATTATCCTTTCGCTAAAGCGTGCCGGATTGATGTAATTGATACAAAAGCAAATCCAAGGAAGAATAAAATCTGGAATGGAAGAGCCGCAATTTCAAGGAAATAAATGGAAGCCGCTATCCCAATAAGACAATAGATTGCCATTAATAATTCAACATATACAGAAAGGCCAATCTTCCTGTTCGTGTATTTGCGGTGTTTTTTCCAATCATCTGATTCATTTTCAACTTTAAATTTGGGAGTTCTGACAAATTCACTTTTTCTGCTCAATAAACCTTCGATAACAGCCCGTGAATTGTTAACAGCGAAGCCCATACTTCCTGCCATAAACAGTGGAAAGAGTACTATTTTCTTTCTCCAGTCAGCTCGAATATCTTTTTGCGAGTAAAGATAAAACAAAAACGAGCTGATAAATGCAAGAACAAAAACCGACATAAGTGCGAAATATGCTCCGTGAGACCCGCTGTTCTTAACGAATATCAACGGAACATTAAGAATTGCTGCAAGCAAAATGAATGGGAAAACAAGGTTGTTTGTCAGATGAAATGTAGCCTGAAGCTTAATTCGCATAGGCACTTTGGATTTCCAGATAAGCGGAAGAATTTTTTTGGAAGTTTCGATCGCACCTTTTGTCCATCTGAACTGCTGGGCTTTTAATGCATTGATTTCTGAAGGAAGCTCAGCCGGTGAGGTAAAATCTTTTAGAAATACAAAGCGCCATCCTTTCAACTGGGCACGATAGCTTAAATCAAGATCTTCGGTGAGTGTATCAGCGTGCCAGTTACCGGCATCTTCAATACAAGATTTTCTCCAAACGCCGCCAGTGCCATTAAAGTTAATAAAGAAACCTGCTTTATTTCTTACGGTCTGTTCAATGACGAAGTGTCCATCTAAGGCTAAAGCCTGGGCTTTAGTTAAAATAGAATAATCACCATTAAGATGTTCCCATCTTGTCTGAACCATTCCGACACGGTCATCAGTAAAGAATGAAAGAGTTTTTTTAAGAAAATCAGGATGAGGGATAAAATCAGCATCAAAAATTGCAATATATTCACCTTTAGCGTTTTTCAATCCTTCTTTCAAAGCACCTGCTTTAAAACCTTCCCTTGAGCCTCTCCGAATGTGATGAATATCGAAGCCTTCTTTTTGTTTGCTTTCAACAATTTTTGCAACCACATCAACTGTTTCATCGGTACTATCATCAAGAACCTGGATTTCCATTTTATCTTTCGGATAGTCGATATTGCAAGTAGCATTAATCAATCTTTCGACCACATAAATTTCATTATAGAGAGGCAATTGAATAGTAACCTGACTATCGGTATCAATTTGATTTTTGGGAACATGTTTAACATCACGGTATTTCTGATGATAGAAAATCATAATAAATCCGTGAAGACCAAAAACGAATAAGATTAAAAGTGAGATGAAATAGCCAATAAGTACTATATCTTCCATAAATTATTTTTCCTTTTAATTAAAAACTATTTTAATTACCAGCCCGATACAGTGTCGAGAAGAATATCCTCTGTAATTTTATTTACAGCATCTTCAATTGCGGGTCTTCTTGAGCCCGAAGTATAGTCGCCGTAATTCGTAAAAACTTTTTCAAATATTGTTTTTCTTTTAACCAAATCCCGATATACTACTCTGACAGAAACTGTAACGCGTCTCGATGTCACATTCTCTCCCGCAGTAACAACTGAAGGAGCATCAGAAAGAGAAGTAATTGTACATTCGAGCACTGCATCAGCTTTGGTTTTTTCTGTAACCTGAAGGGTGTTGTCATCAATAAACTTTCTGATCAATTCATTTGTCAGAAGTTCCCTCAATCCGGGTTCACCAACACCGCTTCTATCATCAGCTATCGGTATTGCTATCGTCCTTAAGTGTTCCGGTACCGAAGCACCGGTAAAAGAGTACGCACAGCAGGCAACAAAATTAGTAACCAGACCCATTACAAACAAGATAAATGTTATCTTTAGCAAATTACTTCTTGATCCAAATTGGTGCTTCATCTGATGCGAAACCTTTGTTTTTGATTCATTTCAAGCGTTTAAATATTATATTCATTGATTTTTCGATATAAAGTGCGTTCGCTGATTTTGAGCAATTTTGCAGCTTCCCTTTTATTTCCTTTTGTATAAAGAAGCGCTTTTTGAATCGATTCTTTTTCAAGCTGGCTCAAAGGTAAAATTTCCTCAGGTATCTCACTGGATGTCAAAGATGAAATCTCTTTCTTTCTTTCAACGATAAGGTCCTTAATCTCGATAAGATCTTTTTTTATTTCAAACAATGCCCGGTAAAATAATTCACGGTCTACATCTTCGGGTGAACGATTAACAAAAACAGGAAGATTTTTATTGACCGATTTATTCTCTTCAATTTTCAGTAAGTGAAAAAACGCCGGGGCATCTATTACTCCGGTTTTACTTAAGGCTATTGCCGATTCAACTGTATTCTTCAATTCCCGTACGTTGCCGGGCCAGTTATATTCAAGGAGAAGCTCCATTGCTTCATTGGTTACAACAGGTTTATCAATAGAATTATTGGCAGCATATGCTTCAAGAAAATAGTTAGTTAGCTCTTCAATATCTCTTTTTCTTTTTCTTAACGGTGGGATTGTTAATGTTACTGCTTTAAGTCTGAAATAAAGATCCTCACGAAATCTTTTTGCATCAACTTCATGCTGTAGGTTTTTATTTGTTGCGGTAATTAGCCTGACATCAACCTTGCTTACAGTTTCAGCACCGATTTTCATAAACTCTTTTGATTCAATTGCCCTTAATAACTTAACTTGTGTGGTAAGGGGAGTTTCTGCAATCTCATCTAAAAACAGGGTCCCACCATCTGCGATTTCGAAGTATCCCCTTCGATGCTCAACTGCACCTGTAAATGACCCTTTCTTGTGGCCGAAAAGCTCGCTTTCAAGCAGGCCTTCAGGAATTGCACCGCAGTTTACTGAAACCAACTGATTATTTGCTCTTAAGCTGTAGCTGTGAATTGCTCTGGCGAAGACTTCTTTTCCAACACCGCTTTCACCATATATCAAAACAGTAATATCAGTCGGCGCCACCTGCATTACAATATCAACCAGTTCTGAAATTTCCTGAGATTTACCAACGATCCCAAACTTTCTCTTAAATTCTTCTTTTGTCATTATGGCAGATAAAAAATTACATTCAGATAAACATAGTTCATTTTCAATGTTAAATTAATGCATTTAACGAATTAATGAAAGGTAACCTGAAGAAATGTCAATTAAATAATTACTGTTTCTCCGTCAGCGGCCAGCATTATTCTGTTTCTAAGCTTTGCATTAAGGCCAATCAGAAACTGAAACAAATCATTTTCATCATCATCATCAATGTGGGTCAGGTAAATATCAGCGTCAGGAAAATTTTCTGAAAGATTAATAATTTCATTTAATCGGAGATGAGTGGATTCAAGAATCATCAAATCCAACTTCCGGTTTTTTAATATTGACAAATCATCTGAACTGCCGATATCACCGGATATATAGATCGATTTATTCTCCAGATTAAAAATGAAACTGCTTGAGTTCAAACTAATTTTTTCAGCAGATTTATATTCCCGATATTTTTGCAAATGACTATTTAACAATGAGAAAAAAGACATCTGATCATTTATAGTTTGTTCACTCTCAAGCTTAAACAGCTCAATCTTAAGTTCGAATTCCATTCTCTCTGGCAGTAAATACGAATTCAGTAAAAAAGATTTTATGAATTCGCCGGAAGCTTCATTGATAAAAATTTGTAGTGGGTTTTTCCTGTTATTCATTTTCATTTGAACTATCAATGATACAAGCCCGGAGTAGTGGTCAGGATGTAAATGTGAAATTAAGATTGCATCAACAGAATTAAACGGAATTTCAGAGCTTAGCATCGCCCTTGCAGTCCCGTCGCCGCAATCAAAAAGTAAATTATAATTTCCTGAAGTAATAAGCAGAGAGGAATGAAATCTTTTAAGAGAAGTTTTCCCCGAACCGGTTCCAATAAATTTAATTTGCAAATCTGAACCTTCTAATCAGTTTTAACGATCCTCCCCAAAAGGTTAAATCTTGGATTGATCACATCAAGAAATTTTGATGCTTCATCCTCAGTAACAAATTTGCCGACATAAACCACGTGAAAAATTGTGCCCCCTACAGTTTTATCTTTAATTTCGGAAAAGAGACCCGACTCTTCAAAGTTCTTCTGAAGCTGTTGCGCATTCAAGATATTGCTGAAAGCCCCGGCCTGAATTGTAAACTTATAATCAAGTCCAGTCGTTTCCTGTTTTTTTTCATTCTGAGTATCCAGATTCTGAGTTACAAAATCATCCTTCTGCGGTAATTTTCTCTCGGCAATTTTAATATATGGCGATTCAGGATATTCAGTTTTTAATTTATTCAGATACTCCGAGGCGGTTTTATACAAACCTAAAGCATAGTAATAAGAATAAATCCTGTAGACAGAAGCATCCGCATATTTTGAATCAGGATTTTTTTCAAGAATGCGGTTATAGATTTTTAATGCAGTTTCACCATTAGTTGTAAGCACTGCATCTAAAAACATAACAGATGGATCATCAGGATTTACGAGTTTTAATTCAGCAAGTTTCTCGCTTGGTTCTTCAATATTCCCGGATTCAATCATCTTAAGGTAAGGAACGATGTCAACTTCCTGAGCAAGGAGTTCCACACTGTTTGTAAACTGGCAACCAACCAGTATTGAAATCAATAAAAATAATTTCTTCATTTTAATTTGCACGGTTTTGATTTAATCACACGCCTGAAAAATAAAGAATAAAAAGAGAAGATTAAATTGAAACAATTATGCAGTTTTAAGCGCTGATAAATTAAACGGATCAACCTGGCAGACAAAATCACCGAATAAAGTTGCCTGAGTAGCTCTTTTAATTTTAACCTTCACATAATCGCCGGGTTTAATGTTTGTTGCTGAAGGAAAGATTGCAACTTTATTTGAGTCCGTTCTTCCGGAAAGGAATAGTTCTGATTTTTTACTTGGACCTTCAACAAGTACAATTTCTTCTTTGCCAATTAACTGCTGATTAATTTCATAGGATATTTTTGATTGAAGATCAATTATTTCCTGCAGACGTTTGGTTTTTACATCATCAGGAACATCATCATTCATCTTGAATGCTTTTGTTCCTTCACGAGGAGAATATTTAAACATATAAGCTCCGTCATATCTGACCTGAGTCATAAGATCCAGAGTCATAATATGATCTTCATAAGTTTCAGTGGGAAATCCTGAAATAATATCAGTCGAAAAGCTAACCCCGGGAATTATCTTTTTAGCTTTTTCAATTAGCTTGAGATAATGATCGATAGTGTATGTTCTGTTCATCAGCTCAAGAATTCTGTCGGAACCTGACTGCACAGGCAGGTGAATATAGTTGCAGATATTCGAATATTCCGAAATGGTATAAAGAAGCTTATCGGAAAGATCCTGGGGATGTGAGGTTGTAAATCGAATTCTCATTGAACGATCGACTTCAGCACAGGCTGAAAGAAGATCGGCAAAATCATTTTCTTCATCTTTGTAAGAGTTTACATTTTGCCCGAGTAATGTAACTTCTTTGAATCCACGGTCGGAAAGCTGTTTTACTTCATCCACAATGCTGGCAAGCTGACGGCTTCTTTCTCTCCCGCGGGTAAACGGAACAACACAAAATGTGCAGAATTTATCACATCCGCGCATCACCGAAATCCAGGCTTGCAATCCATCTTCGCGATGAGGAACAATATCATCATAAGTTTCAGTTCTTGATAATTTGACCCCAATTCCCTTGCCGCCATTAAATGCGACATCAATTAACTCCGGAAGCCGGCGGTATTCATCAGGACCGACAACCAGGTCAACGACTTTCTTTTCCAGAATTAAATCATCTCTCAATCTTTCAGCCATACAACCGAGAATACCAAGCACAAGATCCGGATTATGATTCTTCAGTACTTTAAGATTCCCCAGCCGTCCGTAAATCCGTTGTTCGGCATTGTCTCTTATACTGCATGTATTAAGAAGAATGACATCAGCCTCATCAGGATTTTCAGCCAGTGAATATCCATGGTTTTTCAGAATGCCAAGTACAATTTCAGTATCGGCAAAGTTCATCTGACAACCGTAGGTTTCTATGTAGAGTTTATTACTTTCCATTTATATTTTTTTAATCAGGCAGAAACAGAAAAAGATATTAAACTATGATCTTGTGACGACGTAGAGGATTACATTGAGGATGATAAAACCAAAAATCACGAATCCAATAAGAATTTTACGACGTCTTCTTCTTACATGTTCAAAAAAGTCAACCTGTTTATTCGGGCTAAGCCGCCCCGATTTTACAAATCCAAACATTTATTTCTTTGTTAAAATCCGGGCACAAATTTAGTAATCTTTAACAATTTTCTCACTGGCTGAGTTTGAAAATCTTACTAAGTTTGTGCCAGAATTAATTATTTAAGCAGTACCATTTTTTTAACATCGGTAAATGAACCAGCCGACAAACGGAAGAAATAAATTCCACTTGGTAAACCGTATGAATTAAATTGATATCTGTAAGTCCCCGGTTCCATAAATTCATCTACAATAACCGCAACTTCTCTTCCCAGAATGTCGAAAACTTTAACCTCAACCTGTACGCGTTCAGGTATGTCAAATGAAATATTAGTTACAGGATTGAAGGGATTGGGATAGTTCTGCATTAATACAAACTTATCCGGAATTATTTTGCGCAAGCTTTCATCTTCAACATCAAGAATAATTGTAGGATCAGGAATTCCATCACCATCCTGATCAGGGAAGATCGCCGCAAAATTAATCAAGCTATCCGGTCCTGCATTTCCATCAATATCAGGATTATCCGGTGCAGAATCGCCGCCTCCGTAATTAAATCCTCCTGCAACAACTGCAACAAATTTCAATGAAACATTTTGCGGAATTAATCCGGCTCCAAGATTATATAATGTATTCCACGCAACAGCCATCTCACTGCTTCTTGCATTATCTCCCCGTTTCGAATTTGTTTCAGCTGAGAGATTAATAGAATTATTCGATTCTGTTTTATAAAATAACGGCGCATCGAGATAATATGCAGCCGTGAAGAAATCAATTGCATCATTACTTCTGAACCTGAAGTTCTTGGCGTAATCACCAACATAACCCGAATTCGAATTAAAGTTAGTAACTCCGCCGGGAAGTCCTGCTTCAATATACAGCATTAAAGTATTGTAATTGTCGTTAATGACATAATCAACTCCGATATATAAAGAATCTGCATCCCAGGTTGCAAAGATTCCCATCAATTCATTATCAAGAGAATCAACCGGATGCCAGAAACTATCGGTATCGGGATCGGCAACAATTCTCCATTCTTCAAGCCAGTCACTATCACTGATTGAAATATTTCCATCGATTACCGGCTTACCATAAGTTGCGATTACGGTATCAGTATTTTTTATAACTGTTAACTGGTAATCTGTAGAATCAAATGCACCTTTGCCGTCTGTAAGCTTAACCCAAATATTATAGACGCCTGTATCGCCAACGGAAGGAGTTCCGCTGATCAATCCTGAAAACTCACCTATATTAAGCCAGCCGGGCGCCTGGGCAAGTATATAATGCAAAGTGTCTCCATCCTGATCACTCCCCGAAGCCTGATATTCATACCTTATCGTTGCTTTAATTGTCGTATCATTGATAGAATTGATAGTTGGTGCAAAGTTAGTTTCAACCTTCAGGTTAAATGTATCCTTAGCAACCGAACCAGCCGGATCAGAAACAGATACAATTATTGTTGAGATTCCGGTATCCGAAAAAGCAGGAGTGCCAAAAAGCAATCCTGATTGTGAAAGATTCAGCCAGTTTGGTTTTCCACTGACCGAAAAATTCAATGGATCGTTATTTGCATCAGATGCTTTTAACTGATATTTGAAATATGAATTTGTGTAACCGGTCTGATCCGGAACATTATTTAGAACAGGCGGATTATTTATCTGCTGGGTTGTATCAGGGACATAAATAGTATAGCTTCTTGGCGGAGCCCAAAGCTTTATACGGTTTTTAGTTCCTCCCGGTCCGGGCGGCAGAACCTGTTTATTTAAGTCTCTTCCCGTGTAATCTTTGTACCAGGTTCCAATCGGCAGCTCTGTATCAACATAAATATCTATCCACTGAGATGGATTATCATTTATAACCAGATAGCCTCCGGGCTGTGTCTGATAACCATTTCTTCTTGCGACATAAATATCCTGCGAAAGTAAATTCTGATCCTGGTTACCATCCTGCCGGATATAGTATGGATTTAATCCTCCTCTTTTGGTTGTATTTCCGCCGAGAAATTTCTGCCTGATCCAGATAAGTGTATCAATAGCACCGCTATTGCCATAATCAAAATAATCCTTAAAGAAAACCGAAGGTCGTCCTTCGGAGAAAATTATGTAAGCATAAGCCATGGGTTTATCAAAGAGAACCGGATCATGACCGGGACTTATTGTTCCATCCCAGCCAATCCTGTCAAAGTCATGATTCTCAACAAAAGTTGAAACGCTGAAAGGCGACATTCCCGAGTTTATCAAACCTGCCCCGTCAAGGTTATTCATATTGAAAGAGCCGGAGGTGTTGTTGCACATATCTTTAAGAACATATCGGAGAGGAAAATCGAAAAGACTTACGTTTCCGCCGTTTGAAACCACCTGGTTGTAATAATCGATTATTTCTCCAACGCCGCTCCAATGTTCACCAACCATATAGATGGCCGGAAATGCCTGTGTAATTTGAGCAATTATCTGCGGCTCAATATGCTTGATCGCATCAATCCTGAATCCATTGAATTGCAGATCATTAATAACGTAATCCATCCAGACAATAAGACTGTCTTTTGTACCGGCAGAATAATGACACAAATCCTCGAAGAATATTTTGTTATGGTAAGGTGCGTTGTTATCACAGTGAATATTATTCGGATGAAAGTTTGCTGCAGTTCTCTGAAATCTGCCGCTCAGCGGATTGAAAATCACATAGCCTGAGCCGGTTCCGCATTGGTAGGGTGCCTGCTGGTCAGCATTTCCCGAATGATTTATAACTGCATCATAAAAAAGCTCTACACCAACGGACTGAAAAACCTGAACCATATTTTCCATTTCAGTTCTGCTGCCAAATCGTGTTTCAATACTTCCCTTCTGATTGTAATTACCAAAGTCATAATAATCATAGACATCGTAGCCCATCGATAAACCACCGCCACCTTTTGAAGCTGGTGGAATCCATAGTGCACCAAATCCTGCTGATGCTAATCTTGCGGCAATGTTTGATAATGAATCGTACCAGATTCCCCCGGGAGGTGAATTCCAGTAAAATCCTTGCATAAAAACATCAGATTTTGGAAAGCTCTGTAACTGAATTTTGTTTTTTTCTTTGTCATCTCCGGATTGAAAGCTGAATCCGAAAGCAATAATCGTAAATAGTAAAATTATCTTTTTCATTATGCTAAAATTAAGTTGAATATCGGCCAGTGAAAATAACTAATGAAGTTCAAATAAAAAATCTTATTTGCCGGATACGTTGATGGATGCTGGATGCTAGATGCTGGATGCTGGATGCTGGATACTAGATACCGGATGCTGGATACTGGATTACAGATACCTGATAAAAAGCAATTTAACAATGCAGCAATAAAACAATTTAACAATGAAACAATTTCTACAATCCTCTTGCTTCTTCCCCCAAAAAGAAAAAAGGTCACAGATTTCTCCATGACCTCTTCTCTGATTTTTATTTGTTCTTAAATCTTACTTGAGCAAAGTCATCTTCATTGTTTTACTAAAGTTTTCGGTTTCAAGTCTGTAGAAATACAAACCTGAATTCAGATTTGCAGCATTGAAATCAACACTGTAAGTACCTGCTGCCCTGAAGCCATTCACCAGAGTTGCAACTTCTTCTCCCAACAGATTAAAGACTGCAAGTTTAACATTTCCTGCTGCGGGTAATGAGAAGTTAATCTTTGTAGCCGGGTTGAATGGATTAGGATAATTTTGTGAAAGATCAAAAGCAACAGGTGAGGTAACTTCTACGTTAATTTCATTTGAATATTCAAATGTTCCGTTATAGTCAACCTGTTTAAGTCTGTATGAATATTGACCAGCATTAAGATTATTATCAATAAAGCTGTAGCTTCTGGATTCGGTAGTTGTGCCGCTTCCACTGACATAACCTATTTTTTGCCAGTCGTTATTAACTGATCTTCTTTCAACTTCAAATCCTGCGTTGTTGACTTCGGTGGCGGTTGTCCAGTTAAGTCTTACACTTCCGTTTGCAACTGATGCAGTAAATGAAGTTAACTCAACAGGCACAACATCAAACCAGGTTGTTCCGATTCTGATTCCATCAAGCTGGACTGTATAAGCCTGCGCTCCCTGCCTGATATCAATTGCACCAACTCCGATATCAGAGCCGGTATCTGTATTTGTCAAATCTGCTGAAACCGGTTCAGGATTCGACAAGACAGGATTAATATAAAGCTTAACCAGGTCGTCCGATCCGGTAACATCTGTAACGACTTCGTATTTAAGCACAAGCAGATAAGTTGTGTTGTAGTTATAAGTCCCTGATGTATAAACAACAGTTGAAGTGCTTGCTTTACTCAATCCGAACTGGAATGCACCCGCACCGTTGTCTTTAACAAAAACTCTTCCTCTGAAACTTGTAGTATGAGGATTAGTACTGTAATGTAAGAAATAATCACCTGTTGTTGCAGCTGCCTGAACATTCACAAGAACAGCCGCATAAACCGAACCGGTTGTAACTGAAGTAAACAACCTGTTCATATCTTCACGTGAACCTGAACCACCAAACAGAGTGGTTGAATTTCCGATTCCTGACTCAGGATAACCGGCATAAGACAGACTTCCTGCAGTTACAAGAATAGTTGTTCCGGTTCCACTGTGCCAGTTCCAGCCGTGAGCGCCGAGCGAATCACCAACCGGGTAATCAAAATTTTCTACCAGGAACGGACCGCCCATTGCAGGACCTGAAATTACCTGGATTAAATCTAATCCCATATAATTCGAATGATTTCCTGAAGGTCCACCGTCTGTTAAATAATATTGAATTGCAAACCTTATAGTTCCGGAATGCTGGAAAGTACCTGTCCATCTTGCCCATCCGGATTCACTGACTAAATATCTTCCCCACGTTACATCGAATGCTGATGGGATTGTGCCTGCAGTTGTTGAGTAGCGAACATAAATTGAATCATCCCATGCATTTCCATCAGGTGAACGATGCCAGAAGCTCAGAGTGTCACCGACATTCACGGTGATTGGAGGAGATATTAACCAATGATTTATTAAAAAGCCGTTCGCTCCATTATAATTTGAAGCAACATAACCAGTATCAGGACCTTCGTAAGCAGGAAATACGCCAGAATTTCCCTGATAAAAAGCATCGGTTGTTCCGCCACCATCTTCGTTTAATACAATCCATCCCCTCGACTGTAATCCGGCAATGGTATTTGATGCATTCATATTATCTGAAAAGAGTATGGATTCAGTATTAAAGTATGAAATGGGAGTGTTTTTAAAGTTGTTTCCGGTACCCGTTCTACTCAGCTTGTTGTCCTGTGCAGAAGTTAAGTTTAATCCAAGAATAAGTATCGAAAGAACCAATGAAAATGTTAATTTCATAATAACCTCAATATTTAGTTTATGATAAGAAGGATTTCAATTATTTGTTTTAATTTAATTAAACATTTTAACAAAGGAAAACTTAACATTATTAATAATAGAAATTTAATTTACCGGATTTAACTGCGGAAAGTGGATGCTGGATTCTGGATGCTGGATACTGGATGCTGGATGCTGGATGATGGATGCTGGATTCCAGGGCTTGTTCCAGCATCCGGCATCCGGCATCTTTTCCAGAGGAGTCGTTCATGACGCTGGGCGACGCCCTGAAACTATGAAAAAAGATGCTCGATGCTGGATGTTGGATGCTGGGAAGAGGCTCCTCCCAAGCATCCAGCATCCAGCATCCAGCATCTTTTTCTGAGGAGAATCAATGTTCGTCGTGACAGTCATCTACGAAATCAAACCGCAAAACCGTGAGGGTTTCCGTGAAGCGATCCTGAAGAACGCCGCATCCAGTTTGCGCCATGAGCCGGGGTGCAGGCAGTTCGACGTCAGTTTTTCGGAGGACGGGTTGAAGTGTTTCCTTTATGAGAAGTACGCCGACAGCGAGTCCTTCGCCGCTCATCGAGCTTCGCCCCATTTCAATGAATATGCGGCCGCAATCAAGGATTGGTTCGTCGACAAGACTATCCAGACTTACCATC